>NZ_JAHXZI010000022.1:0-167459 GCF_019429605.1 Actinoplanes hulinensis | reverse complement strand
CACTGTTGACGTTCTTGATCAAGTAATTCGAACCCGAAGCGACCAGCGTGAACTGCTGCCACGTGGAGTTGACGGTGCAACCCCACTGCTGCAACAGGGCACCGTTGGCCGTCGACGCGCCCGGCACGTCGAGACACATGCCGGACCTTGTCACCTTGAGCTGGTAGACGACACCGGTGACCGGCGCCGCCTGGGCGGGCGCCGTGGGCATGCCGAACAGCACACCCGCGGCGAGGAGCGCGAGGATCAACACCTTGCGCATCATGGGGATTCCTTCCTTCCGGGTCAGGGGGTTACCGGAGGCCGGTGGTGGCGATGCCCTTCACCAGGTATTTCTGGCCGGCAATGAAGAAGCCGATGACCGGTGCCAGGGACAGGAACGACATCGCGAACATCTCGCCCCACTGGCTCTGTCCTTCGGAGTCCATGAACTGCCGCAGGGCGAGCGGGACGGTGTACAGCTCGGGGTCGGTGAGGTAGAGCAGCGGGCCGAAGAACTCGTTCCACACCGAGATGAAGGTGAAGATCGCGGTGGTGGCGAAGGCCGGCAGGCAGAGCGGCATGATGACCTTCCAGAACGTACGGAAGGGGCCGCAGCCGTCGATGCGGGCCGCGTCGTCGAGCTCCTGCGGCAGCGATCGCATGAACTGGACCATCAGGAAGATGTAGAACCCGTTGGTGGCCAGGAAGTTCGGGACCAGCAGCGGGTAGTACGTGTTGAGCCATTCCAGCCGGTCGAACATGACGTACTGCGGGACGACCAGCACATGGCCGGGCAGCATCATGGTGCCGAGCATCATGGCGAAGAACAGCTTGCGGCCGGTGAAGCGCAGCCGGGCGAAGGCGTACGCGGCGAGCGAGCAGGACAGCAGGTTGCCGACGATGCTGAGGATCACGATGACCAGCGAGTTGACGAGATAGATCTCGAACGGTTCGCTGAGCGCGGTCCAGCCACGGGCGTAGTTGCCGAGGTCGACCGCGGCCGGCCACAGTGATTCGTCGGTGAAGACGGTGTTGCTGGGCTTGAGCGAGCTGGAGATCATCCACAGCAGCGGGTACATCATGAGCACACCGACCGCGCTGAGCAGCACGTGGCGCATGAAGCGGGGACGGTGGCGTTTCGGCGGCGGTTGATCGACCGGCGGCTCGACGGACGTTTTCCGGGTCATGGTGAGCGTCATGGAAGCCCTGTCAGTTGTCGTAGAAGACCCAGAAGCGGGCCGCCAGGAAGTTGACCGCCGTGAACCCGGCGATGATCACCAACAGCAGCCAGGCCAGCGCGGACGCATAACCCATGTCGAATTCGGCGAAGCCCTTCTGGTACAGGTACAGGTTGTAGAACAGGGTGGATTCGCCGGGGCCGCCGGTGCCGTTGCTGATCACGTACCCCTGGGTGAAGGTTTGAAAGGACGCGATCAGCGCCTGCACCAGGTTGAAGAAGATGATCGGGCTGAGCAGCGGCAACGTGATCGAGCGGAACTGCCGCCACCCGGAGGCGCCGTCCATCGACGCGGCCTCGTAGTACATGGCCGGGATCTGCCGCAGCCCGGCCAGGAAGATCACCATGGGTGAGCCGAACGTCCATATGTGCAGCAGGATCAACGTGCTCAACGCGTACCGGGGATCGGAGGCCCACCCGGGGCCTTGAATGCCGAACCAGGCCAGGAAGTCGTTGACGATGCCGTTGTAGCCGAAGATGTAGCGCCACAGCATGACGATCGCGACGCTGCCGGCCAGGAGAGAGGGCAGGTAGTAGACGCTGCGGTAGACGGCCAGCCCCCGCACGCCGCGGTCGAGGACCATGGCGACGGCAAGGGCGACGATCAACGACAACGGTACGGAGACCACCGTGTAGATGATCGTGACCTTGAGCGACTGGTGCAGTTTGGCGTCGTCGAACATCCGCCGGAAGTTGTCCAGTCCGGCCCAGGTCGGTGCGGTGAGCAGGTCGTAGTCGGTGAACGCCAGGTACAGCGACGCGAAGAACGGGACAATCATGAACAGCATGCCGCCGAACCAGGGCAGCAGGAACAGGTAGCCGGCCCGGTCCTGGCGCCGGATCGCCGTCATCCGTTGATCTCCTTGCGGGCCTCGGTGATGAACCGCTCTCCGGCGGCTGCCGGTTCGAGCCGCCCGAACTCGACCTCGGTGCTGATCGTCTTGAGGATGTTGGTGAGTTTGCTGGCGCCGACCGGATAGGGGTACGACGACGGCAGCTTCTCGTTCTGCAGCGCGCTGAGGAATTCGGTGGCCCGCTTGTTGTCGGCGTCCAGGTCGGGCACGATCTGCTCGGCGATCTTCCGGTTCGGTGGCACCCCGCGGGTGGCGCCGGAGACCCGGGCCGCCTCCACGTCGTTGATCAGGAAGTTGAGCAGCTTGAGCGTCTCGTCGGGATGCTTCGAGGTGGCGGCGATCGACCACAGGGCCGGGGTGTCGATGGACTGCCCGCGGCGGGCGGTCTCCCCCGGGATGCGCAGCATGACGAGATTGCCGCCGCACGCCTGGTTGTAGCCGAGCAGGTTGTTCGACGGGATGATCTGCGAGGCGATCGACTTCTTGGCCAGGTAGGACTGGGCCGGTGAGGCGCCGTTGTTCTGGTCGATGAATCCGGCCGGCGGGAACGCCTTGGCGGCGCGCAGACCTTCGGTCAACTCGAACCAGGCGGTGACGGTGCCGGCGGTGGCGCCGAGTCTGCCGTCGGCGGTGAAGAAGTCCTCGCCCCGCTGGCGGGCGAAGACGAGCAGGTTGGCTACGGTCCACGGCTCGAAGTTGGCGCCGTAGACCTTGCCGCCGCTGGCCTTGGTGACGGCGGCGGCGAACGTGGACAGGTCCGCCCAGGTCCAGGTGTCGCCGTCCGGGATGCTCACGCCGTACTGATCGGTGATGGTCTTGTCGACGACGAAGCTGATCGTGTTGAGGCCGGAGGGCACGCCGAAGATCTGTGGGCCGACCTGGCCGAGCGCCCGGGCCGGCTCGGTGAGACCGGTCAGGTCCAGGGCGCCGCCGTGTTTCGCCAGGTCGAGCAGGGTGCCGCGGTCGGCGTACTCGCGGAGGCTGTCGAAGCGCATGGCCATCAGGTCGGGCGGGTCGCCGGCCGCGAAGCGCGCGGCGAGTTTGTCCTTGTACGGCGAGCTGTCCTGGTATTCGGTGCGCACCCGGATGCCGGGGTTGGCGGTCTGGAAGAGGTCCAGCGATTTCTGGGTGAACTGGGCGCGCTGGGCGTCGCCCCACCACACCATGTTGATCTCGATCCGGCCGTCGTCGTCATCGCCTCCACCGCCGAAACCGCGGCCGCATCCGGGCAGGGTCGCGGCGGTGGCGGTGAGCCCGGCGAGGGTGAGCAGGTGGCGCCGGGTGGGTCCGGCGGTGTTGCCGATTGAGTTCACGATGGGTCCTCCCGACCGGCGAGCGGATTTGTTTCAGTGTTTTATCTATCGAGTACCATCCATGTCAACCGCCTCGGCGGAGTTTGTTTCAGAGGTTGACTTAAATGCGCCGGCGTCGATACCTTGCCGGGCATGCCGAAGGCTCAGGCACACGAACTCCGCTGCGCCGGCCGGGTCGTCGCCCGCTACGTCTGGGATCCGCGACTGCCCGCGACCGTGTCGCCCCGGCCCTACCTGCACCCGGTCACCACGCTCGGCGGCACCACGGTCACCGGGTTCATGCCCGACGACCACGTCCACCATCTGGGCGCCAGCATCGCCCTGCCGATCGTCAACGACGTCAACTTCTGGGGCGGCAGTACATATGTGACCGGGCATGGATCAATACGTCTGGACAACCACGGCCGGCAGGACCACCACCGCTGGCTGCACCGGGACGACGACCGCGCCGAACACGAGCTGCACTGGGCCGGCCGCGACGGCGTCACCCTGGTCCGCGAGCGGCGTGCCCTGACCGCCCGGCAACTCACCCACGACGCCTGGATGCTGCGCGTCGACTTCACCCTGACCAGCGCGGACGGCACCGCACTGGAGATCGACAGCCCGGCCGCCCGGGGCCGGGAAGGCGCCGGGTACGGCGGATTCTTCTGGCGCGCGCCGGCCGGCCTCGACCGGGTGCACGCCTTCGGCCGCGACACGAACGGCGACGTGCACGGCAGCCGCGACCCCTGGGTGGCGCTCAGCGGCCACCACCGCGGCGGTGCACCGTGGACGCTGATCTTCCTGGCCGACGAGAAGGACCCCTGGTTCGTCCGGTCCACCGACTACGCCGGCGTGTGCTCGGCGATCGCCTGGAAACGGCTCACCGTCGCGCCCGGCGGCACCCTGACCCGCGGCCTGACCGTGGTCATCGCCGACGGCCCACCCAGCAGCGCCATCACCGACACCGCGATGGCGGCCGTCCGCGAGGAGCCGGCATGACAGACCGATTTCACAACCCGATCCTGTACGCCGACTGGCCCGACCCCGACGTCGTCCGCCGTGGTGACGACTTCTACCTGGTCGCGTCCAGCTTCAACCGGGTCCCGGGGCTGCCGTTGCTGCACTCCACGAACCTCGTGGACTGGCGGATCATCGGCCACGCCCTGACCCGGCTCGTCCCCGAGGACCACTACCGCGTGCCCCGGCCGGGTTGTGGGGTCTGGGCGCCGTCGCTGCGCCTGCACGACGGCCGGTTCTGGATCTGCTACCCGGATCCGGACTTCGGCATCTATGTGACCACCGCCGAGGACCCGGCCGGCGAGTGGAGCCCGCCCCGGCTCGTCCTGCCCGGCCGGGGGCTGATCGATCCGTGCCCGCTGTGGGACGACGACGGCAGCGCCTACCTGGTGCACGGCTGGGCGAAGAGCCGGTGCGGGTTCAACAACCGGCTCACCGCGTACCGGATGGCCCCGGACCTCAGCCGGTCCCTCGGCGACGGGGTGCTGATCGTCGACGGGGACGCCATTCCCGGCTGCCGCACTCTCGAGGGTCCCAAGTGGTACCGGCGCGACGGCTGGTACTGGATCTTCGCCCCCGGCGGTGGAGTGGCGAACGGCTGGCAGTACGTGATGCGCTCCCGTCACGTGTTCGGCCCCTATGAGCCGCGGATCGCGCTCTCCCAGGGCGACAGCGACGTCAACGGGCCGCATCAGGGCGCCTGGGTCCCCACACCCGGCGGCGAGGACTGGTTCGTGCATTTCCAGGACCGGGGGGCGTACGGGCGGATAACCCACCTGCAGCCGATGACCTGGGTGGACGGCTGGCCGGTCATCGGCGACCACGGCACACCGGTACGCGCGCACCGCACCCCGGACGGCCTGCCCCGGGTACCGGTCGCACCGGCGACCAGCGACACCTTCCCACGCGGGCGGCCCGGTCCGCAGTGGAGCTGGTCGGCCAACCCGTCGCCGGGATGGATCGTCGATCACCCCGGTGACGGGTTGCGCCTCGCCTGCGTTCCCGGTGGCGGCGACCTGCGTACCGCCCCGAACCTGCTGGGCCAGCCGCTGACCGGGCCGCACCTGCGCGCCGAGGCGACACTGCGGCTCAGCGGGACTGAGTCCGCGCGGGGTGGGATCACGGTTCTCGGGCGCACGTACGCCTGGATCGGCTTGGAGAAGACGCCCGGCGGAACCCGGTTGACCTGCCGGATCGCCGACGCCGAAGGCGAGGCGGAGAAGGACGCGGCGGCGCCCGTCACGGTCCCGGACAAGGCCGGGGTGCGCCTTTCCGTGACCGTGACCGACGGAGTGGTGACCGGGTTCGCCGCCGAGTACGGCGGTGAGCGGTGGGAGTGCGGCCTGCCGTTCACCGCCACCCCGGGTGGCTGGATCGGCGCGACCGTCGCGCTTTTCGCCACCGGCCCGGACGGTCACGCCGACTTCACCCACTTCCACGCCATCACCTCGGAGCAGAAATGATCACCGCCGTAGTCCTCGCCGCGTTGGCGGCCATCGTCCCGGTGAGCACCACCGACGGCAGCACAGCCACCACGGCCGGAGGGACCGAAGGGTTCATCAGAGCCGGCACGGCTGACGGGTTCGCCGCTGGCACCACCGGGGGCGGTGGGGGCGTCACGGTTCGCGCCACCACGTTCGAGCAGCTCCGGGCGTTTGCCGCGGCAGCGGATCCGCTGGTCGTGCAAGTGGTGGGCAGCATCCGGGTCGATCCGTTCGGGGACATGATCCCGGTCGCCTCGGACAAGACGATCATCGGTGCCGGACCGGGTGCGGAGATCGTGGGTGGTGGTCTGTTCCTCAACGGCAGCCACAACGTGATCATTCGAAACCTGACGATTCGCGACTCCTACATCCCCGGCGATTTCGACGGCAAGAGTCCCGCCAACGACAACGACGGCATCCGCCTCGACACCGCCGATCATGTCTGGATCGACCACACCAGGATCGAACGTGTCGGCGACGGCGGCATCGACATCCGCAAGGACAGTGATCACGTCACCCTGTCCTGGAACGTCGTGAGCGACATCAACAAGGCACTCGGCGTCGGGTGGACGCCGAACGTATTGACCAGGTTGACCGCACATCACAACTGGATCCGCAACACCGTTCAACGCAACTGGAGTATCGACAACACGGCGGCCGCACACCTCTACAACAACTATCTGGAGAACGTGACCCAGTACGGCACGATGAGCCGCAACAACGCCCGGGTGCTCGTTGAGGACAGCGTGTTCGAGCAGGTCAACGACCCGCTGGTCGTCCATGGCGCCGCGGCGGGGCTCGCGCAGAGACGAAACATCCTCACCGGCACGACCGGACGGGCCGATCACGCGGGCGAGGCGTTCGAGGTGCCCTACGGCTACTCCCCCGACGCCGCCCGACGGGTCAAGGACCTGGTCACCCGGTATGCCGGGCCGCAGCCGACGACACGGTCCACACCGTCGACGATCACGGTGGCACTGGACGGCAGCGGCGACTACGGCAGCCTGCTGGCGGCGCTCGGCGCCACCCGTGACGCCCGTGGACCGGTCACCATCCGGGTGGCGCCGGGCCACTACCGGGAGCAGGTGCGGGTGTGGCCCAGCCAGTCGGACGTCACCATCGCCGGGCCCGCCGACGCGGTCATCGCCTACGACCTGGACTCGGGCGGGCAGAAGTTCTACGGCGGGCCGCTCGGGGACGACGCGGCCACGTTCACGCTGCTCGGCGAGGGCACGACGGTTCGGGGGCTGACCGTCACCGGCACCGCGGCGCCCGCTATCCGGGCCGCCGGCGACCGCACGGTCCTCGCCGGCACCCGGCTGACCGGGTTCCTGGCCGGGCACGGGCGCAGCTACCTGCGGGACTGCACGGTCGCCGGCGGCGGGGATCTGATCACCGGGACGGCCGTGGCGGTTCTCGACCGGTGCATCATCGATCCGGCCGCCGGCGCGAGCGTCACCGCGGTGGCCACGCCCGCGCGTCAGCCGTACGGAATCCTGGTCTCGAAATCGATCGTCGGCTGCGCCGCGGAGACGGGAACCGCTCTCCTGGGCCGGAGCGGGCAGGTCGTGGTCCGGGAATCCGTGCTCGGCCCACGGGTCGCCGCCGCGCCGTGGCTGGCCGGAAGCGGGCGGTTCGGTGAGTACGCCAACACCGGGCCCGGCAGCGGCCGTCCGGAGATGAGCCGTGACCAGGCGCGGCGGTACACGGTCGGCGCGTACCTCGGCGGCTGGCGTCCCCGAACCTGATCCGGCTCATGACTATCCTGCTGGGGAATCGACCGACCAGCCCGGAGGCAGCCGTGACCGGTGACGCCCGTGCGACCCTGCGTCTCGCCGACCAGGTCGTCGCCGAGTACACGTGGCGTCCCGACCTGCCCGTGGCCCTGTCGCCCCGGCCCTACCTGCATCCGGTCCGCACGCTTGGCGGGATCTGTGTCACCGAGCTCATGCCCGCCTCGCACCGCCACCATCTCGGTGTCAGCGTCGCCGTCGCCGAGGTGGACGGCGCCAACTTCTGGGGCGGGCGCACCTTCATTCCCGGGCACGGTCCCGCCTGGCTCGACAACCAGGGAACCCAGGCGCACGCCCGCTGGCTGCGGCGCACCCCCGAGCAGATCGGCCACACCCTGCGCTGGACCGGCATCGACGGCGCCCTGCTGCTGACCGAACGGCGCGAGATCTCCGCCCGGCGGCTCGCCGACGACGCATGGGCGCTCGACTTCGGGTTCACACTCTCCAACGCCGCCGACCGGGACATGCCGGTCCGCAGTCCCGCGGTACACGGCCGGCCGGGCGCGGGTTACGGCGGCTTCTTCTGGCGGGCGCCCGCCCCTGACTCACCGGTCCGGATCGACGCGGAGAGCGGTTCCGGAGTGGAGGCGACGCACGGGCGTACGTCCCGCTGGTTGTCGGTGCACGGCGGCGCGTGGACGCTCGTCTTCATCGGCGGGACCGAGCGGACCCGTTCCGACCGGTGGTTCGTGCGCACCCGCGACTATCTGGGCATCGGGTCGGCGCTGTCGTGGGACGAGCCGCTCGTCCTGGCCCCCGGATCGTCCTTGACCCGCCGGATGGTCACGGTGATCGCCGACGGCACGCTCTCGCCGGAGCGGGCCGCCGCCTACGCCGACGAACTGGCCTCATGACCCGCCCGGTGCACCGGGTCGCGCCCGCCACCGACACGCCCGTCCGGCAGGACAGTCTCCGCGCCCACAACCTCATCCTCACGTTTCGGCAGATCGTCGGCGCTCCCGTCCCGATCTCGCGGATCGAGCTGGCGGCGGACACCGGCCTGACCCGCCCGACCATCTCCCGCATCGTCGACGAGCTGCTCACGGCTGGTCTGGTCGTGGAGGCGGAGCCGGCGCGGTCCGGCAACAGTGGCCGTCCCCGGGTGGGTTTGAGCCTGGCGCGGACCGGGCCGGCCGGGTTGGGCCTCGACATCCGCGCGGACAGCCTCTCGGTCTGCGTCGTCGACCTCACCGGGACGGTTCGTCACCTCGATTTCACCCCGCATCGCGCTCTTCCCGGCCACGGTTATGGCTCTGCCCCGAGCCGCCGCGCCGTCGCGGACCTGGACAGGACTCGGGGCGGGGGGCGAGGACTGGATCCGGAGGACACACTGCGGAGTCTGGCCGCCATGGCGGAGAAGGCGATCCGCGCGACGATGGCCGAGAACCTGACCGTCGTGGGCGCCACCCTCGCCGTACCGGGGCCGGTCGACGGCGGCATGGTCCGCTTCGCGCCGACGCTGGGCTGGCGGGATGTCGACGCGGGTGGGATTCTGTCCGCCCTGATCGGCACCGACGATCTGCCGGTCGGCGTCGACAACGACGCAGGGCTGGCCGCGCTCGGCGAGCTCTACGCGGGCGGTCCCGAGCTGCGCGACTTCGTCTGTGTGAGCGGTGAGTTCGACATCGGCGCCGGCCTGGTCCTCGGCGGGGTCCCGTTGCGCGGCTCCCGCGGCTGGGGCGGCGAACTCGGCCACGTCATGGTGGACAGCGCCGGCCCGGCGTGCGCATGCGGCGCCACCGGCTGTTTACAGTGCTACGCCGGCCTGCAACGCTTCATCGACGCCGCCCCGGATCTGGCATCGTCACCGCAGCAGCCGGCCGTCGCCATCGACACGCTCGTCTCGAACGGTTCCCCGGAGATCCTGGCCGCCCTGAACCGGGCCGCCTCCGCCCTGGGCATCGCCGTGTCCGCCCTGGTCAACCTGGTCAACGTGGACACCGTGCTGCTGGGCGGCAGCTACTCCCTGCTGACCTCGTGGCTGACCGACGGCATCGACCGTGAACTCCGTAGCCGGGTCCTGACGACCCGCTGGTCCCCCATCGAGGTCCGCCCCTCCCTGCTGGGCCCGGACGCCGCGGTGATCGGTGCGGCCTTACAGGCCATCGACCAGGTGCGGCGAGACCCCAATCCCTGGCTCGCCCGCCGCGGTTGACTCTTCTCCGGTACGGGTGAGCACGCGCTTGCTCACCAAGCTGTTCAACACCGCGGCCGACATGCTGAACGGCCAGCACACGACGGTCCGGGTGGCGGCCCCACCTCGCGAACCAGCCGACCGATCGCCCTGGGGCCGGTGCCCGTACCGGGGCCGATTCGCTGCCCGTCGCAGGCCCAGCCCTCGCACCAGCCGATTCGCTGCCCGTCGCAGGCCCAGCCCTCGCCCGGTGCCCGCACCGGCCGAGTCGCCTCCTGTCGGGGGTCGGCTTCCGCGCTCGCCACGACAGCCGCACCTTCTCCAACGGCCGCGTCCTCTACCGGCCGCGTCGGCGGAGGGGAAGCGTGAGCACGACGAGCGGCAGGAAGATGAGCAGGCCGAGAAGGAGCCAGCGCTGGGTGGAGCGGCCCTGGATCGGATCGCCGATACCGGCCGTCTGGGCGACCGGTGCGCTGCCAGTGCTTACGGACGGGGCGACGACGGCGGATCCGGCCACCGTGAACTGGAACTCTCCGTAGCTGAGGTCGTCCTTGACCCGCCCCGCCGTCCAGCTAACTCGGTGCACGCCCGGCACGGTGATCCGTACGGTTCTCTCGAAGTTGATGTCGAGCCACACCCGAACCGGTCCCTCCTGGCAGGGCCGGCCGTCCGGGCCGGTGACGACGATGTCACTGAACTCCGGGTAGGTGGGGTCGTTGACGCTGACCCGGACGACCTTGATCGGCTCGGTGACCGTCGACCTGGTCTCCGGCACCGTCTGCAGCACCAGATAGTCACCGGCCAGAGCCGGTGCCCCGCCCGGCCCGGCCACCAGGCCGGTGACCAACGCACAGATCATGAAGAATCCCAATGTCCCCCGCACGAGCTGATGATCAACTATGGATGGCGGCCGCCTGGACGCGGGGTCGGCCCTTCGGGAAGTGGCAGGTCGGCGAGGTCACCTACGAGTTCAAGAAGCTGGACCGGCGGCACGTGCTCGGCCCGGGGACCGGCTGGGACAAGGCGTTCGACCTGCTGCGGGCGCTGGCCGCCATCCACGGCGACGACGGCGTACGTCTAGTGGTCGGGTTTGTTGGATAATCGTGCTCCGTTCAGTTTGTCCGGGTTGGTGATCGAGTAGACGCCGTTCACGGCCGAACCGTCGAAGGTGAGCACCAGGACGGCCACCGGCGCCTCGCCGTCGAAGACGACGATCGCGGGGTCGCCGCCGACGATCCGGTAGCCGACGTCGAAGCCCACGACGCCGGCCGCGACCGAGGCCAGGACACGGGCCACCGCGTCCCGGCCGTGGATTGGGTCGGGGCTGGTGGCGGGGCCCTTGCCGCCGCCGTCGGTCCACAGCGTCACATCCGGTGCGAGCACCCGCAGCAACTCCTCGACGTCGCCGCCGATCGCCGCTTCCAGGAAGCGCTCGGTGACCGCCTGCCGGGTGCGCGGGTCGGGCCGGTACCGGGGCCGCCGAGCGTGCACGTGTGATCGGGCGCGGTGGGCGACCTGCCGGATCGCGTCGGGGGTGCGGCCGACCATGTCGGCGATTTCAATGAGCGGGTACGCGAACACCTCGTGCAGCACGAACACTGCCCGCTCCAGGGGACTGAGCGTCTCCAGGACGACGAGCAGCGCCATCGAGGCGGTGTCGCGCCGCTCGGCCGGGTCGCCGGTGACCGGGGTGACGAGTGGCTCGGGCAGCCACTGACCCACATATGTCTCCCGTCTCCGGCCGATCTCGGCACGCCGGGCGAGGGCCTGATTGACGGCGATCCGCACGAGGTAGGCGCGTGGGTTGTCGACCTCGCGATCGCGGGCGGTCCAGGCGAGCCAGGTCTCCTGGAGCACGTCCTCGGTGTCGGCGACGCTGCCGAGCATGTCGTAGGCGATCGAGAACAGCAGCTCCCGATGATCGACGAAGTCCTGTGTCGCGGTCACGCCACATGAGATGACGTCAGGCTCCGGGAACGTGACGGGATGTGACCCACCTCTCCGCCCGTCACGTTCCTGGTGAGGACGCCCCTCTTGGATGGCATGACTCGCACCTTGATTCGTGACGTCCGCGTCTTCGACGGTGAGCGGACCGTCCCCCGCGCCGACATCCTCATCGACGGCGCCCGCATCACGGCGCCCGACGGCCGTCCGGCTGACACGGTGGTGGACGGCTCCGGGCGCACCCTGCTGCCGGGCCTGATCGACGCGCACACCCATGTGGTCGACGGCAGCCTGGCCGCCGCCCTGGCCCACGGGGTCACCACCGAGCTGGACATGTTCTGCGTGCCCGGCAATCTGGCCCGCCAGCGGCGTCTCGCCGCTAGCCGCGACGATGTCGCCGATCTGCGCAGCGCCGGGATGCTGGCGACCGCGCCGGGCGGTCACCCGACCCAGCTGCTGGTGGACGCCGGGGCGCTGGGAGACGCGGCCGGGCCGATCGACGCGGTGACCGGCCCGGCGGACGCGAAACGGTTCACGGCGGACCGGGTGGCGGAGGGCGCCGACTATCTGAAGATAGTGGTGGACGACGGGATCTTGCACGGCGGGCACTTCCCCACACTCGCCCCGGCGACGGTCGCGGCGCTGGTGGAGGCCGCCCACGCGCAGGGACTCCGGGCGATCGCGCACGCCGTGACCGCACGGGAGATCGCCATCGCCCTCGACGCGGGTGTCGACGGGCTGGCCCACGTGCCCGCCGATCTACCGGCCGGTCCGGAGCTGTCCGCGCTGGCCGCCCGGGTCGCCGCCGCGCGTGTGTTCGTGGTGACGACGCTGGTCTATTTCGAGGCGATCACCGCACAGGCCGCGGCGGCCGACCATGCGAAACCGTCGGCCGCGACCGACGCCGGCCACGCGGCACGGGCCCTGCACGAGGCGGGCGTGGTGCTCCTCGCGGGCACGGACGCCAATCCATATGTCCCGGAGCACGGCATCGCGATGCACCGCGAGCTGCTGCTCCTGACCGGGGCGGGGATGTCCCCCGATGCGGCCCTGGCTGCCGCTACGAGCATCCCGGCCCGGGTCTTCGGGCTCACCGACCGCGGGCGCATCGCTCCTGGCTTCCGGGCCGACCTGCTGCTCGTCGACGGCGACCCGACCAGCGACATCAGCACCACGAAAGCGATCGCGGGGGTCTGGCGAGGAGGCGTCCGCCTACAGCCCTGACCGGCCCCTCCCCGACCACAGCCGTCCGGCGAGGAGGCGTCCACCCACAGGCTCCTCCCTCAATCACAACTGTCCTGGAAGGAGGCGTGGTGGTGCTGTGAACAGATCGATTCCGCCGGCGGGGCGATCGCCCGGCAAACCGGGATCAACCCCTTCATCAGGGATCGTCCTGGCCAGCTCAGGCCTCGATGCCGGCCGCCTTCAGCATTCGGCTCACGTCAGACCATTCGCCGCTCGCCGCCGGGAGCGGGGCCGGGGATCCGATCGGGTCCTTGAAGCCGCTGGAGGTGGAGACACAGACGACCGGCCCGTCGAGTGGTGCCATGCCGCGCAGCCCGGCCAGGCCGGCCGCACCGGACAACTCCACCCAGAGTCCCGAGCGGGCGAGTTCGGCCTGGGCGGTTCGCAACTGCTCGTCGTCCACGGCGACGGCGAGCCCACCGCTGGAGCGCACGGCGAGCACCCCGCGATAGCCGCTGACCTGCGACACGATCGAGTAGGCCGCAGTGGGCCCGACGTCGACCCGGGCTGCCGGCACCCCGCGGCGGAGGGCCTCCACGAGCGGCGCCGCGGCGGCGGGTTCGCAGGCGATCATGCGTGGCACCCGGTCGGCGAGCCCGAGTCGTTCGAGTTCGGTGAAGCCCTTCCACACGCCGTAGAGCAATTCGCCGTACCCGGTGGGAAGGAAGACAGCGGTGGGCGTGCCGATCTCCAGATGGATCTCGTAGGCGATGGTCTTGTAGCCCTCGGGCCCGAAGGGGTGCCCGGTGTGGGTGACGGTGGTGCTGCTCACCGGGTGCAGGCCGCCCCGCTCGGCGATCCGCCGCATCACCGGCCACCGCCGCTCCCACGGCACGGGCAGCACCACCGCACCGTAGGCCCGCAGGAAGGCCGTCACCTGCGGCGCCGGAGCGGGGCCGGTGATCACCACGCAGGGCAGGCCGTTGCGGGCCGCGTAGGCGGCCGCCGAAGCCCCGTGGTTACCGGAGGAGGCGACCACGACGCCGGGCGCGCCGACACCGACGGCCGCGCTGACCGTGCAGCGGTTGAGCCGGTCCTTGTGGCTCCACGTCGGATTGCGAGACTCGTCCTTGATGTAGACGCCCGCTTCCAGTTCGACGAGCGGCGTCCCGCCCTCGCCGAGCCCTTCGGCCGCGAGCGGTGGCAGGAGCGCCGGAAAGCGGTCGGCGGTGAGCCGGCCGGCCGGCATCCGGTCGTAGTCGTAATCGACGTCGACCGGATAGGCGATCTCGGTGCTGCTCGTCTCGGGGCACCCGCTGGTCAGTGGCGGCCAGAGCGGATATCCGATGCGGGTGTCCCCGAGCGAGCGCTGTCCGGTCGCGAGCGATTCGACGGTTGCCATGGTCAGCAAGGCTATGCGTCGGGCGACAGACGGCGGTGACGGCGTTCGCAAAGCCCGTGGGCGCCCCGCGGGACTCCGTCATCAGGCGGGCTGGGACATACTGGCCGGATGAGACAGTCGTTGAAGGACCTGACTGTCTCCGAGCACTCCGACTGGTTCGGCCTGGGCCCGCTGGCGCTCGCCGCCCTGGCCGGTGTCCGCGCCTTCCTCGCGGACGAGCCCTTCGTCCGCTGGGCCTGGACCACCGTCGCCGTCGTCATGCTGATGCTCTGCGGCGCCTACCTGATCTGGAGATCAGCCCGGCGAAAGCCGGAACCGGCCGGTCGTGAACCACAGGAGGACGCCGAGGCCGGGCGCCAGGCTGACCAGTAGGATCCACCGGGTGAGCGATCGTCTGCTCAGCCCCGCCCGGATGATGCTGACGATCGTGGCGACGAAAAGCGCCACCCCGCCGGCGAGCAGGACGGTCCAGAAGGCGATGCCGCCGAGGGTCGTGCCCAGGTCGGCCGCGGCGATCGAGTGGAAAGTCATTACTGCGCTCCTCGTGTCGTTGACGCATCCCATGGTGTCGGCGCCGGAGAGTCCCGGGCGTCAACCCTGGGTCTGAACACCGAGGTCAGACCCAGGTCTGACGCGCGTTCCGGCCCGCCCGGATAGCCTGGTCGTGTGACACGGGCCTATGGAGGAGACGCGGCGGTCGCCGCAGTGCTGATCTACCTGATCGGCTCCTCGACCCTGGACCCGCCCGGTCCGGCGTGGACCGGCGCGGCCGCGGTGGCATGGCTGGCGGCGGCCGCGATCGCGCTACCGCTCGTTGTCCGCCGCAGATGGCCCCTGCCGGTGCTGACCGTCGTGGTCACGGCCGCCACGATCGCCACCGCCACCGGCGTGGTCGGCCTCGGCGTGATCGTCGTGACCTGGTTCCCGGTCACGCTCGCGCTCTACACCGCGGCCACCGCGACCGGCCGGATCACGGTGGCGCTCGCGCTGGCCGTCGCCCTGGCCGCGCCGGCCGTCACCATCCCGTGGCTCTATCTGCGGACCGGTGTCGGCTCCACCGACGCGCCGGGGAGCGAGGTGCCACTGTGGTGGCAGGTGGAGCTGGGCGTCACCGTGGTCGCCCTGGTCTCCGCCTGGGCGATCGGCCGGCTCGTCCGGTGGCGGCGCGCCCTCCAGGCCGACGCCGCCCGCCGCCTGGCCCGGGACGCGGTCGCCGACGAGCGGCTGCGGATCGCCCGCGAGCTGCACGACATCGTCGGGCACAGCCTGAGCCTGATCGCGGTGAAGGCGACCGTCGCCAACCACATCGCCGAGGAGCGGCCGGCCGAGACCCGGGCGGCGCTGCTGACCATCGAGAGGACCAGCCGGTCGGCGCTCACCGAGATCCGCCGGCTGCTCGACGTGCTCCGCGCCGACGACGACGCCGACGGCGGTGCCGCCGAGCTGGCCCCGGCGCCGGGCGCCGCCGACCTGACCGATCTCGTCGAGCGGCTGCGGTCCACCGGGCTGCTCATCGACCTCGAGGTCAGCGGCACCGGCGAGCTGCCGACCGCGGTGGGCCTGACCGTCTATCGCATCGTCCAGGAGTCACTCACCAACGTGATCAAACACGCGGAGGCGAGCCGTTGCCGGGTGGCGGTCCGGGCCGCCGGCTACGAGGTGCGCATCGAGGTCACCGACGACGGGCGGGGCCGCCAGGCGCCACGGCGGCGGCGCGGCGGTCAGGGCCTGATCGGCATGCGCGAGCGTGTGAGCATGTATGGCGGCAGCCTGTCCACGGACACCCGGCAAGAAGGCGGGTTCCGGGTGGTCGCCGTCGTTCCGTACACCGCAGTCGAGGAGACCGTGTGACCGACTCATCCGTGCCGGACATCAGCGTTCTGCTGGCTGACGATCATGCGCTGATGCGGGAGAGTTTCCGGGCCCTGCTGGACGCGACACCCGGCCTCACCCCGGTCGGCGAGGCGGGCAACGGCGTGGAGGCCGTCCGGCTGGCCCGGCAGCTGCGGCCCGATGTGGTGCTCATGGACGTGCGCATGCCGGAGATGGACGGCATCGAGGCGACCCGCCAGATCTGCTCCGCGCCCGAGACCTCCGCGGTCCGGGTGCTCATCCTGACCACGTTCGACCTCGACGAGTACGTCTACGCCGCCCTCCAGGCCGGCGCCAGCGGTTTCCTGGTGAAGGACTCCACAGCGGCCGAACTGCTGGGCGGCATCCGCCTGGTCGCGGCCGGCGAGGCACTGCTCGCGCCGCGGGTCACGCGCCGCCTGATCGACGCCTTCACCAAACAGATCAAACCCCTTCCTGGTACGCCGCACGGCCTCGACACGATCACCGAGCGCGAACGCGAGGTGCTCACGTTGATCGCCGGCGGCCTCTCCAACACGGAGATCGCGCAGCACCTGCACCTGGGCATGGGCACCGTGAAGACCCACATCGGACGGCTGCTGCACAAGCTGGCCGCCCGGGACCGCGCCCAGCTGGTGATCGCCGCCTACGAGTCCGGCCTGGTGACCGCCCAGGGCTCCCGCTCGTGAAGCCCGGCGGAGATCCTCTACGGACCTCTCGCCGAGCGATTGGATGACGTGTTCGCGAAGCGGCCGACGCCCCTCGATCGTCGCGGCCGCAGCGACGATGCGAGGCAGCCACGCCGCTACCTTGACAAGGCGGAGCCGACAGCATGCCGGACAGGGTTGATGCCCTCAAGGGACGGCCCGGGCGAGGGCGCACAGGAGAACGCCGTCAACGACAGCCCGGGGCCTGGGCGCACAGGAGAACGCCGTCAAGGACAGCCCGGGGTCTGGGCGCAGGGCAACGCCCTCAAGGACGACCCCGGGCCAGGACGCGGGGCAATGCCCTCAAGGACGACCCCGGGCCAGGCACCAGGCTTCGACCTCGTCGGCCAGCCAGACTCGGCCCTGGGCGAGCTGGGCGATCGGGCGCGGGAAATCGGCGCGGTTGGTGATCTGGTAGACGCGCTGCCGGCTGATCCCGCCCAGCCGAACACGAACCTCCTGGTGACCGACCAGGTTCGGGAAAAGAAAGTCCACGCCGCCAAGCCTAGGCGCACGACAACCTGTCTAGCGCCTATGTCACTCGAACGGGTGAGTCGAGGGCAAAGCCCTCGAGCGGCCCCGAGCGGCACAGGCGGCGAACAACCCCGACTGGCCCGGATTGGCGAGGAGTGCGGCGGGAAGGCGCGCGGGCACGCGAGCAACTTCAAGCGGGGGCGGATCGGCGAGCAGCCCCAAGCAGTGCGGATCGGCGAGCAGTTCGAGCCCACGCAACGTGGGGACGACAGGTGGCGACGGCCGACGCTCCGAAAACGGGCCGGCTGACCGGCCCGCGCCACCGGCGAGGTCGCCGCGGCCCGGGTACACCGAGCGTCACCCGACGCCGTGAAGCCGCCCCGGCCAGGCACCCATCGCACCTTCGCCACCGCGGCCGGATCGGTGAAGACGAGCACGGATTCGTCGAGCCGCCGCCAGGTGAGCTCACCCGACCAGCCCTCCTCGGACTCACCGGCGACCAGAAGCACTTCGCGGTCCGCGATCCGGAGGCTCACCTCGGCGAGAATCTCGCCGTCCAGGTAGACCGACACCTCTTGGACCGGCCCGGTCGGCAGATCGGTCAACGCCCGGCGCCGGTAGCCGCGACCCCAGCCGTCTCCCGCGCGACGCGCGCCCGGCTCCGCCCAGATGCCGAAGTAGCAGTCGTTCTGGTAGGTGCCGACACTGACGGCGCCGTCCACCATCACCGCGTCCAGGAGAAGAAGCTGGAGGTTCGGGACGTCGGGACCGTCGTACTCGGGCTCGCCCTCGTCACCGCCCCGAACCGCCATCTCCACGCCCTGCCACGAGCCGACGACCCGCCCCCGCAGCGCCAGGAACACGGCGGCCTGGTCGCGCACCCAGTTCTCGATCGTCGGCATGAGCGGTGAGGCTATCCCAGCGGGAACCGGTAGTTCACCGTCGAGCCGGACCGCTTCCTCGAAGATGTCCATGGTGGCCGACGATACGGTGATGATCACACAGGAAAGGGTGCCGCGGTGTTTCGACTGGAGCGAGGAGCGACCGGATTCCGGCACGCCAAGGAGCCGGAGCTGCCGGAGATTCCGCTCCGGAGATTCCGCGGCGGCTCCCACGAGGCCGCACGGCGCGCCGGTGGGGCCGTAGAACAGATCCGTGAGCGGGCCTATCCACGCGACTACCACTCGGCGGTCATCGTGGCCTCGGGTAGCCGGTTCGTGATCCTGTGCCACGCCGTACATCCGTGGATCGCCTTCGCCGAAAAGGACGCCGGCGACCTGGACAGCCCGGGGACCTTCTCGGATCCACCGGTATGGGCCACGGCGTACACCGACATGGGTTTTGTGGTCATGAGCCGTGAGCTGCTCGACTCGCCGCTCAGCGACGTCGACACGACAGCCCTGGGCGAGGGCGAATGGATGCAGATCCACTCCTGGCGGCCGGAGAGCACGGGCCGCGCGGTGTTCAACTCCTGGGATTGAGCCGGCGGATGTCGAGAACGCCCGGCCCGCTCCGTCCCAGGGGCATGAGACCGCAGGAGATCAGCACGATTCTCGACCGCCCGGCCAGCCGCGAACTGCTGGCGCGGGACCTGCTCCGGATGGCGTATGTCGCCAAGGACGGCAGCCCGCGCAACATCCCGATCGGCTTCACCTGGAACGGCTCGCAGATCGTCGTCTGCACGGCGAAGAACGCCCCGAAGCTGCCGTCGCTGCGCCGCGATCCGCGGGTGGCGCTGACGATCGACACCGAGGTGCACCCGCCGAAGATCCTGTTCATCCGCGGCCGGGCGGAACTCGACACCGTGGACGGCATCCCGGAGGAGTACCTGCGGATGAACGGCACCTACGAGATGACCGCCGGGCAGCGCGCCGAGTGGGAGAGCGGGGTCCGGTCGCTCTACGACGGGATGGTCCGGATCGTCATCACCCCGACGTGGGTAAAGCTCATCGACTTCGAGACGACCCTGCCCAGTGCGGTCGAGGAGCTGCTCCGGCGGCGGACCGAACGGCAGCGGGCCGGACGTCAGGGCGCCTGACCCAGCCGCCGGGCGATCCGCTCGACGGCGAGGAGGTCCTCCGGGGTGAGCCGGTCGATGAAGTGGTGCCGCACCGAGGCGACGTGGACCGGTGCGGCGTCGGCGAGCGTCTCCAGGCCGTACGCGGTGAGCACGAGCAGGCAGCCCCTGCCGTCGGCCGGGTCGGGTTCGCGCCGCAGCATCCCACGCGTCTCCATCCGGCTCGCGTGCCGCGACAGGCGGCTGCGTGACCAGCCCATCTTGTCGGCCTGCCGGCCCAGGGTGCTGGTGTGATCAGGCTGCTCCGACAGGGTGCTGAGCACCTCGTAGTCGGGTTCGGAGAGTTCGATCGAGGCCAGGTCCCGGGCCGTGCCGGTCTGCACGGCGACGACCACCCGCAGGAACGCCCGCCAGGCCCGCTCCTCGTCCGGGCTCAACCATTTCGTTGACATGTAATCAACCTAGCATCTAACCTTCGTTTCCATGTCAACGAAACCGATCCGTGTCCTGGTGCTGACGTGCAGCACCCGCCCCGGCGCCCTCGGGCCGGCCGTGAGCCGGTGGCTGACCGAGACGATCGCCCCGCGCGCCGCCGAACTCGGCGCCGAACTCGTGCCGGTGGCCATCGACGACCTGAACCTGCCGTTCCTCGACGAGGAGGAGCCGGGTGGCCACCGGCACGAGCACACCCGCCGGTGGAGCGCGATCGTCGATGCGGCGGACGGCATCATCGCGATCACCCCGGAGTACAACTACGGCATGCCGGCGACCTTGAAGAACGCGCTGGACTACCTCACCCGCGAATGGACGTGGAAGCCGATCGGTTTCGTCAGCTACGGCCACACGTCGGCGGGCACCCGCTCGGTGCAGCACGCCAAGCAGGTCGTCACCACACTGCGCCTGGTCCCGCTGGGCGCGACGGTCGCGATCCGCATCGGCGACGGCCTGCGCCCCGACCCCGCCCGCGACGAGGCCGGCATCGGCTTGCTGGACGAGTTGGTCCGCCTGGCCCATGCGCTGCGCCCGATGCGCGAACGCTCCGCGACGGCGCCCGGGCCGCTCCCGGGCTCCTACGTGCGCCCGCTGACCTCGGACGACGCCTCCGAGGTCGCGGTGCTGCAGCGATGCTGCTGGGTGGACGAGGCGCTCGCCAACGACAGCCTGGCGATCCCGGCCCTGCACGAGTCGCTCGAGGACGTCCGCGACTGGCTGTCGACCTGGCACACCACCGGCGTCTGGCGCGACGGCCGCCTGCTGGGCATGGTGCGGGCCCGCCGCACCGGCGCCGACTGGCACATCGGCCGGCTCGCCGTCGTCCCCGACCTCCGCGGCCGGGGCCTCGGCCGCTGGCTGCTGCGCGCCGCGGAAGCCGCCGCCGACCCCGGCTGCCGGCGCGCCGAGCTCTTCACCGGGGCCAAGAGCCTGCACAACATCGCCCTCTACCACAGCGAGGGCTACCAGACGATGCCGCCCGCCGGCCCCGACGGCACCACCACGCTGGCCAAACCCCTCCGCTGACGCCGAGGTCCGTGCTTCGCTCCCGCTTTCCTTTTCCTGTACGGCTACGCGTTCCGCCCGGGGCAGACGGCGATCCAGCTGCCGGGTCGCGCCTTTGCCGCCCGCGCCGGGCTGAGCTCGGTGGTCCGGCTCAACCCGTCCGGCCGGCCGTCAGGGCTGTCTCGACGCAGTTGACGACGCGCTCACGGCCAGCTGGGGGCGGGCGCTCGCTGGGCGGGAGCGGCGGCAGGTGGGTGGGTGGGTGGCGGCGGGCCGGCCTGCCCGGCCACCGATCTCAGCCCGGCGGGCGCGGCACAGGCCGGAGCGGGCAGCGAGATCGCGCGGCACGGCGAAACGGTCCAGAAAGTACGGAACTGCGGCACGCGTACCGGAAATGAATCGCTAAGGCCGGGTGTCCTCTTCGCGCAGGCAGGCGACGGTGCGGTTCTCGTCGTCGCCGGCGACGCCGTGGGTGATGCCGGTGAAGCCGGGCCATCGCCGGGCCAGAATCTGCTCGTGGCGCAGGAAACGGACGATCGTGGCGCTGATGCGCTCGCCGGGGACCAGCAACGGGATTCCCGGCGGGTAGGGCGTGAGCAGCACCGCGGTGGTGCGGCCGGCGAGTTCCGCCACCGGGACGTGTTCCACCCGCCCGGCCGCCATGGCGGTCCACGCGCGGGTGGGCAGGGTCACCTGGTCGACCGGTTCGGTGTAGATCGCGGTGGACAGTTCGGCCAGGTCGGCGTCGTGATACGTGGCGTGCAGGGCCTCGCAGATGTCCCGGAGACCGCTTCCCACGTATCCCGGAAAGGCGGCGGCGAATGCCGGCATCAGCCGCTCGATCTTCGCGTTCCCGGCATAGGCGCTCTTGAATCGGTGCAGTTCCGCGATCAGCGAGTTCCAGCGGCCCTTGGTGATGCCGATGGTGAACAGGACGAACAGCGAGTACAGGCCGGTCTTCTCCACCACCACCCCGTGTTCGGCGAGATAGCGCGCCAGCACCACGCCGGGGATGCTCGGTGCGCCCGGTGGGCTGAATTCGCCGTGCACGGTGAGGCCGGGCGTGGTGAGCGTGACCTTGATCGGGTCGAGCATGGCGAATCCGTCGTCCACCCGGTCGAATCCGTGCCAGGCGGCGTCGGCCGTCAGTTCCCATTCGGATCGTTCCGGAAGTCCGGTACGGGGCGGGGTGTCCGGGCCCCAGACGCCGAACCACCAGTCCGGCGATTCCGCGCCGATCCGGATGACGGTGCGGCGGAACTCCATCGCCTCGGTGATCGTCTCCTCCACGAGTGCGGGACCGCGCTTTCCCGCCATCATCTCGGCGGACACGTCGCAGCTGGCGATGATGGCGTACTGCGGGCTCGTGGACGTGTGCATCCGGTAGGCCTGGGCGAAGACCCGCTCGTCGAAACGGCCGTCGGCGCTGTCCTGTACGAGGATCTGTGACGCCTGGGAAAGGCCCGCGAGCAGTTTGTGGGTGGACTGCGTCGCATAGACCACGGTCCGTTCGGTGCGGGCGCGGTCGTTGGCGACGCCGTGCAATCCCTCGTACAGATCGTGAAAGCTCGCGTGCGGCAGCCAGGCCTCGTCGAAATGGATCGCGTCGACGACGCCGTCGAGCATCTCCCGGATCGCGTCCGCCCGGTAGATGATGCCGTCGTAGGTGGACTGGGTGAGCGCCAGCAGGCGGATCCGCCGGTTCTTGTCGGCGATCAGCGGGCTCGCCTCGATCTTCTCCCGCAGCGCCTCGGCGGTGAATTCCCGGCGCGGAATCGGCCCGATCACTCCGGCCCTGTTCCGCGTCGGCATCAGATAGATCGGTACGGCGCCGGTGAGCACGATGGCGTGCAGCACCGACTTGTGGCAGTTGCGGTCGACCGCGACGATGTCGCCCGGCCCGACCAGCGAGTTCCACACGATCTTGTTCGAGGTGGACGTGCCGTTGGTGACGAAGAACAGGTGGTCGGCGCGGAACGTCTTGGCGGCCAGGCGCTCGCTGTCGGCGATCGGGCCGGTGTGGTCGAGCAGCTGCCCGAGTTCCTCGACCGCGTTGCAGACGTCGGCGCGCAGCAGGTTCTCGCCGAAGAAGTCGTGGAAGAGCGTGCCGATCGGGCTCTTCAGGAAGCCGGTGCCGCCGGAGTGGCCGGGGCAGTGCCAGGAGTAGGCGCCGTCGTTGGCGTACCGCATCAGCGCCGCGAAGAACGGTGGCGCCAGCTGGCCGAGGTAGTGGCTCACCTCCCGCTGGATCTTGCGGGCCAGGAAGTCGGGGGTGTCCTCGTAGGCGTTGACGACACCGTCGATGCGCGACAGCACCGACTGCGGAATCCTGCGGGCCGTGAGCTGCTCACCGAACAGCAGGATCGGCACCCGGTCGTTGTGCGCCCGGATGGCGTGCACGAACTCGGCCGCGGTGCGGATGGCGGCCATGTCGGCGGGTTCCTCGGGCCCGTCCTGGGAGCGGCCGATGGTCAGATGCAGCCCGTAGAGGACGGCCGAACTGGACCGGGCCACGTGCGCCAGCATGCCCGGCCGCTCGGTGTACCGCCCCTCGTCGCCGAGGCGCCGCAGCTCCAGCCCGGTACGGATCAGCGCGGCTTCCAGCAGTTCCAGCTGCCGCCTCGCCCCGGCGGGCCCGTCGACGGGCGTGACGATCGTGACCGGGAACGGCAAGGCGAACGTCCTCTCGGCGGCGGGTGCGTCGCGGTGACGGTAGCCAGGACGGCCCCGCTCCGGCCCGGAAACCGGTTACCGGTCCCCGGGCCGGGTGACAATCACGCCGGCCGGGCCGCGGAGGAAGCCGCGTTTCGAAACGGTTCGACGTTGACCTATTCAGTTACCGTGTCGAGATGCCAATCAGCCCTGATCCCGGCCCCGGGACCCGTGTCGAGATCATTCTCACCGGCGACGGCTCCTACAACGAGCTGCGTAAATGGCTGCGCGGCGATGAGGATCTCGACGGCGTGCGGGTGGACACGGTCGAGGCGCCGCCGCTGCCGGGGCAGATGTCCGGCGGCGCCGTCGAGGCGCTGATCGCGACGGTCGCGGATCCGGGGCTGCTCGGCGCGCTGTTCGGGGCGGTGGGTGGGTGGGCCGCCGCCCGGGCGTCCACCCGGCGTACCAGGATCCGGGTGAAGGTCGGCGATCGCGAGGTCGAGGTGGAGGGTCCCGCGCTGCGGGATCCGGAGGCCGTGGCGCGCCGTCTTCGCGCGGAGCTGGGCGAGGCGCCGTGACATGCGGCTACCCGATTTCCGGCGGTCGCGGGCCGTGCTCATCGGCGCGGCCCGTTACGACAGCGACGACCTGCCCGACCTGCCCGCGGTCGAGAGAAACGTCGCCGCGCTGCAGGAGCGCCTGAGGGACCCGGTCCTGTCCGGCTTCCCTGGCAGGAACTGCGTGACAGTGCTGAATCCGGAACGATCGGACGACGTCATCGACCCGGTGCAGGCTGCCGCCGGTCTGGCCGAGGACGTGTTGTTCGTGTACTACGCCGGGCACGGCCTGCTGGACCGCAACGGCGAACTCCATCTGGGTCTGCAGCACTCCGAGTTGCAGCGGCGGTGGAACAGCCTGCGGTTCGAGGACTTCGCCGAGGCCCTTCTGGACAGCGACGCCAAGTCGACGATCGTCGTCCTGGACTGCTGCTACAGCGGCCTCGCCTCGCGGTACCTGCAGATGGGCGACGAAGAGGCGCCCGCGGCGGTGGCCGACCAGGCGCCCGAGGAGGTGGTCGAGCAGGCCGCCAAGAAGATGATCGAGCAGGCCGCGGAGAGGCAGGACATCGACGGCCTGTACGTCCTGATGTCGAGTTCGGCCACCAAGGCGTCGCTCGCGCCGGAGGGCGACGAGTTCACCGCGTTCACCGGGCGGCTGCTGAAACTGATCGACGCGGGCGTGCCCGGCCCGCACGAGCTGCTCACCATGCAGACGCTGTACGCGGCGGTCCGCGACGAGATGCAGCGCCGCCGCCTGCCCCGTCCGCAGCAGCACAGCGGCAACCTGGCGGGCGAGGCGGCACTGTTCCGCAACCGCGTGCACTTCCCCGCCGTACCCCTGATCGAAAATGTCCCGGCCGGGCTTGACCGGCGGATGAGCCCGGTGTGGCGCCGGGCCGCGGGTGGCGCGTTGTGCCTCACTGTTCTCGCCGGGGCGACGAGTGCCTCGGCCGACACCTCGGTCCTGGCGGCGTGCGCCGCCCCCGAGTCGGTCCGGATGCTGGTGCCGCTGGACACGGTGGAGATGTTCACCGACATCGCCGATTCCTACGAGTACGCCACCCGCGGCGCCGGCCACTGCCAGCGGGTGCGGGTCACCGTGGCCGGCGCGTCCCGGGACGACGCCGCGCGGGCGTTCGCGCTCTCCTGGCGTACCCCGAAGGAGGCCTCCGCCGCGGACCGGCGGCTGCTTCGCCGGATCGGCCTGCCGCCGGACGTGTGGATCGCCGACCTGGGTGTCGACATGGCGGCGGTGCAGGCCGTTCTGGCCACGACCCCCGGCGCCGCGGTGACCGTCCCGGGCGACCCGGACCAGTGGTCGCTGGCCGAGTCCCCGGTCGTGCTCGCCGAACCGGGCGCCCCCGCCAGCACTCCCCGCGCCCGCCCCGCCTCGGCCTGGGGCGAGCTGGTCAGCGGCGTGGTGCGGCCGGACCCGGACACCACGACGGTCGGCCGGCTGGTCAACGTGTCGCTGTACCCGGCGGGACAGCAGGCCGGCGTGGCGCGCGACCGGGTGCAACGGCCGCTGGACGCGGCCGCGGTCGCCGCCGGTCAGGGCATCGGGCCGCCGGACGTCACCGGGCTGCTGTGCCGCTCACGGGACACCCGGTTGATCGTCGCGGAGTGGCAGCTCGTGAGGCACAACCTGCATCGCGACAACGGGGAGTGCCCCGGCGTGTGGGACGCCCGCTATCCGGGCGACACCGGCTGGCTCGACTACCCGATGGTGCGGCCGGTGTGGGCGGGCAGTCCGGCCCGCCGTTCCGCCGGCGACTTCACCGCCTGGCTGCGTTCGGCCGCCGGCGCCCGGGTGCTCGCCGACAACGGCCTGCGGCCCCGCAGCGCCGGCCCGGACTCCGGGATCATCAGCACGAACGGCGCCCTGGCGAACTGGTCGGCGAGACCGGCGTACGCCACGAGCGCCGCGAGTCTGGAACGCGCCTCGTCGGCGTACGACGCTGCCAGGAAGCCTGTGACCGTGCTGGTGGCGGTGGACGGTTCGGGGTCGATGACGGCGCGCAGCGGCGGGCGGTCCCGGTTCGACGCGGCGCTCGACGGGATCGCCGCGTCGATCGGCGCGATGGGCCCGCGCGACCGGGTCGGCCTGTTCCTCTTCTCGACGGCGATCAAGGGCGGCATCGCGGAGATCCCCGGCGACGACCGGAAGGCCATCGACCGGGCGCGCGCCTATCGGCCGGCCGGCGGCACACCGCTTCACCAGGCCATCGATCATGGGGTACGGGAGCTGCGCGCCGACAGCCGCACGGCGGCCGGCGACCGGCACCGCATCCTGGTCGTGCTGACCGACGGCGAGGACACCACGCGGCACCCGCTGCCCCGGCTCGACGACGACTCGGTGCGGGTCGTCATCGCGAACGTGGGTGTGTCGGCCTGCCCGGAGCCTGCCCTGGTGGCCCTGACCAGGGAGCGCGGTGACTGCATCGGGGTGCCGTCCGGGCTGGTCGACGTCCGGGTCGCCGAACAGATCGGACGGTTGTGGCAGAGGTGAACTCGAAACGCTTCTCGCTGCTGGTCGCCGCCGTGTTCGCGGGCGGTGTGCTGACCGGCCTCGTGGTTCCGCGGCTGGTCGCGTCGTGGGGTGACGGGCCGGGCGAACTCGTGATCGTCAGCGGGGTCGAGGACGGCGAGGGCGGCGCCCGGCAGGCACTCATCGACCTCTGGAACGAGACCCATCCGGAAAGGCGGGCCAGGATCCACCTGATCGCGGGCAGCGCCGACGTCCAGCACGACGCCATGGTCCGGTTCGCCAAGGGTGAGGAGGAGGTCGAGGCGGACATCCTCAACCTCGACGTGACGGCGGTCGCGGAGTTCGCCGAGTTCGGGTACATCGCCGGCTGGCCGTCCCAGCAGGTGCCCGGGCAGCTGCTGAACACCCTGCTGGAGAAGCCCCGGGAGAGCTGCTACCACGACGGGAGACTGTGGGCGCTGCCGTTCAACACCGATGCCGGGGTGCTGTTCGCCCACCGTGACGGGCTCGGCCAGCCCATCGCCCACACGTGGGAGCAGATCGCCGCCCGTGGCGAGAACCTGCCGGACCCGTCCGGCAACCCGGTGGCCGCGTACGCCGGCCAGCTCGACGACTACGAGGGCCTGACGGTGAACGCGCTGGAAGCCCTGTGGGCGGTGGAGACGGAGAAGACCGGGTCGGTGGCGGACACGCCGCTGGGGGTGTCGGCCGACCCGGCGATCTGGTCGGAGGCGGTGGCCCGCCTGTACGGCCGCAACGGCCCCGGCCGGGTGGTCGACCCGGCGTCGACCACCTACCAGGAGAACGAGACCACCGCGGCGTTCCTGGAGAAGCGGATCGTCTTCATGCGCAACTGGCCGGTGGCGTACCGGACCCTGGTGGAGACCACCGACCAGCAGGCCACCGTGACGGCCTCGAGGATCGGGATGACACCGCTGCCCGGACCGGCCGTCCTCGGTGGCCAGAACCTGGCGGTGGTGGCCGGTTCCGCCCATCAGGACGACGCCCGCGAGCTGATCGAGTTCCTGGCCTCCGAGCCGTCCCAGCGGCTGCTCATGCAGGTGGGCGGTTTCGCGGCGGCCACCAGCGCCACCTACGACCGGACAGAGATCAAAGCCACCCATCCGTACGCCGCGACGGTGCGCGCCGCGGTGGAGAGCAGCCGGCAGCGGTTGCCGACGCCGTACTACCCGCGGTTCAGCGAGGAGGTCCGCGCCCTGGTCGCCGAGATCAGGGCGGACGGCAAGGTGCCACCCGACCTGGAGAAACGCCTCCAGGACGCGGCCGAGGGCCGGCTGTCCCCACGCTGATCTGTGACGGTCAGTACTCCTCGGCGAGCGGCAGCCGGGGTGGCCGGCGACGGCGCGACGGCCGGCGGTCGCGCCGTCGGCCCTGGTCCGGCGGATCGGGTGGAGTGGTCTCCGGCGGCCACCGGCCATGCCGGACGAGCCGGTCCAGATGGTCGCGGAGCTTACGTTGGCTGCGGCTCAGTCGCTCCCGCTCGTCCGCGGGCAGGTCGGCGAGCGCGTCCCAGAGCACGGTGTCGCGGGCGACGAACACGATGTTGTCCGCGACCTCGCGACAGATTGTGCACCAGGACATGCCGAGGCAGCGTTCGTAGCTATCGCTCTCCGGCGGGTGGATCCGGCACGTGTAGTGATAGACCCGCCCGGGGCAGGACGAGACGGCGTCGTCGCCGCGGCGGTGAACCGCGTTGAGGGACGCCGCCCATCCATACGCCTCATACCCATCACGCATGATCGGGATTATGCCGCGCTGCCGGCCGGGACCGGGCGGAGCCTGGCTTGCCCGCAATGCCACGGAACCGTCCGCCGGCCGGTCGCCGCCCCGTCAGAATGACGGCATGGAGACGCGCTGGCTGTTCGCTGACCAGCTGGGTCCGCACTTCCTCGACGACCCCGGCCAGCCGGTCCTGCTCATCGAGTCCAAGGCCGTCTTCCGGCGGCGCGCCTTCCACCGGCAGAAGGCGCACCTGGTGCTGACGGCGCTGCGGCACCGGGCGCGGGCCGGCGACGTGCGGTTGGTGCGCGCGGAGACGTACGCCGAAGCGGTCAAGGAACCGGTGAGCGTCTGCCATCCGACCTCGCGTGCCGCCCGCGGCCTGGTCCGGCGGCTGCCGGGTGTCGAGATGCTGCCGCCGCGCGGTTTCGTCACCGCCCCGCAGGACTTCACGGCGTGGGCCGAGGGCCGCGACCACTTGCGGTTGGAGGACTTCTACCGGCACGCCCGGACGGTGCACGACGTGCTGATGGACGGTGGCGAGCCGGCCGGTGGACGGTGGAATCTGGACACCGACAACCGCGAGCCGCCGCCGCGCGGTGTGACCCGCCTCGACGTGCCGCCGCCACCGGCCGTCGTCGAGGACGACATCGATCATGAGGTGCGGGCGGAGCTGGACCGCTGGCAGTCCGACGACGGCATCGCGTTCGTCGGCAACGACGGCCCCCGCCTGTTCCCGGCGACCCGGCAGGAGGCGCTGACCCGGCTGCGGCACTTCGTGGAGCACCGGCTGCCGATGTTCGGCCCGTACGAGGACGCGATGCTCGCCGGCGACCCCTGGATGGCGCACAGCATGCTCAGCCCCGCCATCAACCTGGGCCTGCTCGACCCGGTGGAGGTGATCGAGGCCGCCGAGCGCGCCTACCGCTCCGGGGCGGCGCCGCTGGCCGGTGTGGAGGGCTTCATCCGGCAGATCCTCGGCTGGCGCGACTTCATCTGGCACCTGTACTGGTATTTCGAGCCACGCTACCGGTCCGCCAACGAGCTGCGGGCCCGCAAGGATCTGCCGAGGTGGTTCGCCGAGCTGAACGCCGACGCCGTCGAGGCGCGGTGCCTGTCGGACGTGCTGGCCGGGGTCCGCGACCGCGGCTGGGTGCACCACATCCCGCGGCTCATGGTGCTCGGCAACTACGCGATGCAGCGCGGCTGGCGGCCCGCGGCGGTGTCCGACTGGTTCCACCGGTGCTTCGTCGACGGCTACGAGTGGGTGATGACGGCCAACGTGGTCGGCATGAGCCAGTACGCCGACGGCGGCCGGATGAGCAGCAAACCGTACGCGGCGGGCGGCGCCTACGTGAACCGGATGAGCGACTACTGCGGTGGCTGCCGCTACGACCCGAAGGTCCGCGCCGGCGACGACGCCTGCCCGTACACGGCCGGGTACTGGAGTTTCCTGGCCCGCCACGAACGGGAGCTGGCCGGCAACCACCGGATGGCCCAGCCGCTGCGGGGCCTGCACCGCCTCACCGACCTCGACGCCCTGCTGGAACAGGAGAGGCTGCGCGGCTCCCGGGCGCCCTGAACCGCGGCTGTACGGATCTACGTAATTACGTTACGGTCGATGGATGAGTGAGACCGACCGTCTCGACGCGCTGGAACGGCGTGTCACCGAGCTGGAGAAGCGCCTGACGGCGTCCGAGCCCGGGGCGGCCACCACCCCCGACCCGGACGTCTTCTGGGCGCTCGAGGGCCTTCTCGCCAGGGTGGACGATCCCGGCGCCGTCATGATCACCGGGCATGTGACGTTGCCCGACGGCCGCGCAGCCCGCTGGCAGGAGGCCGTCCGCACCGGCGAGCTGCTCGACGGCGACTGGTCGCAGCACGTCACGACGCTGGCCGCGCTCGCCCACCCGGCCCGGATCCGGTTGCTGGGGCACGTGCTGCACGGAGCCGTCACCGCCCAGGACCTCACCCGCCTCGACGGCATGGGCACCAGCGGCCAGGTCTACCACCACCTGCGGCAACTGGTCTCCGCCGGATGGCTGCAGACGGTCGGCGGCGGCCGCTACGAGGTCCCGGTCGCCCGCGTCGTGCCCCTGCTCACCACGATCCTGGGAGCCCGGCGATGAAACGTGCGATCGCCCGCGGGCAGACCTGGTGGCTGCGGCTGTTCCTCCTCACCGTGCTGGTGATGACGGCTCTGCCCGTACCGAAGCCGTGGGATCTTCTGATCATTGCGGTGCCGCTGCCGCTCGCTCTCGTGCGACCGCCACGGTCCGAACGGGACCCGGTCGAGCTGGCCGCACCGGTCCGGGGCCGCTGGGTCGCCGTCAACGGCCCGGGCACCGCCGTCCCCAGCCATGGCGTCAGGGCCTACGGACAGATGTATGCCGTGGACCTGCTGCAACCCTCCCCCGACGCGCCGGCATCCATCGGCTGGAGCCTCCGCACCCGCGCGCCCGAGTCGTTTCCCTGCTTCGGCGCGCCGGTCCTGTCCATGGCCGACGGCACGGTCGAGCGGGTCACCGCCTCCCGGCGCGACCACCGCAGCCGCGACACCTGGCCGACGCTGCTGTGGATGATGACGGTCGAGGCCTTCGCCCGGGAACTGGCCGGCGCTTCCGCCATCCTGGGCAATCACGTCATCGTCCGCCACGACGACGAGACCTTCTCGGTGTACGCCCACCTGCGCCGTGGCTCCGCACGGATCCGCACCGGCGACCGGGTGACGGCCGGGCAGCAGTTGGCCGAGGTCGGCAACACCGGCAACACCTCCGAACCGCACCTGCACGTCCAGCTCATGGACGGTCCCCGGCCGACCGCCGCCGCCGGGGTGCCGATGTGCTGGCCCGGCCTGGTCGCCGATCCGGCCGACCGGGACGCCCGCTGGTCCACCGGCGACCCGAAGCCGTCGGCACTGCCCGGCTTCCCCCGGAACGGCCAGATATTCGATGCCGTCGACCCGTTCGAACTCCTCCGTCCGGGATGAGTTCGGGCGAGGCCGGAAGCGGTCAACTGTAGGCCGAGAGGTCGATCCCCGAGCAGACCGGGATCGACGACCGCCTCGGAAGGGAACCGACGTGTTCGACGACAACGGATCGTTCCTGCTCGCGATGTTCGAGTTCTTCATCTTCGTCGCCTGGTTCATGTGCCTCTTCTGGGTCTTCGGCGACCTGTTCCGGGACAAGGACCTCAGCGGCGTCGCCAAGACGCTATGGACCCTGCTCCTGGTCTTCCTGCCGATCCTCGGCATGTTGGTCTACCTCATCGCCCGGGGCGGTGGCATGACCGAACGGGCGCTCGCCGCCCAGGCCGAGGCGGTGAAGCGGCAGAACGCCTACATCCGGGAGGTCGCGGCGCCGGCCGCCACCACCCCCACCGACGAGATCGCGTCCGCCAAGAAGCTGCTCGACGCCGGCGCCATCAGCGCCGCCGAGTACGAGCAGCTGAAGGCGAGCGCCCTGGCCAAGACCACGGCCGCGGCGGCCGCCACGCGGGGGGAGGGCCACGCGGGGCCTCGTCGCCGCCCGTGTGCCGGATCGCGCTTACCAGCCGCGGTACGGCACACGGGCGGCGACTGGCGGGTGAGGAGCGGCTCCGGACCGTAGCGTGAGGGTATGAGCCTCGACTGGAACCGGGAACTGCTCGATCAGCTCGACTGGCACTGGCGTACGCATCTGCGGCCCCGCCTGGACGGGATCAGCGACGCCGAGTACTTCTGGGAGCCGGTCCCGGACTGCTGGAGCGTCCGCCCGCGTGGCCTGAGTGCGACGCCGATGGCGGCGGGCACGGGCGACCACCTGATCGACTTCGCGATGCCGGAGCCGGTTCCGGCGCCGGTGACGACGATCGCCTGGCGGCTGGGCCACCTCATCGTGGGTGTGTTCGGGATGCGGAACGCGTCGCACTTCGGCGGACCGCCCATGGACTACGGCTCTTTCGAGTACGCCGGGACCGCGGCGGAGGCGCTCCGTCAACTCGACGAGGCCTACGCACGCTGGGCCGACGGCGTTCGAGGGCTGGGCGGCGACGGCCTTGCCCGGCCGTGCGGCCCCGCCGAGGGCCCGTTCGCGGAGTACCCGATGGCCACGCTGGTGCTGCACATCAACCGGGAGGCCATCCACCACGGCGCGGAGATCGCTCTCCTCCGGGATCTCCATCTACGGGCCGTGGCCACTGGCTGAATTCTTCGTTACCGCACCGTTACCTTTGGGCGCGAACCAACCCGTTCGGAGGCGCATCGCACCTGATGACGAAGCGGCACACGGCCGCCGAGGAAACGGGGAAGTAGATGTACAAGCGTCTGGCCTTCGCAGCGGTGCCCGTCGTGGTCGCGGCTGTCGCGGCCACCATGTCCGGCTCGATGGCCGCCTCGGCGGCCACCGCTGACGACGGCCCGATCACCGCGGTGGCCGAGAACGTCCAGCTGGCCGGCGAGGTGAAGCAGACCGGCAAGCTGAAGGTCACCGTCCACAACGGCACCGAGTTCCAGGACGAGGGCCGCTTCCTGGTGCACATGCCGCAGACGGCGCGGCTGGCGCCGGGGCAGCAGTGCGTGCTGTACGACTGGAACCTCTCCCAGTGGCTGTGCGAGGGCACCCGCCTGGAGGCCGGCGAGTCGCACACCACCACCCTGCGGGTGCGGTCGATCCTCAACACCACGGACTACCACGGCTACGACGTCGGCTACGTCCAGGGCCTGGCCAACAGCAACGCGAAGAGCGAGCGCCTGTGGTTCGAGATCCACTGGCCGGCCGCCCAGCAGTGATCATCCCCTGACCGAACGGGGTCACGCGTACCCGAAAGGAATTGCCTCGCCGTGGGTCCGGAGAACGGGATCCACGGCGAGGCGCCGGGTGGGTCAGGCCTTGGTGAACTTCTGGGCGGCGGAGCCGTTGCAGTCCCAGATCTGCAGGCGGGCGCCGTTGGCGGTGCTGCCGTTGGGCGAGTCGACGCAGCGGCCGGACTGCGGGTTGCTCATGCTGCCGTTGCTGTTCAGGACCCAGGTCTGGGCCGGGTTGCCGGTGCAGTCGTGCAGCTGGAGCTGGGCGCCGTTGGCCGTTCCGCCGCCGGCGATGTCGAGGCACATGCCGAGGGTGGTCAGCGACTGGCCGGTCCAGGACCAGTGCTGGTCGCGGGCGGTGAGCTGGCAGTCCCAGAGCTGGACGGCGGCGCCGTCGCCACCGGTGTCGTTGCCGGCCACGTCGACGCATTTGGCGCCGGGGGCGGCGAGGTTGGTGGCGCCGTTGTTGTAGGCGAACCTCTGCGCCGCGGAGGTGTTGCAGTCCCAGAGCTGGAGGCGGGCGCCGTTGGCGGTGCTGGCGTTGGGCGAGTCGATGCACCGGCCGGACTGCGGGTTGCGGATGGTGCCGTTGGCCTGGGTCACCCACTGCTGGCCGCCGACGCCGTTGCAGTCCCAGAGCTGGAGTTTGCTGCCGCCGGCGGTGGCGTTGCCGACGACGTCGAGGCAGCGGCCCAAGGTCTGCAGGGTGCCGTTCCTGAGGGTCCAGTGCTGGTCCTTGGCGCCCGACTGGCAGTCCCACAGCTGGACGGCGGTGCCGTTGCCGCCGGTGTCGTCGCCGGCGACGTCCACGCACTTGCCGCCGGGGCCGGTAACCGCGTACCCGGTGGCCGAGCCGCCGCCACCGCCACCGCCGGTGAACGGGGAGAGCGTGATCCCGGCGGAGCTGGGGTTGCTGGAGTAGACCAGCGACTCCTGGGCCTGCACGTCGTCGAAGGCGAAGGCGTACGCCTTACCGTCGGCCATGTTCGCGTGGATGATCCGCGCGTACTGGTTGGCGGGGTTGCTCTTGTAGAAGTCGGACGCCGTACCCCCGGGCTGGGTGTCGATCGTGCCGAGCGTGCCGCGGTTGAGCGCCGCGCAGAGGGTGCGGGCGATCGGGCCGACGACCAGGTCGTTGGGGGCGTGGAGGTTGCCGTCGCAGCCCCAGACGTGGGCGCTGGTCGGCTTGTTGAACGACGCGACCTGTGCGCCGGAGCTGTTGGTGAACACCATGGTGTTGCCGGAGGTGCGGCCGAAGTACCGGGTGTTGGGCTGGTCGCCGAACGGTACGACGGTAAGCGTTTTCCCGGTGTAGGCGTTCCAGGCGGAGTTGATGTACGAGTCGAGGTAGGTGCTGCTGAACAGTCCGGCGTCGGCGGCCTTGCCGGGTGCGAGCACGCGCAGCACGGTGCCGTCGGAGCGGGTGACCACGGTGTTGGCCCAGCCGGACTGCGCCCTGATCTGGTCGATGATGTTCTGCCGGCCGTTGGCGACCACGGCGCCGGTCGTCCTCGTGCCGTCGGTGCCGGAGACGGTGACCGAGTGCGGCACGGCGAACATGTCCACCTGCGAGCTGTTGAGCCACAGCCCGGAGTCGTTGTAGGTGAACTCGCTCCAGTCGAAGAGGATGTCGTGGTTGGGGTCGCCGGATGCCCACGGCGCGGGCTGGACCAGGCCGTCCGGGGTGAGGAAGAACTTCAGCTTCTGGCCGAGCGACATGTAGAGCCGGCCGGAGAAGTTGCGCGGCAGCTGGATGGTGGTGCTGCCGCCGTTGCCGGGGCCGCCGATGGCGACGTCGGGCGCGGCCGACGGCGGGAGCGAGCCGGCCGGCCAGTTGTTGAACGTGCCGCCCGCGTTGACGTAGCCGAGCCGTCCGGTGTTGAGGTTGACGCCGATCATGTAGAGGTAGGTGGCGTCGCCGCGGCCGCTGCTGTTGGTGACGGTGAACGGCAGCAGGGCCGGGCCGACCGCCTGCGCCGCCGGGGCGGCCGCCGTCGCGCCGATGGGTATCGCCGTGAGGAGCGCCGCGAGCGCGCTCAGGATCTTGGTACGTGGGGACATCGAGGACTCCTGGGGGGTGCGGGGACGTACGCCGGGGCGTCCGCAGCTCAGAGAGCGCTCTCAGAGAATGCTTAACAAAGTTACAAGTGTCAATAGCGAATGTTACAGGGCTGTTGAACTTCGGATCCGCAGCTGCGTGGCGGCCACGTAATGGCGCGGTTCACTCCGGCCCTGGAGCCGCTCCAGCAGCATCGTCGCGGCCTGGGCGCCCATCTCCACGCCCTGCTGATCGACCGAGGTGAGGTCGATCAGCGGATGGGCGGCCAGGTCGGTGTTGTCGTAGCCGGCCACCGCCACGGTCTTGTCGCGCCCGGCGACCGCCACGGCGCGGGCCACGGCGGCCAGGGCGTCGACGGCCATGTCGTCGTGGCCCGCGAAGATCGCGGTCGGCGGCTCGGGCAGGGCGAGCAGTGCGGCCGCGGCCGCGACGGCGTCGCCTCCGCTGACGTCCCGCCGGGCCACCCGGATCTGGTCGGCCAGACCGGCCTCGGCCATGCAGGCGCGGTAGACCTCCAGGCGGACCGAGTGCGGGGTTCCGGATCCGGGGGCGGTCACGTTCTCCGGCTCGGTCAGGTGGGCGATGCGGCGGTGGCCGAGGCTCAGCAGGTGCTCCATGACGGCCCGGGCGCCGGCGTGGTCGTCGCCGGTGACGGTGTCGTAGCCGGCCGGCGTGTCGTGGCGGCCGAGCATGACCACCGGCACACGGCGGGCGAGATCCTCCAGCCACCCCTGATCGACCAGGGGTGAGATGGCGATGATGCCGTCGACGAGGCCGTCGGCCAGCGATTCGAGAGTGTCGTACTCCGGGCCGTCGGCCGGGGCCAGGATGATCTGGTACGGCGTGCCGGCCACTGCCCGCTTGGCGCCCTCGACGATCTGGGTCATGAACCGGGCGCCGGTGTACGGGATCTCCAGGCCGAGCCGGTAACTGGAACCGCGCAGGGCCCGGGCGGCGACGCTGGGCCGGTAACCGAGCTGCTCGATGGTGCTCTCGACGCGCTGGCGCATGCCGGGGCTCACCCCGTACGCGTTGCGCAGCACCTTCGACACGGCGGCCCGCGAGACGCCGGCGGCCTCGGCCACGTCGCTGATCGTGACCGAGCGGCCCTTCCTGATCGACATGTCCCTCACTGTAAACCGGTCTCCAAGACCGGGAGCAGCCGTGTCCCGGATTTTTGAAACGTTTCGGATCGACCCTTGTGTGGCCGGCGTAGATCGGTCTACCGTGACGGCTGTCACCACTTGAAGACCGATCTACAAACATTCCGGAAACCGGAGGTTCATATGCGACTCGTTACGGCGCTGGCGGCCGGAACGTTGTCGCTCGCCCTGTCCGCGTGCAGCGCGGGCTCGCTGGGATCCAGCGACGACGAGGGCGGCGGCAAGGCCGAGATCACCTTCCTCACCAACAACGACCCGTCCAACGTCAAGGTGGCCGAGGCGGTCATCGCCGCGTTCGAGGCCAAGAACACCGACGTGGACGTCAAGCTGGACACCCGCCCGCAGGGCAGCGAGGGCGACAACCTCGTCAAGACCCGGCTCGCCACCGGCGACATGGCCGACGTCTTCGAATACAACTCGGGCTCGCTGTTGCAGGCCATCGCGCCCCAGACGAGCCTGACGCCGGTCACCGGCGAGGCCTGGGTCGGCGACCTCGACCCCACCTTCAAGCAGGTGGTCAGCGCCGGCACCGACGTCTACGGCTCACCGTGGGGCGCCATCGTCGGCGGCGGCATCTTCTACAACAAGCCGCTCTACACGAAGCTCGGCCTCCAGGTGCCCAAGACCTGGGCCGAGTTCATGGCCAACAACGCGAAGATCAAGGCGGCCGGGGTGGCGCCGGTCGAGCAGACCTACAGCGAGACCTGGACCTCGCAGATCCTGGTTCTCGCCGACTTCCACAACGTGTCCGCGGCACAGCCGGACTTCGCCGAGAAGTACACGAACAACCAGGCCAAGTTCGCCACCACGCCGCGGGCGCTGGCCGGGTTCCAGCACCTGGAGGAGCTGAAGAAGGCCGGGTACTGGAACGACGACTACGCCTCCGCCAAGTACAACGAGGGGCTGAACGCGGTCGCCGTCGGCAAGGCCGGGCACTACCCGATGATCACGTTCGGGGTGCCGGCGCTGGACACGGCCGCCCCGGACAATGTGAACGACGTCGGCTTCTTCGCACTGCCCGGTGACGACGCGTCCAAGAACGGCGTCACCCTGTGGGAGCCGTCCGGCATCTACATCCCGAAGAGCACCGAAGGCGGCGAGCTCACCGCCGCGAAGCGGTTCCAGGCGTTCATCGCCTCGCCCGAGGGCTGCGCGGCCAATGCGAGCGCCGCGCCGGTCGGCGGGCCGTTCGCGGTCAAGACCTGCAAACTGCCCGACACGGTCGCCACGGCGGTCAAGGACCTGAGCGCGTACGTGGACGCCGGCGCCGCCAGCCCGGCGCTGGAGTTCCTCTCGCCGATCAAGGGGCCGGCCCTGGAGCAGATCACCGTCGAGGTCGGATCCGGCATCCGGGGCGCCACCGACGGCGCGAAGCTCTACGACGAGGACGTCAAGAAGCAGGCGCAGCAGCTCGGCATCAAGGGCTGGTGATGACCACCTTCGCCCCGGCGGAAACCGCTTCCCGGCTGGACCATCAGCCGGGAGGCGGGCGCCCGAAAGTACCGAAGAGCCCCTACCCGTACTGGTTCCTGGTCCCCGGCGGCCTGATCTTCACGATCTTCTTCCTGGTGCCGTCGGTGATGGCGTTCTACTTCAGCCTCACCCGCTGGACCCTGTTCGACCAGGAGTTCATCGGCCTCGACAACTACGTGCAGTTCTTCCGGGAGCCGGCGCTGGCATCCGGGCTGTGGCACACCATCGTGTACGCCGCGGTCACCTCCGGGCTCAAGGTGGTGCTCGGCATGGCCCTCGCGGTGCTGCTGACCGGCCCGATCCTCGGGCGCGGCTTCATGCGGTCGGTGGCGTTCTTCCCGGTGCTGGTCAGCACGATCGGCGTGGGCCTGACCTTCCAGGTGCTCATGCACCCCACCAAGGGCGTCATCAACCAGGCGCTCGACCTGATCGGGATCACCGGGCCGGCCTGGCTGGTGGACCCGGACTGGGCGCTGTTCTCGGTCGCGCTGGTCGACGTCTGGCAGGGTGTCGGGCTGGCCACCGTCATCTACATGGCCGGCATCCTGTCGATTCCCGGTGAGTACTTCGAGGCGGCCAAGGTGGACGGAGCCGGGCCGTGGCACCGGTTCCGGCACGTCACGCTCCCGCTGGCCAGGCCGGCCACCGTCTCGGTGATCATCCTGTCGCTGATCGGCGGGATGCGGAAGTTCGACCTGATCTGGGCGATGACCAAGGGTGGGCCGGGCTTCACCTCCGACGTGATGGCGTCGGTCGTCTACAAGCAGTACCAGGCCGGCTTCTACGGGCTGTCCACGGCCGGGAACGTCGTGCTGTTCCTGCTGGTCATCGCGATCGTGCTGCCGCTGTTCTGGTTCTTCAACCGCTCCGAGGACGCGCGATGAACACACGGACCCGGCCCAACTACTGGCTCAGCGCGCTGGCGATCGTACTGTTCGCCGTCGTCTTCCTGGTTCCGTTCGCCTTCATCGTGCTGACCGCAGCGAAGAGCCAGACGGAATCCGCTCTCCTGCGGTTCTCCTGGCCGACCGAGTGGGCGTTCGTCCAGAACCTCCAGGCGGTCGTCGAGGCCCGCGATTACCTGCTGATCATCGCATTCGTCAACAGCACGATCCTGACCGTGGCCAGCGTCGCGGTGGTGGTGATCCTGGCGGCGATGGCGGCGTTCGTCCTGCAACGACGGAAGGGACGGTGGACCAGCGGGCTGAACCTGGTGGTCCTCTCCGGGCTGGTCATCCCGCCGGCCGTGGTGCCGACCATCTGGGTGCTGCAACAGACCGGCCTGTTCAAGACCATGCCGGGGCTGATCCTCGTCGAGATCGCGTACGCCATGGCGTTCTGCGTGCTGCTGTTCCAGGCGTTCATCGCGAGCGTTCCCCGGGAGCTGGACGAGGCCGCCACCATCGACGGTGCCGGACCGGTCGGCCTGTTCTTCCGCGTCGTGTTCCCGCTGCTGCGCCCGATCATCGTGACGATCGTGGTGGTGCAGTCGGTGTTCATCTGGAACGACTTCGCGAGCCCGCTCTACTTCCTGCCCGGTGACGAGAACGCCACCGTGCAGCTCACCCTCTTCAACTTCCAGGGCCAGTACACCAACGCCTACAACCTGCTGTTCATGGACATCCTGCTGGTCACGGTGCCGCCGCTGATCATGTTCATGATCTTCCAGCGCCAGATCGTCTCCGGGATGGTCGCCGGCTCGGTCAAGGGCTGACGTCGATGGAAAGGTTCCACCATGTTGCACACCGCGCGGATGATCAGCCCGGCCGTCGAGCTGGGAAGCGCTCCCCTGTTCCGCACCGGGATCACCCTGGACACCGGCCACGGCGCCGTCACCCGGGCCACCCTCACGATCAGCAGCCTCGGCGTCCACGAGGCCAGGATCGGCGGTCGGCCGGTCGGCGACGACGTGCTCAGCCCCGGCTGGACCTCGTACGAGCACCGCCTGCGCTACCTCAGCCACGACGTCACCGAACTGATCGCCGGGAAACCGCTCTCCATCCTGACCGTCCTGGTCGGCAACGGCTGGTACCGGGGACGGCTCGGGTTCATGGGCGGCAGCGCCTTCTACGGCGACCGGCTCGGGGTGATCGCCGCGTGCGAGATCACCTTCGCGGACGGGCACCGGCAGGTCGTGGTCACCGACGAGACGTGGACCGCCGGCGGCTCCGACGTCCTCGCCGACGACCTGTACGACGGGCAGACCATCGACGCGCGGCGGCGCTCCGGCAAGTGGTTCCTCCCGGACGGCGAGCCCGAGTGGTTCCTGCCGGTCCGGGTGCTCGATTTCGACAACAGTGTGCTCACCCCGTACATCGGAGAATGGGTGAGCAGGCAGGAGAGCGTTCCGCCGCGGAAGGTCTGGGAGTCGCCCACCGGGCGGGTGTTGATCGATTTCGGCCAGAATCTGGTCGGTTGGCTGCGTTTCACGGTGCGCGGGCCGGCCGGCTCGGAGATCCGGATCCGGCACGCCGAGGTCCTCGAGGGCGGCGAGCTGGGCGTGCGGCCGCTGCGCGACGCGCAGGCCACCGACCGGTTCATCCTCAGCGGCGGCGACGACCTCTTCGAGCCGACCATGACGTTCCACGGATTCCGGTACGCGGAGGTCAGCGGCTGGCCCGCCGGGGTGCCGCTGGACGTCGAGGCCGTGGTCGTGCACTCGCGGCTGGAACGCACCGGCGACTTCGCCTGCTCCGACGAACTGCTCAACCGGCTGCACCGCAACGTCGTCTGGAGCACCAGGGGCAACTTCCTCGACCTGCCGACCGACTGTCCGCAACGCAACGAACGGCTCGGCTGGACCGGCGACATCGCGGTGTTCGCGCCATCGGCCGCCTACCTGTACGACGTGCGCGGCTTCCTCGGCGACTGGCTCGCCGACCTGGCCGCCGAGCAGCGGGCCGCCGACGGCCTGGTCCCGTTCGTCATCCCCGACGTGCTCAAGTACCAGCCTGCGCCGCCCGAGTTCCCGGACCCGGACAGCACCGCATTCTGGTCGGACGCGGCGGTGTGGGTGCCGTGGACGCTGTGGCAGGCCTACGGCGACCGGTCGATTCTGGCCAAGCAGTACCCGTCGATGACCGCGCACGTGCGGCGGGTCCGCACCCTGCTGTCGCCGGCCGGGGTGTGGGACGGCTCGTTCCAGTTCGGTGACTGGCTCGACCCGGACGCGCCGGCCGACGCACCGGCCAAGGCGAAGGCCGACCCCGGCGTGGTCGCGACCGCCGCCTACTACCGGTCGCTGACACTTGTCGCCGAGACGGCCGCGCTGCTCGGGCACGACGCTGACGCCGCCGAGTTCACCGAACTGGCGGCCCGGGTCCGGATCGCGTTCTCCAGCGAATACGTGGACGCGGACGGCACCGTGCGTTCCGACTGCACGACGGTCTACACCCTGGCCATCGTCTTCGGGCTGCTCGACGACACGTCCTTCGCGGGGCGGCGGCTGGCCGAACTCGTCGCGGACAGCGGTTACCGGGTGTCGACCGGGTTCGCGGGGACGCCCTACATCACCGACGCGCTCACCGTCACCGGACATCTCGACGCGGCCTACCGGCTGCTGCTGGAACGGGAGTGCCCGTCCTGGCTCTACCCGGTGACGATGGGCGCCACCACCATCTGGGAGCGGTGGGACTCCATGCTCCCGGACGGGACGATCAACCCGGGCGAGATGACCAGCTTCAACCACTACGCCCTAGGCGCGGTCGCCGACTGGATGCACCGGACCATCGGCGGCGTCGCCCCACTGGATCCCGGCTACTCGCGGGTGTCGATCGCGCCACGGCCCGGCGGCGGCCTGACCTGGGCCCGCGCCGGTCTGCGGACCCGGCACGGCCGCATCGAGGTCTCCTGGCGGACCGGGCCGGACGGTGACCTCGCCGTCGACGTGACGCTCCCGGACGGCGTCACCGGCGTCCTGTCGCTGGACGGACGGCCCGAGGTGGAGATCTCGGCCGGCACGCACTCCTTCTGACACGTTGGGAGAACCATGCGCTTTCGACGGATCGGGGCGGCACTGCTGCTGCTCGCCCCGCTGGCCCCCATCGTCACGGCGGGCCCGGCACTCGCCGCGGACTGCTCCACCCACCCCTGGACGGACAGGCACAGGTCGCCCGAACATCGGGCCCGCGCTCTCCTGGCCGCCAGCAGCCCGCACCAGATCTACCGCTGGCTGGTGGAACAGCCGGCGAACAGCCCGCAGCAGACACAGTGGGCCGGTGACGTCGTCTATCCGGTGCAGGTGCCGTGCACGCCGACCGTCGTCTACACCGACGGGCCGGACGGGATCCGGTTCACCGACGGGGTAACCGCCTTCCCGGCGACCATCGCCACCGCGTCCACCTGGAACGAGCGGCTCGCGTACGTCAAGGGCGCCGCCCAGGCCGACGAGGGCTACCAGAAAGGCAAGAACGTCGTCCTCGCACCGGGAATCGCCAGTGGCCGCACTCCCCTGTCCGGCCGCACCCCCGAGTATCTCGGCGAGGACGCCCTGCTCAGCGGTCTGATGGCGGCGGCCGGCGCGCGGGGCGTCCAGAGCGACGGCCGGGTGCTGGCGACGCTCAAGCACTACGTCGCCAACGAGCAGGAACTCGACCGGCAGACCAGCTCGTCCAACGCCGATGAGCGGACGCTACGCCAGGTCTACGACCTGCCGTTCGAGATCGCCGCCAAACGCGCCCGCCCGGCGAGCATCATGTGCTCCTACAACCAGGTCAACGGGGTGTACGCCTGCGAGCACCCACGACAGAACAGCGTCCTCAAGGACGACATGGGCTTCGACGGGTACGTGATGAGCGACTTCGGTTCGGTGCACTCCACCGCCGCGAGCCTGGTCAACGGGCTCGACCAGGAGCTGAACCGGCCGATCTGGTTCACCCCCGCGAAGCTCGACGCGGCCCTCGCCGCCGGGCAGATCACCCAGGGTCAGGTCGACGCGGCGGCGCTGCGGGTGGTCACCGCCTACATCCGTGGCGGGCTCTTCGACCATCCGCTGCCGGCCACCCCGGTTCTGGACGCGTCCACCGCCGCGCACAAGGCCGTCGCGCGGACGGTCGCCGAACAGGGCTCGGTCCTGCTCAAGAACGTCAAGAACACACTGCCGATCAAGACCGGTGAGGGTACGCGGATCGCCGTCATCGGTTCGACCGCATCGGAGAGCGCGCACTCCGTGTGCAGTCTGCCCTGGCGGTTCGGGAATCCGACCACGATGCGGTGCGAGGATCTCGTGACGCCGCTGGCCGGGATCACCGCGCGGGCCGCGCGGGCCGGGGCGACCGTCACCTACGACAACGGCAGCGATCCGGCGGCGGCCGCGGTCGCCGCCGCCGGGGCCGACATCGCGGTCGTCTTCGGACATCAGCGGGCCGGGGAGTTCACCGACCTGGCCGATCTGCGGTTGCAGGGCGGCGGGGACGCGCTGATCTCGGCGGTCGCCGCGGCCAATCCCCGTACCGTCGTGGTGTTGCAGACCGGCAGCGCCGTCGAGATGCCGTGGCTCGACCAGGTTCCGGCCGTGCTCCAGAACTGGTACGGCGGGGAGCAGATGGGCCCGGCCCTGGCGGCGCTGCTGTTCGGCGACGTCAACCCGTCCGGGAAGCTTCCGATGACGTTCCCCCGGTCGCTCGCCGACACGCCGACGGCCGGTGATCCCGCCCGTTACCCGGGTGTCGTGGTCGACGGGATCCGGCAGGTGTCCTACAGCGAGGGTCTCCAGGTCGGCTACCGCTGGTACGAGGCTCGGGGCATCGATCCGCTCTTCGCCTTCGGGTACGGGCTGTCGTACACGTCCTTCGCCTACCGCGACCTGGAGGTGACCGGGGACGGCCGCGACGGGGTCCGGATCCGGTTCCGGCTGACCAACACCGGGAAACGCTCCGGGACCGAGGTGGCCCAGGCCTATGTCACGTTGCCGCCGTCCACCGGAGAACCGGCCAGGCGCCTGGTCGGGTGGTCCCGGGTGGCCCTCGACCCGGGTCGCTCTCATACCGTCCAGATCGACCTGAGCCCCGCCGATCTGGCCGACCTGCACCTGCTCCAGTACTTCGACCCGGCCCGTTCCGGCTGGGTGACGGCCCGGGGCACCTACCGCTTCACCGTCGGCGGCTCCTCCACCGCCACCCTGCACGACACGCTCCGCGTGCACTGATCTCTCCTCGTCGCCGTAACGCCGGTCGCCCGGGGTGGGTACGCACGGTCGGCGGCCGGGGCGTGGTGGACGCGCACGACGGCGGCGTCGTGGTCGCCCACGTGCCCTACAGCCGTGATGCCCCCGCACGCTACGTCCTCCGTGTGCGCCCACCACGCCTGCGGCCCGCCGACCGTGCGCACCCGCCCGGCGTGACCGGTTCCCTACGGGATGAGGACGCCCGCGGCTCGGAGCCGGGCCTCGAAGAGGGCGGTCAGGCGGGCGGCGGCCGGGGTCGGCTGCTCGCCGTGGTGGGCGATCAGCCGGTAGCGGGTGGCGGCCTGGTTGCGGGCCCGCAGCCCGGTCACCGTGCCGAGCAGGGCGGGATGGGCCAGGTAGTGGTCGGCCACGGCGGCCGCCAGCTCGTCGATGCGGGGATCGCCGGGCTCCCAGGTCGCCGCCTCGGCCGTGAGCCGGGTCAGTTCGAGAAGGCGGGGGTCGCCCACGGCGTACTCGAAATGGGTCAGATAGTCGTCGAAGCCGTCCGGGACCAGGGCCCGGGCCAGCACCCACGCCTCCCTGGTGGCCGCCACCTCCTCGGCCGGGAAACCGAGGCCGCGCATCCGCTCCAGCAGTGCCACCGCCCGGTCCGGCAGCAGGGCCCGGTCCCCGTCGGCGAGCCGGTGCAGCGTGTCACGGCGGGCGGTCAGCTCCGCGATCCGTTCGGTGAGCCGCCGTTCGACGTCGGCGAGGGTGGCGGCGAACCGGGCGGTGCCGGCGTCGAGCAGGGGGCCGATCTCGGCGAGGGGCACTCCCGCGGCGGCCAGCGTACGGATCTGGACCAGCCGCAGCAGGTCGCCGGAGCCGTACCGTCGATAGCCGGAGCCGTCCCGTTCCGGTTCCCGCAGCAGGCCCAGTTTGTGGTAGTGCCGGACGGTCTTCACCGTGACGCCGACGAACTCGGCCGCCTGCCCGATCGTGACACCGCGCATCATCGGCCGGTGAACACCTCGTCGAGCAGCCGCTGCTGGGCACTCCGGAAGACCGTCGCGATGCTGAGTCCGGCATCGTCCACACAGCTCAGCGCGGCGGTCAGGGTCCGGCTGCCGTCAGGGGTGCTGTACATCAGTGCGGCGTGGCCGACGGCGGCGCCGTTGTGGGAGATGATCGTGCCGCCGGGGGTGGTCAGGACGAACACACCCAGACCGTAGTCCATGTCCGGGATGCCGGTGGGGTGCGGGGTGAACATCTCGGCGAGCAGCGGAGGCGGCAGGAGACGGCCACCCGTCAGCGCCGAGATGAAGGTGTGCAGGTCCCGGGTGGTGGAGATCATGTCACCGCCGGCGGAGATCCACGAGGGATTCTGTCGGGTGACGTCGATGATGTCGCCGTCGCGGTAGTAGGCGTGGGCGAACGGCTCGGGGATCTCCGGCGACGCCTCCGGCAGCAGGGTGCCGGTCAGGCCGAGTGGCTCCAGGATCAGGCGGCGCATCTCCTCGGCGAGGGTACGGCCGGTGATGCTCTCGATGATCAGCCGGGCCAGCACGTAGTTCGTGTTGGAGTAGCTCCACCCCTCCCCCGGCTCGAACCGCGCCGGCTGGGAGAGCGCGATCCGCACCAGTTCCCGCGGCTGGTAGGTGTGGAAACGGTTCTCCAGCCACTGAGCGGCGCCGGGGCCGTAGGGCACGGGGATGCCGGGCACGATCGTACCGTCGGGGTTGATCTCGCCGGTGAAATTGAAGAGTCCGCTGGTGTGCCGCAACAGCATCCGCACGGTGATCCGCTCGTCCAGCCCCAGGTCGGGCAGGTGAACGGCCGCCGGAGCGTCCAATCCGGCCCGGCCCTCGGCGACCAGGCACAACATCAGGGTGGCGAGGAACGTCTTGGTGTTGCTGCCGATCCGGACGTACCCGTCGATCGACGGCTTCGCGGTCCCGCCGAGTTCGGCGACCCCGGCGCTGCCGGTCCATTCGCCACCGTCGTCACTGAGGCGCAGGGTCACCGCGTGGAAACCGGAGTCGACGATCGCGTCGATCGTCGACTGTGGGGAGATGTTGAGGGACATGATGGTCGCTCCATGTGTACTGGATGTCTCGCGTACATGAGGAGCGTCCACCCTGACCTTGGGTCAACCTCAAGAATGATCCACGTCACCGGTGGCGCCCGCACACAACCGGCCTCCCCGGGCGGGCGCACACGTTCGGGCTTCACCGTGGGCGGCGCACACGTTCGGGCTTCACCGTGGGCGGCGCACACGTTCGGATGGCCGATGCCGTGGTCGCCGCACACGAAAGTCGCCGCGTGCGCGACCACCACGACTATCAGCCACGTAGGCGACCACGACACCGCCACCGTGTGCGCCCACCTCGCGCGGAACCGCGACCACCCGTCACAGCGACCGGCGCAACGGCTGGGATCGGCGTGCCGGTCGCCCGGCCGTGAGCGGCGGCAGACGGGGGTGGCGGCGACTGGCTGGGCCTGCCCGGCCACCGATCTCAGCCCGGCGGGTGCGGCACAGGCTGGAGCGGGCAGCGAGATCGCGCGAGCGGACGGGACGGCCCAGGTCGGGTGGGACGAGGACACGCGTACAGGAAGGAAGAGCTGGAAGCGGAACGCGGACCTCGACCGCAAAGGTCTTCAGGCGGTGCGGCCGGCTCGGCGGGCGGCGTCGACCACCGGGTCGGTCTCGTCGTCGAACTGGCCGATCACCTGTTCCAGCAGGTCTTCGAGGGTGACCAGGCCGATCACCGTGCCGTTGTCGGCGACCAGGGCGAGGTGGCTGCGCCGCTGCCGCATCACGGCGACCGCGTCCAGGACGGTGGTGTCGGCCGGCAGCGACAGCACGGCGGTCATCAGGTCCCGCGCCGTCACGATCCGCTGTGCGCTGATGGCCTTGGCGGCGTCGCGGACGTGCACGACGCCGACGATCGCCCCGGCACGGTCGGTCACCGGCAGGCGGGATCGGCCGGTCTCGGTGCTGCGCACCTCCACGGCGCGGGCGTCGGCGTCGGCGGGCACGTCCAGGATCTGCCCGGTCGGGACCATCACCTCGCGTACGGGCATCGACTGCACCTGCAGCATGGCGGTGAGCAGTTCGTGCTCGGCGTCCTCGATCGTGCCGTGCTGCTTGGAGGTCTCCAGCAGCATGCGCAGCTGCTCGGCGTTGTGGACCTGGGCGAGTTCGTCCTGCGGGGTCACCTTGATCAGCCGCAGGCAGGCGTTGGCGAGGCCGTTGAGGGCGGCCAGAACCGGGCGCAGGACGGTGGTGAAGCCGACGAACGGGATCGCCAGGATCTGTGCCGAGGCCTCCGGGTGGCTGATCGCCCACGACTTGGGCGCCATCTCCCCGACGACCACGTGCAGGAAGCCGACCAGGGCGACGGCCAGGACGAAGGCGACCGCGTAGGCGGCGCCCTCGGGCAGCCCGGCCGCGGTGAGCGCCGGTTCGAGCAGGTGGGCGACCGCCGGTTTGGCCAGGGCGCCGAGCCCGAGGGTGCACAGGGTGATGCCGAGCTGCGCGCCGGCCAGCATCAGCGACAGCCGGCGGGTTCCGGCGAGGGCCGCGCGGGCGCCGCGGGATCCCGCGGTGGCGGCGGTCTCCAGGCGGTGCCGTTTCGCGGCGACCAGCGCGAACTCGGCGGCGACGAAGAAACCGTTGAATGCCAGCAGCACCACGGAGATGAGCAGCGACGAGGCGGCGCTCATGTCGTCACCTGCCCGTCGGCGCCGGGGATGAGCGGCGGCGAACTGGCGCTCATGGGATGACCCGCCCGTCGGTGTCGGGGATGACGGTGAGGGCGATCCGGTCCGGTACGAGGCGGCGGACGGCCAGGACCGTCAGCCGGGCCACGCCCTGCGGCACCGGTTCCCCGTCGGCGTCGACCGTCGGGGGAAGCGCCAGGTCGACCTGTTCGCCGGCGACCGGGAGGTGGCCGAGGCGGGCCATGATCAGGCCGGAGACGGTGTCGTACCGGTCGTCGCCCGGGAGGTGGACGCCGGTGGCGTCGATGATCTCGTCGATGCGGGCCCGGCCCGGGATCAGCCAGTCGCCGTCACCGGCGGGTTCGATGACCGGTTCCGGCAGGTCGTCCTCGTCGCGGATGTCCCCCACGAGTTCCTCGGCGACGTCCTCGAGGGTGATGATGCCGGCGAAGCCGCCGTACTCGTCGACGACGATCGCCATCTGCCGGTGCGCGGCTTTCAGCCGGTCCAGGACCGCGGGCAGCCCGAGCGGCTCGGGCAGCGCCACCGGCGCGGTCGCCAGCGACCCGACCGGGGTGGTGCCCCGGTCGGCGGGGTCGAGGGTGACCACGTCGGCGATGGAGACGATGCCGATGACGTCGTCGAGGCCGTCGCCGATCACCGGGAACCGGGAGTGGCCGGTGTCGAGCAGGTCGACGACCCGCGACGCCGGCTCGTTCTCGCCGATCGTGGTGACATCGACGCGGGGGCGCATCACCTCGGCGGCGGTCCGCGCCCGGAAGTCCAGGCCGTGGTCGAGCAGCCGGGCGGCGTGCGCGTCGAGGCTGCCCCGGCTGCCGGCGGCGGCGATGATCCGGTCGAGGTCCTCGGTGGTGGCTCCCTGCGGGAGTTCCTCGATCGGTTCGATGCCGACGGCGCGCAGCAGCCGGTTGGCGGTGGCGTCGAACACCCGGATGAGCGGGCCCACCACGGTCAGGTAGACCAGTGTGGAACGGGCGAGCGCCCGGGCGAGCGCCTCGGGCTTGGCGATGGCGAGGTTCTTCGGCGCGAGTTCGCCGAGGACCATCTGCACCACGGTGGCGAACAGCAGCGCGAACACCATCGCGATCGACGCGCTGGCGGTCTCGGACAGGCCGGTCAGGCCGAGCAGCTCGGCGGTGCCGCGGCCCAGGTAGGGCTCGGCGACGTAGCCGGCGAGCAGGGCGGTGACGGTGATGCCGACCTGGGCGCCGGACAGCACGAACGACAGCCGCTGGGTGACCCGCAGCGCACGCGCGGCGGCGGTGTCACCCTCGTCGGCCCGTGCCCTCAGGCGTTCCCGGTCGACGGCCACGTAGGCGAACTCCTGGGCCACGAAGTAGCCGGTCGCCGCGGTCAGCAGCACGATGGCCAGGACACCGATGGTGATCAGCATGGGGTGCCATCGTAACGGCTACCCACGGCGCGCCGGTTCGGCGTGCGGCAGGCGCGCCGGTCCCTCGACCGGTCCGGTTCGGCCCTTCCAGGCTGTCGCCGCTTCCTCCAGCACCGTCAGGAGGCGGGACTCCTCGCCGGCCCGGTCGCGGTACCACGCCAGCGCCCACGCCCGGTGCAGCCGCCAGCCGAGACCGGTGAGCACCTGGTCGTTGAGGTGGTCGCGGTCCCGCGCGGCCGGGCAGTCCCGGTAGCCGGGGCCGTCGCAGCGCACACCGAGCAGGTAGTCGCCGGCCGGATCCAGGGGGTGGCGGACGGCGATGTCCACCCGTCCGCCGGCGGTGCCCAGGTCGGTCCACGCCGGATAGCCCCACGACCGTACGGTCTCCAGCACCGAGGTGACGAAGTCGTCGGCCGGGCCGGTTCCGTGGTCCCGGGCGGCGCCGCCGTCGCGTTCCACGTGGTCCAGGTAGGCGACGAGCTGGCGGACCCCCTCGTTCTCCGACTCCGGTATGTCGCGGGCCAGGATGGACGTCACGATCTCCACCCGGTGCCGGGCACGGGTGATGGCCACGTTGAGCCGCCGCCAGCCGTTGGGGCGGTTGAGGGCGCCGAAGTTCGCGGTGATCCGGCCGGCCATGTCGTACCCGTACCCGATCGAGAAGATCATCACGTCGCGTTCGTCGCCCTGCACCGACTCCAGGCTCTTGATGAAGAAGCCGTGCAGCCGGTCGTGGACCACCGCGCGTTGCAGGGCCGGGTGCTCGGCGGCGATCCGTTCCAGGGCCCGTTCGATCGCCTCGGCCTGGGCCACCGAGAAGGTGACGACGCCCAGGGTGGCATGGGGCCGGGTGGTGAAGTGGTGCACGATCCGTTCGGCGACCCGTTCCGCCTCGACCGGGTTGTCCCGGCTGGACGCACGGCGGTAGACGCCGGCGACCGGGAACAGTTCCACACCGGTGTCCGGGCCGCCGGCGATCGGGGCCGGGAAGGTGCTCAGCCGTCCCTGGTAGAAGGCGTCGTTGGCGAAGGCGACCAGGGACTGGTGCCGGCTGCGGTAGTGCCAGGTCAGGCTCATGCCGGGGAAGGCGCCGCACGCTTTGGCCAGCTCCAGCACGGACGGGAAGTCGAGCACCTCGCTGTCCTGGCCGGTGGCCGTGAAGGACCGGTCGAAGAACGACGTGGGCGGCAGCTGCCGGTCGTCGCCGGCGGTGATCAGGGACCGGCCGCGGTAGATGCAGTTGACCGCTTCGGCCGGCGTGACCTGGGAGGCCTCGTCGAAGATGACGACGTCGAAGGTGATGTCCGGGGGCAGTGACTGGCTCACCGTCAGCGGGGAGGCGAGCACGCACGGGCGCAGGGCGAGGACGGCGTCCCGGGTCTGGGCGATCAGGTCCCGTACCGGGAGTTGCCGGCCGGCCTTCATAGCCTCGCGCCGCAGCAGATTGGTGGCGGCACTGTCGGCCGAAGGCCGTCGTGTCTCGATCGAGGCGATGATCTGCCGGGCCGCGATCGCCGCGAGTTTCTCGTCGGCCTGCCGGAATTCGGCCACCAGGCGGTCGCGGTCCTCGCCCCGCCAGGTCCGCAGCCGGCTGTCGGCGCGGACCACCGCGTCCACCCAGCCGTGCAGCAGCGCCCGGCGCAGGACCGCGGGCACCTGCGCCCGGTCCAGGTGCTGGTCGGCGCAGTACTCGACGGCCGCGTCCAGGCCGTGGGCGGCGAGCACCTCGCGGGCGTCGAGGCAGGCGAACCATTCCTCCTGCCCGCTGCTGTCGTCGCGCAGCCGCCGCAGCAGGGTCCCGGCCCGCCGGTAGTCGTCGAACTGCCGGCGCAGCTCGTCCTGCCGAAGCGGCGCGAATCCGGCGAGCACCGCCCGGCCGGCCTCGGCCCACTCGCGGGCCCGTTCCATCAGTTCGGGCACCGGTTTGAGGTCGTCGAGGGCGGCGGCCTGCGCCTCGGTCAGCGGCCCGCCGGCCATCTCCCGGGTCTGCGCGGCCCAGGCGACGGCCGCGGCGAGCGCGGCCGGATCGGTTGCCGGCATCTCCCCGGTACGGTCCCGCGCCGCCGTCCGCGCCTCTTGCGCCGCCGTACGCAGCCGGGCCAGCCGGAGTGTCTCCGCGTAGTCCAGGGTCCGCCCGGTCGCCGCGTCGTACGCCCGGACCGTCTCCGCCACCGCGTGCAGTGTCACGGTGTGCTCGGTCAGCCAGGTCAGCGCGTCGTCGATCGGCTCGTTGACGAGTTCCGGCCGGGCCGCCGGGCTGGGCGCCGGCCGCAGCGTGGCCTGCCAGCGCAGCAGCGCGTCGCGGGCCTCGGTGACGACCCGGCTCGGCGCCGGGTCGGAGGCCGGCGCGCAGAGGTGGCCGAGGACGCCCTCGAGGACGGCGGGCGGGACCGTGGCGAGCGCGGTGGCGGCCACCGCGATCGCGTCGTCGAGGGCGGCGAAGTCGGTGCCGCGGCCCTGCCAGTACCGGCCGAGCACGGGGGCGTACGACTGGTCGGCGGCCGTCAGGTCCTGGAGTGCCCGTTTCCAGGCGACCGCGGTGCCGATGCGGGAGATCGCGTCCCCGAGGTCCGCGGTGGGCAGCACGAATCCGGCCACCTGCCGCCGGTCGCGCCGGTACGCCGCCCGCAGTCTCCCCAGCCCCCGGTGCACGGTGGTGAACCGTTCGGCGAGTTCCTCGACCGGCTGGCCCAGGATGTCCTCGGAGAAGTACGGCCGGGCCTGGATCTCCGCGGCGACCAGCGCCTCCAGTGCCCGCCGCAGGACGCCGGCCCCGGTCCGTACCGCGGGCAGCGTGCCGGGCCGGAACCAGAACCGCTCCGGCTTGTGCGGCCGGTCGCCCAGTTCGACGATCGTGGCGACGCGGGAGATGTCCTGGACGGTGTGGACCGGGGGCAGCCCGAGGCGGGCGGTGACCCGGTCGACGGCGCGGCGGCGTACGTCGAGTTGTTCGGCGGCCCGGGTGAACGAGCGGGCGAGTTCGTCGGCGGCGCCGGCGGTCAGCGTGGTGATGTCGACCGGCGCGGGAAGCGCGTCCAGGGGCGGGACGACCGGCAGGCCGGCGGCCGAGGGCAGCGCGGTCCAGGGCACTCCGGCGTGCTGTTCGGCCAGCGCGGCGGCCTGGGCGGCGGCGGCGAGCCCGGTGGCGTGCCGGTCGGCGGCCCTGCGGATCGGGTCGAGGTCGTCGGCGGTGAGCCAGGTGGCGGGGACCGGGCCGGGGCGGGCGCCGGCGTGGTCGGCGAGCCGGGCGAGGGCCTTCGCGTCGTCCGGCCGTCGCAGCCGGAACGCGGTGGCCGCCGGCTCGGCGGTGCGGGCCGCCCGCGCCAGCGCGGCGAGGGCCTTCTCGGCGCGGCTGAGCGCGGGGTCGAGCGGCTCCCGGGTGGTCACGTCGCGCCACACCAGGCCGGCGTCGGACATCGACCGCCACGAGCGGGACAGCTGGTCGGTGGCCTCCCGGATGCGGTGCATCGCGTCCGGGGTGAGGTCGCCGGGGTCGATCGCGGGGACCGGTGCGGCGGGGGTACGGGAGAGGGTCACGCAGTGGCCGATCACCTGGTGCAGGCTGGCGCCGAGGGGTTGGCGGGTCTCGTTCATGGCGTACGCGAAGGCGGTCAGCTGCTCGCGGAGTTCCCGCAGCGTTCCCAGGTCGACGGTGGGCGCCGGAGCCGGGATCTCGGGGATCTCGTCGGCGGCCGCGGCGAGCAGGGTCGCGACCTCGCGGCGGCCCGCCTTCTGGCCGTGCAGTTCCAGCAGGTAGCGGGCGAGCCCGGCCTCGGTGAGCCGGTGGTGGACCACGTCGAGGGCGGCGACCTTCTCGGAGACGAAGAGCACGGTCTTCCCGGCGTGCAGGAGCGCTCCGATCATGTTGGCGACGGTCTGTGACTTGCCGGTGCCGGGCGGCCCGTCCATCACGAAGCTGTGCCCGGCGAGCGCCGCGGCGACGCAGGCCCGCTGCGACGAGTCGGCGTCCAGGACCAGGGGCACGTCCTCGGGCGGGGCGAGCCGGTCGGTGTCCTCCGGCCGGATCGGGGTGAACCGGAACCGGGTGGTCTGCCGCCGGCTGTCGGTGACGGCCAGGGCGCGGACGACCGGGTGGGCCAGGATGCGTTCCTCGTTGTCCTGGAGGTCCCGGAAGATCGCCTCCTTGTGGAAGGTGAGACAGGTCAGGACGGCGGCCGGTTCGATGTGCCATCCGTTGCGGCGGGCCACGGTGTCGGTGAAGCCGGCCCAGAAGCGGGTGAGGTCGAGTTCGGCGCCCGGTTCCAGGGGCGGCACGCTGATGCCGGCCCGTTTGAGCCGCAGTGCCAGGGCCGGGTTGAACACCGCTTCGGCGTCGCGCAGCCGCAGGTCCGGCGGCCGCCCCTGTTCACCGGCGACGAGTTCGGCCGGGAGCAGCAGCAGGGGGCTGGTGTAGCTGGTGGTCCGGCTCTCGGCGTCCTCGTCGTCGGCGGCCAGCCGCCAGTGCAGCAGCCCGAGCGCGAGATGCAGGACGGCCACGCCGCGGTCGAGGTGTTCCTGCTGGGCTCGCCGCATCATCCGGCGCAGCAGCGGCCCGAGGGCACGGCCGGTGAGTTCGGTGCGGAAGGCCGGGACCTGCCCGTCGCCGTCGCCGGGGCCGGTCAGGGCGCACCGGTCGCCGCGGGCCAGGGCGGTGACCACCTGCGCGGGTTCCGGCGAGCTGATCGCGACGGCGTCGCCGTTGCCGGTGGTGAAGTTGATCAGCCGATTGTTGTCGCCGAGGTCGATCAGGCTGTCGCGCCAGGCGCGCAGAGCCGCGTGCGTCCCGGCCCCGGCCGGTCCCGGCTCGGGACGGTCGTCGTCGTCGCACCGGATGCCCATGTACCCGATTGCAGCAGGAGGCGGCCCTTTCGCGCTGGTGATTGGACTTCTTCTGCTTTGTCGGTTTCGCCACGAGGCTTTTCGGTTTGGCCACGAGGCTTTCGGTTTGGCCAGGAGGCTTAGCGGTTTCACCACGCGGCTTATCGGTTTCGCCCCGAAGCCTGGGACGTCTCGTGGACCACGGTGTCCGCCGGGCCGCGGTCGGCGGCGGGCCGGGCGCACATGTCGGCCAACTGGGTGATCACCACCTCCGGGTCCGCGCCGAACGGGATCCGGTGCAGTTCGGCCGGGTCCAGGGGCGGCACCTCGACGTGCGAGATCAGCGGGTGGAACGGCCGCCGGTCCTCCTCGTCGGCGCCGAACAGCGTCTCGGTCAGCTTCTCCCCCGGGCGCAGCCCGGTGTAGACGACCGGGATCTCCTTCTGGGACAGGGCGACCATCTGCGCCGCCACCTCGGCGATCCGGACCGGGGCGCCCATCTCGAGGACCAGCGCCTCGCCGTCCATGCCGATGGCCGCGGCCTGGATGACCAGGTGGACCGCCTCCTGCGTGGTCATGAAGTAGCGGCTCACGTCGGGATGGGTGACGGTGACCGGGCCGCCCTCGGCGATCTGGGCGTTGAACGTGGTGAACACCGATCCGCGGCTGCCGAGGACGTTGCCGAAGCGGACGCTCAGGAAGGTGCCCCGGCTGCGCCGGGCGGTCCAGGCGGTGAGACGTTCGGTGATCCGTTTCGCGTAGCCGAGCACACTCGCCGGATCGGCGGCCTTGTCGGTGGAGATGTTGACGAACCGCTCGACCGAGCCGCACGCCCGCAGGACGTTGAGCGTGCCGATGACGTTGGTCTTGACCGCCTCGCCCGGATAGCGCTGGAGCAGGGCCAGGTGTTTGAGGGCGGCCGCGTGGAAGACCACGTGCGGTCGCCGTTCGCGGAGGATCTCCCGCATCCGCCGGGCGTCCCGGACGTCGGCGAGGATCACCGCCGGGTCGTCGAGTCCGGCCCGCGGGTCGATCGACAGCTGGACGGCGAGCAGGGACGTCTCGTCGCGGTCCAGCATCATCAGCTCGGCCGGCCGGAAATGGTGGATCTGCCGGCACAGTTCCGACCCGATCGAGCCGCCCGCTCCGGTCACCAGGATGCGTTTACCGGTCAGATAGCCGCCGATGCTGCTCAGGTCGGTGTCGATCTGGTGGCGCCCCAGCAGGTCGGTCACCTGCACCTCGCGGATGTCGCCGACCTTGACGGGCTGGCTCATCAGCTCGCTGACCGACGGCACCACCTTGAACTCGGCGCCGGCCGCCAGGGCCCGGTCGCGGATCTCACGGACCAGGCCGGCGTCCGCGTTGGCCACCGCGAAGACCACCAGCTCGGCTTCGGTGGCGGCGAGCGCCTCGGCGATGTCGTCGCGGGTGCCCAGGACCGGTACGCCGTGCACGCGCAGCCGGCGCTTGGCGGGGTCGTCGTCGAGCAGGCCGACGGGCAGCCAGCGGCCCTTCGGGTCGCGCAGCATCGACTGGATGAGCAGGGACCCCGCCGACCCGGCGCCGAACAGCAGGGCCGGGGCGGCGACCCGGCGGTCCGGGCGCAGCCGCCGGAACCGCAGGGCCCGCCACAGGTAGCGGACGCTGAGCATGATCATCAGCGCGATCAGGCCGCCGAGAGCGGGGACGCCGACCGGCACCGGCGGGTGGGACAGCAGCACGATGGCCGCGGTCAGCATGAGCCCGACCAGCACGGCGGTGGTGGCGACCGAGTTCGCGTCGTCGACGCTGGCGAAACGGTGGATACCCCGATGCAGCTGCCGGGCGTGGTCGATCGCCGTGTGCACGAGAACGGCCAGGACGATCACGACCAGGACGCCGATCAGCGGACGGAGATCGGGGACGAAGTCGTAGCGGACGAAGACGGCCGCGACCAGGCCGATCACCCACGCGGCGCTGTCAACGAGTTGCCGCAGCAGGCGAGCGCGCCTCATGTTCGTCAGCGTATCAAACTCGGCTATTCCGGGATGATCCCTTTAAATCACCGTATCGTCGGTCTCGAAAAGGGGTGCGGGGAGGTTCGGTGGGCCTGCGCGAATACCTCCGGGTCGTCAGGCGGCACCGGTGGCTGCTGATCGCCTCGGTCGCTGTCGCGCTCGGGGTCGCCACGATCATCAACATCAACACCACACCCGTGTACGCCGCGCGCGTCACGTTCTTCTTCGCCACCCCGGCCGTCAGCGGCGCCGACGCCTACCCGGCCAGCCTGTTCAACTTCAACCGGATGTCCACCTACACCGAACTGCTGACCAGCGACGAGGTCGTCACCCCGGTGGCCGCGACGCCCGGCGTCGACATGGACGCCGAACAGATCCGTGCGGCGATCGCCGCAGAGCCCGTCCCGGACACGGTGATGATGAAGGTCAGCGTGCAGGACCAGAGCCGCGACCGGGCCCTGCTGCTGCTCACCCGTCTCACCGGGCGTTTCGCGCGGGTCGTCGAGGAACTGGAGCGGCCGGCTCCGGTCGCGCCGCCGACGGTTCGGGTCACCGTCGTCTCCGGCCCCGCGCTCGACACGGCTCCGGTGTCGCCAGACGTGCTGAACAACCTTGCCCTCGCGCTGATGGCCGGCCTGATCCTGGGCGCGATCGGTGTGGTCGGCCGGGAGGTGGCCGACCACACCGTGCGCACCGCCAAGGCGCTCGAGGTCCTCGCCTCGGCGCCGGTGCTGGCCCGGGTGCCGACGGACCCGGGAGACCCCGTCGTCTCGCGCGGCGCCTCGGCCCGCACCGAGGCGCTGCGCGAGGTCCGTACGCGGGTGCAGTGTGCCGCGGCCGCCGGTTCGGTGAAGACCCTCGCCGTGACCAGCGCGGTCCCGGGCGAGGGCCGCTCGGCCACCGCCTGCGGGCTGGCGCTGCTGTTCGCCGAGGCCGGGCAGCGGGTCCTCATCGTCGAGGCCGACCTGCGCCGTCCCCGGCTGGCCGCGTTCCTGGGCCGGGAGGAGGCGGCCGGGCTGAGCACGGTGCTGGACGGCGGCGCGACGCTGGCGCAGGTCCTCCAGCCCTGGGGGGCCGGGCTGTGGCTGCTGGCCGGCGGACGGACCCCGCCGAACCCGAGCGAGCTGCTCAGTTCATCGCGGATGACCGAGCTGGTCGACGAGGCCCGCCGGCGGTTCGACGTGGTGATCTTCGACTGCCCGCCGCTGCTGCCGGTCACCGACGCCGGTGTCGTCGCCGCCCGCGCCGACCGCACGCTGCTGGTCGTACGCGCCCACAGGACGACGTCGGCGCAGGTCACCACCGCCGTCCGGACGCTGCACGCGGTCGACGCCACACTGCTGGGCTGCGTACTGAACATGGTCGCCCGCAAGGGCCCGGACGCGGTGCCGAACTACGACACCTACCTGTCCGGGTCCGGGCCGGCCCGGGGCGATCAGGGCGGCGGGAAGAGACCGGCCACGTGAGCCTCCGGTCACTGCTGCGGGCCGTGCCCGCCACCGTACGCCGCGACTTCGTCGCCACGTTGCTCGTGCAGTTTCTCGTCCTGGGCATCGGGCTCTACCTGTTCCACCTGGTCGCCGAGCGCGGCAGCGTCGACGGGTTCTCGTTCTACCAGATCGCCCGGAGCGTGGTGAGCACCGTGCAGCCGGCCGTGCTGCTCGGCCTCGGCGTGAGCCTCTACCGCTTCCTGCCACGTACCGTGCACACCACCCGGCGGCTCGCCCTGCAGGCGCTGTCCATCGAGGCAGGCCTGGTCACCACCGTGACGCTGGCCGGCGCGGTCGCCGGTGGCGAGATCGCCGCGCTGCTCGGGCTACCCGGCGGAAGGTCCGCGACGACCGCCGTCCTGATCACGCTGGCCGGCAGCAGCCTGTGCGCCGTCGCGCTGGCCGCCCTCCGCGGCGCCGGCCAGGTGGTCGCCTCGAATCTGACCGCCGGGATCGGCGGCGCCGTGGTCCCGCTGGCCGCGTTCGCCGCCACCGACCGGATCGAGGACTTCCTTCTGCTCCAGGGCCTCGCCACGGCGGTGGTGGGCCTCGGGGCGACCTTCGCGGTCCGGCGGCGCCGGCCTCCGGCCCCGTCCACGTCCACGGCTCCGGAACCGGACGTCAGGACTTTGATCGCGTACGGGATACGCCGAATGCCCGGGGAACTGGCCCTGCCCGCCCTCTTCACGCTGCCCACCCTGGCCGTGGCCGTGACGACGACCGGCGGCGAGGACGCGGGATACGTCGGATTCACCACCTCGGCGGTCACCCTGATCTGCTCGGTGTTCGCCATGCTCACCCCGGTGCTGATGCCCCGGCTCAGCCGCCTCTTCCACCACGGCGGCGAGCACCGGGCGGTACGGCGGCGGCTCGCCGTGCTGCCGTTGCTGGCCGGCGTGGTCGCCACGCTGCCGACCGGCGTGATCATCCTGTTCGCCCCGCCGATGGTGCACGGCTTCCTCGGCCCCGAATTCGACGCCGCGGTGCCGGTGCTGCGGCTCGGTGTGCTCGCCGCGGTCCCGCTGGCGATGTTCTACACCGCCCGGCCGTCGCTGGACGTACTGTTCGAGGCCAAGCCGATGAGCCAACTGCTGGTCGCCTGCCTGTTGGTGGAAGTCGTGATGATCGCCGTCGGCACCCGGTTCCTCACTCCGTCGTACGCGTCGATGCTCGGACTTCTGTCGGCGGCCACGGTGCTGGGACTCACCGCGGTAGGGCTCGCCGCGAACGCCCTGCGCCGGTCACCGTCATGACCAACCGCACCGAGCGGCACCCGGCCGTAGCTGACGACGGTCTCGCAGGCGAGGGCCGGGCGGGCATGACCAGGAAAGCACCGTCATGACCAACCGCACCGAGCGGCACCCGGCCGTAGCTGACGACGGTCTCGCAGGCGAGGGCCGGGCGGGCATGACCAAGAGAGCACCGTCATGACCGCCCCGGACACGCCCCGGCCCGGCCTGGTCGTGCTGCTCGCGTTCGTGGTGACCCTGGCCGGCCATTTCACGCTGACCCGGGCCGGTCTGAACATCCCGATCCTCAACGACGTACGCGTACCCCTGTTCTTGATCCTGCTGTTGGGTCTCGTTCTGGAGGCGCACCGGGTCGGCCCATGCCCGGCCGAGGGCGGGCATGCGCTGCTCGGCATCCTGTTGCTGTTCGGCTATCAGGGGCTGTCGGTGCTGTGGGTGCCGCCGGGCTCGGTGACCGGGCCGGGGCTCGGCGACCTGTGCGCGATCACCGGATTGCTGGTGGTCTACTTCAATCTCGCCGCCTGGGACCGTGACCGGGTCACCGAGATGACCTTCAAGATGTTCTACGTCGCGGCCTGGATCTACTTCCTGGCCGGCGCGGCCGGGCTGGGCCGCGACGTGACCGGACGGTGGGCGGCTTTCGGCGGCGGCCCGAACGTGTTCATCCGCCTCATGATCATGGGCGTCTTCACGTCGTTCTACCTGTACCTGCGCAGCGGCGACAAGCTGACGTGGCTGGCGCCGATCCCGGTGTTCCTGTTCGGCGCGGTCGCCTCCGGCTCCCGGGGCGGCCTCATCTCGTTCGCCATCACCGTGGCCGTCGCGTTGCTGGCGATCCGGCCCCGGTTCAACATCGACCGGATCGCCAAGCCGCTCGCCCTGATGGTCGCGATGACCGCGATCCTGGTGGTCACGGCCGGGCCGTCGATCGCCGACTTCGTGCGGACCCGGTTCCTCGAGGGGACCGTCGAGCAGGGATACACCTCCGACCGCGACGTGCTGTACCAGATGGCGCTGCAGATCTTCTGGCAGCGGCCGCTGCTCGGCACCGGGATGAACGGCTTCCATACGATCGCCGATCTCGGCTCCGGCGAGAGTTACGTGCACAACCTGCCGCTGTCGATCGCGGCCGAGGGCGGGTTCGTCGGGCTGACACTGCTGGCGCTGGCGTGGCTGGGCCTGTGGCACGCCTACACCGCCGTGCCGAGGAGCGAACGCAGCCTGGAATCCCGGTTCGCCGCCTACTGCGGCATCTTCATGGGCGCCACCAGCCTGTTCTCCGGCGACTACTACGACGCGCGACTGATGTGGATCTTCCTCTTGCTGGCCGTGGTCCGGCCCGCGCGGGCGCCCGCCCCGCTGCCGCGGTAGACGGCCCGGTTCAGGACCCGCTCGAAGTCCTCGAACAGCAGGTCACGGTCGAAACGGTCACGGGCCAGGGCGGACGCCGCCGCCCGCGCGGACGTGCGGTCGGACTCGTCGCCCAGGAAGTCGGCGACCGCGATGGCCGCCGCCCCGGGATCGCCGGCCGGCAGCACCAGGCCGGCGCCGCTCTCGGTGAGCAGGTCGGCGATCCACCCACCGTGGTTGACGGCCACCGGGCGGCCCGCGGCGAACGCGTCGAAGACCTTGTTCGGCGAGTTGTTCCCCAGCTCGGGGATGTCGACGAACACCGACGTCGCCAGGTCGCACGCGCCGAAGAACGCCACCACCCGCTCCTTGCTGACCGGCCCCAGCAGGAACAGGTTGCGGTCCAGCACGCCCAACCCGGCGGCCAGTTCCCGGAGGCTGTCGCGCATCCGGCCGTCGCCGACGATCGCGACCCGGGCGTCAGGAGCCGTCTCGGCCAGGCACGCCGCCATCCTGACCAGGTAGTCGACGCCGTTGGCCGGGCCGAGCGTGCCGGCGTAGAGGACCAGCGGCCGGTCCCCCAGCCACGGCGTCTCCTGCCGCAGGATCGCCCCGGCCCGGTCGGCCCCGGCGAACAGGCCGATGTCGGAACTGTTGGGCACGACGGTGACCCCGACCCGGGGGAACCGGCGCTGGATGCTGGCGGCCATGCCCGGGGAAAGCGCGATGACGTGGGCCGCCCGGCGGTAGGCCCACGCCTCCAGCCGTTCGGCCGCCCAGCGGCTGACCGGTGACCGGAGCGCGCCCATCGCGATCGGCAGTTCCGGCCACACGTCGCGGACCTCCAGCACCATCGGCACACGGCGGCGCATGGCCGCGTACGCGCCGGGGATCGCCACGGTGAGCGGGGTGCTGGTCGCCAGGACGAGATCGGCCGGGATCCGGGCCGCCTCGACCGTCGACCGGCGGACGAAGTCGAAGAACGCGCCGATCCGGCGACGGTACGACATCGCGTTGCTGTACGGCACCGGCAGCCAGTGCACGACGATGCCCGCCTCCCGGGTGGCCCGGGCCCGGTCGCCGTCCGGATCGCCGGTGATCATGTGCACCTCGTGGCCGCGGTCGACCAGGCGCCGGGCGAACTCGTACGACCGGGTTCCGCCGGACATCCCGGGCGTCTTGAAGTACTGGTGGATGTAGGTGATCCGCACGATGTCATCTCCGCTATCTGGCCGGCACGCCCTTGACGATCTGCCCGGCGCCGACGTCCCGGGCCACGCAGGCGCTCGCGCCCACGGTCGCGCCGTCACCCACCTCCCGGCCCTGGAGCACCACGGCGCCGGCGCCGATCAGCACCTCCCGCCCGATGCAGCAGTCGCCGGACACCGCCGCGAGGGGATTCACCTGCACGTGGTCGGCGAGCACCGCGTCGTGGCCGACCGTCGCGTTCTGGTTGAGGTGCGTGTGCCGGCCCAGGGTCACGTTCGTGGTGATCTGGGCCCCGGCGAACAGGACCACCCCGTCGGCCACGAGGTTGTGCGGTCCCTGGCCGGCCGCCGGGTGGACGAGGGTGGCCGCGGGCCTGCCGAACGGTTCCAGCAGGGCGGTGACCGCGGCCCGGGTCCGCGGGTCGCCGATGCCGATGACGTAGTGCGCGTCCAGGTCCCCCAGCAACGCGTTCGGGCCCAGCCAGGCGGTGCCGAGCCGGTCCAGGCGGCGCAGATTCGTCTCGGACGGGGTGTCGTCGAGGAAGCCCAGCACCTTCCACGAGTCGGCGACGCCGTTGATGGCCGCGATGACGCCGAAGATCTCCCGGCCGTGACCGCCGCACCCGACGATGACGACCGGTTCAGGCATCGCCGTCGGCTTCCGCCACGGCCCGCGGAGAACCGGTGAACAGCGGCATCGTGGCCTCCCCCGGCGCCGAGATGCCCTCCCGGCGGAACAGGGTCAGCACGGTCCGCAGGCAGATCTTGGCGTTCAGCGCCAGCGAGCGGTGGTCGACGTACCAGACGTCGAGCGCGAGCCGCTCCTCCCAGTCCAGCAGGTTCCGGCCGCTCACCTGGGCGAGCCCGGTGACCCCCGGGCGGACCAGATGACGCCGCGCCTGGTCCGGGCTGTACAGGTCGAGGTACTGCATGAGCAGCGGCCGGGGTCCCACCAGGCTCATGTCGCCGCGCAGCACGTTCCACAACGTCGGCAGCTCGTCCAGGCTGGTGGAGCGCAGCGCCCGGCCCAGGCCGGTGAGCCGGTCCGCGTCGGTGACCAGGCCGCGCCGCTCGTCGACGTCCCGCATGGTGCGGAACTTGACCAGGGTGAACGGGCGGCCGTGCAGACCCGGCCGTTGCTGGCGGAACAGCACCGGGCGCCCCAGGTTGGCCGCCACCGCCGCGGCGACCCCGGCCATCACCGGCGCGGTGACGACCAGGGCGGTCGCGGACACGCCGATGTCGATGGCCCGCTGCGCCATGTCGGTGAATCGAGCTTTCATCGGTGGCCTTCCAGGAACTCGGTGATCTCGTCGAGGACCCGGCGTACCCGGTCGTCGCCGAGCGCGGATCCGCCGGGCAGGACCAGGCCGTCGGCGAACAGGCGCTCGGCGGCGCCGGTCAGGAAGGCGCGGGCGTGCGCGTACGCGGGCTGGCGGTGCATGGGTTTGAAGACGGGCCGCGTCTCCACCTTGCGTGCGGCCAGGTGTACGGCCAGGTCACGCGCCCGCCAGCCGGTCCGGTCCGGATCCACGACGACGGCGGTGAGCCAGCGGTTGGCGGCCGGGTCGTCGCCGCCGAGCATGCTCACCCCGTCGACGTGCGCGAAGATCTTGGCGTACCCGTCGTGCAGCGCCCGCCGTCGTTCGATCATCGCGTCCAGGCGGCACAGCTGGGCCCGGCCCAGCGCGGCCAGCAGATTGCTGAGCCGGTAGTTGTAGCCGACGTCGCCGTGCTCGTAGTGCTCGGCCGGCAGCCGTGCCTGACCGGCCAGGTAGCGGGCCCGGTCGGCCAGCCGCTCGTCGGCGGTGACCAGCATGCCGCCGCCGGACGTGGTGATGATCTTGTTGCCGTTGAACGAGAACGCCGCCGCCCGCCCGAACGAGCCGGCCGGTCGCCCGGCGTGGGCGGCCCCGAGCGCCTCGGTCGCGTCCTCGACGACGGGTACGCCGTACCGGTCGCAGGCTGGCAGGATCCGCCCGTAGTCGGCGCACTGGCCGTACAGGTCGACGGTCATCACCGCCCGCACCCGTGCCCCCTCGACGTCCAGTTCGGCGAGCACGCCGGCCAGCAGACCGGGATCGAGGTTGCCGGTCGCCGCGTCGCAATCGGCGAAGACCGGAGTGGCGCCGGCGTGCATGACGGCGTTCGCCGTGGCCACGAAGGTCAGCGTGGGCACGACGACGACGTCACCGGGACCGGCGCCGACACCCATCAGGGCCAGGTGCAGGGCGGCCGTCCCCGAGTTCACCGCGACCGCGTGCGGCACCCCGGCCCGCTCGGCGATCTCCCGCTCGAACCGGTCCAGATCCGGGCCGACCGGTGCGATCCAGCCCGAGCGGAGGGCGGCCAGAACGTACTCCTGCTCCAGCTCGCCGACATCCGGTCCGGACAGCAGAACGGCGCGATCATCGGCTTGCATCCCCCACCACCCATCGTGACCGACACCAGGGGGAGTGTTCGGCTCGACCTTCTCGCCAGCCATGCTAGCTGCACAAACGGCTGACATCCGGCCAATCGGCGTACCGCTGAGAGTCGTCTGCGATATCACCGAGGGTGATGCGGCACCGGGGTCGTCCCCGGCCCCTCCGGGTCCGGCTAACCGCCGAGGACCACCATTTCGGTACGGCCGCTGGCGGTGCCGTTCTCCTGCACCAGCATCAGGTCCGGGCGGCGGTCGCCGTTCCACTCGGTGATCAGCAGCTCGAGGTGGTGGGTGACACCCGGGGCGGTGTCGGCCTTGAACAGCGTGCGCTGGAACCCGGTCGCCCCGTCGAGCACGCGCAGCCGGGTCCGGCCGTCGGCCCTGGCGGACGTCTCGACGATCACCAGGTCGGGCCGCCGGTCGTTGTTGAAGTCGGTCACGAGCACCCGGTGGTCAGGGTTCGCGGCCTCCGCGGTGACGATCGCCGGAGTCAGGTGCCGCTGGAAGTTCGCGGCTCCGTCGAGAAGTTGGACCTGCATCCGGTTGCCGGTGGTGCCGGAGGTCTTGGTGACGACGAGATCCGGGTGGGCGTCGCCGTTCCAGTCGGTCACGGCGAACTCCCGGCGTTCGTCGTTGGCGGCCAGCGGCGTACCGGTGTGGAACAGCTGCTGCCGGAAGGCCGACGCCCCGTCGAGGACGGTCACCTCGGCGGTACCGCTCGTGGTGCCGGAGCGCTGCACCACCACGAGGTCCGGACGCTTGTCGCCGTTGATGTCGGCGATCGCGTAGGTGTACAGGTCGCCGGTCTCGTCGAGCGCGGTCACCCTGTTCAGCAGCAGGGCCGCGAAGTTGGCGGCGCCGTCCATGATGCGGATCTCGGTCTTGCCGCTGGCCGTCCCGGTGCCCTCGACGACGAACAGGTCGGGCCGGCCGTCGCCGTTCCAGTCGGCCAGCGCGAGCTCGTGCCGCCCGGCGAGAGCGCCCAGCTGGGTGCCCACCGCGGCGAGCGCCTTCTGGTACGGCCCGGACGACGCCGTCGGCTGCGGTGCGGGCGCCGCACCCGACTGTGTCCACAACCGCCCGACGATGAGCTGCGCGTCGTGGGCCTCCGGGGCGTACGCCAGCGGCAGTGCCGAGCCCTGCACCCGCTGGCAGATCGCTCCGATGTCGCCGGTCATCCAGCCGCCGCCCGGGTGTTTGCGCAGCATGGCGTTGAGGAACGCGTTGGTGGCGTAGACCGGGTCCACCACCTGCGCGGGCTTACCCCACCCCTGCGAGGGCCGCTGCTGGAACAGGCCGAGACTGTCGTGATCGTAGGCGACCGTGTGGTTGTTCAGCGTGCTCTCGGCGATCGCGGTGGTGACGGCGATCACGGCGGCGCGCTGGCCCAGCCCCCGGGACTGGACGGTGGCGACGATCACGCGGGCGCAGGCGATCCGCGGGCCGGAAACCGCGGAGCCGAGGCGGCGGCCGTTCATCATCGGCTTCAGCTGGGCGGCGATCGCCTCGTCGGCCGCCGTCACCACGCCCGGCACGCACGGGGCCAGCGCGGGATAGCCGGGAGCGGCCCACGCCGGCGCCACCGGGGACAGCACCGCCGCCGCGATCGTCGCCGCGGACAACGCCCTGAGCATTCGGCGCCGCTGCCGTGAAACCGCCATGTCGTACCAGACCCCCCGTTACTCGCCTATGTGCCTGGCCAATGTGCCACATGACGTCACTCACCCGAAAGGCGTACTTTCACCCGCGGGCCATGTGCCGGGCGGCACGCAGTCCGAAGACCACCGCGGGGCCGATCGTGGAGCCGGGACCCGGGTAGGTGCGGCCCATCACCGAGGCGGAGTTGTTGCCCGCGGCGTACAGGCCGTCGATGACGGTGCCGTCCTCGCGCAGGGCGCGGCCGTCCGGGTCGGTGAGGACGCCGCCCTTGGTGCCGAGGTCGCCGATGACCACCTTGAAGGCGGTGAACGGGCTCTTCTCCAGCGGGCCCAGGCAGGGGTTGGGCCGGACCGTGGGGTCGCCGTAGTAGCGGTCGTACGCGGAGTTGCCCCGGCCGAAGTCGCCGTCGACGCCGCAGCGGGCGAAGCCGTTGAACCGCTCGACCGTCGCGCGCAGCCGGTCCGGCTCGACACCGATCCGGCCCGCCAGTTCGTCCAGGGTCGGCGCCTTCGCCAGGATCCCGGCCTCGCGCATGGCCCGGTTGTTGCGCGGGTCCAAGGCGAAGGTGCGCAGGTAGCGGCGGGCGTGCCGGGCGTCGGCGATCATCCAGTACGCGCCGTCCTTGTCGTGTTCGAGCATGTGGTGGCCGAGATCGACGTACGACTCGGACTCGTTGGCGAAACGGTCCCCACGGGCGTCGACGATGATCGAGTACGGCAGGGACCGCTCCCCGACGATGAAGGCCGGCACGTGCCCGGGGGCGGCCGCGACCGAGGCGCCCCACCACGCGTCGTCCATCAGCTCCACCGCGGCGCCGGCCTTCTCGGCCAGTTCGATGGTGCCGCCGAGATTGCCGGGATTGCCGGACGGGGCGCCGTCGATACCGTGGAACCGGCGCCGCCACTCGGTGTTGTGGTCGAACCCGCCGGCGGCGAGCATGACGCCGCGGGTGGCGGCGACGGTCACCGGCCGGCCGTCGCGGGTGATGCGGACCCCGGCCACCCGGCCGTCGTCGTCGACGATCAGCTCCTCCAGCGGCGAGCCGAGCCACAGCGGCGCCCTGCCGTCGATCACGACCGCCCGCAGGAACGCGGTGGCCAGGCCCGCCCCGATACCGGCCAGCCGGTGCCCGCGGACCAGGCCGCCGAGCACCCGGAGGACCAGCCGGGCGCCGCGGGCGAAGCCGCCGAGGGTGGACCAGGCACGCCCGAGCAGCCACACGTCGTCGGTCTTCACCGGCATCGCGGCCGGCGCGTTGCCGGTCTTCCACCAGGCGCCGGCGATGCGCGAGTTCAGCGGCTCGACCTCCAGCGAGCGGCCGATCTTCCCGCCCGGCAGCTCCGGGTAGTAGTCGGGGTAGTCGGTGGCGCGGGCGAAGACCAGACCGTGCTTCTCGGCGGTGGTGACGAAGTCGTCGACGGCGTCGACGAAGGCCTCCTTGCGTTCCCGGGAGGTGGCCCGGCCGGTGACGCCGACGGTGGCCTCCAGGTAGGTGAGCGCCTCCTCGCGGGAGTCGCGCAGCCCGGCCCGGCGCATCAGCGGGTTGTTCGGCAGCCACATGCCGCCGCCCGACATGGCGGTGCTGCCGCCCCACCTGGCGCTGCCCTCGACCAGCAGCACGCTGAGTCCCTCGTCGATCGCGCCGAGCGCGGTGGCGAAACCGGCGCCGCCGGAGCCGATCACGACGACGTCGTAGGTGTGATCCCAGCTGTCAGGGATGGTCATGGCGGCGCTCCTCACATCCGAGCATCCGGACAATGCTGTCCGGTTGTTAGGGTGATCACTATGAGCACGAGTTCCGGCCGCGTCAACCGTGGCCCGGCCGCGGCCTCGGAGAACCGGCAGGCGATCCTCGGCGCGGCCCGCCGGCTGTTCGCCGCACGCGGCTACCACGTGCCGCTCAGCGCGATCGCCAAGGAGGCCGGCGTCGGCCAGGGCGTGTTCTACCGGCACTTCCCCACCCGGCTCGACCTGGCGCTGGCCGTCTTCGAGGAGAACTTCGCCCAGCTCGACGCGATCTGCGCGGCACCCGACGAGCACACCTTCGGCCGCCTGTGGGAACGCATGGTCGAGCTGACCATCGAATCCGCGGCCTTCGTCGAGATGGCCGTCGACGCCCGCCGCAGCATGCCGGGCTACTCCGGCCCACAGCGCATGCTGGCCCTCGTCCGGACCGCCCTGCCACCCGCCCAGGCGGCCGGGCTGGTCGACGCCCGGCTCACCGTCGACGACATCCTTCTCGCCCACCGGATGATCTACGGCGTGGTCGCGACGACGCCCGAACCCGCCGACATCGGACCGGCCGTGCAGCGGGCGTTGCGCCTGCTTGCTCCACGACTCGGCCCGTCGTAGCCCTTCTCAGCCGGCAATCGGCCGGCCGAACCAACGCACCCGACTCAGCCGAGAGTATTCCCTGGCCAGCTGGCAAATGGCGGCCGCTGTACTACCTCGTATGGTCCGGGCAGAGGTCGGCGGCGATGGTCGCGGCGACCGCTCGCCACGACAACTCCTGCCCCGCGCGGTGGATGCGCTGCTCGAGCGCCGCAGCGTCCTCGGGTGACAGACCGGCATGACGGCGGAGGGCTTCAGCTGCCGCATCCACGTCATGGGGCGGGACGGTGTAGCCGACGCCCCGCTCGGTGACGTAGTCGAGCAGGTCCGGGGGGCCCGCCGCGAGCAACGGCCGAGAGAACGCGCGCGCCCGCTTCGCCGTCCCGCTCTCGTGCGTCATCGCCGGGTCGTAGAACGCGGACACCAGATCGGCCGCGCCGAAGTAGAGGGGATGCTCGACCGCCGGGATGAACCGTTTGTGGATCACGAGCCGGTCGCCGAGCCCGTTTGCCTCACCCAGCTGCTCCAGCTCCCGGTAGGACGCGTCGCCCTCTGGGCCGGCGTGCACGAGCACCCAGCCCGGGCTGGCCGCGACGGCGCGCACCAGCGTGGACAGATCCTTGTCGCGGCGCAGCGTGCCCAACGACAGCAGGATGTTCCCGGCCGGGAGCCCGAGCACCTCCCGCGCCTTCTCCCGGGTGGGGAGCACGACTTCGGCGGGGTCGGGGGCACCGTGAGGAAGCACCCGCACAGGCGAGGTCTCGGGCAGGGACAGCTCGTCGAGGAGCCTGCGGCGTAGGTGCGGGCCGTGCACGTACACCACGTCCAGGCTGCGTGCGATTCGCCGTGCCGCCCGGGTCGAGACCCGCTTGTACGCCGTCCGCAGCACGCCTTCCCGTTCGGAGCGGAAGGTGGTGGAGTGGAAGATGCCCCCGGTGAGCCCTCCGTTGTGCCGCCGCAGATAGCGGGCGAGGCTCAGGTACTCGAACGTCTCGAACAACACCGGGGCGTCCGGGTGCTCCGCCCTGACCCGGCGCAGCGTGGACAGCAGGCGAGGCTCCGCCATCAGCCGGAACGCGTGCCTGCGCAGTCTCGACGGCAGGACGCCGAGCAGCCGGTCCCAGACCGCGGAGGTGGCAGTATGCACAATGACATCGGACAGCACCAGCGGCCCGTCGTGCGTCACGACGTGCACCTGGTGGCCCTGGTCGCACAGACCGGACCCGAGTCCGCCGACGTAGTCGAAGGCGTGACCGTAGGGCTGTAGCGCACCGGGGCTGTAGATGATGAAGGTCGCCACCCACGGAAACCTACCGAGCGGCCCGCCTCCGTGACGCGAAACGCCCGGATTGATCCCCATCGAGCCGTTTCCCGCCGCAGACCGTCGAACGCGCCGGATCGCCGGCCCCTGCTGCGGGTCGCCGATCCGGCAGCGCTCGGATTGCGTCAACGGCGCGGTGTCGTAGCCCTTCTCAGTCGGCGATCGGCCGGCCGAACCAGCGGGCGAGATGTTCGTCCAGATCCCGCTGGTCGTCGCCGATCCAGACGACATGACCGTCCGGGCGCAGTAGGAGACCGGGCGCGTCCAGGGCCGCGGTGGGATCGGCGAGATGATCGACACGGTCCGCCCAGCCGCCGGCGGTCAGCCGTTCGGTGCGATCCAACAGCAGGCCACGGCCGCGGTGCAGCAGACCGTAGAGCCGGCCCGATTTCACCTCGACGTCGGGCATGCGCCGGCCGAGCAGATCGGGGCCCGCACCGAAGTCGTACCGGATGTCGATCCCGGCGATCCTCCCGATCAGATACCGATTCACCTCGTCGAAATCCATCAATTCCGACAACAGTTTTCGTACGGCCTGAGCACCCGGGTCGGAGGACACCAGCGTCATCTGGGCACGGGTGTTGTCCAGCACGTCCGCGGCGACCGGACGGCGTTCGGCCTCATACGTGTCCAGCAGCGTCTCCGGCGCCCAGCCGCGGATCCCCGCGGCCAGTTTCCAGCCCAGGTTGAACGCGTCCTGCACACCCAGATTGAGGCCCTGACCGCCGATCGGCGGGTGAATGTGGGCCGCGTCGCCGGCCAGCAGAACCCGCCCCACCCGATAGCTCCCGGCCAGCCGGGTGGCATCGCCGAAACGGGACATCCAGCGCGGGGAATGCACCCCGAAATCGGTTCCCGCGACGATCTGCAACTGCCTCTTGAAATCGTCGAGAATGGGCGGCTCCCCACGATCGCTGACGCCCTCGACCGGGATCACCACGCCGTAGACGCCATTGCCGGCGGGCCGGAGACTGAACCGCCTGTCGGCCACACTGATCTCGGCCATCCGGGCGGCGATCTCCTCCGCCGGGGCGGCCACGCTCATCTCGCCCATCAGCGTCTCGTTCCGCGAGGGCTCCCCCGGGAAGCCGACGCCGAGCAGTTTGCGCACCGTGCTGCGGCCGCCGTCGCAGCCGACCAGATAGCGGGCGCGCACCGTCTCCCCGCCGGCCAGCTCGACCGTCACGCCTTCGTCGTCCTGCTCGAAACCGGTCACCGCCGCACCGTGCCGGACCTGTGCGCCCGCTGCGACCGCGTGTTCCTCCAGCAGGCGGACGATCACCGGATGCGGAATGCCGAGCAGGTAGGCGTACCCGGAATCGAGATTTTGGGGTTGAGGTTTGTCGATCGCCGCGAAGAAACCGGCGGCCGGGCGCCGTCGCCCGTGTTCGAGAACGCGGTCGAGCAGGCCGCGCATCGCCATCAGTTCGAGACTGCGGATGTGCAGACCGACGATGCGGATGAACGACGCCGGCTCGGTCTCCTTCTCGAGAACGAGAACCCGCACGTCGTGCAGTCGCAGTTCGGCGGCGAGCATCGCGCCGGCCGGCCCGCAACCGGCGATGATCACATCGAATTCCATGGTGTTGCCTTTCGGGAGTGCCTTCGTGGCGCTCCCGGCGACACCTACGTCAGTCGCCCCACCGTGACGGCAAGAGGGAGCACCCACTGCGATACAACGTTCATGGGTCTCACCTCCTCGGGCGGTGTCACGGGCAGCAGAAAACTACCCGCCCAACCGCCGCCCCGTCCAATCCTTTCCGGTCCGTCGGCGTCGCCTCGCCCAAGTCTTTCCCACCCGCCGGCATCGCCCCACCCATACGCCACCCACCCGCCGGCATCGCCTCGCCCCGCACCGCCCTCCCCGCCCGCCAGCCTCGCCCCACCCAAACCCCTCCCGTCCGCCAGGTAGTAGTGACGAGAGTGGGGAGGTCGGCGGGTGATCACTGGTCTGCTGCTGGACGTTGCCGGGTTCGAAATGCAGGTCGGCGGCGAGCCGGTAGGTGCCCGGCGGAAACTGGACACCGCCGACGTGGAGTTACTCCAGGGCGTGGCGGGCCGGTATGTGGAGGCGATACACGCCCGCGCGGACGACGCGGTGTTCGTGGGGCTGGGCCGGGAATTGTTCGCGTGGCTCGACGGCGGCGGCGAAATGCTGAGCGCGCGGTTGGAACGCGCCACGGCGCCGCTGGTGTTCGAGGTGCGGGCGCCGCAGTCACCGTCGGCGGCCGGGTGGGCGGTGCTGCGGGCGCCGTGGGAGGTCCTCGCCGACCAGGGTGGATTTCTTGCCGCGGACGGGCTGCGGCGCTTCGAGGTGGTCCGCCGGCTGGGGACGCCTGTCGCCGCTCCACCGCTGGACGACCTCCGGCTCGGGTTGATGTTCATGGCGTCGGCGCCGCGCGGCCAGCACGAACTCGACTTCGAAGCCGAGGAGTCCGCCATCCTGACCGCAGTCGGCGACACCCGGGTGGATCTGGTCGTGGACGACACCGGTGACCCGGAGCAGCTCGGGCTGCGGTGGGCTGACCTCGGCGGCCTCCCGGTACTGCACCTGTCCTGCCACGGGGTGAACAACTGGCAGACGACGCCGGACGGACCCCGAGTGCCGGTGCTGATGATGGAGAACGAGGTCGGCGACGGCCAGGCGGTCACCGCGGCGGACCTGATCCGGCGACTGTCGCCCATGCCGCGACTGATGGTCGTCTCGGCCTGCCTGACGGCCACGGCGGCGGATGCGGACGGCCATCTGCCCGGCGGGCCGGATCATCGCTCCCCCGATGCTCCGGACAACGCCGGAGCACCCCAGGGCGAGGTGGCGCATTCGCTCTCCACCAGCTTGGTGACCGCCGGGGTGCCCGCGGTGATCGGCTGGGACGGTTCGGTGATCGACGGCGCGGCGACCCTGTTCGCCCAGCACCTCTACGAACAGCTCGGCCTACGCCAGGAGTTGGCGGCCGCTGTGGGCGACGCACGCCGGAAGCTCATGGCCTGCGAGCACCCGCGATTGCGGGCGGACTGGCATCTCGCCCGGATCTGGCTCGGCCCCTCGGGCGGCGGTCCCCTGGTAGCCGGGACACGTAAGCGGCAGACGATGCCGGCGCTGCACGGCACCAAGACCTTCCTCGACCTCAAACGGAGTCACGTCCCGGTGGCCACGGCGAAGATGTTCGTCGGGCGACGTCGCGAGATGCGGCAGGCGATCCGGGCGCTACGCGGTGGTGAGCGAGCCGGGGTGTTGCTGCACGGGCAGGGCCGTTTGGGAAAGTCGAGCCTCGCGGCACGGTTGGCGGACCGGTTCACCGACCACGCGGTGGCGGTGGTGTTCGGTGACTACACGGCGATGGGCGTGCTGGACGCGATCGCGGCCGCGGTGGAGGACAACCCGGTGGCCCGGTCGTTGATCGAGAAGCGGCGAGCGGAGGTCCGCGACCAGCCGGAGGCGCTGCGGTGGGTGCTGGTGGACCTGCTGTCCGGCCCGTGCGCCCAACCCGGTAAGGAGGGACAGCGGCCACTGCTGCTGATCATCGACGACTTGGAGCAGATCCTCGATGCGCGGCCCGAGGGGCCGCATCGGGTGGCCGACGGGTATGCGCCGGTGCTGGTCGCGGTGCTGCGGGCCTTCGGTCCCGGCCGGGGTGACAGCCGCCTGGTGATGACCAGCCGTTTCACGTTCACCTTGGACGAGCTACAGGAGCGGTTGGAGCCGGTGCAGTTGGCGCCGTTGTCCCCGGTGGCGCAGCAGAAGCTGGCGGCGCGGCAGCAGGCGGTGCCGACGGACCAGTTGAGGGAGTCGCGGGCCGAGCTGGCGACGCGAGCGGTCGCGGTCAGCCGGGGCAACCCAGGTCTCCAGGATCTGGTCGCGTTGCGGCTGGTCTACAGCGCCCAGGTCGAGTCAGCCCGCGCCGAGCAGGCAGTCGCCGACATGGAGTCGTACCTGGACCGTGGTGACCTGCCCGCCGACGCTGAAGTTCGCGCGTTCGTCGAGAATCTGGCCCTGGACGCACTCCTCGACCAGGCAGGATTTGCTCACATCGCCCTGCTACGGGCGCTGACATTGTTCGAGCTGCCGATGCCGACGGCGGTCACCGACGTGCTGAGCGACCGCACCGGCGGGTCAGTGCAGCGATTGTGCGGCCTGGGGTTGGCCGATACCTTTCCCCACGCCCGCGGTCAGCAAGACACCGCTACCGCGGTCAACGCACTGGCCGCCGGTCGGCTCATCCCGCTGACCGACGCCGAACGGGCCGACCTGGCGGGTGTGGTGGTACACCCTTTGCTGGCCGCATGGGGCGGCGCCGAAGAACAAACCGTTTGGAACCCGGCCTTGGACGTGCAGCTCACCCGGCTGGCAGTGCTGGCCGATGATGCCGCGGTGACCGCGCTCTCCGCCGCGGACGCGGTGCACGCCTTGCTCGCCGGGCCGGCGAAGCAGGCTCTGAGGCTCGGGCAGCAGGCCATCGCCGTGCTTGATCGGCACACCACGCCTGTGCCCGTGTTCCTGCTGCGACGCGCCGCTGAGGCGGCCCGGATCAGCGGTGACGGTGACCTCGCGGCCGCACTGTTCGATCGTGCAGTCAAGCGCACCACCGCCGACGGTGCCGCAGCCGACCCGCTGGAACACGCCCGTGTCAGCGCTGAGTACGCCAGGCTGATGGTCACGCGGGGAGAGCTGGAACAGGCCGAACAGCTGCTGTATCAGGCCCGCGACATGTTCGCCGCCGCCGGATCCGAAGGCGAGGTAGCGGTCGCCTGGACCGCTATCGCCGACATTCGGTACCAACGTGGGGACTACGACGAGACACTCCGCATCCGCCACGAAGTCCAGCTACCAGTCTACGAACGGCTTGGAGACACTCGTTCCACCGCGATCACCTGGGGCAGCATCGCCGACATCCACTACCAACGCGGCGACTACGACGAAGCACTCCGCATCCGCCAGGAACTTCAACTACCAGTCTACGAACGACTCAGCGACGTCCGATCCGCCGCAATCACCTGGGGCAAGATCGCCGAGGACCTGCACCGGCGCGGGGATCACGAGGAAGCACTCCGCATTCATCGGGAGAAAGCGCTGCCGGCATTCGAACGACTCGGCGACACCCGCAACACGGCGAGAGTCTGGAGCAGCATCGCCGACATCCACTACCAACGCGGCGACTACGACGAAGCACTCCGCATCCGCCACGAAGTCCAACTACCAGTCTACGAACGACTCGGCGACACCCGCTCCACCGCGATCACCTGGGGCTACATCGCCGACATCCAATACCAACGCGGCGACTACGACGAAGCACTCCGCATCCGCCACGAAGTCGAGATTCCGGTCTACGAACGACTCGGCGACACCCAGTCGGCAGCGATCACCTGGGCCCAGATCGCCGACGACCTGCACCGGCGCGGGGATCACGAGGAAGCACTCCGCATTCATCGGGAGAAAGCGCTGCCGGCATTCGAACGCTCTGGCAACGCCCGCAATGCCGTGGGCAGCTGGAGCAGCATCGCTGAAATCTTGTACGAGCGGGGTGACCACGCCGAAGCGCTCCGCATCCGCCAGCAGGAAGTCCTGCCTGCCCTGGAACGGTTGAACCACCTGGAGGGTATCGCCGGCATCAACTGGGGAATCGCCGAGATCTACCTGGGACATGACGACTTCCAAGCCGCGAAACCTTACCTCGTCGAGGCGTTCCACATCCTCGACCAACTGCAACGCCCTGACGGCGTCGCCTTCGTCGGCGGCACTTTGGGCAACCTCCTGGCCACCCTCGGGGAGCGGGACAGCGCACGAGTGGTACTGGAGAAGAGCCTCGCAGCGGCACGCGAGATCGGGCACGCCGTTCTCGTGGACCAAATCAGCCAGGTGCTGCGTGCTATCGGCTCCGAGGCTCACCCGGAAGACGAACAGGGTTGACCGGTGGTCGTAAAATGCGGGCGATGAGAGGACTGGGCATGCGCAGACGGGATCTGGTCTCCCTGGCGGCCGGTGCGCTCTCCCTGGCCGCGGCCTTCATCCTCATCAACACTCCCCTGCCGGCCGACCGCCCGGCCGATGTCGGGACCGGCGGTGGGTTCATCGTGGTGACCGAGAGCGGGACGCCGGAGAGCGGCATCGCCTGGGACTGTCCGGAAGAATACTTCTGACCTGCTACCTTCCTGCTCGTGGATGCGGACGACGATCTCGGAAACGCCCTGCGCGAGTGGAGTGGCCGGCTGAGCCGGCTCGGCGCACCGGCCGCCGACCGGCTGCGGCCCGGACGGCCGGATGAGGAGATCACCGCCGCGCTGGGCGCCGATGTGCCGGCGGCCGTCCGGACCTGGTTCTCGTGGTGTGACGGCGTCGACGACGCGGACGGCCAGACGATCGGCGACTGCTGGGTGATCCCGGGTTACTGGCCGGTCACCCTCGACGAGACGAAAGCCGATCTGTCCGTCGAGCTGCCCTACGCCCACCGGGTGCCGCTGCTGCGTGACGGCGGCATCGACCTGTACGTGGCCGCCTGGAACACGCCGGGCGAGGAGCCGGTGGTCGTGTCGCTGCTGGTGCCGGGCCACCCGGTCGTCGAGTTCAACTCGGTCGCCGAACTGGTGGCCGTCACCAACGCCTGCTTCGACAGGGGCGTCTACGCCGTGGACGACGACGGCCTGCTCGACCTGGTCGACTCCGCGGCCTACGACGCCCTCTACGAGGAGATCACCGGCCTACCGGCAACGTGAGTCAGGGCCTGAGCAGCGCCTTGATGGAGCGACGCTCGTCCATCGCGCGGTAGCCCTCGGCCGCCTCGTCGAGTGGGAGCGAGAGGTCGAACACCCGGCCCGGGTCGATCTCGCGCTTGAGGATGAGGTCGATCAGCTCGGGCAGGAAGCGGCGCACCGGGGCCGGGCCGCCGTGCAGGTGCACGCCGGAGAGGAACAGTTCCATGCCGGGCAGTGTGACGCCGTGGGCGACGCCGACGTAGCCGACGTGCCCGCCGGGCCGCGTGGAGCGGATCGCCTGCAGCATCGACTCCTGGGTGCCGACCGCCTCGATCGTCGAGTGGGCCCCGTACCCGTCGGTCAGGTCTTTGATCTGGGAAACGCCCTCGTCGCCGCGCTCGGTCACGATGTCGGTGGCGCCGAACTCCAGGGCCAGCTTCTGCCGGTCGGCGTGCCGGCTCATCGCGATGATCCGCTCCGCGCCCAGCTGTTTGGCGGCCAGGACGCCGAGCAGGCCGACCGCGCCGTCGCCGACCACCGCGACCGTCCTACCGGGGCCGGCCTCGGCGGCGACCGCGCCGAACCAGCCGGTGCCGAGCACGTCGGAGGCGGCCAGCAGTGACGGGATCAGGTCGGCGTCCGGCTGTCCGGGCGTGGCGACCAGGGTGCCGTCGGCCCACGGGACGCGCAGGAACTCGGCCTGCGCGCCGCCGGACTCGTCGACGATCGGCCGGAGGTTCGGGCAGCGGGACTGGTAGCCGGCCCGGCAGATCTCGCATGTGTTGTCGCTCGTGAAGAACGAGCCGACGACGAACTGGCCGGGCCTGATGTCGCGGACCTCGGCGCCGATCTCCTTGACGACGCCGACGTACTCGTGGCCCATCGCCCGCGGCTCCGTGATCTGGTCGACTCCCCGGTACGGCCACAGGTCGGAGCCGCAGACGCACGCCGCCGCGACCCGGATGACCGCGTCGGTCGGGCGGGCGACGGCCGGCCGGTCGCGCTGCTCCACGCGGACGTCACCGGGGGCGTACATGACTGCCTGGCGCATGGTGGTCCTCCTCAGGAAGGTTCTCTCACCACCATCAAAGCGCCAGGAGCCGGGCGGCAGGGAGTCACTGGTGAGACAGGTACCGGCAGGGCACCCTACGAGGGGGCGACCAGGCCCGTCTCGTACGCGAGGATCACCAGATGGACCCGGTCGCGGGCGTCGAGTTTGGTGAAGAGCCGGGCCACGTGGGCCTTGGCGGTGGCCGGGCTGATGTGCAGTTCCCCGGCGATCTCGGCGTTCGACCGGCCGCGGCCCACGAGGGTGAGCACCTCACGCTCCCGTTCGGTGATCGCGTCGTCAAGGCGTGGCCGGGCCGGCGGCGGGGCCGGCGCGGGGGCGGCGGCGAAATGCTCGATGAGGCGGCGGGTGACGCTGGGGGCGATCAGGGCGTCCCCGGCGGCGACCACCCGGATCGCGCCGAGGATGTCGTCCAGTGCCATGTCCTTGACCAGGAACCCGCTGGCTCCGGCACGCAGGGCGGAGTAGACGTACTCGTCGTCGTCGAACGTGGTGAGCATGAGCACCCGGGCCGGGCCGGTTCCGGCGGTGATGTGCCGGGTGGCCTCGATCCCGTCCATGACCGGCATCCGGATGTCCATGACGACGACGTCGGGTTCCTGTTCGCGGACCAGGCGCACGGCCTCGGCCCCGGTGGCGGCCTCGCCGACGACCCGCAGGTCCTCGGTGTCGTCGATGAGCACCCGCAGCCCGCTGCGGATCAGTGGCTGGTCGTCGGCGAGCACCACACGGACGCTCATCGGGTGCCCTCCGGGAGGGGGATGGTCGCGGCGATCCGGAATCCGCCGCCGGGCCGGGGGCCGGAGGCGAACTCGCCGCCCAGGAGGCTGACGCGTTCCCGCATGCCGGTGAGGCCGTTCCCGCTGCTGGCGACGGCGGGTTCGCCCGTGCCGGGGCCGTCGTCGGTGACCTCGATGGTGAGCGCGCGGTCGTCCTGCTGGACGCCGACGTCGCAATGGCCGGTGCCGGCGTGCCGGATCACGTTGGTCACCGCCTCCTGGACGATGCGGAACGCGGACAGGTCGATGTCGGGCGGCAGCGGCGTCCGGTCGCCGTGCCGGCGCAGCCGGATCTCCACGCCCGCCTGGGCGCTGCGGGTGACCAGGTCGTCGAGGTCGGCCAGGCCCGGAGCGGGGTCCCGGGGCGCCGGGGCGGAACCGCCGTCGCTGCGGCGCAGGCTGACGAGCATCCGGCGCAGGGCGGCCGCGGTCTCCCGGCTGGTGTCCTCGATGTTGGCCAGGGCGTTGCGTGCCTCGGCCGGCTGGGTGTCGATGACGCGGCGGCCCATGCCGGCCTGTACGGCGATGACGGCGATGCTGTGCGCGACCATGTCGTGCAGCTCGCGGGCGATCCGCAGCCGTTCCGCCTCGACGGCCCGGGCCTCGGCCTGTTCCCGCTGGGTGGCGGCATGCCGGCGGCGCTGCCGGACCGAGTCGCCGATCACCCATGCGGTGATGACCCCCAGCAGGATCACGGTGAGCACGGTCGGCACGTCGCCGGCCTGGCCGATGGTCAGGGCCAGGTTGCCCTGCACGACCGCGGTCAGGGCCGCCGCCGGCAACGACAGCCGCCGTGGCCGGGTGGCCGCCACGTGGCCGGTCATGCCGTCGGCCACGATGACCACGGCGAGGATCAGGATGCGGCCGAAGGTCTCGTCCTGGACGAGGAACAACACGGCTGTTCCGCCGGCGAGCAGCACCAGCAGGCCCGCCAGCGGGGATCGGCGGGCCAGCCCCAGGGGCAGCAGCAGGGCCAGGGCGACCAGGGGCAGCTGGAGCAGGTTCCCGTCGCCGCCACCCGGCAGAGTGATCGTGGCGAACAGGGCGAACGGGAACAGGAGCGCGGCGCTCCAGACCAGCACGCCACCCGTCCGTTTCGGTGGGGTAGGCATGCGGCCGACTGTATCGACGTGAAGATCACCGGCGCATCGGCTCGCGGGCTTACGCCCACGGGCTGATCCCAGTGCCGTCTGCGGGCCGATGTGGCGGCGCCCAGTCGCCGGGCACCGTGATCGGCATGATTCTGATCAATCGGTTGCGGACGATACTGGCGGTCACCGCGGTCATCGTGGCGCCGTCGGCGGGCACCGTGCTGGCCGCGCCCCCTGTTCCGGCCCCGGTGGGCGCCGCCGCACGGCCGGCGACGGTCCACGAGTGGTTCGCCGCCATGCCCGGCGACCGGCAGCGGGAGATGGCCACCGAACGTCCCGAGGTGGTCGGCAATCTGGACGGGGCGCCGATCACGCTGCGCTACGAAGCGAACCGGCGGTCCATGCGGGCGGCTGGGATCGACCGCCCGGATGGCGATTTCCTGCTGTTCGACCCGCGCGGGCGGGGCCGGGTCGCCCAGGTGTTCGGTGACTTGTCTACGGCGCGGCGGATCGCGGTGCTGGTGCCCGGCATGACCAACCGGCTGGCGAATTTCTGGCGGGGCGTGGGTGGGCGGTCATACCGGTCACCGGCCGTGCAGGCCGCCGACCTGCAACGGGCCGGGGCGGGATCCGGCGGGTTCGCGGTGATCGCGTGGCTCGGTTACGACACGCCGCAGGGGTTCGACGAGGCCGGCCGGGCGAACCTGGCGCGGGCCGGGGCGGCGGAGCTGGAACGGTTCGTGGCCGGTCTGGTCGCGGTTCGCCCGCAGGCGACGATCGCGCTCCTCGGGCACAGTTACGGTTCGGCGGTGATCGGGCACGCCGCGCCCCGATTGCCACCGCAGGTGACCGACATCGCCGTGTTCGGCAGCGCGGGCATGGGGGTCGGCGACGTCGCCGGTCTGGGCACGGGCGCCCGGGTGTGGGCCGGTCAGGGCGATCAGGACTGGGTGCGGTGGGTTCCGGAGGTGCGGCTGTTCGGGCTGGGTCTCGGGGCCAAGCCGGCCGGGCCGGGGTTCGGCGCCCGGGTGTTCGCCACCGCGGACGTCCACGATCACGATCACTATCTGTCACCGGGCACCGATTCGCTGGCAGCGCTGGCCCGGATCGCCGGCGATTTGCCATGACTATTTCAAGATCCACAAAACCCGAGACCCGCGATCGTACGATCGACGCGCTCCGGGCCGTGGCGATCCTGGGCGTGGTGATCGGGCATTGGCTGGTGTCCGCGGTGGTGAGCGATCCCGCCCGGCCCGCGGCGTGGCACGGTGCGAGCCCGCTGGCGGCGTTCCCGGCGCTGACCCCGGCGACGTGGGTGTTGCAGACCCTGGGCCTGTTCTTCTTCGCCGGCGGATTCGCAGCCGCCCGCAGCCGCCGCGAACCGGCCACCCACAGCCGCCGCGAACCGGCCACCCACAGCCGCCGCGAACCGGCCACCGGCAGCCGCCGTGAACGGGCCGCACGCAACCGCCCCGGGCTTGCCGCCCGATTTGCCCGGCTGGCCCGCCCGGTTGGGCTGCTGGCCGCCGTGTGGCTGCCCGCGTGGCTGCTGCTGCGGGTGACCGGCGCGCCGGACAGCACCCTGCACGTGGTGCGCTCGCTGCTCGTACATCCGCTGTGGTTTCTGTTGGTTTATCTGGTCCTGACCGTGAGCGCTCCGCTGCTGCGGGCCGCGGTCGGCCGATACCGGCTGTGGCCGCTGGCGCCGGCGATCGCGCTGGTGGCTGCCTGTGACGTCGCCCGCCACTTCGAGACAGCGGCCTGGCTGCATCCGGCGGCCACGGTGGCCGGCTGGGCGGTGCCGTATCTGCTGGGTATCGCCCTGGCCGACGGCCTGCTTCCCCAGCGGGCCGGCCGGATCCTGGCGCTGATGGGCGTGGCCGCCGGCGCCGGACTGGTGCTGCTCGCCGGCTATCCGGCCAGCGCGGTGGGCGTCCCCGGCGACGGCTGGTCGAACCTCGATCCGCCGTCGCTGTTCGCCCTGGCCCTGGCCGCCGCGCAGATCGGCGTGTTCCTGCTGGTGCGGGACCGGCTGGCCGGATGGCTGCGGCGACCGGCCGTCGGGACGCCGGTCGCCGTGCTCAATCGGTCGGCGATGACCGTCTACTGCTGGCACCAGAGCGCCCTGCTGCTGGTCACCTTCGGCGGGCTGCTCGCCGGCCCGCTGCCCGGCCTGTCCGACCCGCCCGCCGGGATGTGGCCACTGCACCGCCTGCTCTGGCTGCCGGTCTTCGCCGTGACCCTGGTGTTGCTCTGCGCGGCCTTCCACCGCGCGGAGCGGGTCAGGACTTGGCGGCGGCCGCCACGCTGAGTGCCTCGGCGGCGTGCTGGTTCATGTCCAGCTCGCTGTGGATGACGTCGAGGATCTTCCGGTCGGTGCCGATCACGAACGTCATCCGCTTGGTGCTCAACGGGCCGAGGTTCAGCTTGCGCTTCACGCCGTACGCCGCGATGGTCGCCGAATCGGGATCGGACAGCAGCGGGTAGTCGAAGGTGTGGGTCTCCGCGAAGAGCTTCTGCTTCTCGACGGTGTCCCTGCTGATGCCGACCCGCTGCACGCCGGCCGCGCGGAACTCCGCCGCCAGGTCCCGGAAGTGGCAGGCCTCCGCGGTGCAGCCCTTGGTCATGGCCGCGGGATAGAAGAAGAGGACGACGGGCCCGTCCGCCAGCAGGTCGGTCAGCCGCCGGGGCGTGCCGTTCTGGTCGGACAGCTCGAAGTCGGGTGCGATGTCGCCTTTGCCGATGCTCACCCGACGCAGTCTACGGACACGAAGGTATGTCACATTCATTTCACCGGCCGACGAGAGAATGTCAAACCAGAAACGGCACGATGCCGCCCGGTAGGTGACACGAACGGGCCACTGACCGGCTGGACAGTGAGATCCATGGATGAACTCTTTCGGACCTCACGCCGACTCGCCCCCATCGACATCGCCTCGCTCAGCCACCGGGAGGTACAGATCCTGACCCTGGTGGCGGAGGGTAAGACCAACAAGCAGATCGGCGCCCACCTCTACCTCAGCGCGGCGACCATCCACAGCCACCTGAAGAACGTCTTCCGCAAACTGGACGCCAACGACAGGGCCCACGCGGTGGCCAAGGCCTTCCGCGCCGGTGTCCTGCAATGATCGAGGTGCCCGGGGACGAGGAGCCCCGGGCACACCTCGCGTCAGCCGGTCACCGTGCCGTCGACCTCCGGGAGCTCGATCGGCCACCAGGTGTCCGGCGGGTAGAGCAGCGGCAGCAGCCGCAGGTGCTCCGGGCCTTCGGCGGTCGCGTCGGTGACGGTCGGCACGGTCAGTTCGAGGCTCGTCGTGCCCGGCTCGATCGGCAGGAACAGCTGGAGAGCGGTGCCGGACAGCGGCCGGGAGGGTTCCGGATCCTCGCCGGTGTTCTCGGTGAACCAGGCGGGGTCGACGTCGGTGGAGGACAGCTCCGGTCCGGTCGCCGGCGGTCGCGTCACGAACAGCATGTAGAGGTATTCGTCGGCCGGGGCGGACAGGGTGATCGTCCAGGTCAGCGGCGCTCCCTCGGCCGCGGTGACGGCCGGGGTGACGGTGACCTCCGGTATCGGCTCGTCGTCACGGACGAGGACACCGCCGTCGTGATCGCCGACCACCGCGCCGCGGACCGCCTTCGCGGACAGGACATATCGCCGGTCGCCGCCATAGGTCGTGTTGCCGGCCACCGCGACCGGCACGGTGATGCTGGTGGTGCCGGGTGCGATGTCGGCCACCCAGTTCCTCGTCTCGTAGGTGCGCGCATCGGTCAGGAACAGCCGGATCCGCGCCGGCCGGTCGCCGTCGATCCGCACCGGGACGGTGTAGGTGGTGGACCCTTCGTCGCCCTCGTCGACGGTCAGGGCGCCGACGTCGACGCGGTCGAGATCGGCCGGTCGCGGCGCCGGGCTGCCGGGCCGCCAGCCCCAGGCGTCGATCAGCCAGGCGGGCCGGTCACCCTCCGCGACGATTTCCAGACCGGCGATGGTACGGACGTGCGCCGGCAGCCGCAGCCGCACCTCCTGCGCCCAGTACGACATGGTCCCGTCGCTGCCCGGTAGCCCGGTGACGGTGGCCGTGCCCAGTCCGGTCCGCCGGCCGCGATCATCGGTGACGGCGACGGTGAACGTGGTGGCGGGCGCGTTGGGCGGCACGATGAGCCGCATCGCGAGGGCCTCCGCCCCGGCGACCGGCATCGGTGTGGCCGGTTCCAGGGTCGCCGCGCCGTCGAGCCGGACCGCGTACCGCCCGGGTTCCGGCTCCCAGAACGGCACGAAGTGCGGTGAGCCGTCCGCGTACCGGTCGTTGCCCACGCAGCGCTGCCCGGGATCGGCTGTTACCTGCTCGCACAGCCGGGCACCGCGCAGCGTCAGATCGGTGTCCGGAACGATCGCGGCGCCACGGTTCGCGCCGATCGCGTGGGCGAGCACCCGCGCCGGGCCGGCCGAGGGCGCACGCACCCCGGTCCCGTCGAGCAGCGGCCGCGCCCGGTCGTCACCGGCGACGAACAGCCGCGCCGCCGTGGCGATGTACGTGGCCCCCGCCGTCTGCTGCCGCTCCGGGCTGAGCCGTGCCGGCGACAGTCCCGCCGTGCACAGCGGGTCGTCCTCGGCGAAGACGTCGTCGAACGCCGGCCCGGCGGCCTGCCCCGGAGTCCACTCGGTGTTGAAGTAGTTGTGGTTCGCCCCGACCATGTACAGCGCGCTGTGCAGCGCCCGGCCGGAGCTGACACCCCGGGTGGCGTCGACGTACATCTGCCCCTGAAGGTCGGCGACGTCCCCGTCGCACCCGGGCAGGATCGTGGCCGACGGCACGTCGGGTTGCGGGTTGTGACCGAAGATGGTCGGCCCGATGAGCATCAGCCCACGGATCGTCCAGCGCACCCGGCCGCGATAGTCGTCCTGTCCGGCCGGCGGCGGGTCGAGGCTGTCGATGGCGGCCCGGTTCACGCCCTCACCGCCGCGCGAGTGCCCCATCAGGAACACCCGGTCCAGGTCGGCGCGGGGTGCCGCCTTCACTGCCGCGGGCGCCCGGTTCCGGCCGGTGCCGGACCAGCCGGCCCAGTGGGCGAGGTGGGTGCGGATCAGCGCCGACCGGGCCCGGGCGCCGCCGTCGGTGTCCGCGTCGTCCTGCGCGTTGATCCCGTTGGCCGAGATCGACACGGTGACGTAGCCCTGCGACGCCAGCAGTCGCTGCGCCTGGAGGTAGCCACGATGGCTGGGCACCGGCTCGGACCCGCCCGAACAGGGCCAGTCCATGATGATCATGTCGTCGTCGCCCTCGATGAAGCAGGTCCAGTGCCGGCCGTGCAGGAACAGCGCCAGCGGCCGCTTCCCCGGCGCCCCCTTCGGCGCCACCACGACGCCCTGCATCTCGACCGGCTCCGGATAGGTGGACAGCCTGATGCCCGGCAGCGTGTACTCACCGGTGGTGGTCGCGTAGGGTCCCGGGATCCCCGGATCGATCGGGTGGGCCGGTTGGTCGGGCACGGCGGAGGGCGTGCCCGCGGTCCGGGCCCGCGGGGGCGCCGCCGCGTCCACGCGTTTGCCGCCGATCCGGACCCGCAGGTCGGTCAGCCGCCCCGAAACCCCGCCGCTGAGCACGAAGGTCCGCAGGTCAGGGCCACCGCGAGCCCGCCCGAGCAGCCGCTCCCCCGACCAGAACTCCACCGCCGCGTCGCCGGGCGGAATGATCCGCTCGCTGGTCCAGGTGAGCGCCCCCTCGCCGAAGGACCATCCGGGTGGCAGTCCGGTGGGTGCGGGCCGGGGCGGGTCCGCCGACGCGGGTCCCGCCACTCCGAGACCCAGCACAATCGCGGCGATGGCAACCGAAAATCCACGCATGCATCCGGTTCTAGTAGATACATGCAAATTCTTAACTTCATTTGGTACGCCTACGTGCACCGCCTCGTGCTGGAAGCGACCTGGCTGCCCACTCCCGCCTGTGCCGCCCGCGCCGGGCGCAGATCGGTGGTCCGGCCGGCCCTCAGGGCTGTCCCAACCGAGTTGACAAAACGCTCACGGCCGGCCGGCAGTTGATCCAGTCGGACCCATCGGGACAGGCCCGGCCATGGAGAGCCGGGCCGTCTCGCGTATCAGGGCGTGCTGGGGGTGAGGACCACCTCGGCGGAGCCGGTCTGGCCGTCACCGTCGGTGTACTCGGCGACGAAGACCGCCACCAGGCCCTCCGCCCCGGCGTGCCCGGGGTCGACGAACGTGGTGATCGAGCCGCTGCACCCGGAGGTCGTCGACAGCGGGTGGCCGTGCTCGTCGTGGCCGAGGATGTAGGAGACCTGGACGTTCGCACAGTTCACCGGCCGGTCGTCGACCACGTTCACCTGGAAGGTGACGGTGTCGCCGAACGTGAACGGCTGGTCCTCGGTCGGTGTCACGAACGACACGGTGGGCGCCACCGGGCCGACGTGCAGGCGGAACTCCGCGGAGGCGGAGCGGCCGGTGGAGTCGGTGACCTTGAGGGTGGCCCGGTAGTCACCGTTCTCGGTGTACGTCCAGGACGGATCGGCCTGACGCGAGTCGACGTCGCCGTCCGCGTCGAAGTCCCACGCGTACCGGAGGGCGTCGCCGTCCGGGTCGACGGTTCCCGCGCTGGTGAAGTTCACCGTGAACGGCGCCGACCCGACCGTGGGCGACCCGCTGATCTTCACGATCGGCGTCTTGTTCTTCGGCGCGTAGTCGATCCGGGCGAGCTGTGCCTCCGGGTTCTCGGCGAAGAAGCCGTCGCCGTACTCGAGGACGTAGAGCGCGCCGTCGGGCCCGAACTCCAGGTCCATCGGGTTGTCGAAAATGATCGACGGCAGGACCGCCTCGACGGCCGTGACCTGGTCGCGGCGGTCCAGGGTGAAGGCTTTCACATAGTCGCGGGTCCACTCGTAGAACAGCGGTTTCCCGGCGAAGTCGGCCGGCCAGCGGAACGGTGAGGTGTTGCGCCGGTCGTACTGGTAGGCGGGCCCGCCCATCGGCCCGATGCCGCCGGTGCCCAGCCCGGGGAACTGGGCGCTGGCCGTGTACGTGTAGACGACCTCCGCCTTCTCCACCGGCGGCAGGTTCCGCAGGCCGGTGTTGTTCGGCGACTCGTTGACCGGCTGGGCGCAATTGAACGGCGCCCCGGAGGTGCTCGTGCCGAAGTCGTAGTCCACGTACGGCATGTCGGGCGCCACGCAGTACGGCCATCCGTAGTTCGCGGGCTTGTCGATCGCCATCCAGCGCCCGTGCCCGGCCGGCCCGCGAGCCGGGTCGGCGTTGCGCGCGTCCGGCGAGTAGTCGGCCATGTAGACGACGCCGGTGCGCTCGTCCACGTCGAAGCGGAACGGGTTTCGCAGGCCCATGGCGTAGATCTCGGGACGGGTCTTCGGAGTGCCCGGTTTGAACAGGTTGCCGCGCGGGATCGTGTAGGTCCCGTTCGACTTGACGGTGATCCGCAGGAGTTTGCCGCGCAGGTCGTTGGTGTTGCCGGAGCTGCGCTGGGCGTCGAACGCGGGGTTGCGCCCGGCCCGCTCGTCGATCGGGGTGTATCCGCTGGACGCGAACGGGTTGGTGTCGTCGCCGGTGGAGAGGTAGAGGTTGCCGTGCCGGTCGAAGTCGATCTTCCCGCCGACGTGGCAGCAGATGCCCCGGTCCACCGGGACCTGGAGGATCCGCTGTTCGCTGCGCAGGTCGAGGGTGTTGCCGCGCAGCTTGAACCGGGACAGTTGCAGGTGGCCCTTGAACGGGGCGAAGTCGGCGGCGGCGCCGTTCTCCGGGGCGTTGCCCTCGTTGACGTTCGGCGTGGCCGGGTCGTCGACCGGGGTGTTCAGCACCGGCGAGTAGTAGACGTACACCCAGTGGTTGTGGCGGAAGTCGGGGTCGACGGCGATGCCCTGCACACCCTCCTCGTCGTGCAGGTAGACCGGAATGGTGGCGGCGAGGACGTTGCGGCCGGTCCGCGGCTCGTGGATGCGCACCTCACCGCGGCGGGCGGTGTGCAGCACCCGCTTGTCGGGCAGTACGGCCAGGGCCATCGGCTCGCCCGGGTAGTCGTTGAGGGTGACCTTCTGGAAGTCGGTGTCCGGCGGGGCGGCCTGGGCCGGGTTGCCGAAGCCGGTGACCAGGGTGGTGGCGAGCAGGGCCGCGGCGGCGCCGGTGACGAGCCGTCGCATGTCAGTACCTCAGCCCGGCGAGGTACTGGTAGCCGACGCGGGCGGTGTCGAGGGCCTGCTCCGGGGTGCGGGGCGGGCTGCCGGCGTCGTCGCGTTCCACGATGTATTCGATGAGGCCGGCTTCGTGGGCGCGGCGGAACACCCGCTCGAAGTCGATCAGACCGTCGCCGGGGTCGGCGAAGCCGCTGCTCACGGCCATGTCCTTGACGTGCACCTGTTTGATTCGGCGGCGGTTTCGCTCGATCAGGTCGACCGGGTCGGCGGCGCCGCGCCAGGCCCAGTAGATGTCGACCTCCAGGTGCACCAGGCGGGGGTCGGTCTCGCCGGTGAGGATGTCGAAGCCGGTGGTCTCGGTGCCGGTCTGGCGCAGGAACTCGTTGTGGTGGTTGTGGTAGCCGAAGCTGAGCCCGGCCCTGCGGGCCAGCTCGCCGGCCTTGTTGAGGTCGGCGGCGAAGGCGCGGTAGACGGCGCCGTCGCGGATCGGCCCGGTGGGCCCGGTGCCGAAGTACGGGTGGACGATGAACTTGTTGCCGACGACGGCGGCGTCGTCCAGGGTGCGTTTCCAGGTCTCGGCGTTCCACGGTTGCGGGATGCCGGCGTGGCCGGAGGTGGCGCGCAGGCCGGCGTTGTCGAGGGCGGCCCGGAACTGGGCGGCGGTGCGGCCCACGAATCCGGCGTGCTCGACACGGGTGTAGCCGATCTCGGCGAGTTCGGCGAGGCTGCCCTCGAGATCGATGGCGAGCTGGTTGCGCAGCGTGTAGAGCTGCACGCTGATCTGGTCGCGGGGAACCCGGTGCGGAGAGCCGCCGCCCCCGGCCGCGGCGGGTGATCCGATGGCGGTGGCGGTGGCGCCGGCGGCCACGGCGCCGAGCAGGTTGCGGCGGCTCAGGGCGGACGGACGGGATGGTGACTCATGCATGGTGGTGCCTCCGGTTACGGCAGTGAACACGGATGGCCTGCGAGGAGCGCTCGCAGGCGGCAACTTTCGTGCAGAGCGGTTTCCGTACCGCACGTTACCGCGTATTCACAATCGTCTCTAGAGAAACATCCGCATGGATCAATCTAACTTTCGTTCTGTCCGACGAAAGGGCGTGGTGGTCCGGGCCGGGCGCGCACGGGCGCCCAGCCGGACTCTCAGACCGGGAGGGAAGGGTTACTGGTTGGAGGAGAAGGCCGCGTCGAACGCCGCAGACGGCGCGTCGAACGCCAGCCCGCGCACGAACTGGAGAGCCTCCGGGGCGCCGACGAGCCGGTCCATGCCGGCGTCCTCCCACTCGATCGAGATCGGGCCGTCGTAGCCGATCGCGTTCAGCGCCCGGAAGCAGTCCTCCCAGGGCACGTCACCGTGACCGGTGGAGACGAAGTCCCAGCCGCGCCGCATGTCCGCCCACGGCAGGTGGGAGGCGAGCCGGCCACGCCGGCCGTCGCCGGTGCGCACCTTCGCGTCCTTGCAGTCCACGTGGTAGATGCGGTCGGCGAAGTCGAAGATGAAGTTGACCGGGTCCAGGTCCTGCCAGACGAAGTGCGACGGGTCCCAGTTGAGACCGAACGCGGGCCGGTGCCCGATCGCCTCCAGCGCGCGTTTGGTGGTCCAGTAGTCGTAGGCGATCTCGCTGGGGTGCACCTCGTGCGCGAACCGGACGCCGACCTCGTCGAAGACGTCGAGGATCGGGTTCCAGCGGTCGGCGAAGTCGGCGTAGCCGCGCTCGATCATCGACGGCGGGACCGGCGGGAACATGGCCAGCGTGTGCCAGATCGACGACCCGGTGAAACCCACGACGGTACGCACGCCGAGCTTGGCGGCCGCACGGGCGGTGTCCTTCATCTCCTCGGCGGCCCGCCGGCGCACGCCCTCGGGTTCGCCGTCGCCCCAGATCCGGGCCGGCAGGATGTCCCGGTGCCGTTCGTCGATCGGGTGGTCGCAGACCGCCTGGCCGACCAGGTGGTTGGAGATCGCGAAGACCTTGAGGTTGTGCTTGGCCAGGGTCTCGCGCTTGCGGTCGAGGTAGCCGTCGTCGGCGAGCGCCTTGTCGACCTCGAAGTGGTCGCCCCAGCAGGCGATCTCCAGGCCGTCGTAACCCCAGCCGGAGGCCAGCCGGCACACCTCGTCGAACGGCAGGTCGGCCCACTGACCGGTGAACAGGGTGATCGGTCGTGCCATGGTCTCACTTCCTCGCAGCAGTGTCTCGAAAACGGGATTCGATGCCCGGCGCGAGGAGCCGGAGTGAGGCGAGCGGTCAGGGCAGGGTGCGGCGGGTATGCCGGGGTGGGTTGCGCCTCCCGTCCCGGACACCGCTGTGTCCACGGTCGCCGCAACCCACCCTAGTAGCGGTGGTACGTCTAGGGAAGACGCCACTGCTGGTTCGCGCCGGTGTGACAGTCCCAGAGGTGGATCTGCTGCCCGTCGGCGGAACTGTTCTGCGACACGTCCAGGCACCGGCCCGACTGCGGGTTGCGCACCGTGCCGCCGGCCTGCGCGGCCCAGTTCTGCGCGCCGCTGCCGTTGCACGTCCACAGCTGCACCCGGGTGCCGTTGGCGGTGCCGCCGCCGGACACGTCCAGGCACTTGTTCGACTGCGGGTTGCGCCAGACCTGGCCGCTGACCTGCCAGTTCTGCGCGCCGCTGCCGTTGCACGTCCACAGCTGGATCTTGGTGCCGTCGGCGGAGCCGCCGTTGCTCACGTCGAGGCACTTGCCGGCCAGGCCGACGACCGGCCCGGTTCCACCGACGGGTCCGCCCAGCTCCCTGATCCGGATGTTGCGGAACGACGCCTCGTCCCCGTCACCGTGGTTCTGGATGCCGATGTGGCCGGCCGGCGACCGTACCGGATCGGTGTTGGTGTAGTCGTTGATCTTGACGCTGTTGAGGAAGACCTGGAGGCGCTCGCCCTCGACCCGGATCTCGTAGGTGTTCCACTCCCCCGGCGGGTTGAGCGCCGCGTCCCGGGCCACGATGTCGGCGGCCTTGAACGTGTAGACCGAGCCGGTGGTGCGGTCGGCCGCGTCGGTGGCGTCGATCTGGATCTCGTAGCCGTTGTTCACCGCCGACCAGGGGTCGCTGGACGGCGGGAACCCGAGGAAGACGCCGGTGTTGTCGTCCCCGGCCAGCCGCCAGTCGAGTTTGAGCGAGTAGTTGGTGAACTGCTTGGCCGAGTACCAGTACAGGCCCATGCCGCCGGTGGACGTCAGGGTGGCGTCGGTGCTGGTGAAGGCGCCGGGGCCGGCCTGCGACCAGCCGCTGGTGGAGCCGTTGTAGAGCGCGGTGTAGCCGGTCTCCGGACGGCAGTCGGCGTGGGTCCGCTTGGCCGTGTAGCGGATCCCGCCGAGCAGGTGCGCCCGGAACGCCGGCTCGCTGTACGCGGACTGGGTGTGCCCGCCGCCGGTGTAGAACGAGCGGCCCGAGTCGAGGGTCTTGCACCAGGAGTGCGGGTGGTCGGCGCCCATCTGCCCGCCGGAGTACGACGACTCGTCGAGCGTCGACAGCACGTGTGCGGTGCTGCGGGCGTTGGTGCGGTAGTCGTACCACTCGTCGGTGCGCTGCACGGTCTGCGGCAGGTGTGCGGTGGCCGCGTGCGCCCGGTCCTCGACCCTGACGGTGGCCTGCTGGACCGCCGGGTGCGAGGCGAACCAGGCGCCGGCGAGCTGTCCGTAGAACGGCCAGTCGTACTCGGTGTCGGCCGCCGAGTGGATGCCGGTGTATCCACCACCGCCACGGATGTACGCCTCGAAGGCGCTCTGCTGGGTCGCGTCGAGGATGTCGCCGGTCGTGTTCAGGAAGACGACGGTCTCGAAGCGGGCCAGGTTCGTGGCGTTGAACGCGGTGGAGTCCTCGGTCGCGGTGACCGTGAAGTTGTTCGCCGCGCCCAGGTCACGGATGGCCTGGACGCCCGCGGCGATCGAGTCGTGCCGGAAGCCGGTGGTCTCGGAGAAGACCAGGACGTCGTACGGGGTGTCGGCCGCGACGGCCGGGGCGGGCGCCGCGGTGCAGGCCAGGGTGGTCAGCGCTGCGGCGATCACCAGGGAGAGTCTGCTGCGCATGGAATCCCTCCTCACAGGTTCCACTGCTGGTTGGCGGCGCCCAGGCAGTCCCAGATGTGGATCTGCTGGCCGTCGGCGGAGCTGTTCTGCGACACATCGAGACAGCGGCCGGACACCGGGTTCCGGACCGTCTTGTCGGCCTGTGCCGTCCAGTTCTGGGCGCCGGTGCCGTTGCAGGTCCACAGCTGCGCCTTGGTGCCGTTCGCGGTCGCGCCGCCGGCCACGTCGAGACACTTGCCCGACTGCGGGTTGCGCCACACCTGACCGTTGACCGTCCACACCTGCGCGGCCGAGCCGTTGCAGGTCCACAGCTGAATCTTGGTGCCGTCGGCGGTGCCGCCGCCGTTGACGTCCAGGCACTTGCCGGCGAAGCCGACGACCGGGCCGGTACGGGCCGCGGTGAGGGTGAACGCGTCGACGTCGAAGAGTGCCCCGGCGCCGCCGCTGAACGTCAGGTACAGCGTGGTGGCGCCGGCCGGCGGGTTGGTGAGGGCGCCGCCGACGTCGGTGAAGACGTTCCAGCCGCCGGTCACCGGCACGGTGGCCGAGCCGAGCACGGTTCCGGTGGCCGAGCCGGCCCGCACCTGGATGGTGCCGCCCACCCCGGCCGACGAGACCCGGGCGCTGAAGCGGGACACGTTGCCGAGCTGGTACGGCTGGAACGCGACCCAGTCGCCGTTGTGGATGTCCCCGACCGTCTTGCCGCCCTCGGCCTCCGGCTTGTTCATCGGGGCGACGCCGGAGGAGGCCCGGTGGTGCTCGGCCTGCCGGTGCGCGGGTTGCAGGGTGTGCTGAGTGTGCGTGGTCAGGCCGCCGGTGTCGGTGTACTCGGCGTCGAACACGGCGAAGATGTTCGCCGCGGTGTCGTGCTCGCCGTCGACCGGGATGGTGAGCGTGCCGGTACAGCCGGTCTTCGAGGTGATCTGGTGCCCGTGCTGGTCGTGGCCGAGCACGTAGGTCATCTTGACCTTGGTGCAGTCGATGGTGGTGTCCTCCGGGTCGGTGACGGTCACCGAGTAGGCGATCGTGTCGCCGAAGGCGAACACCTGCCCGTCGCCGGGTGCGCCGATCCGTACGGTCGGGGCGGTGTTGCCGACCCCGACCTGCACGTTGTCGCTGCCGGTGGCGCCCTGCGGGTCGGTGACGGTGAGTTTCACGTCGTAGGCGCCGTTGGCGGTGAACGTGTGCGACGGGTTGGCCGCCGTGGAACTGCCGCCGTCGCCGAAGTCCCAGCGGTAGGTGAGCGCCCCGCCCTCGGGGTCGGTGGAGCCGGCCGAGGAGAACTGCACGGTCAGCGGCGCCTGCCCGGAGGTCTGGTTGGCGTTCGCCACCGCGGTCGGCGCCCGGTTGCCGCCGCCCACGTAGTCGTACCGGTACAGCGCCGAGTTCTCGTCGCCGTTGAAGTAGCCGGTGCCGTAGTCGAGCACGTAGAGCGCGCCGTCCGGCCCGAACGCGAGGTCCATCACCTGCTTGCCGTTCCAGGCGAAGGCCGAGATCTCGCCGACCGAGCCGTCGGCGCCGACGTGGATCGGCTTGATCCAGCCGCGGCCGAACTCGGCGGCGAAGAAGTGCCCGTCCAGCGACTGGGGGAACTTCGTGGTGGAGGGGTTGGCGGCGTCGTACCGGTAGACCGGGCCGCCCATCGGCGATTCGGAGCCGCCGCCGAACTCCGGTGGCGTGCCGGCGTCCCCGCCGTACCGGATCCAGGAGGTCTTGGCCGCCGGAAGCGTGCCGAGGCCGGTGTTGCGGGGCGAGTTGTTGGCCGGCCCGGCCGCGCAGTTGAACGTGGCGCCGACAGCGCCGGTGGCGAAGTTGAAGTCGGCGTACGTCTCGGCGGAGGTGTTGGTGCCGGTGCAGTACGGCCAGCCGTGGTTGCCGGGCGCGGTGATCCGGTTGAACTCGACCTGGCCGCTGGGTCCGCGGGTGGACGACGATCCGGCGTCCGGGCCGTAGTCGCCGACGTAGACCACGCCGGTGCCCTTGTCGACGGTCATCCGAAACGGGTTGCGGAAGCCCATCGCGTAGATCTCCGGGCGGGTTCCGGCCGTGCCCGGGGCGAACATGTTCCCGGCCGGCGAGCTGTACGTGCCGTCCGCGTTGACCTTGATGCGCAGGATCTTGCCGCGCAGGTCGTTGGTGTTCGCCGCGGTCCGCTGGGCGTCGAAGGCCGGATTGCGGTTGGCGCGTTCGTCGATCGGGGTGTAGCCGTCCGACTGGAACGGGTTGCTGTCGTCACCGGTGGACAGGTAGAGGTTGCCGGCCGCGTCGAAGTCGATGTCGCCGCCGACGTGGCAGCAGATGCCGCGGGTGGCCGGCACGTCGAGGACGGTGCGCTCGGCGCTGAGCTTCCAGTCCGCGGTGAGGGTGAAGCGGGAGAGGCGGTTGACGCCGTTCCAGGCGGAGAAGTCGGTGCCGGTGTCCGGGGCGTCGCCGGCCGGGGTGTTCAGCGGTGGGGCGTAGTAGAGGTAGATGAACCGGTTGGTGGCGAAGCCGGGGTCGACGCCGACGCCCTGGAGCCCCTCCTCGTCGTGGGTGTAGACCGCGAGGGTGCCGACGACGGCGGTGTTGCCGGCGGCGTCGGTGCGGCGCAGCGTGCCGTTGCGTGCGGTGTGCAGCACGGAGCGGTCCGGCAGCACGGCGAGGCTCATCGGCTCGCCGACCTCCGGTTCCCCCTTGGCGAGGGTGACCTGCTGGAAGTCGGCGGGGTTCACGGGATGCGCCTGGGCTGGGGCCTGGCCGGTCGCGAGGATCAGAGCGGCTATGGAGCCGGCGGTCCACCATCGGTGGCGGGACGAAACGGGCATGATGCGGCCATCCCTTCAGGGCTGAGGAACGTGAGGAATGGGTGGTCGCGCCGCCGACTTCACCTTGCCGAAACAGTAAAGAAACCATCGACTTTTGTCACTACGTACGGAACTTTTCACCGCTGACGGTCAACCAACTCGTGCGCCAGCGCCGTCAGCCGGGCCGCCACCTCGGGCGCGATCCCCGATCCGGCCAGCGCCGCCAGGGCGGACTCCACCCTCAGCTTGATCAGTCGTTCCACGCCGTCCAGCGCGCCGGTGTCGACGATGATCCGGCGCAGCTCGGCCGCGCCCTCCTCGTCCAGGTCCGGGCTGCCCAGCAGCGCCCGGATCCGGGCCGCCTGCCGGTGACCGGCCGCCTCCCGGGCCAGCGCCGTCAGCACCGTGCGTTTGCCCTCGCGCAGGTCGTCGAGCACCGGCTTGCCGGTCACCACCGGATCACCGAACACCCCGAGCACGTCGTCACGCAACTGGAAGGCGTCGCCGAGCGGATCACCGAATTCGGCGAAGTCCGCCAGCAGCCCCTCCCCGGCGCCGGCCAGGGCCGCGCCGATCTGCAACGGCCGGGTCACCGTGTACCGGGCCGACTTGAGCCGGATCACGGTCAGGGCGCTGGCGGTCGAGCCGTCGCCCACCCCGGAGACCAGGTCGAGGTACTGGCCCGCGATCACCTCGGTGCGCATGGCGCCGAAGACCGCGTACCCCCGGCTCACCTGCTCGTCGCTCAGCCCGCAGCCCAGGAACATCTGGTCCGCCCAGGCCGCGCACAGGTCGCCGCAGAGCAGCGCGGTGTTGCGCCCGTACCGCGCCGCGTCGCCGCGCCACGCCGACCGGGTGTGCAGATCGGCGAAGAGCGCGTGCACCGACGGCTCGCCACGGCGCCGCTCGCTGCCGTCCATGATGTCGTCGTGGATCAGCGCGAAGGCGTGGAAGATCTCCAGCGCCGCGGCCGCCGTGACGATGCCCGGACCGTCCTCGCCGTCCGCGCCGCGCCAGCCCCAGTAGCAGAACGTCGGCCGCAGCCGCTTGCCGCCGGACAGCAGGAACCGTTGCAGCGTGCTGAACAGCCCCCGTGGCGCGCCCTCGGGCCACTCTGGGCCCTGCCCGGTGAGAAAGACGGCGAGCTGGGCGTCGAACCGGGCCCGCAGTGTCACGATCGCCTCCCCTACCGCTCGGCCAGGCGCAACAGCAGGCTCTTCACCTCGGTGGCGGCGATCCGGCCGACGGCACCGGCCGGGTCCGAGCAGAGCAGGACCGGGGAGTCCTCGGCGCGGTCCGGCAGGCGGCCGTGCGAGCCGCGGACCGCTCGCGCGCCGGCGTCCAGGCCGACCACCCGCATCAGGTAGCGCATGCCGACCTTCTTGCGGGCCAGCGCGACGGCCGCCCGGCGCTTCGCGGCCGCCGGCCCGGCGGGATCGAAGAACAGCTCGGCCGGGTCGTAGCCGGGCTTGCGGTGGATGTCCACCAGCCGGGCGAAGTCCGGGGCGCGGGCGTCGTCGAGCCAGTAGTAGTAGGTGAACCACGCGTCCGGTTCGGCGACCAGCACCAGCTCACCGGAGCGTTCGTGGCCGAGACCGTCATGTACCTCGGCGACCCCCGGAAGGTCCTTGAGGAGCGCCGCGACCACCGGAACATCGGCCGGATCACGAACGTACACGTGGGCGACCTGATGGTCGGCGACGGCGAACGCCCGTGAGGTCCACGGGTCCAGGTACTCCATGCCGGCCTGGGTGTGGACCCGCAGCAGGCCCTTCTCGCGCAGCCGCCGGTTGACGTCGACCGGCCGGTGGACCGGGGTGATGCCGTACTCCGACAGCGCCACGATCGTCGCCCCGCGGGCCGCGGCGGCGTCCAGCAGCGGGCCGAGCACGGTGTCCAGTTCGGCCGCGGCGGCCGCCGCGCGCGGGTCGCCGGGGCCGTACCGTTGCAGGTCGTAGTCCAGGTGTGGGATGTAGACCAGGGTCAGGTCCGGGTCGTGGGCGGCCATCACGTGTTCGGCGGCCCGGCAGATCCACGTCGACGAGGCGAGGCCGGCGCCCGGTCCCCAGTAGGTGAACAGCGGGAAGGTGCCCAGTTTCGCGGTCAGCTCGTCGTGCAGCTCCGGCGGGTCGGTGTAGCAGTCCGGCTCCTTGCGGCCGTCGGCGTGGTAGACCGGCCGCGGGGTGACCGTCCAGTCGACGTCCGCGCCCATGGCGTACCACCAGCAGATGTTGGCGACCGTGTAGCCCGGGGACCGTTTGCGGGCGGCCTGCCACACCTTCTCCCCGCCGACCAGGGCGTGATGCTGGCGCCACAGCAGCACCTCGCCCAGGTCCCGGAAATACCAGCCGTTGCCGACGATGCCGTGCCCGGCCGGGGTCTCCCCGGTCAGCAGGCTGGCCTGCACCGAGCAGGTGACGGCCGGGAGCACCGGGTCGAGCCGGTTGACGGAGCCGATCGCCCGCAGCCGGGGCATGTGTTCGAGCAGGCGCGGGGTCAGGCCGACCACGTCGAGGACCACGAGTTTCGTCATGCGCGGGCTCCGGTCAGCTGGTCGCGGGTCCAGGCGAGCTCACCGGCGATGCCGTCGGCCAGTTCCGCGGGCGAGGTGGGCCGCTGCCCGGCCGGCAGGACGTCCCAGGTGTAGGTCTCCACGTCGTAGTGGTCGCAGTCCACGACGGCGAGCGCGTCCCGCAGCAGCGGTGTGGTGGCGGTCAGCGGTGGCGCGGGTGGCGTGTGCAGCGGCACGTGGAAGTGGATGCGCCACGGGCCGGGCGGGTTCTCGGCCAGGGCGAGGTCCAGGTCGTCGCAGGCGTGGCCGGCGGCGCTACGGGTCTGGTGCAGGAACCGGGGTTCGGCGTACCGCTCCAGCACCGGCCGGGCCGCGACCGGATCGGTGACCTCCAGGGCGGCCGACACCTGCACCTTGACGATCGGGATCCCGGCCGTGGCCAGCCGGTCCACCGCCGCCTTCGGATCCTCCCAGGCGCACGCCAGGTGGGCGAGGTCCAGACAGACGCCGAGCCGGTCGGTGTCCGTGCCGGCCAGCATCTCGACGGCCTGCGCGGTGGTCTCGGCGACACAGCCGGGCTCCGGTTCGAACGCCACCCGGACCACCCGGCCGGTCTGCCAGGCGATCTCGGCCAGGCCCTCGGCGAGCCGGTCCAGCATCCGCCGGGCGGCGTCGTGGCTCTCCGTCGTCCACGGCTCACGCCAGGCCAGCGGCAGCGTCGACACCGAACCCCGGTCGGCGTCGGCGGGCATCAGGTCGACCAGGATCCGGGCCAGGTCCAGGGTGTAGTCCAAACGCTCGGGAGTGGTCCAGTCGGGCCGGTAGACGGCATGTTTGACCACCGGCGCCTGGAACGCCTCGTACGGGAAGCCGTTGAGGGTGACCACCTCCAGACCGCGCACGTCCAGCTCCTGGCGCAACCGGAGACGGGTCTCGCCGTCGTCGGCCAGCGCGGCGGCGACCGGCGCGGCCAGCCACAGGCCCAGCCCCAGCACGTCGGTGCCGAGCCGTTCCCGGACCGCGACGGCGTACGTGTCGAGCTGGCCGATGATGCCGGGCAGGTCCTCGGCGGGGTGCACGTTGGTGCAGTAGCTGAGATGGACCGGCCGGCCGTCCTGGCGGCGGACCCGCATCAGCTGCCCCCTCGCAGGATCGAGCTGCCCTCGAAGAGCGGCCCGGTGTCGCCGGTCTCGCTCAGGTCGAGGCGCCCGGACTGCCCGTAGAACGCGACCGGGTTGCGCCACAGCACCCGGTCCACGTCGTCGTCGCTGAACCCGGCCGCGAGCATCGCCTCGCCGGTGCGCCGGGTCAGCAGCGGATCCGAGCGGCCCCAGTCGGCGGCCGAGTTGACCAGCATCCGGTCCAGGCCGTGCGAGCGCAGAATCTCCACCATCCGCGGTGGTGACATCTTCGTGTCCGGGTAGATCGAGAAGCCCATCCAGCAGCCGGTGTCGTGCACGTCGCCGACGGTCACCTCGTTGAGATGGTCGACGACCACCCGGCCGGGCTGGATACCGCTCTCCCGCACCACGTCGAGGGTCCGTTTCACGCCCTGCGCCTTGTCCCGGTGCGGGGTGTGCACGAGTGCGGGCAGTTCATGTTCGACGGCCAGCGCCAGTTGCACGGCGAACGCCTCGTCCTCCTCCGGGGTCATCGCGTCGTACCCGATCTCGCCGACCGCCACCACCGTGTCCTTGTCGAGGTAGCGCGGGATCAGGTCGAGGACCGGCCGGCAGCGTGGGTCGTTGGCCTCCTTCGGGTTCAGGGCGATGGTGGCGTGGTGGCGGATGCCGAACTGGGCGGCCCGGAACGGCTCCCACCCGACCAGCGAGTCGAAGTAGTCGGTGAACGAGCCCGGGTTGGTGCGTGGCTGGCCGAGCCAGAAGGCCGGTTCGACGACGGCCCGGACTCCGGCGGCGGCCATCCGCCCGTAGTCGTCGGTGGTGCGTGAGGTCATGTGGATATGCGGGTCGAAGATGCGCACGGGACCTCCCAGGGGACGGGTCAGGGGATGCGGTCGAGCAGGCGGTACGCGTCGTCGGGCAGTCGGCGCCCGGCCGCCTCGCGCTCCGCGCGCAGGGCGGAGACCATCGCGGCCAGCTCACGGTCGGCGCGCCGGTCCAGGTCGTCGATCTTTTCCAGGGGTACGCCGTTGAAGACGCACTTGAGCACGGCGTGCCGCCAGGTGTGCTGGTCGAGATGCCGGGCGTACGGGCCGAGCGCGGCCGTGATGAGCCGGGTGTCGTTGGTGCGCAGCGCGTCGTGCAGCAGCGGCACCGCCTCGGCGCCGAGCGGCAGCGCCGGCAGTGCCGTGAGGATCGCCAGTTTCTCGCCCGCGTCGCCGTGCCGGTACAGGTCGTCGACCCAGTAGGGCACCGTCTCCGGTGGCAGCGCGAGCAGCAGCCGGGTCCGGGCGTTCTCCTCGGGGCGGGTGTGGCGGCCGGCCGCCGCGAACAGGCGCACGATCGCCCGGGGTGTGCCGGCGACTCTCGCGACGGCGTCGGTGAGCCAGGGGTTCTGTTCCATGGCGCCTCCTCGTCTACTTCTCGGCGGCTCTCAGGAATTCCAGTGAGCGGGCCGCGACCGTGGGGGCGGCGTGCGAGTGCCGGGGCAGTTCCACGGCGACCAGCCCTTCGTACCCGGCGGCGGACAGGGCCGCCAGCACCGGCGGGAAGTCGATCTCCCCGGTGCCGAATTCGAGGTGCTCGTGGACGTCGCGCCGCATGTCGTCGATCTGGACGTTGACCAGGTGTTCGGCCACCGCCGTGACGCAGTCGGGCACCGGGATCGGCTCCAGGCAGCGGCAGTGCCCGATGTCGAGGGTGATGCCGAAGGCGGGCGGTGCGCCGAGGTCGGTGTGCAGCCGCCGCCAGCCGGCGATGTCCGGCACGAGCATGCCCGGCTCCGGTTCGAAGCCGAGTGTCACGCCGCGCCGCTGGGCCGCCTCGACGGTCCGCGCGCAGCCGTCGACGAGCCGGTCCCAGGCGGTGGCCTCGCCGACGGCGGCGGGACGCACCCCGGCCCAGAACGACACCGCCTCGGCGCCGAGGTCGGCGCCGACGTCGACGGCCCGGCGCAGGAACTCCAGCCGCGGTTCCCGGTCGTCGTCGAGCAGGGTCGGTGAGTGTTTGCGCCACGGATCCAGCAGGTACCGGGCGCCGGTCTCGATCACCACGGACAGCCCGAGCGACGACAGCCGGGCGGACACCTCGCCGACCCGGCGGGCCAGGTCGCCCGCGAACGGATCGAGGTGGTCGTGGTCGAGGGTGAGCGCCACACCCTGGTAGCCCAGGTCGGCGATCACGGCGAGCGCGTCGTCGAGCCGGTGGTTGGCGAACCCGTTGGTGCCGTAGCCGAACCGCAGGCCGCTCATGTCGTCACCTCCGCTTCGCTCCGGCGCCGCCATGAGTTCAATTCGCTCGCAAGCTCGCTCATGTGGGGCTCACCTTCCGTGCCAGCGGGCCGGCCAGGAGCGCGGCGCCGGCCACCGCGACGCCTGCCGCGGGACGGCCGGCGCGGGCGGTCAGGGCGCCCTGCAACGCCGGGAACGCGGTGATCCCGGCCGTCACCGCGCCCTGCAACGTCGCCGCGTCCGGGCTGGTCAGGGCACGTTGCTGGGCGGCGCCGAAGCGGGCCGCGTACCAGGCCGAGAGCACTCCGCCGACGGTCGTTCTCGGTGAGGCGGCGACGCCCGCGACCACCGCGGTGCCGGCCAGGGTCGAGGCGGGCAGCGACGCGGTGGCGCCGGTCGTCTCCCGGCGGGACAACAGCGTGATCAGGTACGTGTGCGCGGCGACCGTGGCGGCGGCCGGAACCGCTGCCCGGTACCGCCCGGGGCCGACGCCGAGCAGCACGTCGAGCCCACGGCAGGCGGCCATCACGGCCGGTCCGGCGGCGGTCTTCTTGGCGATGAGGTCGTACGCCCAGACCGCGCCGGCCAGCGGAACCGCGACCGCGGCGGCCCGGCGGCCCCCGGCGAGCGCCGCGATCGTGACCCCCGCTCCGGTCAGGGCCGCGGCGACGCCCAGTGCGGTGCCGGGCCGGACCCGGCCGGACGGGATGGGCCGCCCGGGTCGTTCGACCGCGTCGATCTTCCGGTCCGCGAGGTCGTTCGCGGCCATGCCCGCCCAGTAGAGGCAGACGGACGCGCCGGCCAGCGCCAGTGTCCGGGGGCGCAGGGTGCCGGCCGCGGCCGCTCCGGCGATCACGTCACCGGGCACCGACAGGGCGGCGGGCGCGCGTACCAGTTCGGCCAGATCCCGCCAGCCGGTCACGGCAGAGCCCGGTCCAGGCCGGCGACGAAATCGGTGAGCAGCCGGTACTGGTCGGCCAGGCCGTGCGGGACGTCGCCCGGTGGGTCCTTGAAGAAGAAGGCCAGCTCGGTCAGTGCCCCGGAGCGCCCGGCGGCGTGTGCGGCGCCGGTCAGCCGGGCCAGGTCCAGGACGAGCGGGGCGGCCAGCGCCGAGTCGCAGCCGTGCCAGGTGAACTCCAGGCGCATCCGGGTGCCGAGGAAACCGGCGAACGTCACCAGGTCCCAGGCGGTCTTGAAGTTGCCGATGTCCTCGACGTACTCGATCCGGACCGTGCCCTGTGGCTGCTGTCCCAGCGTCTCCCGCAGGACCCGCTGTTTGCTCGCGGTCTTGGCGTCGTTGGCGGCCGGATCGGCGAGGTTCGCCCCGTCGCCGCCGCCGAGCAGGTTGATGCCGGACCAGGTGAGCACGTCCAGGTTGCGCTGGGCGAACATGGGCGCCAGCACCGACTTGAGCAGGGTCTCCCCGGTCTTGCCGTCGCGCCCGGCGTACGGCAGCCCCTGCCGCCGGGCCAGTTCGTCGAGGGCGGGCAGCCGGGCGCCGGTGGACGGGGTGAAGTCGACGTACGGGCAGCCGGCCCGCAGTGCCGCGTAGGCGTACAGCGCGCTCGGCGGCAGCACCGGCCGTCCCGCGGCGAGGGCGGCCTCCAGCAGCGCGAGTTCGGCGTGTGCCGGATCCGGCTCGGCGACCGGCTCGGTGGAGGCGACGTTCACCACCACGACCCGGTCCAGCCGGTGGCGTTCCCGGAACTCCACCAGGTCGGCGATGATGAGGCCGGCCGTCCCCGCCGGGGTGCTGGCGGACGGCAGCGGCCGGATCCGGGCATCCACCGTGGCCAGGTCGGCCTGCACGGCGGCCACCAGGCGCGCCGGGACGACCCCGGCGTCGGCCAGGGCCTCGGCCCGCTTGGTCAGCGGCACCGTGGACGGATCGTGGCCGCCGAAGACGAGATCACCGAAACCGGGAAGGGCGGCGGCACGCAGACCCGGCAGCTCGGTGACGCACCCGGTCGGCGCGGCCAGGCCGGCGCGCATGGCCAGTGCTCCGACAATGCTGGTAACCGCGACGCTGCCGCGACCGCCGACCAGCCAGACACCCAGGGACATGACTCCTCCGAATTCGTTGGCGGTGCCGGACAGTGCCGGCGGCGGGCGGGCAGACGGAACCGGTGCGGCGTTCCGGCTCCGCCTGCCGTTCAGGGGGTCACCCGGTCCGGCGCGGGAATCCCGTCCGTGCCGCACCGGGTGGCGGTCGTCTCTCCCGCCGCCCGTCCGGACACGGGGCGCACCGTGTCCGGACCCTCGCGGGTGGTGGAAGAGCCAGGTCGTTCAGCAGTGGTCAGGCGGCCACCTCCGCGAAGATCGGCTCCACGTCGGTCCAGCCGGAGCCGTGCCCGGCCGAGCGCAGGACGGCGTCCAGCACCAGCTGCACCTGGAGGGCGTCGATGAACGACGGGGCGGGGTCGGCGCCGGTGGCGATCGCCTCGATCAGGTCGCGGGCCTGGTGGGTGAAGGAGTGCTCGTAACCGATCCCATGGCCGGGCGGCCACCAGGCGGACAGGTACGGGTGATCCGGTTCGGTCACCAGAATCGTGGTGAAGCCCTGTTCGGTGGACGGTTCGGTGGCGTCGTAGAACTCGAGCTCGTTCATCCGCTCGAAGTCGAAGGCGATCGACCCCAGCGAGCCGTTGATCTCCACGCGCAGCCCGTTCTTGCGGCCGGTCGCGAAGCGGGTGGCCTCGTACGTGGCGATCGCGCCCCCGTCGAGCCGGGCCAGGAACAGCGCGGCGTCATCGACGGTCACCTGCCCGGTGGTGACCGTGCCGTTGCCGTCCCCGGCCGCCGCGCTGAGCCCGCTGGAGGCCTGCGGCAGTGGCCGTTCCTTGACGAACGTCTCGGTCAGCGCGGTCACCCCGGTGATGCGCTGACCGGTGACGAACTGGGTGAGGTCGATGATGTGCGCGCCGATGTCGCCGAGCGCACCGGAGCCCGCCTTGTCCTTCTGCAACCGCCAGACCAGCGGGAACTGGGGGTCGGTGATCCAGTCCTGGAGGTAGACGGCACGGATGTGCCGGATGTCGCCGATCCGCCCGTCGGCCACCATCCGCCGCATCAGCGCGACCGCGGGCACCCGCCGGTAGTTGAATCCGCACATCGACCGGACGCCGGCCGCCGCCCCCCGTTCCGCGGCGGCGGCCATCTGCCGGGCCTCGTCGATCGTGTTGGCCAGCGGCTTCTCGCAGAGGACGTGTTTGCCGGCGGCGAGTGCGGCGATCGCGATCTCGGCGTGGCTGTCCCCGGGCGTACAGATGTCGATCAGGTCGATGTCGTCGCGGGACACCAGCGCCCGCCAGTCGGTGGTGTGCTGCTCCCAGCCGAGCCGGGCCGCCGCGGCGGCGACGCTCGCCTCGTCACGGCCGCACACCGCCGTCATCCGGGCATGCAGGGGCAGGTCGAACACGCGGTTCACGGTGCGCCACGCCTGTGAGTGCGCGGCGCCCATGAACGCGTAGCCGACCATGCCGACCCGCAGTTGCGATTGCGTGGACAAGATGGGTCTCCCCCCGTACGCGGTCAGAACCCGAGCTTGGCGTAGCTGCTCGCGTTCCCCTTCGTGATGGTCTCCGAGGCCAGCACGATGTCCTTCGGCACCTGCAGCTCCACCAGGTCGGACATACCCTTGTTCTGGCCGATCAGCCGGGCCAGCGAGATGGCCGACGAGGCCATCGACGGGCTGTAGGTGACCGTCGCCTTGAGCACGGTGTTGTCGGCCAGGATCGTCTCGATGGCCTGCTTCGAGCCGGCGCCGCCGACCATGATGAACTCGCTGCGCCCGGCCTGGTTGATCGCGGCCAGCACGCCGACGCCCTGGTCGTCGTCGTGGTTCCAGAGCGCGTCCATCTTCGGCAGCGCCTGGAGCAGCTGTGCCGCCTCCTGCTGGCCGGAGTCGACGGTGAACCGGGCCGCACGGCGGTTGGCCACCTTGAACCCGGCCGCCGCCAGCGTGTCGCTGAAGCCCTTGGACCGCTCCTGGGTCAGCTCCAGCTCGTCCATGCCGGCGATCTCGCCGATGATCGGGGCGGTGACACCCTTCACCTTCATCTGGGTGATGATGTAGTCGGCCGCGGCCACACCCATGCCGTAGTTGTCGCCCTTGATCTGGGTGCGGTAGGCGCGGGCGTCGGGGAAGGCGCGGTCCAGGTTGACCACCGGGATGCCGGCGGCCATCGCCTCGAGGCCGAACGAGTTGAGCTCCTTGCCGTCGTGCGGGAGCAGCACGATGACGTTGGGTTTCTGCCCGATCAGCGTGGACAGCGCCGCGCGCTGGGCGGCGGCGTCCGCGCCCGCCTCCACCGACTTGAACTCGACGTCCGAGTAGGCCTGGGCCTGCGCCTTGGCGTTGTTGGTGATGGCCGCGATCCACCCGTGGTCGGCCGCGGGGGCGGAGAAGCCGATGACGACCTTCTGACCCGGCGCCGCGTTGCCCTCGGCGTTTCCGGAGTCCTTGGTCTGCGCCGTGGTCGGCGCCGCATCGTTGCTGGTGCACGCGGTGAGAAGGGCTCCCGCACCCACCGCGGCGCCGCCGAAGAGCAGCCGGCGCCGCGACAGGTCGGAGTTGATCTTTTCCATGGCCATCTCCTATGTCTCGTCTCGAGGACGGGGGTGTGAAGGGTGTGCGAGTCCCGGCGGCCGTCCGACGGACGGTCACCTCGCGGAGGAAGCTGGGTTCAGCTGGTGGTGGTCGCCCGGTTCCGGGCGAAGAACTGCGTGACGGACTTGAAGCGGAACTGCTGGACCAGGACCGCGGCGACGATGATGCCGCCCTTCACCATGTTCTGGGCCTCGGTGGAGAGACCGTTGATGGCGAACAGGTTGGTGATCGTGGCGAAGATGAGCACGCCCAGGATGGAACCGACGATCGTGCCCCGTCCCCCGCTGAGCAGCGTGCCCCCGATGATCGCGGCGGCGATGGCGTCCAGCTCGTACAGGTTGCCCATGGCCGCCTGCGCGGAGGTCGCCTGCGACGTCAGCATGATCGCGGCGATGCCGCAGCACAGACCGGACAGCCCGTAGAGCAGCATGGTGTGCAGTTTGACGTCGATGCCGGCCAGGCGCGCGGCCTCCGGGTTGCCGCCGACCGCCACCGTGCGCCGGCCGAACGTGGTGCGGTTCAGCAGCACCCAGCCGGCCACCGCGACGACGGCGAGGATGTAGACCAGCAGCGGGACGCCCAGGACCCGGTCGCTGGCGAGACTGTTGATGAAGGTGTTGGCGGAGATCTGCGTCTGCTTGCCGGAGATCGCCGCGGCCAGGCCCCGGGCCGACACGAGCATCGCCAGGGTGGCGATGAAGGGCACCAGGCGGCCGTACGAGATGAGCACCCCGTTGATCAGGCCGACGGACACGGCCACCACGATCGCCGTGAAGATCATGCCGATGGTGCCGTACGACTGGGTGGCCAGCGTCGTGCACCACACCCCGGCCAGGGCGACGATCGCGCCGACCGAGAGGTCGATGCCGCCGCCGATGATGACGAACGTCATCCCGACCGTGACCACGCCGACGACCGACGCCAGCTGCAGGATCGACACCATGTTGTTCCACACCCAGGTGGAATCGCTGTAGAGCTGCGGCTGGGTGATGGCGCCGATGACGATCAGCGCGACGAGCACACCGACCAGGACCAGGTTGCGGGCCACCGACTCGCCGGACTCGCCGGCCCACGACCGCTTCTGCGCGGCCCCGCCCGGTGGTTCCGTGGCGGCGCCGGGCACCGCCAGACCGGTGCCTTCACTGAGCGTCACGCTGGCGTCCCTTCCATCAACGACCCCGCCATCACGAGGTCGAGCACCGTGTCTTCGTCGAGTTCGTGGGAGGGCGCCTGGCGGACGACCCGTCCCTCGCGCATCACCAGCACGCGGTCGGACAGGCCGAGCACCTCGGGCACCTCACTGGAGACCAGCAGCACGCCCACCCCTTCCGAGGCGAGCCGGCGGATCACCCGGTAGAGCTCGGCCCGCGCGCCGACGTCGACGCCGCGGGTCGGCTCGTCGAGCAGCAGCAGGCGGGTGTCGCCGAGCAGCCAGCGCCCGACCACGACCTTCTGCTGGTTGCCGCCGGACAGCGTGCCCACCGGCCGGCGTACGTCACGCGGGCGCAGATCCAGCGACGCGGCGATCCGGTCGGCCTCGGAGCGTTCGCGCCCGGCGTCGGTGAAACCCAGGCGGGCCAGGCCGCTGAACGTCGCCAGCGTCATGTTGCGGTAGATCGGCTCGCCGAGCAGCAGCGCCTGGCTCTTGCGCTCCTCGGGGGCCATGCCCATGCCGGCCCGAACGGCCGAGCCGACGCTCCCGGGCCGCAGCTTGCGCCCACCGAGCGTTACGGTTCCGGTGTCGGCCCGGCGCGCGCCGTAGACGGTTTCGAGCAGTTCGGAACGGCCGGATCCGACCAGTCCGGCGATGCCGACGATCTCCCCGGCGGCGACGCTGAGCGAGACGTCGCGGAACTCGCCGGCCCGGGTCAGGCCGTCGACCCGCAACAGTTCCTCGCCCTGGGGCGGCTCCTCCGGGCGGGGCGGGAACACGTACTCGATGGTCCGGCCGGTCATCCGGCTGACCAGCTCGCTGGTCGGGGTGTCCTTGGCGGACAGGTTCGCGGCCGTGGTGCGGCCGTCCTTGAGCACGGTGACCCGGTCGCCGATCTCGCGGATCTCCTCCAGCCGGTGCGAGATGTAGATGACGGCGATGCCCTGGGCGGTGAGGCTGCGGATGATCCGGAAAAGGTTCTCCACCTCGTCGTGGGCGAGCACCGCGCTGGGCTCGTCCATGATCATCAACTTGGCCTCCTGGGACAGCGCCCGGGCCATGCTGACCACCTGCTTCCCGGCGGCCTGCAACGCGTGGACCATCCGGCGGGCCGGGATCTCCTCGTGCCCGAGCGACCCGAGGATCCGCCGGGTCCGGTCTGCCATGGCGCCCCGCCGGATGAACCCCAGCCGGCGCGGCTCGTGGCCGAGGAAGACGTTCTCCGACACCGACAGGTCGTCGACCAGGTCGAGTTCCTGGTAGATGGTGGCGATGCCGGCCTTCATGGCGGCCTGCGGGTTGGCGAAGGCGACCGGCTGGCCGAGCCATTCGACCGTGCCGGCGTCCGGCCGGTGCACCCCGGACAGCACCTTGATCAGCGTGGACTTGCCGGCGCCGTTCTGCCCGAGCAGGCAGTGCACCTCACCGGCCCGCACCTCGAGCTGCACCCCGTCGAGGGCCCGCACCCCGGGGAACGTCTTGACCAGATCGGTCAGCTTGAGCACGACCTCGGGTTCGCTCATGACATCACCTCCGCTTCGTTGGGGCACCGCCAGGAGGTCACGATCTTGCTCATCGAAAGCCCCTCCATGGAAACCCTCGGCTTTAGCCGTGGAAAGGAAACGGAACTCCTGCGGAGCAGGTCGGTGATGGCCCATCCGCGGTCAGGGTGGATGGGCGTCCGATCAGACGGTGCGCTGGTTCTCGACATACCTCTTTCACGATCTCCAGGGTTGCGCCGCCGGCCGTGGCGACGATGTACGAGTTGACGCACAGGCACCTTGTTTACATGCGTCAGGTGGTCGCATGTACAGTTGCGGTTGTGGTGGAGACGGTGCGGTACACCTATCGCCTGCGGCCCGGCCGGCAGGCGCAGGCCGCACTGCTCGACGAGTGGTCCCGCTGCCGCTGGCTGTGGAACGAGGCCGTGCACCAGCAGAACTCCGGCCGTAAGCCGACGTTCGGCAAGCTGTCGAAGCTGCTTACCGAGACCCGTTCCCGGCTGGCTTGGCTGCGTGACGGTTCGCAGGTCGCCCAACAGCAGACCCTGCGCACCTACGCTGCCGCCCTGGGTGCCTCGTTCACGATCGAGGGCCGGGGCCGGCCGAAGAAGAAGCGCAAGAAGGACGCCCTGCCGAGCCTGGAGTACACCACCCGGGGCTTCCGGATCAGAGACGGCCGCCTGCACCTGCCGAACAAGGTCACCGTCCCCGTCGCCTGGTCCCGCGAGCTGCCGTCCAGCCCGACGTCCGTGCGCGTCTACCGCGACAACCTTGGCCACTGGTACGCATCGTTCGTGGTCACCCACGACCGGGCCGAGACCCCCGAGGCGGACCTGCCGGGTATCGGTGTGGACCGGGGTGTGAAGACCACCGCCGCCACCACCAGCCCTGGCTTCGACCTGCCGCATCTTGGACACCACCGCCGGTGTGCGGCTGAGCTGGCCAAGGCCCAGCGGAGGATGGCCCGCCGTCGCCGGCGCGGGAGCCAGCCGCAGTCGAAGGGCTATCTGGCCGCGAAGCGGCAGGCGGCCCGCATCTCGAAGAAGGCGGCCCGGCAGAACACCCACGACGCCCGCGCCTGGGCCAAACGGCTTACCGACCACCACGCACTGATCGCCGTCGAGGACTTCAAACCGAAGTTCCTGACCAAGTCGCGGATGGCCCGCAAGGCCGCCGACGCCGCGATCAGCGCCTGCAAGAAGGAACTGATCGAACGTGGCACGCGGGCGGGCCGGAAGGTGGTGCTGGTGCCGCCCGCCTACACCACCATGACCTGCTCCGGGTGCGGCGAGAGAGCCAATCACCGCCTCGGACTGGGCGTCCGGACTTTCGAGTGCCCGGCCTGCGGATACACCGCAGACCGCGACCTCAACGCCGCGAGGACGATCCTCGCCACGGCCGAACGCGACCGTGCCAGTGCCGACGACGTAAGACATCGGATCGCCTCCTTCCGAGGTGGATCAGGTGCAGTCTGAGCTGGGAAATCCCCCGAATTCATCCACGGGGATGTCGTTAAGACGCCTGCTCGAAGGCGACGTCGCTGGCCAGGACGGCCGCTCCGGTGACCCCGGCGCGGGAGCCGAGTTCGGAGAGCACGATCGGGAGGTTGCCGGTGGCCAGGGGCAGTGACCGGCGGTAGACGGCACTGCGGATCTCCGCGAGCAGGATGTGACCCAGCTGGGCGAGCCCTCCCCCGATGACGATCATGGAGGGGTTGGCGAAACTGACCAGGGAGGCGAGCACCGAGCCGAGCCGGTGGCCGCCCTCGCGGATCAGCTTGATGCAGGCGACGTCCCCCTCGGTGGCGCCCTCGGCCACGTCGCGGGCCGTGAGCACGCCGCGGGCGGCCAGCCGGTCGGCGAGCGCGGGCGACCCGGCGCGGGCCGCGACGATCGCGTCGCGGGCCAGCGCCGTGCCGCTGAACAGGGCTTCGAGGCAGCCGACGTTGCCGCAGGAGCACATCGGGCCGTGCGGGTCGACCTGGATGTGGCCGATGTCGCCGGCGCAGCCGTCGGTGCCGCGGTAGACGCCGTCGTTGAGGTAGATGCCGCAGCCGATGCCGGTGCCGATCTTCACGAACAGGAAGTCCTGCACGCTGTGCGCGACACCGCCGTGCTGCTCGCCGACGGCCATGATGTTCACGTCGTTGTCGACCACCGCGGGGCAGCCGTGCTCGCGGGTGAGCAGCTCCCGGACGCCGAACCGGTCCCAGCCCGGCATGATCGGCGGCGACACCGGCACCCCGTCGCGGAAGCTGACCGGCCCCGGCACCCCGATCCCGATCGCGTCGAGCCGGTCGAAGGCGCCCTCCACCCGGGCCTTGGCCAGCAGTTCGTTGACGCGGTGCAGGATCACCTTGGGGCCGGAGCGGATGTCGGCCTCTTCGGTGTAGTTGGCCACCGGTTCCAGGCGGCCGTTGGTCACCTCGACGTCGATCGAGCTGGCGCCCAGGTCGACCGCGGCGAACCGCAGCCTGGGATGCAGCTCGACGAGCGTCGAGCGGCGACCGCCCCGGGAGGCGGCCATCCCGGCTTCGACGAGGTAGCCCGCGGCGACCAGACGTTCCACTTCGGCCAGCAGCCGCGGGCGGGGCAGTTGCAGGCGATCGGCCAGCTCGGCTCGCGAGATGGCGCCCTCGTTCCGCAGCAGCCGCAGCAGCCGCAGGTAGGGAGGATCGATCGTCACACGCACGTTGGCTCCACATCCGCACGCCACAGCGTGCCGCGCTCGCCGATTTCACATCGATGTCACGTCGATGTGTTACATGCGCCACAGTAGAAGTGATTGTTCCGGCTGTCCATAGCTTCCGGCTGATCCATCTCAAACTTTCGACAGATCCTGCAAAAGCTGGGGCGGGTCACCTCTCAAGCAAGATCCTTCAGACCGAAACCCCAACCGTCCAGGAGTACGGTCGGCGGCAGCCCCGGCCATTGCGCGGGCGAGATCGGGCAGTCCAGCGACCCGTGGCAGAAGTCCGGCAGCAGGTCGCGGATGTCCAGGTCCAGGCCGTGGCCGTGGTAGTGGATCCCCGGGCCGTCCGGGCCGTCGACGCTCAGCGGCCGGTCACGGTGATCGCGGTGCGGCTTCGGGCGCTGCCGGTGCGGCTTCGGGCGCTGCCGGTTCGGCTTCCCGGCAGCGGGCTCGGCCGCGGGCTTCGCGGCCGGCCGGGGACGGACCGGCTCAGCGACGGCGGGCGCCGGACGGCCCGGGGTCGGCTTGATGACGACCACCGGCTGACTCGTGCCGGGCCTGTGCGGCTTCGGAGCACCCGGGCCGGGTTTGATGACGATCACCGAACGGCTCGGCGTGGCGACAGCAATCGGGCGCACCGGGCTCAGGTCGGCGATGGCCGGGCGGGTGACGGTGGGCGCGGGGGAACTCGTGACCGGCAACGGCTGAGTGACGGCCGGGGTGGAGAAACTCGGGACCGGCGGCTGGGTGACGGCGGGCGCGGGGGAACTCGCGACCGGCGACGGTTGAGTGACGGTGGGCGCGGGAGAGGTCGCGGGCGGCGCCGCCTGGGTGACGGTCGGCGCGGGCCTGACCGGGTTGCCCCGCGCATCGAGGATGCGCAACACGAACGCGTCGGCGTCGGGTGACGGGGTCGGGACGGGGAAGGGACCGCCACTGCGGGCGATGGGCGGCGGTAGCAGCGTCGTGATGACGGCGACCCCGGCGAAGGTGACGATCCTGCGCATCCGGGTGACCTCCTCGGGCTGGTGGGACGCAACCACCCGAGGCTAAGCCCTAATATCCGACAAAACGGTCATTACTCGCGTAAGTGCACTCCATGTGGGTGGCCCGGCCGTGACGCCCGTGCTCGATCGGCCCTGCTCCACGCGTACAAAAGGATAGGTTTCATCAGGCGAAACGCCTTTGAGAACGGGTGTGCGATGGCCAATGTCCTCGTCGTCGACGACGAGCCGGATCTGCGGTTCCTCCATCGCCGCATCCTGGGCCGCGCCGGTCACGAGGTGACGGAGGCGAGTGACGGCTCGGCCGCGCTGGACTCCGTGCACGCCACACCCCCGGACCTGGTGGTCACCGACGTGATGATGCCGATCATGGACGGGATCGAGCTGATCCACCGGCTGCGAACCGACCCGGCGACCGCGTCCATCCCCATCCTGGCGATCAGCGGCGACTGGCACCTGGTCACCGAGGCCGACATCGCGCTGGCCAAACCGTGCCTCGGCCGCGACCTGCTCGCCGCGGCCGACGAACTGCTGCAGAAGGGGCGTGAGAGGCGGTGACCCGACTGTCGACCGGGCAGAACGACCTGGACCTGGTGCTGGGCGGCGGCGGCTTCGAACCGGGATCGATGGTGGTCGTCTCCGGGCCGCCCGGATCCGGCAAGACCATCCTGGCGCAGCAGATCTGCTTCGCCGCCGCCACCGCCGAACACCGGGCCGTCTACTACACGACCCTGTCCGAACCGCACTCCAAGATGATCGAGCACCTGCGGGACTTCACGTTCTTCGATCTCGACCGGCTCGGCCCGCAGGTCGAGTACGTGCACCTGGGCGACATGCTGCGTGACTGTGCCGCCAACGCCCTCGCGCCGATGATCGACGAGGTGGTCCGCAAGGCCTTCGACGACCATCCGGCCGTGGTCGTCCTCGACAGCGTGAGGGTGCTGCGCGACTTCGTCAGCGGCCAGGACCTGCGCCGGGCCCTCTACGACCTGACCAGCCGGGTCGCGCACAGCGGGGCGGTGCTGCTGCTGCTGGGCGAGTACACCCCCGAGGAGGCGCAGACGTGCGCCGAGTTCGCCATGGCCGACGGGATCCTGGAGCTGTCCTACGTCTCCCGGGAGCCGATCGACCGGCGTGGGCTGCGGGTGGTCAAGATGCGCGGCGCCCCGCAACTGCAGGGCCGGCACACCGTCCACATCACCCACGACGGCGTGCAGGTGTACCCGCGGATCGAGTCGCTGCTGCCTGACGAGTTCACGCCGGCCGATGAGCGGATCCGCACCGGGATCACCGGGCTCGACGAACTGATGGGCGGCGGGGTGCCCCGAAGCGACGCCACCCTCGTGCTCGGGCCGTCCGGTGTCGGCAAGACCATCGGCTGCCTGCAGTTCGTCGCCGAAGGTCTCGCCCACGGAGAGCGCTGCCTCTACATCAGCTTCCAGGACACCGCCGAGGAACTGATCGGCATGACCGCCCGGCTCGGCTGGGACTTCGGCTCGGCCCGGCAGGACGGGCGGCTGGAGATCTCACACGTACCGGTGGGGAATCTCGATCTGGACGGGCTCGCCGCGGTGGCCCGCCGCAACCTGGCCGAGGGACCCACCACCCGGATCGTGATCGACAGCCTGGCCGAGATGGCGAACACCGCCCGCGAGGTCGAACGGTTCCCCGCCTACCTGCGCAGCCTGCTCGGCATCATCCGGACGGCCGGCGCGTCGCTGTGGGTCACCAGCGAGACCCGCAGCATCGGGCCGATCGAGGAACCCCTGGCCGGGCTCATGTTCCTGTTCCACAACGTGATCCAGATCCGCTACATCGAGCACTGCTCCGAGATCGGCCGCGCCATCAACATCCTCAAGATGCACAACAGCGACCACGAGCACGCCATCCACGCGTACCGGGTCACCGGCGCCGGTGTCGCGGTCGGCGACCGGCTCGAGCGGGTGACCGGCATGCTCGGCTGGAGCGCCCTGAACGACTGCCGTTAGGCGACGACCGGTCAGGGCGGCGACACCGACGGAGCCGGGGAGGGTTTCGTCGCGAGGGCGTGCTCGACGGCCGCGATGGTGGCCGCGTCCACGGTTCCGGTGGGCTCGACCCCCAGGTCCTTCTGGAACGCCTTGAGCGCCTCCGTCAGCTCGTCGGTCCAGGTGCCGTCGACCGGCCCGGTCCAGAACCCGGCCAGCTTCAAGGTCTGCTGCACGGCCGCGGTGGACGCGATCGCCTCGTCGGCGGCCGCACCGCCCTTGGCCCGCAGATCGCTCTGCAACGCCGCGTCGGTGGCCTTGTCGACGGTGCCGGTCTCGGTCAGGCCGTGCGTTCTCTGGAGGGCCCGCACCGCGTCGACCGTGGTCGGACCGTAGACGCCGTCCACCTCGGCCCTGTAGTAGCCGGCCGTGGACAGCGCCTTCTGCACGGCCAGGGTGTAGTCGCGGGCCCGGCCTCGCTGCTCCCCGGTGGCGCAGCCGGCCTCGCCCAGCAGGTCCAGCCAGGACATCTCCAGCGCGACGGCCGCCGAGTTGAACCGCTCCGACGCCTGCCGCAGCGGTGTCTGGTCGGCGATGCCCTCCTGCGCAGCGGTGAAGTCGGCGTCGGCCTGCTTCACCCGGCCGGCCGTGGCGTCGGCGACGGACGCCCGCGGCTCGGGCGTCTTCGACGGCGACGGGGCGGGCGGCAGCGACGCGCCGGCGCGGGCGGACGCCAGAGCCGCGGCCGCCTCGGCCAGCTCCTTCTCGGCGTCCGCGACCGCCTGGCGGGCCTCGGCCAGCTTCTCGGCCGAGGTGACCACCTGCGACCGGGGTTCGGCCAGGTCCGCGCCGGCCTCCTTCACGTCGCCGACGGTCGGTGCGGTGCCGGTGATCAGGTCGCCGTACCGGTCCAGGGCGGTCACGTAGGAGGAGGTGGTCCGGCAGAAGGCCTCGCTCTGGCCGGCCAGTTCGGCCTGCGCCCCGGCGAGGGCCTCCTGCGCGTCGGCGAGCTGCCGTTCGGCGATCGTCACCCGGGCGTCGCCGTCGCCGCTGCCGCATCCGGGTACCGCGAGAATCCCGGCGAGGAGCAGGATCGGTACGCGGGCCCGCATGTCAGCGGCGGTCGTTGCGCTTGCGGATGATGACCACGACGCCCGCGACGACCAGCAAAAGGGGTAGGACCAGTCCCCACATCAGCATTCCGTTCATGCGCCGATCGTCGCAGTCCGCCGACCGTTCCCGGATCATCCCGGCGGGATGAGGAGGCGCAATGACACGATCGGCCGTTTCCCGGCGGGTGCGATGAGGCGGGAATAGTCTTCCGGTATCCGGCGAGACTGGGGGCGGAGGGCTGCCGACATGAGGCCTCTGAGACCGGCGTCCGAGGCATCGGCCGGGCCGCGTTCGCCGCACCTCATGGTGGCCTTCGTGACGGTCACCGTGCTCGCCGTCGTCTCCGCGCTGTCCCCGCCGCACATGCTCCTCTTCGGCATGGTGGCCATCGGGACCGCCTTCGCCGCCGCCTCGGCGAGCCCGCGCGGGGTGCTGGCCGTCGGCTGTTACGCGTTCGCCGCGGCCTTCGCCGTCTCGACCTGGCAGGGGATGCTCGGCACCACCGATCAGATCCTGCGGCTGCTGCTGGTCGCCGCGATCATCCCGATCAGCTGGGTGATCGCCGCCCACCTGCGGCTGCTGCTGCGGGAGACCGCGGAGGCGGCCGGCGAACGGGGCATGCTGGCCGCGATCGTGGAGCAGGCCACCGACGCGATCATCGTGCTGCACCTCGACGGCACGGTGCTGAAGTGGAACGCCGGCGCGGAGAATCTCTACGGCTACCGGGCCGCCGAGATGGTCGGTGAGAAGTTCAGCCGCGTGCTGCCCCCGGAGCGGCTGCCCTACTACGAGCGATCGCTGGCCGAGGTGACCGGCGGGGAGAACACGATCGTCGACGAGGCGCCGCGGATACGCAGCGATGGCACGACGTTCCTGGTGTCGATCGCGTCGGCGCCGATCCGCGACGAATCCGGTGAGGTGATCGCTGTGGCGGCCACCGAACGCGACATCACCGCCACGAAACGGCGCGAGACCGAGGAACGGCAGGCCCTGGAACGGACCGCCCAGGCGGTCCGGATGGAGAGCCTGGGACAGCTGGCCGGCGGGGTGGCGCACGACTTCAACAACCTGCTCGCCATCATCCTCAACTACGCCGACTTCCTCACCGAGGAGGTCACCGCCGACGGCCGCCGGGATCTCGACCGCATCCGCGACGCCGCCGGCCGGGCCCGTTCCCTGACCAGCCAGCTTCTGCTGTTCGCCAGGCAGGAGCCGACCCAGGTCGAGAACGTCGACCTCAACGAGGTCGTCAGCAGCTCCAGCGAACTGCTCAGCCGCAGTATCGGCACGAACATCCGGCTCGTCTGCCGCACCCACGGCCAGCCCCTCCCGGTACGCGCGAACCGCGGCCGCCTCGACCAGATCCTGCTCAATCTGGTCATCAACGCCCGCGACGCGATGCCCGACGGCGGCCTGGTCGTCGTCGGGACCGACCGGACGGCCGACGGCGGCGCCCGGCTGTCGGTCACCGACACCGGCTGCGGGATGACCGCCGAGGTCCGCGACCGGCTCTTCGAACCGTTCTTCACCACCAAACCCGCCGACCAGGGCACCGGGCTCGGCCTGGCCACCGTCTACGGCATCGTCGAGGACGCCGGCGGCCACATCGGCGTCGAATCGTCGCCGGGGGCGGGCACCACCTTCACCATCGAGCTGCCGCGGGCCGACGGCCCGGCGCCCGAAGCGGCCGGGACGTCGGTGACGGGTCCGTCGCCGGGTCGCGGTGAGCACGTGGTCGTTCTCGAGGACGAGGATTTCGTACGCGACGCGGTGATCCGGATACTGCGGGAGAACGGTTTCCGAACCACCGTCCTGCACGAACAGGATCCGGCCGCCGCCGTCCTGGACGACGCCGCCCTGCTCATCGCCGACATCGAGCTGCGCCACAGCTCCGGACCGGAGGTCGCCGCCCGCCTGCGCCGCCACCACCCCGGCCTGCGGGTGCTGTTCATGTCCGGCTACAGCGAACGGGACCTGCGCGACCGCTACCAGCTCGACGGCTCGGCACGGATCATGCCGAAACCGTTCACCGCCGTCGAACTGCTCGCCGCGGTCGGCGACACCCTGGCGTCCACCGCCGGCCGCCGCGGATGACAGGGCGAGGACGGTGAGGGCGCGGTCCGGCATCCCGAACGGTTCCGCTTTCGTGGGGCGACGGCAACCGGCACACTCGGGGGATGACGAAAGGGTTCGAGGTCACCGGACCGGCGCCGGTACTGCGGTTCTCGGTACTGATCAACACCGCTGACGGGGATCGGGTGACCGACGGCGGCGAGCAGTTCATGGAGTTCCGCTTCAAGAATCCGACGACCCTCGGCGGGCGTCCCGTCGTCGCCGTCTGGAACGAGACGGCGGGCGCTCAGGTCACCGGGCACGTGACGATGCTCGGCGGCGACATCGTGATCAGGGTGCGCGCCGACGTCGCGGCCGAGGCGCCGTCGTTCGCCGTCACCGTCATCGGTTGATGCCACCAGTTCATCGGCGGCGGCGCGGCCTGCACGCGTGGGCCAACGGGATCAGCCGGTGCAGACCGGGGCGATCGCGCCGTTCAGGGCCCGCTCGTGCAGTGGGTCGAGCCGGTGCCGGCGGTCGGCCGCACGTTTCGCGCTGACCAGCAGTTCACCGCATTGCCGGGTGGCGGCGCGCAGATCCTCGGTGGCGGCGAGCCGGCTGATGAAGGCGGCGGTGATCCGGTCCAGGTGCGGGCGCACCTCGGTGGCCAGGTCGGGTCGATGCTCCGGGGCCCGCTCCGGGTGCCGGGCCCACCGGTCGAACAGGCCGCGCTGCACCGCTTTGCCCGCCTCGATCTGCGCCCGGAAGAAGGCGACCGTCCCGGTCGCGTCCAGCCCGGCCTCGGCTGCCATCGCGGCGGCCCGGTCGAGGACCTGCCGTTCGCGGACCGGATCCTCGATCGGCTGGTCCGTGCCGAACTTGGCGGCGGCGACCCGGTCGGCCAGCAGCAGACGCTCGGCCGAGAGGTTGACCAGCGCGTTCAGATCTCTCGACGGCGGCAACGCGGTCGTCACCGCCGCGGTCAGACCGACGACAAACAGGTATATCACCTTCATACCTTATCGTCACAATTTCATAGACCGCCGGCCACGACGACGTCGCCGTGACAGGGCCTGGCGCCGCAGGCCGGGTGAGCGCCGCCGTCAGGTCCAGTCGTGGCGGGCCGCGTGCCACCCGAGTTGCATGCGGGTCTGGACGCCGGCCAGGTCCATCAGGTGCCGCAGGCGCCGTTGCAGGGTGCGCAGCGAGAGGTCGAGCTGGGTGGCTACGGCCTGATCGGTGAGCCCGGCGAGCAGCAGGGCCAGGATGTTGCGGTCCAGCGCGGTGAGCACGTCCGCGGCCGGCTCGCCGAGGCCCGCCAGGTCCAGCGGGTGGGCGTGGCCCCACACCGTCTCGAAGAGCGCGTCCATGGCGGTGAGCAGCCCGGACCGGTGCAGCAGGACCGCGCCCGGCTCCTCACCGGCGGCGACCGTCAGCGGCACCAGGGCCAGCTCGTCGTCGGCGAGCATCAGTTTGATCGGCAGGGACTCGGTCACCCGGATCTCGACGCCCTGGCGCAGCGACTCCATCGTCTCGGCGACCATGCCGGGGGACGACAGCGCCGGCTGGTCGATGACGACCCGGTAGCGCACCCCCTGGGCCACCATCTGCGACTCGACCGGGTTGGCGCCGGGCGGCACGGCCACGAACGGGGTGGTGACGAAGGTCCGGACCTGCCGCCGGGCGGCGTGCTGCACCTGCGCGAACCGGTGCCGGATCGCCTCGACCCCGGTGACCACCTCGATCAGCTCGCTGATGGTGCGGCCGGCCATCGCCTTGCGGTGTTCCTCGGCGAGGTTGACCAGGGCCAGTTCGGCGTTGCGCAGCTCGGCCCGCCGTTCGCTGATCATGGCGCCCAGCGCGACCGCCGGGGGCGCCGCCGCGAAGACGCCGTCGGGTGTGGACTTGACCAGCCCGCACGCCGTCAGCCGGCACAGCGCGTCCTCGATCACGGCGACCGGGAATTGCAGTGCGACGGTGAGTTCGGCCAGGTCGGCCTGGGCGCGACCGGCGAGGACACTGTAGACCGACTCGTGGTCGGGGCTCAGGCCCAGAGCGGCGAGCATCGGTGGCCGTCTCCTCTCCACCCGGGGGTGCGGAGAGGATATGCCGGGCCCCGGGACGTCGCCGTCCCAGGGCCCCGCGAGTGGGATCATCGGAGGCCGTACGCCCGAATGATCTCCTGGTTGATGCTGAACCCGGCGTCGGTGGCCCCGGAGGCGCGCACCGAGAGGAAGCCGCCGGGCTGCCTCGGCAGTCTCAGCGTGCTGGTCCACCAGCCGCCGTCCTTGCGCAGCGCCGCCTTCTGCCAGGTGGCGCCGTCGTCGTAGGACACGTCCAGGCTCACCGAGGTGACGGTGCCGGTGTCCGGGCCGCCGCCCGCCTGCTGGATCGGCTTCACCCGGATCTTCTGGGTGCTGCCGGCCGGGATGTCACCGTGTGTGTCGGTGCCGAGGCGGTACTCCATCTGGAGCAGCGCCATCGGCTCGAAGCGGTCGGAGTCGTTGGAGCTGGAGACGAAGTCCCATTCGGTGTGGGTACGGGTGGACAGCCGCCACTGTTCGGCCGGCCGGGAGGCGTCCAGGACCAGGTGGTACGGCAGTGTCCCGGACGGCACCTCCTTCCACTGGAGTGACGACGACAGCTTGTTCTCGTGCAGCAGTGTGCCGCCCTGGTAGAGCTTGAGGTTGGTGGGCACCGAACCCCACTCCAGGTTGCCGCCGTATTCGAGGGTGTCCCCGGACGGCGTCCAGGCCTGCACGTTGATCGTCATGTAGTCCTGGTAGCGGCTGTTCTGCACGGCGAACGTGCGGCTGAACGCGGGCCGGATCGCCGGGGCGAACCAGTCCAGGCGGGTGGCGCCCTTGGCGTACGTGTTGCGGTTGGTCGAGACGGTCCAGGTGCCCTGCGCGTGCGCCTCGGACCAGACCTGCCCGGGGGTGACCCATTCGGTACGGGTGGACGGATGCCACTCCCGCTCCGGGAAGCCGAGCCCCGGCAGGAACGTCACGTCGTACCGGCCGCCGCTGCCCTCCACCGGCTCGGTCGGGTTGTAGTAGTGCGCGTCGATCCGGGTCAGGTCGGTGGCGCGCGGGTGGTAGGCGAGCGGCCTGTTCGGCACCTTTCCGGTGTAGGTGCGGGTCAGGTCGTAGAGGTAGGTGGCGTACGGGACCTGGTTGGTGGCGATGTGCCGCCGGCCGGACCTCGCCAGCTCGATGAGGCGTGCCCCGGCGTCGCGGTGCACAGTGGCGACCGGGATCGGCGAGCTCCCCACCACCTCGTTGAGGATGCCGGCGCCGTCGTTGACCACCAGGAGCAGCTTCGCTCCGGCGGCGACCGCGGCGGCGGTCCGGTCGACGGCGCTGATCGCGTCGCTGCGGGTCACCACGACCGCTTTGCCCTCGGCGTCCGGGTATTCGCCGGGAGTGCCGGTGCCCGCGTGGACCAGCGGCAGGACGTCCCGGCCGGCGGCGAGGGTGCTGCCCGGCTGCACGGTCGTGTCCAGCGGCGGCAGGCCGAGCGCGCCCAGGCTCAGCATCGGCTCGCCCTTGCGCCACCGGTTGACCATCGTGAACTGCACGTCCTCGACCTGTTCGGTCGGCGAGACGTAGACGTCGTCGTACCGGACCGGAATCAGGTACGCGTCCCGGAAGCTGTCACCGCCGGGGTAGGTGACCGTGTAGTCGACCCGGCGCTGCCGGTCCTCGGTGCGCTGCGGCGTCGTGGTCTCCAGCAGGCGGGCCTTGCTCGCGTCCAGGGCCACGGTGGCGGCCTTGCCGTCGAGCACGGTCTCCGGGTCGACCAGGATCGCGTAGCCGAGGGAGTCGGCCCGCTCACCCTTCACCTCGAGGAAGGACTCGACCGTGTAGGTGCCGGGCGGCATCCGCAGCGTCTGCTCACCGGTGATGGTGTAGATGTACGGGTAGTACTCCCCCGCCTGCTTGATCACGACGTTCGAGGTGGCGGGCTTGCCGTCCCGGCCGACCAGCTTGACGGTCAGGTCGTAGCGCTCGTCCTCTTTGATCAGACCCAGCGACGTCCGCGTGACGGCCGCACCGGTCGCGGCGTCGGTGCCGACCAGGTAGCCGGTGTAGCGTCCGACGCCCGGCTTGGTCGGGTCACCGCTGACTCCGACCGTGGCGGTGCCGCCCGCGGGCACCGTCACGGAGGTGCCGCCGAGTTCGAACGGGCCGGTGGCGGCCAGGTTCAGAGTGACGTCGCCGGTACCCGTGTTGGTGAAGGTGACCTGCTTGGTGACCGGCTCGTCGGTGGGCTCGTGCGGCCAGTCGAAGTTGCCGAAGAACACCGAGCCGGTCGCGCGGACCTGCCCGTTGACGGCGGCGGCCACGTCGACCCGGCCGGTGCCGACCTCGTACGGCGTGTAGTCGGGCAGCGCCTTGGCGCTGCTCATCAGCGCCTCCTTGAGCTGCGGGCCGGTCCAGCCGGGGTGCCGCTGGGCGAGGATCGCGGCCGCGCCGGAGACGTGCGGGGTGGCCATCGAGGTGCCGCTGATGCTGCGGTACAGGCCGCTGCCACTGGTCATCTGCTGCGACCGGGCGGCGTTGATGTCGACGCCGGGCGCGGTGATGTCCGGCTTGAGGGCGCCGCTGCGGATCAGCGGGCCGGTGCTGGAGAAGTACGCGAGCCGGTCCTGCTTGTCGACGGCGCCGACGGTGAGCGCGCCGGCCGCCGAACTCGGGGTGCCGATGCTCTCCGGCCCGCTGTTGCCGGAGGCGATCACGAACAGGGTGCCGTACCTGGCGGACAGGGTGTCGACCGCGACCGCCATCGGGTCGGTGCCGTCCGACAGCGTCGGGTCGCTGAGGCTCATGCTGACGATGTCGGCGCCGGACTCGGCGGCCCACTGCATGCCGGCGAGCACCCAGGAGTCGAGCCCGGAGCCGCTGTTGTCGAGCACCTTGCCGACGATCAGGTCCGCGCCGGGCGCGACGCCCTTGTCGAGTCCGCTGGAGGCGGCGCCGGTGCCGACGATCGTCGAGGCGACGTGGGTGCCGTGGCCGTTGACGTCGGAGGTGTCCTGGTCGGGCACGAAGCTGACCTTGTCGTCGATCTGGCCGACGAGGTCGGGGTGGGTGGCGTCGATGCCGGTGTCGAGGACCGCCACCGTCACGCCGGAGCCGTCGTAGCCGGCCGCCCACGCCTCGGGCGCGCCGATCTGCGGGACGCTGTCCTTGAGGGTGGCGGTGACCTTCCCGTCCAGCCAGAGCTTGCCCGGCTTCTCGCCCAGGGCGGTCCAGAACGGGCGGGTCTGGCTCTTGTCCACGGTGAGCGCGGCGGCGCCCACCGTCCGCAGGTCGCGGACCAGTTTCGCGCCGCGCGGGACGGCCGGTGCGACGGTGCGGGCGGCACCCGCGGGCGCGGTGCTGATCACCGGCACGACGCCGGTCCTCGCGTCGTCGTACCCCATCTCGAGCAGGTCGGTGACGTTGAACAGGCGGCGGTCCAGCCGGTCGGCGCTGAGCAGCGGCAGCACCTCGTCGGGCAGGACGAACAGGTCGTCGCCGCTGCGCTGGAGCCGGACGCCGCCGGGGGCGCCGTCGGGCCGCTCGACGTCGACGGTCTCGGCGCCGCCGTCGGAGCCTCGTACGGTGACCACGTCACCGGTGATCAGGGTGATCGTGTGGGTGTCGGTGGTGACGGTCTTCGTGGGTGTTCCGGGGGCGGCCGCGGTGGCGGGGGCCTGCACCGCGACGGCTGCGCCGCTGAGCAGACCGGCCGCGGCGACGACGGCCAGCAGCCGGCGCCGCATCAAGGGGGAAGACATGCAAGGAGTTCTATCGGTACGGTCGACGCCGGTGAATACCTGACGGTGGCGGAGTCACGCCAAGACACGACTCCGCCACCGCTCAGAGCCGAACCAGGTCGGCGAGCAGTTCCGGAAGCCCCGGAGAGCAGTAGACGTGCCCCATGCCCGGCACGAGGCGCAGCTCGGCGTGCGGGATGGCGGCCGCCAGCGCCGCACCGTGGGCGAGCGTGAGGACCGGATCCTGGTCGCCGTGCACGATCGTCGTCCAGGATCGCCAGCGCGTCGCCCGCCAGGTCGGACAGCCCGTACGGATGCCGGTCGAAGTCGACGACACTGGAGAGCCCGGTGTCGCGATGGTCGTACCGGATCACCTGCGCACCACGCTCGACGAGCCGGTCGACCAGCGCGTCCGGGCAGGTGAAAACCCTGCGCCGACGATCCCATGACCAGCAGGACGGCGGGCCGGCCGGGATCCCCGGTCCGCTCGGTCCACAGTCGCAGCGGTCCGGCGGTCACCATCGTCTCGGTCATAGCCGGCGACGGTAGGCGATCAGCCGATCGTCCGCCGCCGATTTCCGCGCCAGGACCGGATCATTGATCATCGCCGGCAGGACGCGTCACCCGGAGCGTTCTTGAACGATTTACCACCGCTGTGGGTGGCCAATCGTTCAAGATCGCATAACGTTGGCATCCAACACGCGAACTGGCGACTTGACATCCACGCCAGGCGATCGATGGAGAGACTCTCCGGCCACCTCGATCTTTCGCACGCGCCGGTGAACGGGGGCCCTCGCTCACGCGGTGTTCCGGCCAGGGCGAGCCTTCGGCAGTGAGCGCACACAGAAGCCGCCACGTGGGCGGCCGTCGCGTCCATATGCCACGTAGGCGACCACGACACTGCCGCCGTGTGCGCCCACCCCTGGTGTAAGCGCGATCACCCGGCCCGGGTGACAGGCGTCACGGCCGGAAGCGGGCGGACCCCGCGCCGGGCTCGAGTGACAGCGCCCCGCGCCGGGAGGCGTCCACCGCTTCATGCGGAATAGCTCGCGCGGCGATTCAGTCGGCGGGCGCGCTGGGGGCCTGGAGCCGCCGCGGGGTCGCGTGGCGGGTCACGGGGCGGGGAACGTGCGGTTGCGGGGTGCGCGGAGCGTACGAAAAGAGAGTTTTGGCCTTTTCGGTGACGGCACCCAGGGTGAGTGGCCCGCCGGTTGAGGGGTATCGACAGGGGCCGAGGACACCCGACCGTGCGGGATAGTGTTTCCGCTGCTCTCGGTATGGGCCGTGCATCGGATCCGGGTCTGGACGATCGAACGATTGCACCCCGGTCTGGCCATCAGGCACAACGCTGTTTGTGGGATTCCTACAAACTACGGTGCCCGACATGCATGATCCGGCGTATGGCTCGAACGGACGGTAGCCGAGAGGGTTGAGGCGAAGGAATCTGACGGGGCTGCAGGGAGGCTCGGCAAGTGTTCAGGCGTGTCGCGATCATCAACCGTGGAGAGAGCGCGATGCGCCTCATCCACGCCGTACGGGATCTGTCCGCGGAGACCGGGACCCGGATCGAGACGGTCGCCCTCTACACCGATGAGGACCGCACCGCGACGTTCGTGCGAGCGGCCGACGTCACCTACTCGCTCGGTCCGGCGGCTGCCCGCCCGTACCTCAATCATGGCCTCCTCGAGGAGGCGCTGAGGGCGACCGGCGCGGACGCGGCCTGGGTGGGCTGGGGTTTCGTCGCGGAGGATCCGGTGTTCGCGGAGTTGTGCGACCGGATCGGGGTGACGTTCGTCGGGCCGAGCGCGGAGGCGATGCGCAAGCTCGGTGACAAGATCGGCTCGAAGCTGATCGCCGAGGAGGTCGGCGTTCCGGTCGCTCCGTGGAGCCGCGGCGAGGTCGCGACCCTGGAGAACGCGCTCCGCGCCGGTGACGAGATCGGCTACCCGCTCATGCTGAAGGCGACCGCCGGCGGCGGCGGCCGCGGCATCCGCCGGGTCGACTCGGGCGCGGATCTGACCGACGCCTACGAGCGGACCAGTCAGGAGGCGCTGCGGGCGTTCGGCTCGGGCGTCGTCTTCCTGGAGCGCCTCGTGACCGGCGCCCGGCACGTCGAGGTGCAGGTCATCGCGGACGGGCAGGGCACCGCGTGGGCGCTGGGCGTGCGCGACTGCTCGGTGCAGCGGCGCAACCAGAAGATCATCGAGGAGTCGTCCTCGGTCGTGATGGCGCCGGAGCAGGCCGCCGAGCTGAAGGCGTCCGCGGTCCGGCTGGCGCTGGCCGTCGGCTACAAGGGCGCGGGCACGGTCGAGTTCCTGTTCCACCCGGGCGAGAAGCTGTTCGCCTTCCTCGAGGTGAACACCCGTCTCCAGGTCGAGCACCCGATCACCGAGATCACCACCGGCACCGACCTGGTGAAACTCCAGCTGCACGTGGCGTCCGGCGGCAAGCTGACCGGCACGCAGCCGCCCGAGCAGGGGCACGCCGTCGAGGCACGGCTCAACGCCGAGGACCCGGACCGGGACTTCGCGCCGTCGCCGGGCCGCATCGCCCGCCTCGAACTGCCGGCCGGCCCGGGCATCCGGGTGGACACCGGGGTCAGCGAGGGCGACACCATTCCGGCGGCGTTCGACTCGATGATCGCCAAGATCATTGCGTACGGGCGGAACCGTGACGAGGCGCTCGGCCGCCTGCGCCGGGCGATGGCCGAGACCACGGTCATCATCGAGGGCGGCTCCACCAACAAGAGCTTCGTGCTGGACCTGCTGGACCAGCCCGAGGTGATCGACGGCTCCGCCGACACCGGCTGGATCGACCGGGTCCGCGCGCAGGGCCGGCTGGTCAGCCACCGGCACTCGGCGATCGCGCTGGCCGCCGCCGGCATCGAGGCGTACCAGGACGAGGAGGACGTCTCCCGGCGGCGGCTGCTCACCACCGCCCACGGTGGCCGTCCGCAGGTGCAGCACGACAGCGGCCGTCCGCTCGACCTGAAGTTGCGCGGTGTCGGCTACCGGGTGCAGGTGTCCCGGCTGGGCGCCAAGCGGTTCCGGGTGGGCATCTCGGCGGGCGGCGATTTCGCGTACGCCGACGTGGTCAGCGACCGCTTCGACCAGCACAGTGGCCAGATGCTGGTCAACGGTCACCGGTTCCGGCTGGTCACGGCCACGCACGGCCCGATCCACACGATCGAGGTGGACGGCGTCACGCACCGGGTCAGCCGGGACGAGGGTGGCGTGGTCCGCTCCCCCGCCCCCGCCCTGGTGGTGGCCACGCCGCTGGCGGTCGGTGACGAGGTGGAGGCGGGAGCGCCGATCCTCGTGCTGGAGAGTATGAAGATGGAGAACGTGCTGCGGGCTCCGTTCAAGGCCCGGGTACGCGAGTGCCCGGTGGCCGTGGGCAGCCAGGTGGAGACCGGCGCGCCGCTGATGCGCCTGGAGCCGCTGGACGACTCCGCCGCCGAGGAGGCCGCCGACGCGGGCGCCGCCGTCGAGATCGAACTGCCCGCCGCGTCCGGCTACTCGGCGGACCGCGGGCTGGAGGATCTGCAGGCGCTGCTGCTCGGCTACGACGTCGACACGGCCGCGGTCAAGGAATACCTCGTGGCGCGTGCCGAACTCGGCCACCGGCCGCTCGACGGGGAGATCGAGCTGCTCACCATCGCCGCGGATCTGCTGGAGCTCAGCCGCAACAAGCCGGGCGAGGACTGGAACCCCGAGCCGGGCGACGCGGTGCACAGCCCCCGGGAGTTCTTCCACACGTACCTGCAGAGTCTGGACGCCGAGCGGGCCGGGGTCACACAGGGCTTCCAGGACCGGCTCACCCGGGTGCTGGCCCACTACGGGGTGGACGGGCTGGAGCGTACGCCGGCTCTGGAGGACGCGGTCTTCCGGATCTTCCTGGCCCTCCAGCGGTCGGCGGCGAGCGTCGGGATCGTGACGCAGATCCTGCGCCAGTGGATCGCCGGGAACCCGCCGCAGGAGCCGCTGTTCGAGCGGTCCGGCATCGCGCTGGAGCACTTGATCGAGGCTACGCAGGTGCGGTTCCCGTCGGTGTCCGACCTGGCCCGGGGCATCGTGTTCCGGTGGTACGCGCAGCCGCTGCTCCGGCGTACCCGGGCCGAGGTCTACGCCTCGGTCCGCGCCGACCTGCGGCACCTGGACCACCACCCGGACGCCCCGGACCGGGCGGCCCGGATCCAGAGCATGGTGGCCTGTTCGGAGCCGCTGGTCCGGTTGCTGGGGCAGCGGATCGGGCGGCCCGGGCGGGATCATGTTCCGCTGCTCGAGGTGTTGACGCGCCGGTACTACGACAACCGTGGGCTGTCGCCGTTCGAGACCCGTTCGGTGGGCTCGCTGCGTTTCGTGACGACGTCTCACACGGCTGACCGGGTTACCCGGGTGGCCGCCACCGCCGTCGACATCTCCGACTTGTCGGATTCGCTCGCGGCGCTCGGGCCTCTCGACGCCGACGTGGCCGACATCTATGTGTCCTGGGACTCGCAACCTTCCGCCGAGGAGATGGCGCATCACCTCGGTTCGCTGTTCGCTTCACTCCCGGTCGCCGGGGTGCGGCGGGTCACCACCACTGTGGCGGGCACCAGCGGTGCGGTCATGCACCACCATTTCACCTTCCGTCGCGATAATTCGGGCAATTTCGTGGAGGATCGGCTCATCCGGGGCTTGCACCCGCAGATCGCGCTGCGCCTCCAACTGGAACGGCTCCGCGAGTTCGACCTGACCAGGCTGCCCTCCACCGACGAGGAGATGTACCTGTTCAAGGCGGTCGCCAAGAGCAACCCGGCCGACGAGCGCCTGATCGCCATGTACCAGGTGCGCGACCTCACCGCGCTGCGCGAGACCGACGGCCGCCTGGTCGCACTGCCCGCACTGGAGCAGGGCGTCACGCTCACCCTGGACGCGATCCGCAACATCCAGGCGCAGCGTCCGCAGAACAAGCGGTTCGACACCAACCGGATCATGATGTACGTCTGGCCGGTCACCGAACTCTCGCTCGACGAACTGAACGCGCTGGTCCAGCGGATCCTGCCGACCGCCAGCGGCGCGGGCCTGGAGGAGGTGCAGTTCATCGCCCGGCAGCGGCGCTCCAGCGGGGAGCTCACCGAGGTGTCGGTGCGGATCACCCTGGAACCGGGCAACGGGGCGCAGCTGCACGTGGGCGAGCCGTCGACCGAGCCGGTGCAGCCGCTCGACGACTACCGGCAGAAGGTGCTGCGGGCGGCGCGGCGCGGGGCGGTGTACCCGTACGAGCTGACCGGTCTGCTGGGCAGCTTCACCGAGTACGACCTCTCCTCGTCCGGCGTGCTGGAGCCGGTCGACCGGCCGAAGGGGAGGAACTCGGCCGCGATCGTCGCCGGTGTGGTGACCACGCCGACCGAGCGCTACCCCGAGGGCGTCACCCGTGTGGTGCTGCTCGGCGACCCGACCAAGTCGCTCGGCGCGCTGTCCGAGCCGGAGTGTGCCCGGGTCATCGCCGCACTCGACCTCGCCGAGACGATGCGGGTGCCGCTGGAGTGGTTCGCCCTGTCCGCCGGCGCCCGGATCTCGATGACCTCCGGCACCGAGAACATGGACTGGGTGGCGGCCGCGCTCAAGCGGATCGTCACGTTCACCCAGGCCGGTGGCGAGATCAACATCGTGGTGGCGGGCATCAACGTGGGCGCCCAGCCGTACTGGAACGCCGAGGCCACGATGCTCATGCACACCAAGGGCATCCTGGTGATGACGCCGGACTCGGCCATGGTGCTCACCGGTAAGCAGTCGCTGGACTTCTCCGGCGGCGTGTCGGCCGAGGACAACTTCGGCATCGGCGGCTACGACCGGGTGATGGGCCCCAACGGGCAGGCGCAGTACTGGGCGCCCAGCCTGCCGGCCGCCCGTGACGTGCTGATGGCCCACTACGACCACACGTACGTCGCGCCCGGCGAGGCCGGTCCGCGGCCGGCGACCACGTCCGACCCGATCACCCGGGACGTCTCCGGCTTCCCGCACACGGTCGCCGGCAGCGACTTCGCGACGGTCGGGCAGATCTTCTCGGCGGCCCACAACCCGGACCGCAAGAAGGCCTTCGACATCCGTACGGTCATGCGCGCCGTGTCCGACCAGGATCACCCGGTGCTGGAGCGGTGGGCGGGCATGGCCGACGCGGACACGTCGGTGGTGCAGGACGCGCACATCGGCGGCCGCCCGGTCTGCCTGATCGGCATCGAGTCGAAGTCGGTGGCCCGGCGTGGGTTCCCGCCCACCGACGGCCCGGACACGTACACCGCGGGCACCCTGTTCCCGCGTTCGTCGAAGAAGACCGCCCGGGCGATCAACGCCGCCTCCGGCAACCGCCCCCTGGTCGTCCTCGCGAACCTGTCCGGTTTCGACGGCTCCCCCGAGTCGATGCGCAACCTTCAGCTGGAGTACGGCGCCGAGATCGGCCGGGCCATCGTCAACTTCGAGGGCCCGATCGTCTTCACGGTCATCTCCCGCTACCACGGCGGCGCTTTCGTGGTCTTCTCGAAGGCCCTGAACCCGAACATGACGGTGCTCGCCCTGGAGGGCTCGTTCGCCTCGGTGCTGGGTGGCGCCCCGGCCGCGGCGGTGGTCTTCTCCGGCGAGGTCAACAACCGCACCGCCAACGACCCGCGGGTCAGCTCCCTGCAGGCCCAGGTCGCGGTGGCGGGCGGCGCCGAGCGTTCCGCGCTCAACGCCCGCCTGGCCGAGGTCCAGCAGTCGGTGCGGGCCGAGAAGCTGGGTGAGGTGGCCGCCGAGTTCGACCGTGTCCACAGCATCCAGCGGGCGGTCGAGGTCGGTTCGGTCGACGCCATCGTGAGCACCGCCGAGCTGCGCCCGCGCATCATCGAGGCCATCGAACACGGCCTCAAGGGCTGATCTCCGTGACTCCGGCGTGGGGGGGGGGGGCGGGCCCCCCCCCCCCCCCCCCACGCCGGAGTCAGTTCTGCAGGTAGCGGATGACGGCCAGGACCCGGCGGTGGTCGGTGTCGGACGGCGGCAGGTCGAACTTGTTGAAGATGTTCGTGACGTGCTTCTCCACCGCCCGCTCGGTGACGCGGATCGCGGCGGCGATCGCCGTGTTGGTGCGGCCCTGCGCCATCAGCGCCAGCACCTCACGCTCGCGTGGGGTGAGCTCGGCGACCAGATCCCGGTGCCGGGTACGGCCGAACAGCTGGGTGACCACGTCCGGGTCGAGCGCGGTGCCGCCGGCCGCCACCCGGTGCAGGGCGTCCACGAAGTCGTCGAGCTTGGCGACCCGCTCCTTCAGCAGGTAGCCGACCCCGTCGGAGCCGCTCGCGAGAAGCTCGGCCACGAACGCCGTCTCCACGTACTGCGAGAAGATCAGCACCCCGGTGCCGGGCCAGTCCCGGCGGAGCCGGATCGCGGCGCGCAGGCCCTCGTCGGTGTGGCTCGGTGGCATCCGGATGTCCACGATCGCCACGTCGGGTGGCTGCGCGGCGACCGCCTCGAACAGCGCCGGAACGTCCTCCACCGCGGCGAGCACCTCATGCCCCCGAACGGTCAGCAGCTGAGCGAGGCCCTCCCGGAGGATCGCGGAGTCCTCGGCGATCACGATGCGCATGTCTCGTCAGGGCCTCTCCGTAGGTGCCGGGCAGGGGATCTCGACGGTGACGGTGGTCGGCCCGCCGGCCGGGCTGTCCAGCGACAGCCGCCCGTCGACGACCCGGATCCGCTCGGACAGCCCGGCGAGCCCCCCACCCGCCCGCAGGAAGGCGCCGCCGCGCCCGTCGTCGTGGACCCGCAGCCGCAGAACATCCCCCTGAAGATCGACTCGAATCGTAGCGGCGGCCGCCCCGCTGTGCCGTCCCGCGTTGGTGAGCAGCTCACACACCGTGAAGTAGGCGATGCTCTCCACCGCCGGCGGTGGCCGCCGGGGCAGGCCGACCTCGACGGTCACCGGCACCGGGCTGCCGGCCGCCACCGTGGCCAGCGCCGCGTCCAGGCCGTTGTCCAGCACCGGCGGATGGATCCCGCGGACCAGATCGCGTAGCTCGGACACGGCCGTGGCGAGGGTGTCCTGCGCGGTGTCGACCGCTTTGGCGACGCTCTCCGGCGGCGCGTCGGCGGCGATCAACTCCCGGACCATCGCCAGGTGCATCCCCACCCCGATCAGCCGGGCCTGGGCCCCGTCGTGCAGGTCCCGCTCGATCCGCCGCAGGGTGACGTCGGCGTCCTTCACCGCACGGTCGCGGGACTCCTTCAGGTCGCTCATCCGCTGACCGGCCCGGCTCGGCCCGAGCAGCCCACGGATCAACAACCGTTCGCCGACCAGGACCAGCCGCACCATCCAGGGAGCCAGCAGGATGACGACCGCCCCGAAGACCCAGGTGACCGGCACCCACCCCTGGAAGGCGTGCTCCTGGAACGGGAAGAAGGTCAGCGTGGCGAATCCGTACACATAGCAGCCGGCACCGACCAGCAACGACAGTGGCGCCACCACCACCTTGACCAGCGGGTATGCCAGGGATTTCCAACCCGCCGGATCTCTGAGCACGGCCCGCCGCCACCCGAACGCACCGGGGCCGGCCGGTGACCGGGCCGGCGCCGGCACCCGCTCGCTGATCAGCCGCGCGGCCAGACCGCGGCGGCGGGCGCTCAGGCCCGCGGCGGCCCGCAGCACCCCGGCCAGCAGCCACAGCCCCAGCGGAGTGATCGAGAGAACGGCCCCGACGAGGGTCGAGAACAGCAGGAGGACGGCGCTGACCAGATCGATCGGCAGCACCAGCAACAGGTAGGCCAGCTCTCGCCACGACTGCGGCTCGGCGATGGCGGTCACTTTCCTTCTCATCGCCAGCCAGCATTCCCGCTCGGCGCAACCCGGCGCCATGGGGTTAGCTGCCGCCCGGGTAGCCGGTTTTCCGCACCATCGGCAGAGAGCCTGCCCGACTGTGCCGGAACCCGCCGCTGACCAGGCTGAACGGCATGCCTCGCCGTCTGGTCACCCCTCGCAAAGCCGTCCTTGCGGCCGCCCTCTCCGGGCTGGCCCTCCTCGGCGGCTCCGTGCTCGGCCCGGCCCGCGCGACACCGCCGGCGACCCCGGTGGGGACCGCCGGCTGGCTCGCCGATCCGCTCGCTCCACCGGACCCGGTCACCGCCACCCCGGCCCGGGTGGCCGCCTTCTTCGCCGGCCTCGCACCGGACGACGCCACCGCGCTCACCCGCCGCTTCCCGCGGGTCACCGGCAACCTCGACGGCGTGCCGGCGGAGTTGCGCTACCTGGCGAACCGGCTGGCACACCCGGAGGCGGCGGACCGGCAGATCCTCGGGTTCGACGACCGGGCCGACGGGCGCGTCATCGAGGTGCTGGGCGATCTGGACACCGCCGGCCGCGTGGTGATCCTGGTGCCCGGTGTGGACACCGATCTGGCCGGGTTCGACACCGGTCTCGGTGGCGTCCGGCGCCGGGCGCCCGCGTGGCAGGCCCGCCGGCTCCACGACCGGGTCCGGGCCGCCGACCCGGGCGCCCGGGTCGCCGTGGTGGCCTGGCTGGGATACGACCCGCCCGAGGGCATGGGCCGGGACACCGTACGGGAGGATCGCGCGGCCGACGGGGCGCTGGCCCTCCAGCGGTTCGCCGACGGCCTGGTGCTCGGCCACGCCGACCGGTCGATCGTCGTGGTCGGGCACAGTTACGGCTCCACCGTGGCCGGTCTCGCCGCACCCGGGCTACCCGCGCAGGTGACCGACATCGTCGCGCTGGGCAGCCCCGGCATGGGCGTCCCCGACCGATCCGGCCTGCGCACCGGCGCCCGGGTGTGGGCCTGCGCCTCCCCCGGCGACTGGATCCGCCGCGTCCCCGGCGTACGGATCCTCGGCCTCGGCCACGGCCGCCTGCCCTCCGACCCCGAGTTCGGCGCGCTGCCTCTGCCCTGCGACGACGTGGACGGGCACGACGGCTACTTCGAACCCCACACCACCGCTCTGCAGGCGCTCGCCGACCTGGCGGCCACCCTCCCGGACGGCGACCCCCGATGATCCTGGACGCGTTCGAACTCCTGGCCCGCTGGGGCCGCGCCCGCTCCTCCTTCGGCTCCCCTCCGGCCCACGCCGCCCGCACACCATCCGGGAGCGGCCCGGCGGCGCCGGCCGCGGGCACGTTTGCCGCCATCGGATGCGGACGAACGCCCGGCGCTCCGGGGCCGCCCCATCCCCACCGGTGGTCGACCCTGTCCGGTTGGTCGTGGGCGCTGTCCCGGAGCATCCGAGGCAGCCGGGGATGGGCGGATCGGCATCGGTAGGGTCGCGTGCGGGGAGTGAACCGAGCACGGAGGACGGATCTCGGTGACGGTCGGAACCCGGCAGGCACGGGCGTGGTCGCCGCGGCGTACGGTGGTCGCGTTCGGGCTGGTCAGCCTGACAGCCGACATGGTCTGACGGGGGTGCGCGGTCGATCTACGGCCCGCTGTGAAACCCGACCGTGTGCACCCACCCGACCGGGGAGGGTGGATCTCGATCACGAAAGGGCTGTGGACGCGGCCATCACCAGGTGCCGTCGTCGTGGACGCGGGGCGGCAGCGTACCGGTGATCAGCGTGGTGAGCGCGGCACCCATGTCCGCGCCGAGATACCACTCCCCGCCATGGTCCAGGGAGAACACCCGGCCCCGCTCGTCGATGGCGAGGACGGTTTCGCCGTCGCCCTCCACCCCGAGCGGGAACAACGGCACCCCGAGGACCTGCGCGAACGCCTCCAGCGTCTCGACGGTTTCGGCCGCCATGCACGGGTCGACGGCGAACATCCGCCGCCGCAGCGCCACCCCGGGCCCGTCCTGCGTGACGTACAGGCCGGCGAACTCGGCCAGCGCCCGCGACGCCGCCGTGAAGATCCGGTGGCTCACGCCGTACCCCGCATGGTTTTCGATCCGGCGCTCCGCCGACCAGCCCGCGCCCCGCAGCACCTCGGCCACCTGGTCGCTGAACTCCCACGACGACGCCGGACCGGAACCGGCGGCCGGGCCCGGCCCGGGAACGAACCGTGGCAGAAGGCCCTCCTGGCCTTGCGCGGCGGCGTCGGGGCTCAGCCCGAGATAGTCGAGGAACAGCATGACCGGCAGCCCGGACCGCAGCCGGCTCCCGCTGAGCGGATCGCCTTCCTCCCGGATCCGGTAGGTCTCCAGTCGCGCGCCCCGCACGAGTTCCCGCAGCTCGGGCAGGGCCATCAGGGGCAGCCCGGCGGCCCGTCGGCCGTTCTCCTCGGCGTGGAACAGTTCGGAGAACACCACGGCTTCCGAACTCCGCTCGGCCCCACGCTCGCGATAGTGGGCGGGCATCGTGCCGAAGAACGTTTCTACCGCGGGATGCAGCGGCTGGTCGGTGTCGGAGCGCAGGCTGAGCGCGACCCGGCCGCGGCCCGCGATGGTGAGCCGGCTCATCGTCGCCGGGTACCGTCGCGGGCCGGCCGGCGCCGGCGCGGGCCGGAAGTCACGCATGTACCACGCGGCCAGGTTGGCGGGCGGTAGCGTGCCGCCGATCACCAGCTCGCCGGTGTCCCGGTCGAGGATCATGCTGGGTGGCCCGTGCCCGCTGCGGGTCCGGGCGGAGATCACCCAGCCGCGGGCGAATTCGTACAACACCGCTTCGGCTCCCGGGCAGACGTCCTCGACCCACTTCCGCGCCAGGTCTTCCGCATCCGTCCTGGTGATCGCCATGCCGCCCACTCTGCTATCCCCACGCAAACTCAGGGTCGTCGATACGCCAACGGCCGCCGCTCTACGGATGACCGTCGATCGCCGGCGTGCCGTTCACGTCGAAGAAGACCGGGGTCATCGCACCTGCTCGAAGCGGAACTCCCGGATGAAGCAGTCCCGGGGCTGCCCGACCGCGAACATCACGCAGTCGACCACCGACCGGGCGGTCAGGGCGCTCCCAGCCGCACGCGGCCCGTCCTGCTCGAAGTCCGGCGGGAACAGCGAGATCACCCGGATCCCCTCGGGCCGCAGCCGGTGCGACAGGATCCCGGCAAACCCGGCCTGCGCGTGTTTCGCCGCATAGAACGCGGGATGCGCGTCGGAGCGATGATTGCCGGGCTCCCCACAGCCGGAGATCATGTTGACGATGTCCGGCCGCTCCGACCGGCGCAGCAGCGGCAGCAGGCGCTGCGTCAACAGCACGGTCCCGGTGGCGCCACCGGCGATGATCTGCTCGACCTCGTCATCGGAGATCTCGCCCTCCCGATACTGCGCCGCGTTGTTGACCAGCACGTCGATCCGGTTGGTCCGCCCGGCCACGGCGTCCGCGAACTCCCGCACCGAGCCCGGGTCGGCGAGATCGCATCGGAAGGCCTCGGCCCGCCCGGCCGCACGCTGGTTGATCGCGTCGGCGGCCCGCGAGGCCGCACCCTGGTCACGGGCGGAGAGGAACACCCGGGCGCCGCGCGCCGCGAACGTCTCGGCGAGGAGCAGCCCAGTGTCACGGGCGGCTCCGGTGACCACCACCCGCATGTCGTCGAATTCCATGTTGATCACTCAATCACGCGGTCACGGGCAGAGATCCGGTGACTCGCGTCATAGCCTGGACCGATGGCCACCTTCGTACTGATCCACGGCGCCGGTGACGTCGGCTGGTACTGGCATCTCGTCGAAGCCGAGCTCCGGAAGCGGGGCCACGACACGGTGGCCCCCGATCTGCCGTGCGACGACGACACCGCCGGCCTGTCCGAGTACGCCGACACCGTGACGGCCGCGGTCGGCGACCGTACCGATCTGATCGTGGTCGGTCAGTCGATGGGCGGCCTGGTCGTCCCGCTGGTCGGCGAGCGCCTGCCGGTGCGGATGCTGATCCTGGTGGCCGCCATGATCCCGCTGCCGGGTGAGTCCCCCGCCGACTACTGGACCGCCACCGGCTACGCCGACGAGGCCTGGGACCGGTACGACGACGAGATCGCCCTGTTCTACCAGGACGTCCCGCCGGATCTGGCCGCCGAGGCGGTCCGCCGCTCGTCCCGCCAGTCCGAGACCCGGATGTCCGAGCCGTCCCCGCTGCGCGCCTGGCCGGATGTGCCGACACGGGTGCTGCTCTGCCGCGACGACCGCATGTTCCCGCCCGCCTACCTGCGCCGGGTCGCCACCGAACGCCTCGGCATCACCCCCGACGAGATCGACGGCGGCCATACTCCGGCGCTGAGCCGCCCCGCCCATCTGGCGGAAATCCTCGACGCCTGCGCCGCGTCCACCCGGTAGTTTCGGGGCCCATGGAGAACGGCTACGTCATCCTGCCCCGCCTGCTGTCCGATGAGGAGCTGGCCGCCGCCGTCCAGCACGCCGACGACCTGCTGAAGGACGCCGCCTGGAGCGACAACGACTTCGACGGCCGCCGGACCAGGCGGGTGTACGAGCTGCTCAGCCGGGTCGGCGCGTTCGAGCCGCTCCTCACCCACCCACGGGTGCGGGCCCTGGTGACCGAGGGCCTCGGCGAGGTCCACCAGTTCGGGATGCTGTTCCTGTCCGCGGTGGACCCCGGCCAGGGCGCCCAGGCGCCGCACTTCGACGCCGGTGTCTACCCGCTGCCGCGCGACGTGGAGGCCGAGGTCAACGTGATCTGGGCGCTCGACGACTTCACCACCGGGAACGGCGCCACCCTGATCGCCCCGGGCAGCCACCTGTGGCCGGCCGGCCGCCGCCCGCGCCCGGACGAGCTGATCCCGGTGGTGATGCCCGCCGGCAGCGCGGTCGTCTACAGCGGCCGCCTCTGGCACGCGGCCGGCCACAACCGGGGTGAGGCGACGCGGCGCGCCCTTATCTGCGAGCACGTCCTGCCGTGGCTGCGCCCCGCCGACAACCACACCCTCGCGACCGGAGTCGAGGGACTACGGTCGTTGTCCCCGGAGTTGCGCCGCCTGGCCGGTGTGGCGCCGGCGAGCCCGTACCACGGCTTCATCGGCGGCCAGGACCCGGAGCAATGGCTGCATCGATCCATACTGGGGTGATGACGCGGCGCCGCTTCTGGACAGTGACGGCTCTCCTGGCCTGCAGCCTGCTCCTTGCCGCCTGGACGGTGTTCCTGCTGCGGCTCGGCCTCGACCGTGCCGACAGGGCGTCGAGCGTGGCGAGCGCCGTCCTCACCTTCGTCTTCGGCGCCGCCGGCGTGTGGCTGGCCTCGGCCTCCCGCCCGCAGCCATCCCCACCCGAGCCGTCCGGACAGACCCAGATCAACACCGCCAAGGACCAGGGCAAGGTGTACGGGGTCCAGCACGGCAACATGATCATCGGCGACGCGCCCCGGCCGCCCGATGGCCGATAGGACCCCGGCCCGCCAGGTCAACACGGCCCGCGACAGCGGCACGGTGTTCGCCGTCCAGGACGGCGACCTCCATGTCCACCAGCGCATCGGCACCATTTCATCGACGAGCTGGAGTTCGGCGAGGCGGCGTTGCCGGGTGACGGGCAGCCGAGCCGCCTGCTGAACGCGAGCCGCGCTGACCAGAGCTCTCGACTATCCGGCCGCGGTGGTGGCGGTGCAGTCGACCGCGGTGGCCGACAGTCCGGCGGCAGCCACGCGGGTGCTCGACGACCATGCCATGGTCTATCCGCCGCAGGATCCGGACACCCGTTTGGAGCCGCTCTACCCGGATCGGCTGGCCGAGGACTTCGTGGCCCTGCAAACCCCGGGTCACGGCGTCCCCGCTTTCCACCCCGATCCGTGGGCCGGCAGCGCGCTACGCGACCTGATGAGCGCGGGTCCGCGAGGCGTCAGCACGGCGCTGCCGCTGCTGGTCGAGGCGACCCCACGGTGGCCGCACCTGGTGGACCGCCTGCTCGTGCCGCTCCTACGGGAGCGGCCCCAGTTGGCTATCGAGGGCGGCGCCCCGGCGCTGCTGGCCATCGCGGCCGCGCGGCAGATCCCGTTGGATGTCCTGACCTCGATCGAGACCCTCCTGCCGAGCGATCCACCGGACGATCTGTGCACGGGGATCGCGGCCATCACCGAACGGCTCGTCAAGGACCTGGCCGGCAACAGCATCGATGCGGTGCAGGCGGTCCGGGTCCTGCAGAGGCTCGGCTCGCGGCTGTTCGACTCCGGGCGTGTGACCGAGGGCCTCGCGTTGCTCGTCGAGGCGGTGGCCGCGACCCGGAGACTGGTCGCGGAGAACCGCGCCGTACACGCGAGACGGCTGGAGTTCTCGCTGCGCACGGTCGGGCGTGCCCACATCCGGGTGATGAACTGGACGGATGCCGCAGCGGCACTGGGCGAAGCGATCGGACTGTGGAGCAGCGATGATCTGGGAAGCGCACTGTCCGGGGCGGAGATCGCGACGTGCCTGTCGGAGTTGAGCCTGGCTTTGTGGCACACCGGTGAAGGGTCGGCTTCGCTGTCGACCCGGCACCGGGCCATCGCACACCTTCGCCGCCTGGTGACCGCCCACCCCGATTATCGGATCACCCTGATCCGGGCGCTCGTGCAGCAGGCGGAGCAACTGCGCCGCGGCAAGCACGGACAGGCCTCGCTGGAGGCGCTGGACGAGGCGGTCGACCTGCTGCGCGCTGTGGCCGGCGACGGGGCGGGGCTCGAGGTCGACCTCGCCGCCGCGCTGCTCGGCCGGGCGAAGACGCTGACGGCGCTACGCCGTCTGGTCGAGGCACAGCACGCAGCCTCCGGGGCGGTCCGCATTCTGCGGAGCCACGCCGGTCTGAACATCTCTTACGACCAGGATCTGGCTCGCGCCCTGGAGGTCGAGACGACAATCCTCGCAGCCTTGCGCCGATTGCCGGAGGCTATCGATGCGCAGGCGAAGGCCATCGGTATCCATCGGCGTCTCACCAGGATCAACGCCACGCGGTACGGCTTACCACTCGCGACCGAACTGGTGGATTTCGCCCGCCTCTGCCTGGACGCGGGTCAACATCAGGACGGTCTGGACGCTCTGACCGAGGTGGTCGGCCTGCTGGAGAAGGGCCTTTCCGTGGCTTCCGGCGAGGCCTCGCGAGGAACATCATCCGGCACCTCGTCTGCTATCACGAGTTGACGGCGACCACCTCGGTGCTACACGTGACCGTGATGATGCTGGCCACCACGTCGGAGAAGGAAGTCGCGGACTACCTCGATCACGCCCCGCCCAAGACCGTTGCGGCGATTCTCGCCCATAGCCGATTCGGCCTGTCCCAGAACCTCGTACTGGGTTACATGGATCGGGGCCTCGCCGACAAGGTTCGGATCCTGCGGTGGGAGATCCTCCGTGGGCGGCCCGATCGGCCCGGACCGCCCACGGAGAGATCAGCACCAGGTCAGGGTTGAGTTGACCCGTGTGACGTTGGTGACGACGTTGTTGGAGCCGGTGCACGGGCTCCACCGGATGTTCGTGTTGCTCACCGTCAGGTTCCTGAAGGTGATGTTGGCCGACGGCGCGAACTCGGTCCGCGACGAGATCCGGACCTCCCCGCCGCCGCTGATCGTTCCGGACACCCCGGCGATCGTCACGTTGTAGCAGTTCTCGACGAGCACCGAGTTGTTGCCGGTGTTGGCGATGTCGACCCGGTCGATGACCGCCCCGCCGCTCTCCGAGACGCAGAAGACGCCACGCCCGCCACCACGGGCCTTGACGGTTCCGACGCGGATGTTCGTCGGGTAGGAGCTGCCGATCCGCCCGTTGCGGTTGGCCATCCGGAAGGCGGCGTAGCCCGTACCGGTTCCGGCGTTCTCGGCGTCGACGGTGCCGACCGTGGCGTTGATCGTCTGGTTGAGCAGCAACCCGGACTCGCCGACGCCGCGGGCCGTGACGGTGCCGATCGTGATCCCGTCCACGCCGTAGGTCTCCACCGCGTGCGAGCTGGCGCCGGAGACGTACACGGATCCGATCTTGATGTTCTTGGCCATGACCGCGGTGTTGCCGTAGTTGTCGATGCGCACACCGAGGCCGCGGGACAACCGCATGTCGATGACGCCGAGGGTGAGGTTGTTGACGCTGCGGGCGAAGATCCCGTAGAGCGGCGCCCCGGTGACGTTGAGGTGCGCGACCTCGACGTCGGTGGTGCCGCGGGTGTAGATCGGGGCGTAGTCGCCGCTGCCGCTGCCGGTCACGTTGATCGTGCCGCACACGTCGATGAGCGTGTAGCTGGGCAGCGAGATCCGTGATCCGGCGCTGATCGAGCCGGATCCTCGTACGAGGACGTTCTGTTTCGAGGTGCGGCTGGGCAGGGCGCTGACCGCGGCCTGGACGGCGGCGCGCATGTCGGTGCCGGTGTAGACGGTGGAACCGCCCAGCTTGGAGGTCCAGGTGCTGCCGCTGAGGACGGCGCTGGCCTGGTAGGTGAGGGCGCCGCAGTCGGCCGCGCTGGCCGTTCCGGTGCCGAGGGCGATGCCGCCGGACGCGACGAGCACGCCGGCAGCTACGAACAGGGGGATACGGGGACGCATCGGGTGCTCCGGTCTCTGATCGGGGATGTCCGAGATGAGCGTTCGATCCGCTGAATGTTAGCGATAACTTGGAACCTGTCAAGGTTTCTCGCGCGTTTCACGCAAGCGCTTACGTAAAGACTACTACCTATGGAAGTGTGGCGTTGACGTGCGGATGATCCGCGTGCAAAGCTGCCGAAACTATCGAGCATCATCAATCGCAGCTCAGGCTGTGTATGAAACGTTTTAGCTGGAGGATGCAATGTCGGTCAGCAGGCGCGCACTCCTGCGCGGCGGTATCGCCGGGCTAACCCTGGCCGGGCTCGGCGGATGCGGCGACGACGGTGAGAGCGGCGGCAAGAAGACGCTGCGGTTCGCCTGGTGGGGCAGCGAGGAGCGGGCCAAGCTCACCCAGCAGGTCGTCGACCTGTACGTCAGCAAGCACCCGGACGTCGAGATCAAGACGACGTACGCCGCCTACGACCCGTACTTCCAGAAGCTGGCCACCGAGATGAGCGGCGGCAACGCCCCGGACGTGCTCCAGATGGGCGACCGTTACCTGCGTGAGTACGCCGACCGCAACACCCTGCTCGACCTCACGCCGCACCTGGGCAGCAAGATCCAGACCGCGGATCTGGAGCAGAAGCTGTTCCCGGCCGGCAACCTCGGCGCCCAGACGTTCGGCCTGCCGATGGGCCAGACCACCCACGTGCTCCAGTACGACGCCAAGCGCTGGGAGGAGGCCGGCGCGAAACTGCCCGCCGACGGCTGGACCTGGACCGACCTGAAGGACGCCGCCGCCAGGGTGTCCGCGAAGTTCGGCCCGAAGGTGAGCGGCCTGAGCGACCCGTTCGGCATCGAGGACTGGTTCGGCGACTGGCTACGCCAGCAGGGTAAAGACCTCTACACCGCGGACGGCAAGCTCGGCTACACCGAGGCCGAGATCGTCGCCTGGTGGAAGCTGGGCGAGGAGTTCCGCGCCGCCAAGGCCCTGACCCCGCCGGAGGTCACCGCCAACACCACGCTCACCCCGTTCCCGCGCAAGGAGTCGACCGCCGAGTTCTGCCCGGACAGCACCGTCGGCATGACCTCCTGGGACACCTACGGCAGCGAGTTCTCCCTCTCGCACTTCCCGACCGCGGGCAACGGCATCGGCCAGTTCACCCAGCCGCCGATGATGCTCAGCGTCGCGAAGCGCACGAAGAACCAGGACGCCGCGCTCGCGTTCGTCGACTTCTTCCTCAACGACCCGGAGGCCGGCGCCATCCTCGGCATGGCCCGCGGCCTGCCCGCCAACCTCAAGATCCGCGAAACGCTGGCATCCACGCTGACCGACGAGTGGAAGGCCGTCGCCGCCTACGAGGCGAAGGTGTCGCCGCAGCTCCTGCCCGCTCCCCCGCCGCCGCCGAAGGGCGCCGGCGTGGTGAAGACCCAGTTCCAGCGGATCTACGACGACGTCATGCACGGCAAAGCCAAACCGGAGGAGGCCGCGCCGCGCCTGATGAGCGAGATCCAGCAGGCCCTCGGCGCATGACCACCGTGCTCGAGCGACCACGCACCAAGGTCAAGACCAGATCGAAACCGGTGCGACGGTACGGGGAGAGGCCGTCGATCGCCTACCTGTTCCTCTCGCCGTGGGTCGTCGGGGCGGTGTTCCTGACCGCCGGCCCGATGGTGTGGCTGCTCTACCTGTCGTTCACCGACTACGACCTGTTCACCGCCCCGCAGTGGGTGGGCCTGGACAACTACGTGCGGATGCTCACGGTCGACCCGCACTTCTGGAACGCGGTCTGGGCCACCACCAAGTTCGTGGTCATCTCGGTGCCCGCACAGCTGATCGCCGCCCTCGGTGTGGCCATGCTGATCAACCGCAGGAGCCGGGCGCAGGGCTTCTACCGGTCGGCCTTCTACGCCCCGTCGCTGCTCGGCGCGAGCGTGAGCGTGGCCCTGGTCTGGCGGGTGATCTTCCACGACTGGATCGGCCACCCGGACCGGGCCCTGCTCGCGCTGGTCCTGCTCGCGGTGTGGCAGTTCGGCGCCCCGATGGTGATCTTCCTGGCCGGGTTGCAGCAGATCCCGCAGGAGTACTACGACGCCGCCGCGGTGGACGGCGCCGGCCCCTGGCGGACCTTCCTCAGGATCACCGTGCCGATGCTGTCGCCGGTCATCTTCTTCAACCTGGTGCTCGACACGATCCGCGCCTTCCAGGTGTTCACCGGCGCCTACGTGGTCAGCAACGGCACCGGCGGCCCCAGCGACTCGACCCTGTTCTACACGCTCTACCTCTACGAGAAGGGATTCGTGGAGTTCAAGATGGGCTACGCCTCGGCCATGTCCTGGTTCCTGCTCCTGGTCATCGCCCTGATCACGGCGCTGCTCTTCCGTACCGCCAAGGGTTGGGTCTTCTACAGCGGAGACGAGTCGTGAGCCGGCGGCTGTGGCACCCGGCCGTGATCCTGCTGCTGATCCCGCTGCTGTACCCGATCGTCTGGCTGGCGTTCGCGTCGTTCAAGTCCGGCTCGGAGATCGTGCAGAGCCTGGCGCTGCTGCCGGAGGAGTGGATCCTGGACAACTACCGGGCGCTCGGCGACGACCTGGCCGGAGTGTCCGCGGGGCGGTTCTTCGTGAACTCGACGATCGTGGCGGCGAGTTGCGCGATCGCCAACGTCGCCAGCTGCTCGCTCGCCGCCTACGCCTTCGCCCGGCTGCGGTTCCGGCTGCGCACGCCGCTGTTCGCCTTCACCCTCGCCACGATCATGCTGCCGGTGCACATCGTGACGATCCCGCAGTACTCGCTGTTCCAGAAACTCGGGATGGTCGACACGTTCTGGCCGCTGATCCTGCCGAAACTGCTGGCCACCGACGCGTTCTTCATCTTCCTGATGGTCCAGTTCATGCGGACGATCCCGCGCGAGCTGGACGAGGCGGCCCGGCTGGACGGCTGCGGCTCGATCCGGATCTTCGGGTCGGTGGTGCTGCCGCTGGTCCGGCCGGCCCTGGTCACCACGGCGATCTTCACGTTCATCTGGACCTGGAACGACTTCTTCACCCAGCTGATCTATCTGTCCTCACCGGAGAAACTCACCCTCCCCCTGGCCCTGCGGCTGTTCATCGACACCACCGACTACAACGCGTTCGGGCCCATGCTGGCGCTGTCGGCGCTGGCCATCGTGCCGATCCTGCTGTTCTTCGCCGCGTTCCAGCGGCTGCTGGTCGAAGGTTTCGCCACCTCGGGCCTCAAAGGCTGATCCCCCACCCGAAGGAGCCGGTGCAGCATGCCCGACATCTCCCGACGTACGTTCGTGCGCGGTCTCGCCGCCGCCCCTATGGCGCCGTACATCCCTTTCGAAGCGCCCGAATCGATCCCCGCCGCTGTCACCGCCGTCGTCCCCGCGCCGGAGACCGTGACGCTGAACTGGCTCGAAGGTAGGCCCGGCACCAACGTCGGCAGCACCTGGGGCGTCCCGTGGCCGAAGGGCGCGGTCCCCGCCGACTCGCCGTTCTCGCTGGCCGCCGCCGACGGAGCCGCTGTCCCGGTACAGAGCTGGCCGATCGGCTACTGGCCGGACGGGTCGCTGAAGTGGAGCGCGCACGCGCTGCCCGCCGATGCGCCCGTATCCGATTCCTACACGTTGTCGCGGTCCGCCGGAGTGACCGGAACCCGTGCGGTGGCGGTCACCGAGGCTCGCGAAACGGTCACCGTCGACACCGGCGTCGTTCTCTTCACCATCGGACGGCGCGGCTCGGCGCTCATCCGGTCGATCAGCCGGGGCGGCACCGAGATCGCCAATGAACTGGAACTGATCAGTCTGCGACAGACCACCATCGAGGATGACGACGAGCGGCGCGGCTCCCGGGAGAGGCTGACCAGCTCGATCTCGAAGGTGACGGTCGAGCAGCGGGGTCCGGTCCGGGCGGTGGTCCGGATCGAGGGCGACCACCGGCGGCGCGGGAGGTCGTGGCTGCCGTTCATCGTGCGGCTCTACTTCTACGCCGGGGCCGAGCACGTGCGGGTGGTGCACACCTTCCTGTTCGACAGCGAGGGGCAGAAGGAGTTCATCGCCGGGCTCGGCGTGCGGGTCGGGGTGCCGATGCGCGACCAGCCCCACGACCGGCACATCCGGCTGTCCGGCGACGGCGACGGGCTTCTGCGCGAGGCGGTCAAAGGCATCACCGGCCTTCGCCGGGACCCCGGAGCCACGGTACGCGCGGCGCAGGTCGCCGGCGAGAAGCTGCCCGACCCGGCGACCTGGGATCAGCGGGTCACCACCCGGTTGCAGTACATCCCGGCGTGGGGCGACTACACGCTCAGCCAGCTCAGCTCCTCCGGCTACACCATTCAAAAACGGACCAGGGCGGGGTACGGGTGGGTCGGCGTCGACGCCGGACAGCGGGCCGCCGGGTTCGGGTACGTCGGCGGGGTCAGCGGTGGGCTCGGGTTCGGGATGCGGGACTTCTGGCAGAAGTACCCGGCACAGCTCGACATCCGGGGCGCCGACACCGACCGGGCCACGGCGACGATCTGGATGTGGTCGCCGGACGCCGGGCCGATGGACACCCGGTTCTACCACGACGGGATGGGCCAGGACACGTTCCCGGAACAGCTCGAAGGCCTCAACATCACCTATGAGGACTACGAACCCGGGTTCGGCACGCCGTACGGCGTCGCCCGTACCACTGAATTGATGTTCTTCGCCCTGGCCGCGACGCCGCCCGCCGAGCGTCTCGCCGCGCTGGCCCGGACCGTCGTCGCTCCGCCGCAGGTCGTCGCGCCGCCCGCGCACCTGGCCGCGTCCGGTCCGTTCGGCGGCCTGTTCAGCCCGGTCGACCGGTCCACACCGGCCCGCGCCAAGGTCGAGGACCGGCTCGACTTCCTCTTCGACTACTACCGCGACCAGACCGAACAGCGCCACTGGTACGGGTTCTGGAACTACGGCGACGTCATGCACACCCCCGATGTGGACCGGCACGTGTGGCGCTACGACGTCGGCGGGTACGCGTGGGACAACTCGGAACTGTCCCCCGACCTGTGGCTGTGGTTCGCCTACCTGCGCAGTGGGCGGGCCGACATCTTCCGGTTCGCCGAGGCGATGACCCGGCACACCGGCGAGGTCGACGTCTACCACCTCGGCAGATGGGCCGGGCTCGGGACGCGGCACGGGGTGCAGCACTGGGCGGACAGCGCCAAGCAGCAGCGGATCAGCACCGCCGTCTACCGGCGGATCTTCTACTTCCTGACCGCCGACGAGCGGGTCGGCGACCTCATGCACGAGCTGGTCGACTCGGACCAGACGTTCCTGGCGCTCGACCCGCTGCGCAAGATCCGTACGGAGCCGTACACGCCGGACCCGCACGCCCTGTCGATCGGCCTCGGCACCGACTGGAGCGGCCTGGCCGCCGCGTGGCTCACCGAATGGGAGCGGCGCGGCCCGAAGGCGGCCGTCGCCGAGAAGAAGCTGCTGGCCACCATGCGGACCATCGGCCGGATGCCGAACGGGTTCGTCACCGGAAGCGGCCTCTACGACATCGACACCGGCGAGTTCGCTCTCGCCCAGAGGACGGTCAGCGTGTCGCATCTGAGCGCCATGTTCGGCCAGGTGGAGGTCTGCGCCGAGCTGATCGGCCTGGTGGACCTGCCGGAGTTCGAGAAGGCGTGGTTGCAGTACTGCCGCCTCTACAACGCCACCCGCGCCGAACAGACCGCCGAGTGCGGCGCCCACTTCGGCACGCTGATCCTCAAGCAGGGCCACTCCCGCCTGACGGCCTACGCGGCGGCCCGCCTCGGCGACGCCACCCTGGCCGCCCGGGCGTGGACCGAGTTCACCGCCACCGACGGCTACACCGACGCCTCCCCGTGGCAGACCACCCACCTGACCGGCCCGGCCGTCCTCAACACGGTCGACGAGGCGCCCTGGGTCGACACCAACACCACCGCCCTGTACGGCCTCGCCGCCATCCAGAACCTGGCCCTCGCCGCCTCCGCCCTCCCCTAGCCCCGCCGTGGTCCAGCCGGCCCTCAGGGCTGTCTCAGCGTGCGGGAGACAGCCCTGGCAGCCAGCTGGATCTTCGCGGCTGGCCGTGGGGCTGTTTCGGAGGGGCGAGACAGCCCTGAGGGCCGGCTGGACCACCGATCTGCGCCCGGCGGGCGCGGCACAGGCGGGAGTGGGCAGCCAGGTCGCGTGGCAGGGCGGAACTGTCCTGGTTGAACGGGACGGGGTCGGGCGTACCGGAAATGGTTTCGATCCTCTGGAAGTCGCTGGGAAATGCCGGAGCGGAGGATGATCATCGCGCGTGCGGTCCGGCTAGCCTCGGCCGCGAGAAGGCCACCGGGGGGAGCGGGCGATGAGCGCCGAGATTCAGCTGATCAGTGACGGGGATGGCCTGGCGGTCATCGGGGCGGCGACGGATGTCGAACGTTTTCTCGTCTCGGAGGGGCTGCCGTCGCCGAAGGACCTCGGCCTGCCGCGGCTCAAGACCGTCGCCGGTGTCGCGTCCGCGGTCGCCAAGGCGGGTTCGGAGATGTCCGCCGAGTCCGGTCGCTGGGTGCAGTTGACGCGGGAGTCGGCGGATCTCGTCCACAAGTACGGGCTGCGGCAGAACGCGGCGAACAAGCTCTTCACCGGCGTGCTGAAGGGCGACAGCGGACAGATCAGGGGATTCGTCGAATTCGCGCAGGGACCGGGATCGTTTCTGGCCAATCCGGCGGTTCTGGCCGGGGTGGCGGGAATCATGGCGCAGGTCGCGACGAAGCAGAAGATGGATGAGATCGCCGATTATCTCGCCAAGATCGACGAGAAGGTCGACGACGTGCTGCGCGCCCAGAAGGACGCCGCCCTGGCTCGCATGATCGGCGTCGCGTTCATGATCGAAGAGACCATGATCATCCGGGAGCGGCGGGGACGGGTCGACGACATCACCTGGTCCAAGGTGCAGGCCGCGCCCGCGACCATCGCGGAGACCCAGGCCTACGCGTTGCGCCGGCTCGACGCGCTCGCCGAGAAGCTGGAGAGCAAATCCGCGATCAGCGACCTCGCCACGACGGCCCGGGAGGCGCGGACCAGGGTCGGCGAGTGGCTCGCCGTTCTGGCCCGCAGCTTCCAGTTGCAGGACGCGATCGCGGTGCTGGAACTCGACCGGGTGCTGGACGCGTCCCCGGAGGAACTGCACGGGCACCGGCTCGGGCTGCGGGACGCCCGGCAGAACCGCCTCGATCTCATCGCCCGCAGCACCGAGCGCCTGCTCGACCGGATGAACACGGCCGCCGCCCGCGCCAACGAGCAGGTGCTGACGAACCCGCTCAGCTCCCCGGCCGTCGTCGAGGCGAGCAACCATGTGGCGTACGGCATTCACGACTTCCGCGCACGGCTCGGCATCGAGACCGGCGGCCGGTCGGCGCGGGCCCGGCGGTGGGTCGACGCGGCCGTGGAGGTGCGGGACAGCGCCCTCGAAACCGGCGCGAAAGGACTCGACGCCGCCATGAGCACCGGCGCGAAAGGACTCGACGCCGCCATGAGCACCGGGGCCAAGGGGCTCGACGCGGCCATCGGCATCGGGGGTGAGGCCCTCGACAAGGCCGGCGCGGTGACGAGCATGCTCTCCAGCGGATTCGCCGGGCGGCTGCGCAAGCTGCGCGGGGACGACGGGCAGCGCGCCATCGAGTCCTGAGGTACGGCCCGTTTCGCGGGCCGTACCTCAGAGGTCACGCTGGGCGGGTGGCTGCGGTCCTGCTTCCCAGGCACGTGGGTTGCCCGCTCCCGGCAGCCGTCATCCACGGTCTGCCGGGAGCCGCTCACCGTGACCGTGGTGGTGGGTGCGTAAAGGTGCGTGGCAGATCGGTGGTGCCTGTTTCTCGGTTGCGGATGGCCGCGATGTCAGGTCGCATTCGGAGGGCTGCGGCGTCATTCCGACTCGCCGGCGATCTTGGGTGATGGTGGCTCCCGGGCCGATCTTGATTCCTGGTTGCCGTCCGGCAGCCAATCACCGCCCATGATCCATTTCCCCTGGCAGACCTTGGGTCATCGGATACATCCGGACAGCCGCGATCGCCCAAGGTCGCGCCGCTCGACGACAATTGCCCAAGATTTACTTCGATGTCTGCGGATGGCTTGAACGGCCTGCGGTGACCGGCCGAACCTCGCGGCGAAGGCAGGAAACACGCGAACAGGCAACCTGACATCCACGCCAGACGACAACGAGCGACCGGCGTAACGGGAGGGAGCGGGCAACCCGGGCGCCTGGGAAGCAGAACCGCAACCACCCGCCCAGGGTGACCGGCGCAGCAGCCGAGAGCGGGGCCGGCGGCACATGAGGAAGTCTCGGGAGGACCGGCCTGCCCGCGCACCGATCTCCGCCCGGCGGGCGCGGCACAGGCCGGAGTGGGCAGTGAGCGCGCGCCGACCGGACGGGACGGTCCAGATGAGGCGGGACGAGGTCACGCGTACCGCAAAAGGGAACGAAACGCGGACCTCGACCACGAAGGACCTCTAGCGTGTCGCGTACCGGATCACGCTTCTCGGAGCGGGCGCCAGGCACCCACGGTGATGAGCGCCATGATGACGGCGGCGATCCAGAACGGTGCGGTGATCGACCACATGCCCGCGAGGAGGCCGCCGAACAGGGAGCCGAGCGCCGCCCCGCCGGTCTGGATGAGGAGGTAGACGCTGGACACCCGGCCACGGAGGTGGTCGGGAACAGCCCGCTGCCCGATCGTCGCGGTGATCACGCCCCACACCATGGTGTGGACGCTGAAGACGATCAGGACAGCGCCCGCTACCCACGGTGACGTGGTCACGGCCAGTGTCAGGTGGACGAGCACCTCGACGATCAGCCCGGCCCGCAGCACGGCGCCGTTGCCGAAGCGGCGGCTCAGGCGGGTGGCGACGCCCGCGCCGAACAGGCCACCGACCGCGAAGGCGGTCAGCAGGATTCCGTAGCCGACCTCGTGGAGGCCGAGGCGGTCCCGGCAGTAGACGACGAAGACCGCGAACGCCGCACAGAACGCGATGTTGCCGACGCCCATGCTGATCGCCGTCGCCCGCAGCAGCCGGTGCCGCCACAGCCAGCGGACACCGGCGCCGATCTCACGGCGGAGCGAGGTGCGTTCGTGCTGCTCGGACGGTGGGACCGGGCGGATGCCGGCGAGTAGCGCGGCGGACGAGGCGAAGGTCAGCGCGTCCAGGCCGAACGGCACCGCCGCCGAGATCACGAACAGCCAGGCGCCCAGCGGCTTCGCGATGAACTGGTTGACGCTGAACGTGGCGCCGAGCCGGGCGTTGGCGCTCGGCAGGTGCTCCGGGGCGACGATCGCCGGGATCAGGGCGCCCATCGCGGTGTCGGCCAGCGTCTCGCCGACGCCGAGCAGGAACACCACCAGGTAGACGACCGGGATGGTGACCGTTCCGGTGGCGATGGTGGCGGTGAGCACGGTCAGGGCCACGGCGCGCAGCAGGTTCACCACCACGGCCGTGGTCCGGCGGTCGAGGCGATCCACCCACGCGCCGCTGACCAGGGCGATCAGCAGCCACGGCAGTTGTTGGGCGAAGACGGCGCCGGCGATCAGCGACGGATTGTCACTGATCGAGGCGACCAGCAGCGGGCCGGCGGCCATGGTGACGCCGTCGCCGATGTTCGAGATCGCGGATGCGGTCCAGAGACGGTTGAAGTCCGCGCCGATTCGCGCGGAAAGAAGGGCACGCAAAATAGCTCCTCAAGCCAGGAAAGAGAAAAGTGGCGAGGAGCCGGCCGGGCAGCGGGTTACGCGGCCTGCTCCTCGGGCGAGAGAGCGGCCGTGACCATGGTGAGAAGCATTTCTCACTCCCTTCTACCGGGGCTGCAACAGATCCGGCGTCCGGAAGTGTATTAGAGGTATGAGGGATACGGGGTTCGAGACCTTCGTGCGGGAGAGCGCCGCCGGGCTGCTGCGGCTCGGCAACGCGCTGACGCTCGACTCGGCTGCCGCCGAGGATCTCGCCCAGGAGACCCTCATCCGTGTGGGCACGTCCTGGTCGCGGGTGCGCAGGGACGGAAACCCGGTGGGGTACGCGCAGCGCACGATGATCAACCTGTTCCTGAACGAGCGGAGGCGACGCCGGGCGATCCCCGTCGCCACGGTGCCCGACACGGCACGGGAGGACGCGGCGCTCGCCTCGATCGAGTCGTCCGCGGCGATCCGGCAGATCCTGGCCGGGCTGCCACCGCCGCAGCGGGCCGCGATCGCGCTGCGCTATCTGTGCGACCTGCCGGACGAGGAGATCGCCGCGGTGCTGGGGTGTGCCACGGGCACGGTGCGGTCGCACCTGTCCCGCGGTTTGACGACGTTGCGCGGCCGGATGACGCAGGGGTGAGCGAGATGCTGTCCAAGTCCGATTTCGATCTGCCCGTCCCAGCCGGGTTCGCGGAGCGGGTGCGGCGCGGGGTCCGCCGGCGCCGCCGTCTGCGCGTGTTCGCCGTGGTGGGCTGTGTGCTGCTCGGCCTGGCCGGGATCTCGGTGGCGGCCTGGCCGGAGCCACGCCGGGCGCCGGTGGAGTCCGCCGCTCCCGCCGTGGGCGACGTGGCCGGTTTCCGGATCGGCTACGCGCCACCCGGGTTGCGCCTGGATCCACGGGTCAGCAGCTCGGTGCACGCGGTGACGGAGAACCTGCTGGTGAACGACGGCTCCGAACCGGGACCGGGTCAGGCGAGCGCCGTGGTCACGATGCGGATCCTCGTCAAGGCGAACGGCGGGAACTCCCTGTTCATCACCGTCCTGCAGCCGTTGCAGACGACGCCACGGGCCGACCGGGCGACGATCACCCGGTGGCTGTCCACCTGGTCCACGATCGGGATGGAGCAGGTCGGCGGCGAGTTCGCCGTGCCGACGGGGACGGCGCGCCTGATGCGGGGGCAGACCACGGACGGGCCGAAACACCAGGTGCTGATCACCACGGCGGACGGCACGGTGATCGACGTGGGCGGCAACACCGAGCTGACGGCGGCCGAGTTGACCTCGGTCGCCGCCGGGCTCACCCGCGGCTGAGACGACTGTCCAGCCAGGTCAGCAGGTGGTGGGCCTGCTCCTGCTGCATGCGGCGCAGGCGGGGCGGGCCGGGCAGGTCGCAGTCACGCCAGGCACGGCTCGCGAGACCGGCCAGGGCCACGTCGATGTGGTCGGCGGGCGTGTCGTGCCAGCAGGTGCTCTTCAGAAAGAGTTCCGGGTCGTGCCCGTCGGCGGCCAGGTCGGGCAGGAGCCGGACCAGGTCCATCCAGCCCGGCGCGGTCCACAGGTGGGTCCAGTCGACGATCCACAGGCGGCCGCCGGGCTCCCGGATCACGTTGTCGCGGCGCAGGTCGCCGTGGTGCAGGGCGGTCCCCGGGACGAGGACGTCCAGCCAGCGGTCCGCCAGCTCGGCGAGACGCTCGACCGGGACGGTGATCGGCGGCGGCTTCCCGGCGCCCAGGATCCGCCAGTCGGCCATCAACGGCACAAAGGCTTCGGCGTACGGGGTGGTGCACCCGATCGGGGACGGGTCCAGACGGTCCCGCATCCGCTCGACGACTCGCCGCAGGTGGTCGAGGTCGTCGCCGCTCCAGTGGGTGACGGTGTCGCCGTCGACGACCTCGAAGGCCTCGATCGACCAGTCCCCCACCGTCTGGGCGGCGATCAGCCGGGGTCCGAGGTCGCCGGCCGCACCCGCCAGCGGAACGGCGGGGCCCTCGCCGCCGGGCGCGGCCTTGACGAACAGGCGGCGGCCGTCGCTGCCGGTCACCAGCGAGGCGATCGACGGTGTGAAGCCGGCGGTGGCGGGTTCCTCCCGGGTGACGCGGCCACCGAGCAGGCCGGCCACCGCCTCCCGGACCGGCCGGGGCGCGTCGGCCAGCAGGGGGCGGGTGTCCACCGTGGTCACCCTAGTCCGGCCGGTCCCGCCTTGATCACCGGGCACCTGTCCCGGTTCCCGTGGTCGCCCGCCCACGTCATAGCGGCAGGCCGGGCACACGGACGGCGCGACGTGAGCGCCTGCCGGACCGGACAGCGCGGGCGGCGGATGGCAGTGGGGCAACCGACCAGCAGGGTCAGCACTGAGTCACCGGCCTTGAGGCGGCGCTGGCGACCAGCCGGACGGTCCCGATCGGGTGCTCGTGGCCGTACCCGGGAATGGGTTGTGGGGGTTGTCAAGGCACGGGCATGGCGCTGATCGCCGGCAGAGGTCGCCGCGCGGGTTCGGGGAGGAGGACGGCCCAGACGGTCTTGCCGGTTGGGGTGCGGTCGGCGCCCCAACGGGTGGCGGCGGCCTGGACCAGTTGGAGGCCGCGGCCGCGTTCGTCGAGGGGGACGCCGCGGCGGACGCGGGCCATCATGCGGAGGCGGGGCAGGCGCGGGTCGCCGTCGGAGACCGCGAGGTGCAGGCCGTCGCCGTGGCGGGTGACCGTGACGACGAGAGCGGTGGCGGCGTGCTCGACGGCGTTGAGGACCAGTTCGGACATCACCCGCCGGGCCGGATGCAGCAGGCCGGACAGCTGCCAGACCATGCACACGTCGGCGACCAGGGTGCGGGCCAGGCTCGCGGCGTCCGGGTCCGGCGCCAACGCCACCGTACGGCACGGCGGCTCCCCTGGTGTTCCGCTCGGAATCATCATGCGGGAACGGTAAGCCCGCCGGCGGCCGGGCGTATTAGTGGAATCAATCGCGGACTCCGGCCCGGCCGGCGAGCCCTCGCATCCTGCTGTCACGGCCGAACCGGGGACGCGACAGCAGGATGCGCAGGGCTTCGCGGGCGCCGGTGGACGTGGCCACCTGCTGCGGCGCGATCGTCTCGGCGCGGTATAGGGCGCCGGCCGCCTCGTCCTCCCTCCCCCGGCCCTGGAGCAGGGCCCGGCAGAGATCGATGAAGTACGAGGACCGGCGGTGCGCCGAGGACACCGCCTCCGGGCGGAGGTCCCGCGGTGCGGCCCGGCCCTCCCCCAGTGCCACCAGGACGGCGAGACGCCACATCCCCACGTTGGTCGGGCCGAAGTTGAACCGGTCGCGCCGCTCCCCGGTGTGCGCGGCGACCGCGGCGGCCTCCTCAAGGTGGGCCCACGCCACCGCGGAACGGCCGGAGCGGGCGGCCATCTCGGCGCTGATCAGGTGGTGCATGCCGTAGGCGCTGGCGGCCGCGGGATCGGCACCGACGTATGGGGAGAGCCGGTCGATGCCGTCGGCGGCGACCCGGCCGGCGCCCTCGGTGGCGGAAACCGCCCGGATGCGGGCGTAGCTGGCCAGGCCCAGGTACTCCGGCTCGCCGAGCTCCTCCGCCGCGCGCATGCCCACTCCGGCGACCGCCAGGGTGAGATCCGGATGACCCAACTGGACGCCGGTGCAGACGGTGCTGTGACAGACCTCCACGATGCGGCGCCGGTGCAGCCGCTTCGCCCGGCCGGTGACGGTACGCGACCGCGCGGCGAGGACGGTGAGCATCTCGGCGAGCGCGGGAACCAGCAGGTCGTACCGGCACGCCTCGAAGTACCGGTCCAGCACCGCCGTGTCGATGTCGCCGCCGTCGTCACCGGCCGTGATCTCAGGGACCGCCATGGCGATGACCCCACACCGCAGTCGCTCGATCGCCTCGGCGCTCACCGGGGAACCGGGATGATCCTCGTCGGGCCGGCCGGTCAGCTCACCGACCGAGATCTGGAGAGCCCGGGCCAGCGCCTCGCGGGTGGCCCGTCGTTCCAGCGGTGCCAGCCCGCTCTCGATCTGGGCGACGTAGCCCTGACTGAAACCGGCCAGTTCGGCAAGCACCCGCTGGGTGAGGCCCCGGCGCAGACGCCAGCGGCGAAGCCTGGCCCCGGCATGGTCACTGTTCACGACATCCCCGATCGAACGGCGGCGCGGAGCCCTGGCCGGCCGCCCCTGAGCAGACAGCTACCGGGCCGCGGCCCGGCGGACAGTGCGTGCGCCCTTCCCGGTGGCCGTGCGCCGTGGTCGCCCTGTCCGGCTGGCTGTCAGAGCTGTCCCGAAGGGCCGACTCCAGGTGAGGTGCGGTTCGGTCGAGCGGGCGCCGATCAATGCCTCAGCAGATCGCGCAGCAGCGTGGCCAGGGCGGGGACGGCCGGATGGGTCGGTGGTTCGCGCCAGGCGAGGTGCAGTTCGATCGGGCGCGCGCCGGTCAGCGGGAGGTAGGTGACCGCCGGGTGGGGATGCATGGCCGCGGTCGCGGTGCTGGTGACCCCGGCGGTGCGGCCGGCCGAGATGGCGGCCAGCCAGTCGTCGGTGTTGGCCACCTCGACCGTGATGGCCGGGGTCGCGTCCGGTGGCCACAGGTCGAGGCTGGTCGTGCCGGTGACCGTGTTGATCGCGATGGCCCAGCCGGCCAGGTCGGTCAGCGTCAGGCTGGGGCAGCGGGCCAGGTCGCTGTCGGCCGGGACGGCGGCCACCCGCTCTTCGGTGGTCAGCAGTTCGGTGTGGATGCCGGGCGTCTCGCCGGGGTCGCGCAGCACCGCGGCGTCGGTTCGGCCCTGGGCCAGTCCGGCGGTGCGGTCGTCGACCCGCAACAACCGCAGTGGGATGTGTGGATGCGTCTGCTGCCAGGCACGGAGGAGGGTGGTGGTGTGTTCGCCGAGAGCCGACCAGGCATGACCGAGCCGTAACGGCCACGTTCCGGCGCGCGCCGGGTCGAGGGCCTCGTCGACGGCGGCGACCGCCGCGGCCGCCCGAGCCCGGAAGGCCTCCCCCGCCGGGGTGAGTTCCAGGTGATGGGTGGAGCGGTCGACGAGCCCGACGCCGAGATGCTCCTCCAACTGGCGCAGCGTGCGGGACAGCGCCGGCTGGGTGAGGTGCAGCCGGGCCGCGGCACGGGTGATGCTGCCCTCGGCGGCGATCGCCAGGAAGGCGCGGAGATGCCGTAACTCGGCGGTCATAACCGGGAAGCATAACCACTGCTCGATCAGCATTTCCGGGCCGCCGGGCGGGCGCATAGCGTCGGCGCCATGAGGGCGGGAGTGGGCCTCGTGCTGGGCGGGGCGATGTCGGTGCAGTTCGGGTCGGCGGTCGCCGCGCTGCTGTTCCCCCGGGCCGGGGCGGCCGGGGTGGTCACGTTGCGGCTGCTGATCGCAGCCGTACTGCTGCTGGTGGTGTGCCGTCCCCGCCCGCGCGGGCACAGCCGGGGCGACTGGGCGGTGGCCGCCGGGTTCGGGATCGCGCTGGCCGGCATGAACACGCTGTTCTACCAGGCGATCGACCGGATTCCGCTGGGCCCGGCGGTGACCCTCGAGGTACTCGGCCCGCTCACGCTGTCGGTGGTCGCCGCCCGGCGCCGGGCGAGCTGGCTGTGGGCGGGTCTGGCGCTGGCCGGGGTGGCCCTGCTCGGCTATCAGGGCTTCGGCCGGCTCGACCCGGCCGGGTCGGCATTCGCGCTGGGTGCGGGCGTGATGTGGGCCGGGTACATCGTGTTCAGCGCCCGTGCCGGGCAGCGTTTCCCGAAAGCCGACGGGCTGGCCCTGGCGATGGGCGCGGCGGCGCTGCTCAGCCTGCCGCTGGGCGCCCGGCCACACCTGCTGGAGCCGGTCACCCTCGGCCTGGGTACGGTGGTGGCGCTGATGTCGTCGGTTCTGCCGTACACGCTGGAGCTTCGCGCCCTGCGCCGCCTGCCGACCTCGACCTTCGCGGTGCTGATGAGCCTCGGCCCGGCGCTGGCCGTACTGGCCGGCTGGACCGTCCTCGGACAGCGCCTGTCCGCTCTCGAACTGGTCGCCGTAGCCCTGGTGATCGCCGCGAGCGTCGGCGCGGTCCGTACTTCCCAGCCCACTCCCCGGCCCGCTCTCTCCCCTGAGACCAGCCCCGCCCTCCTGCCCGACTGACGCCCGGGTGAGATCGCACGGAAGCCATGACGTGCGGCCGCACCCGGGTGACAAGGCTTGCGGGGAAGCACGCTGACTTCCGCGTGTGCGCCGACCGGGCAGCCTGCTCTCGGTCGCTTCGGAGGCCTACGAACGCGGCACCGGGTCGCCATGGGTGCATGAGTCGCCCGTCTCCTACGAGACCGGCAGCAACGAGGACGGATGGTCCGGTTCCCGTCCACCCCCGCTCATGCGGGTGCTGCTCGGTGTGGCCCGGCTGCTTCCCCGCCGGGAGGAGCGGTAGGCGCGGCATCCATCACGGCCGGTTCGCGGACGGCGTACCGGATCAGGCCGGGAAATTGATCTTGCCGGCAGTCGGGCGGGCGGCGGCGAAACGGGCAGCGAATCGGGCGGGCGGCGGCGAGGCGGGCAGGCCGGCGGCGGTTTCTGTCATACCGGCCGGGCAGAATGACGGCGTGACGCCATCAGCCGGGGACCTGCTCGCCGCCGTCGTCGCCCGCGCCATCGCGGACTTCGCCGGTCGTAACGCGTTCGTGCGTGGCGGCAGCGCGGTCCACGCCGTCGCCACCGTTCGCTGGCTCGGCGAGCTGGAGGTGCCGGCGCCGCTCTGCCACGTCGGGGTCAGCGGGGGCGAGCTGGCAGCGCTGCGGCCCACCACGGCTGCGGTGACCTGCCGCCGCTGCCTGCGCAAACAGGGCGCCGACGAGCTGGCGGCCTTCCCGCACACCGAGCAGCTCACCCTCTTTCCCACTCGGCCGAAAACTGGAGCAGACCGTGCTTCTGGTGACCGTTGACGGTGGCGACGAGGCCGTGGGGACCATCCAGGGCGGCGGCGGCCAGGTGGGCGGCGGCGCCGGGAAGGCGCAGGAGGGTGAGCCCGAACGACTACCCGGACTCCAACAGAGGCGAGTCGGGTCCCTTACACATGGACGTTCGGCGATTCCTGTGTGGAGGACGCTGAGCGGCGGGAGGCGAGAGCCATGCGAAAGCTACTGATCACCGTCCTGGTGGGGCTCGTGGGAGCCGGGGCCGGCGCGCCCGCGGCGGCGCGGACCGGGGAGCCGGACATCGATGTGGTCGCCTCCTGGAACGGGCTGGCGCTCGACGCGGTCCGGGCCGCGCGGGCGACGGACGCCGACGCGGCGCGACTGTACGCGCTGGTGAACGTGGCGATGTTCGATGCGGTCAACGGGATCGGCGGCCGGCGGGAGCCGGCCCTCATCGGCGGTCACGGGCCGCGGCAGGCGAATCGGCAGGCGGCCGCCGCGGCGGCGGCGCACGCGGTGCTGACCCGGACGGATCCGGCGCGGGCGGCGACCTACGACGGCGAACTCGCCGCCGACCTGGCGGCGCTGCGCCACGGGGTGGACGACGGGGCGGCCTGGGGACGCCATGTCGGCGAGGCGGTCGTGGCGGCCCGTGCCGATGACGGGTCGACTCCGGTGGAGTCGCAGGCGGCCGGGTCCGGGCCGGGTGTGTTCCGGGCGACCTGGCCGGGCGTGCAGTACCGGAACGTGCGGCCCTTCGCGGTGGCGAATCCCGGGCGGTACCTGCCGGGGCCGCCGCCGGCGCTGGACAGCGCGGTCTACGCGGCCGCGTTCGCCGAGGTCGCGGTGGTCGGTGACGGCCGGATTCCGGCGCCCGAGTCGCTGGCGACCTACCAGTTCTGGTCGCTGCCGGCGGGGTCGAGCCAACCGCCGGGTGAGTGGTTGCGCATCGCGTCGACGGTCGCGGCCGAGCGGCATCTCGGTCTCTCCGATGAGGTACGCCTGGGCGCGCTGATCTCGATGGCGCTGGCGGACACGACGGTGGTGACCGTGGGGACGAAGTACACGTACCGGCATTGGCGGCCGACCACCGCGATCCACGAGTCGGCGACCGCCCCGGATCCGGCGTGGGTGTCGCGGGCCGGCAGTGTGGGCAGCTCCCCGGAGTACGTGTCGGGCCACAGCTCGTACAGCGGGGCGGGCGCCACGGTGCTGGCCGGCTTCTTCCACACCGACCGGATCGCGTTCACCCACGCCACCGATTCGGCGCCGGGCGGGACCGCCCGTTCGTACCCGGGCTTCTCGGCGGCGGCCGCCGAGGCGGGACGGTCGCGGGTCCTCGGTGGCCTGCACTTCGATTTCAGCAACCGGGCCGGGCTGGAGATCGGCCGGGCGGTGGCCCGTGAGGTGCTGGCCACGAGCCTGCGGACACGATGACCGCCGGCCGCTGCGCATCCGAGATCGACGTCCGGCTGATGGACGTGCACCGGCTCTGCCTGCCGGACGGCTGATTCGATGTGGCGACCGGCGGTTTCGTCATCCACCTGGGCGGGCGGCTGATGCGGAGTCACTGCATGGCGGTCGCCGCCGGGTGGTCGAAGGATGCGGGGCAGCGGAAGACGTACAGGTCGTAGCCACGGCCGAAGGCCACGCTGACGAAGTCCGGGGACGCGTCCGGGTCCTCCTCGATCGGCCGCCAGCTGCAGTGCCTGCCGTTCCAGTCGGTCGAGGCCGCGGTGAAAGTCAGGGTCATCGCGGCCCCGCAGACAGAGCAATTCATCGGGTACGGGTCGGTCAGCGACCATCTGGCGAACCCGCCGACCTTCCAGCCCGGCGCTTGCGACAGTGCGCTCTGATAGTCGAGGAGTTCGTCCTCGTCCTCCAGTTCCTCGTCCCGGGCGTCGAGCCGGTCCCGCAGGTCCTCGGGAAGCAGGTCGGCGTACTGGTACTCGCGCACCTGCTCCGGATGCACCACGCAGGGATCCGGCAGATACATGTCGCTGATCACCGCCGGTTCCGGGGCCGTCCGGAGAACCTGTCCGATCGTGGCGCTGTCCCGCCAGTAGAAGAACACCTTCGGGCTGTAGTGGGCGTCCTCGTGGTCGACCGGGCACCACAGCACCTGGAGCAGGTCGGTGCCGTCCGGCCCGGCGTAGTCGGGGATGTCCTTCCGGTACAGCTGGGCGACCGGCATCAGCGGGATCGGCTCCTCGAGCAGGTCGTCCAGTTCGAGGTCCTCGTCGGCATCGACCTCGGCGCGTTCCGCCGCGGTGAGGAACTCTCCGCCGGGCAGCGCCGGCCGGGCCCAGGCCTCGGCGAGGATCTCCCGCTTACGGCGCTCGACGGCCGGCGTGGTCAGGTTGTGCGGGCCATGGGCGCCCGCGTCGTCGCATACCGGCCACGGCTCGTCGGCGGGCCACAGCAGCGGGCCTCCGACCGAACTGTCGGCGACGGTCGGCTCGCCCGGCCGCGGGTGCAGGCGGGTCGCGGTGGTCGAGTGTTCCCGCAGCTCAGGGAAGAGCTGAGTGATGTCGAGGGGCCGCGGAGGCGTGGTTCGGGACATAGCCGGTGATCTTAGTGTCAGTCGGTGTACGATACCGTTCCGTACAGCAGCTTTCGAGAGGGGCAACGGCATGGCGGGAATCGTGGTGGTCACCGGCGCGGCCGGCGGCATCGGCTATCACACGGCGCTCGGTCTGGCGCGGCGCGGGACAGGCGTGCTGATCGCGTCCCGCGACCGGCGGCGGGGCGAGGCGGCGGCTGAGCGCATTCGCTCCGAGGCGGCCGGGCACAGCCCGGAAACGGCCTGGTGGGAGCTCGATCTGGGCGACCTGGCATCGGTCCGGCGGTTCAGCGAGCGATTCCATGACGCGTACGATCGTCTCGATCTCTTGATCAACAATGCCGGCGTGATGGCGCTGCCCCGCTCGGTGACCACCGACGGTTTCGAGCGTCAGCTCGGCGTCAACCATCTCGGGCACTTCGCGCTGACCGGCCTGCTGCTGCCCGCCCTGCTCACCACCGAAGGGTCCCGGGTGGTGACCGTGACGAGCGGCCTGCACCGGCGTGGCCGGATCGCCTTCGACGACCTGATGAGCGAACGCCGCTACGGGAAGTTCCGTGCCTACTGTCAGTCCAAGCTGGCCAACGTGCTGTTCGCGCTGGAGCTGGGCCGCCGGACCCCACTGACCAGCGTGCTCGCCCACCCGGGGGTCGCGCACACCGATCTCGCCCGTACCGGGAATCGGTTTCGATCGTTGCTGATCGCCGCGGCCCGGGTGGGGGCGCAGTCGGCGGAGGACGGCGCGCTTCCGCTGTTGCACGCCGCGATCGCCACGGACGTGCGCGGGGGCGAGCTCTACGGCCCGGACGGGCCCGGCGAACGGCGCGGGAAGCCGGCCCGGCTGGAGGTCGCGGCGCAGGGCCTCGACGAGGAGGCCGCCCGCCGCCTGTGGACGATCTCCGAGGAGCTGACCGGTGTACGGTACGGTACGTTCGTCCAGCATTGATCCGTCTTGGAGGGCGGTTTGCCCCAGTCCCCCGCCGCCCAGCACCGTCTGGATCCGGCGCGTGAGCAGGCCATCCTCGACGCGATCCGGGAGCTGCTGACCGAGGTCGGCTACGACCGGATGTCCATCGACGAGGTGGCCCGCCGGGCCCGGGCCAGCAAGGCCACCATCTACCGCCGCTGGGCCGGCAAACCCGACATGGTCACCGCCGCCCTGCACGGGATGATGCGGGAGCGCCCGGCGCTGGCGGACACCGGAACGCTGCGCGGTGACCTGATCGCGGGCCTGACCATGTTCTGCCGGGTGTACGAGCGCAAGCACCCGTACGTGCTGGCCCTGTTGTCGGCGATCCGGGCCGACCCGTCGCTGGGCCGGCTGCTGCACGAGCACGTCCTGGCGACCGGCACGGCCGAGGCGGAGATCGTTCTCGACCGTGCCGTCCGCCGCGGCGATCTGCCGGCCGCCCCGGACACCGGGGTCGTCGTCGAGGTGTGCAAGGCGATGCTGTGGCACCGGCTGCTGCTCACCGGCCTGCCGCTCGACGACGCGTGGGTGGTCCACCTGGTCGACGACATCGTCCGTCCGCTGCTGGGGTCTCCCTGGTGAGCGTAGGGTGGCGCCCGTGACTCTTGTGATCGATGAGAACAGCCGCAACGGCGGACAGTTCGCCTGCCAGTGCTGTGACAGCATCGCCGACCGGACGTGGGCGTTCGTCAACGACGAGAACGACGCGGTGGCCGTCTACTTCGCCAGCTGCTACCACCACAACGGGGTGCACGAGGCGTGGATCGACGCGATCCTCGGCACCTGGGGTGAGGGCCGCACCGACGACCACATCACGTTCGGCTGCCGGGTCGGCCCGGTCGAGGGCCAGACCACGCCGGCCGCGACGCTTGTCGATGGAGGTTCGGCCGCGCCCGACGACCCGATGTTCGGGCGGAAGCTGAGCCGCACGGACGGGCTCGCCCACCCGCGGATCGCCGAGTTCTGGAAGATCGTCGACACCATCCTGGAGAAGGACGACCTGGTCCGGGGCCACGTCTACGGCGCGTGAAGCGGGCCGGGCGGCCGTGATGGAATAGCCGGCGTTCCGCACTCTCGCCGACCAGGCGGTTCCCGCCTAGAGGACAACCACGGGGGTACGCCGTCCGCGCGCCCTACCCCCGTGGTGGTACACCAGGTCCCAACTCCGGCCTGACGATCCGTGCCCCTCCCGTTCCTACGCTCCCCTGTATCGGTTTCGTGAAAGGGGAACGTGATGGGTGTTCAAGAGGTACTGGCCGCCGGGGTGTACACGATGAGCAGCGGCCGGATCGTGGCCGGCGTGGCCGCCGTCGCCGGGCTGGCCGGGGTGATCGCCGGTGGCCGCGCCCTGGCCCGCCCGGCCCGCGGTTTCGCCCTGTTCTCGCTGGCCGCGGCCGTGGTCGCGCTGGTGGGCGGCGGGTTCGTGGCGGCCACGTCGGACAGCGGCATCGGCACCGGTAACGGGCGCGGCGGAGCGTATGTGGCGATCGTGCTCGGCGTGATCAGCCTCGTGGTCGGCGGGCTGGCCATGGCCCGCTCGCGGCGGGTCGGCGTGTAGGCGTTGACCGGGCGGAAACCTGTCGCCCACGATGCTGCCCGCCATGAGGATTCCGCGTTTCGTGGCGGCGCTGGCGGCCGCCCTGCTGGCGCTGCCGACGGCCGCATGCAACTTCGAGGACACATCTCAGGCCATGGAGTGGACGAAGGTCGTGCCGGCGGGCGACTGCCACTGCGCCGACGGCAGCCCGTTCGCGTTCTGGGAACGGCGGGCGGACACGGCCAGGGTCGTCGTCTTCCTGAACGGCGCCGGCGTCTGCTGGGACGCCACGATGTGCGAGTTCACCGGTGACCGTGGGGAGAACGACTTCTACGACTGGAACATCAGCGGCGTCGAGCCGTCGAACCGGGAGGGCATGTTCGACCTCGCCCACGACGGCAACCCGTTCGCCGGGCACTCGTTCCTGTACGTCAGCTCCTGCACCGGCGACGCCCACCTGGGAGACCGGACCCAGGAGTACGCGCCGGGGCTGACCGTCGAGCACCACGGCCTCGCCAACGGCACGGCGGCCATGGACCACCTCGCGGCGAACTATCCGGGCGCCGAGCAGGTGGTCCTCATCGGCAAGACGGCGGCCTCGGTGGCCGCCCCGTACTACGGCGGGCTCATCGCCGACCGGCTGCCGAAGGCGAAGGTCACCGTGTTCGGCGCCCAGTCCGGCGCCTGGCCGGACAACGCCGACTTCAGCGCCCGGGTCCTCCGGGACCGCTGGGGCGTCGACCCGGTGCCGGCGGCCGGTGTTCCCGGGTTCTGGATCGAGGCCGGAAAGCGGCACCCGGAGCTGGTGCTGTCCCGGTTCGACTTCGCCTACGACCCGTCCGCGGCGGCGGAGCTGGCCCCGTGGGCGAGCGGCAGCCTGCTGGAGACGATCGACCGCAACGAGGCGGCGATCGAGGCGGCCGGGGTGACCCTGCACAGCTACACGGCGCCGGGGGCGGACCACGGGCTGTTCGAGTTCGAGAAGTTCTACGAGATCGAGGTGGACGGCGTCAGGTTCGTCGACTGGCTCGGCGAGCTGGTCACCGAGGGGCCGCCGGCGGACGTCCACTGCTCGGAGTGCGGTCCGTAGACGCCACCCAGCCCGGGACGATCAGACCCGATTCGTACGCCAGGATCACCAGCTGGGCCCGGTCCCGCACGCCCGTCTTGGTCATGATCCGGCTGACGTGGGTCTTCGCGGTGGCCGGGCTGAGCACCAGGTGGGCGGCGATCTCGTCGTTCGACAGGCCGGCCGCCACCAGGGCCATCACCTCGCGCTCCCGGTCGGTGAGCGCGCTCAGCCTCGGCCCCGGGTCCGGGTGGGTGGCGCGGGCGGTGAACTCGGCGATCAGGCGGCGGGTGATGGCCGGCGCGATCAGGGCGTCCCCGCGGGCGACGACCCGGACGGCGTGGATCAGCTCGGCCGGTTCGGTGTCCTTGACCAGAAAGCCGCTCGCGCCGGCACGCAGTGCCCCGTATACGTACTCGTCCAGGTCGAACGTGGTCAGCATGATCACCCGGGCGCCGGTGATCTCCCGGGCGGCGGCCAGCCCGTCCAGCCGTGGCATCCGGATGTCCATGAGCACCACGTCCGGCCGCAGGTCCCGCGCCAGGCGGACGGCCTCGGCCCCGTCACCGGCCTCACCCACCACCTCCAGGCCGTCCTCCCCGTCGAGGATCGACCGGAAACCGGCCCGGACGAGCGTCTGGTCGTCCGCCAGCAGAATCCTGATCATGACGGCACCCGGTCGGGGCTCAGCGGAAGACGCGCGCTGACCCGGAACCCGCCACCGGGCCGCGGGCCGGTGGCAAGCGTTCCGCCGAGCGCCCGCGCCCGCTCCCGCATCCCGAGGATCCCGTTCCCCGGGCCGGCGTCCCCGCGCGGGCCGAGGCCGTCGTCGTCGATCTCCACCAGGACGTCGGGCCCGTCCGGCCGGATCCGGACGACCGCCTCCCCCGCGGCCGCATGCCTCGTCACGTTGGTGACCGCCTCCTGGACGATCCGGTAGGCGGCCAGATCCACCTCGGACGGCAGCGGTCTCGTCTCGGTGACCTCGACGCGGATCTCCAGGCCGGGGGCGGTCAGCTCGCCGAGCCGGTTCAGGCCGGGCGGCGGGGTCAGTGGCGCCTCACCGTCCTGCCGGAGCGCGTTCAGCGCGGCGCGCAGCTCGCGCAGCGTCTCCCGGCTGGTCTCCCTGATCGTGGTGAGCGCCTGCTCCGACCGGGCCGGGTCGGGCCGGTGCAGGGCGGCGCCGGCCTGCACGTTGATCAGCGACAGATGGTGGCCGAGGACGTCGTGCAGCTCCCGGGCGATCCGCAGCCGGTCCTCCGTGGACCGGTGCCGGGCCTGCTCGGCGGCCCGCCGCTCGGCGGCGGCCGTGCGGGCCTCCACCTCGGCCAGATAGGCCCGGCGGTTGCGGGTCACGCCGGCGATGACCGCGACCAGCCACCCGGCGTGCAGGAAGGTGGCGCCGTTCCCGGACACGCCGGTCCGGGTGAGACTGTCGGCGGCCGCGAAGGCCAGCACCGACGCGCCGCCCAGCCCGATGGCGACCGCGAGATGCCCCTCGTCCACGACGGTGTAGAGCGCCACGACGAAGACCAGCATGATCGGGCCCGGCTGCTGGAGCAGGAACCCGTAGGCCGCGACCGCGGCCAGCGCGACGACCCCCACCACGACCGGGAAACGGCGACGGAGAAACAGAAGACCGGACGAGACGAGTACGGCGAGGAGCGCCGCGAACTCAGCGGCGGTGTCGAGTCCGCCCGACTGCACGACGAGCCCCGCGACGCCGATGAAGGCGACCGCGGGCACCAGGACGGCGTCGGTCCGCCGGCCCCGTGACCGCCACCCAGCCATGGCCCGAGCGTAGCCCAGCCCGCCATCCGACCGAGACCCCGAGAGCGGCCTCGGCGTGCCCGGCCACCGATCTCAGCCCGGCGGGCGCTGCACCGGCCGGAGTGGCAGCGAGATCGCGCGGCAGGGCGGAACTGTCCGAATGAGGCGGGACGGGGTCGGGCGTACCGGAAAGGTCTGGAAATTCGGATGACACCACGGCGGGCAGCGGCGAGCATCGGCGGGCCCGGACCGTTGGAGGGGAATCACTTGTTCTCGTCGTACCGCCGCCTGTTCGCTGTTCCGGGCGCGGCCGCCTTCACCTTCGCCGCGCTGCCGGCCCGGATGGCGATCTCGATGTTCGGGGTCAGTGTCGTGATCATGGTGGCGTCGCTGCGGGACTCGTACGCCCTGGCCGGCTCGGTCTCGGCCGCGGGCCTGGCGGTGACCGCCCTGCTCGCGCCATGGATCGCCCGGTGGGTGGATCGGTACGGGCAGTCCCGCGTGGCGGTGCCGACCGCACTGTTCTCCGCGTCCGGCGCGGCGGCCCTGGTGATCTGCGCGGGCGCCGGCGCCCCGGCGTGGACGCTGTTCGCCGCGAACATCGTGGCGGCCGCGAACCCGAATGTCGGCGCGATGGTCCGGGCCAGATGGGTGGCCCTGCACCGGGACCGGCCGGATCTGCTGCACACCGCGAACGCGCTGGAGCAGACCATCGACGAACTGTGTTTCATGACCGGTCCGGTGATCGCCGCCCTCCTGTGCACGGCGGTGGCGCCGCAGGCCGGCCTCACCGTGACGATCGTGCTGTTCGTGACCGGTTCGCTGGCGCTGGCGGCGCAACGGCGCACCGAGCCGGCGGTGCACGGCGTGCGGGAGCGCGGCCGGTCGCCGCTGCGGCAGCGGGGCGTTCCGGAGATCGTGGTGACGTTCCTGTTCACCGGCGCGGTCTTCGGCAGCGTCGAGGTGGTCACCGTGGCGTACGCGGAATCGCTCGGCCACCCGTCGGCGGCCGGTGTGATCCTGGGGCTGTTCGCCGGCGGGTCGGCGGTCGCCGGGCTGGCGTTCGGGACGCTGAAGGTGCGCGGCGTGGCGGCCGCCCGGTTCCTGATGTGTGTCGCGGCGATGGCCGTGCTGATCCAGCCGGTGCTGCTCGCCGGGAATCTGTGGGCGCTGGCCATGGTGCTGTTCGTCGCCGGGCTGGCCACCGCCCCCACGATGATCACGAGCATGACCCTGGTGCACGAGCTGGTGCCGTCGGCGCGGATCAACGAGGGCATGACCCTGACCGTGACCGGCCTGCTGATCGGTGTCTCGGCGGGCGCGTCGATCGGCGGCTGGACGGTGGAGACGGCGGGCGCGCGCGGCGGGTATGTCACGCCGGCGGTCGCGGCCGGGCTCGCGCTGGTGGCCGCGCTGATCGGTTTCGGCCCAGCAGTGCTCAGGTCGAGGCGCACACCGGTCGCCGTCGCGGATCCGGGCGCGGCGGTCGCCGATGGGGCACGGGAGGGAGCGGAGGCCTCGGCGAGACGCGACGCGGCCGAATAGGCCGTAGGCGGGGTCGGCGGTCATCTGATAGGCGGTTCGGCAGACCTCCAGGAGCCGCCGCGTCCAGTGCGGCTGTCGCGGATCGGCCAGCGAGGTGGTGTCCCGCAGTTCGACCAGGAGCGCGCCCGCCTGCCGTACCGCCTCGATGTCCTTCTCCTCGACGCCCTGGCGCAACAGCTCCTCGGCCCAGCGCTCGTTGTGCCCCGGATCGTCGGTCACCGGCTCATCGTCGCAGCCCTTCCGGAGTTCCGGAACCGTGATCGGCCGCCGCACCATGACGGCAGGACTCGGAGGCTGTTCCGCTCGGGACAGCCCGGCGGCCGGCCGGGGTTCAGGGCAGCGGGACGGTCCCGGGGGTGGGGCTCCAGCTCTGGAGGGCCACCACCGTGCCGGCCCGGCCGTGGCGGATCAGGTCCAGCACCGCGGTCACCGCCTCGTCCGGTGTCGTGAACGGCTGGTCGGTGGTCAGGCACATGATCCGTACGCCGTCGCGGTCCGCGGCCCGGTCGGCGGTGAACCGGACCAGGGCGGGGGTGTCGGCGGAGGCCGACGGGACCACGTTGAGGATCGCGCCGCCGCCACGGATCCGCATGGATTCCCTGGTCAGGTCGGTCAGGTGCATCTCGGCGGTCCGGCCCGGCACCGGGCTGGGCCAGCCACCGGCGCCCGCGTTCACCAGGACCACCGGGCCGCCCCACTCGTCGGCCACCGCCACGATCCGCTCCAGGTAGCCGGGTTGGCGGACATCCGGGCGTACGGCCTGGGCGGGCACACCGTAGCTCCGGGCCTGCGCGGCGCAGGCGGCGGCGCTGTCGGCGTCCAGGTCGGCGGCGAGGATCCCGTACCCGGCGCCGGCCAGGCCCAGCGCGATGGCCCGGCCCAGGCCGGCGCCGGCCCCCGTGACGACGGCGATGCCGGTCTGCTCTCCGGGGAGGGACTCCGCCACGATCGGTTCCGTGTAGTCGGGGTCGGCGATCACGGCCGGGGTGATCACCGGCTGGCCGTAGACGACCGGCTGTCCCACGGGGGCGACCGCAACGGGCTGGATCACCGGCGCGGCCGCGACCGGCTGAACCACCGGCACGGCCGCGACCGGCTGGGCCGGGGCGGGCTGAGGGACGGCGGACCGCCCCTGCCGCGCCGCGGCAGTGGTGCGAGCGGGCGGCGGCACGACCGCGGCACGTGCTGGCGACGGGGTGGCGGCGACGCTGGCGCGTACGGGTTGAGGTGCGGCGACGGGCGCCGGTTGCGGAGATACCGCCGGGGCCGGGCGCGCGGCGGCGCGCCCGGCCTGCGGACGGGCGCCGGGTGTGGCGCGGCCCCGGGCGTAGGTGCCCTGCCCGGTGGGCGGGCGCTGAGGCTGCACCGTGCTGCGGGCGGCCGCCTCCTCGCGGGCCCGCTGGGCGGCCTTCTCCCGTTCCTGTGCCCACTTCTCCTGCTCGCGGACGGCCTTCTTACGGGCGCCGGCCTCCTTGCGGTCGCGCAGCGCCTGCCGGAGACGGTCGCCCAGACCGGGTTTCGCCGGGCCGGCAGCCTGCGGGGCGTTCCTCGCCGGCGCGCCACCGGAAGGTGCGGCGGCGGACGAGCCTCCCTTGCGACGCCGGAGGGCCACCGCGGCGACCAGCACGATCAGCAGGACCAGCAGCAGCCCGGGCCGGTCGAGCAGGTAGTTCAGCAGTCGCCCGAGCAGGCGCAGGGCCGCGAGGAACAGGTTGCCGAGGAAGGCGAAGAAGGTGCCGACCGCGCCGTCGGGCAGCGGGCCGAACACCCGCATGGCGGAGGCGATCAGCGCCGCGAGGGCGGCCACGGCGGTGAGTGCGATGTTGAGGACGGGACGGCGCGCCTCGATGCGGTCGCCGGCGGCACTCTGCACGGTCGCCGCCAGGGACATGCCGGCCGCGAAGACCATCGGCAGCACCCAGGTCAGGTACATCGGGGCGATCAGCGCGAGCTGCCCGGCGGCGAGGATCAGCAGGCCCACCTCGACGGCCAGGAACAGCCCGAAGCCGAGGATCAGGCCGACCGGGTACAGGTGCCAGGGACGGCGTACCCAGCCCAGCAGGCGGCCGAGCCGGGTCGGCGGCCCGGCGCCGTCGCGCCGCATCCGCACGGCGCCGATCAGGACGACGAACTGGAGGATGCCGAAGATGCCGAGGAAGACGCCGGTGAACGAGCCGTCCAGGATCACCGGCCGGTCGCGCCAGGCGAGCATCTGGAGGCCCATCGTGAACAGGACCGCCATGACGTAGACCGCTGTCGAGTAGCCGAGGGCGTACCAGAATCCGGCCATCGTCGTGCCGCGCCCGGAGATCTGCGCGGTGGCGCGGTCGATCGCGGCGGTGTTGCCCGGTTCGAAGGCCCAGCGCATGCCCAGCAGGTAGGCGACGACGAAGACCCCGAGTGGGAACTGTGGCGGGAGTCCGTCGAGTGCCCAGAATCCGGCCAGGTGCAACAGCACGGCGACCCCGGCCATCACGGCCAGTGATCCCCGGTTCCCCTTGTCCGCCATGTCGGCTTCCCTTCGCCCGATCACAACTCGTCTGGCGAACGGGATTCGCGGCCGGCGCCCCCACGGATTGCCGTACGTCACTGAACTGACACACATCGCGCCTGCGCTGCGGCAACCGGACGGTGACCCACGCGCACCGGCCCGGCAATCACCCCCACCCACCCCAGGCCGAAGTCAACGGTGAGCCCGCAACACACTTCCCCGGAAGGACCGATCTTGCGCCAGCTTCTCCGCCGCATCGCCGCGACCGCCCTCATCGCCCCGGTCGCCGCCGGCACCGTCATGATCGCGTCCCCCGCCGAAGCCGCCCCCACGAAGCCCAGCACGGTCGCCCTGCAGA
>NZ_JAHXZI010000021.1:0-186334 GCF_019429605.1 Actinoplanes hulinensis | reverse complement strand
CGCAGGTGAGGCCCAGGTTGTGTTCCATGCCGATCTCGGCGGCGTTCTCCACCTGCTCCGGGGTGCCGCCGAGCACCTCGGCCAGCCCGGCCGCCGCCATCGCGCACGCCGAGCCCACCTCGCCCTGGCAGCCCACCTCGGCGCCGGAGATGCTGGCGTTGCGCTTGAACAGCAGGCCGATCGCGCCGGCCGTCAGCAGGTACCGGACCACGCCCTCCTTGTCCGCGCCGGGCACGAAGTCCAGGTAGTAGCGCAGCACGGCCGGGATGATGCCGGCCGCGCCGTTGGTGGGGGCGGTCACCACCCGTCCGCCGGCCGCGTTCTCCTCGTTCACCGCCATGGCGTAGACGGTCAGCCACTCCATCGCGACCTCGGCCGGCTCACCGGCCACCCGCAGTTGACGGGCCGTGGTGGCGGCGCGGCGGCGTACCTTGAGGCCGCCGGGCAGCACGCCCTCGGCGTCCAGGCCCGCGTCGACGCAGTCCCGCATCACCTGCCAGATGTCCAGCAGGCCCGACCTGATCTCCGACTCGGTGCGCAGCGTCTCCTCGTTCGCCAGCATCAGCCGGGGGATGGACAGGCCGGTGGTCCGGGTGAGCGCCAGGAGTTCGGCCGCCGAGAAGAACGGGTACGGGACCGGGCCGCGCGTCTCCCGTACCGCCGCATGGTCCTCCTGAACCACGAAGCCGCCGCCGATCGAGAAGAAGGTCCCGGCGAGCAGCTCCGCGCCGTCGGCGCCGAAGGCGGTGAAGCGCATGGCGTTGGGGTGACCGGGCAGGGTCCGGCGGCGGTGCAGGACCAGCTCGACGTCGATCGCCCGCTCCCGCAGCAGCCGTAGCCGGCCGTCGGCGCGGATCCGGGCGGCCCGCGCGTCCGCCGAGATCACGTCCACCGTCTCGGGGGTGTCGCCTTCCAGCCCGAGGAGAACCGCCTTCGGTGTCCCGTGACCGTGGCCGGTCGCGCCGAGCGAGCCGAACATCTCGGCGCGGACGCTCCGAACGTCCGGAATGTCGGCCAGGCGGCCGGCGAAGAGGCGGGCCGCCCGCATCGGGCCGACAGTGTGCGAGCTGGAGGGGCCGATGCCTACCGAGAACAGGTCGAAGACGGAGATGTGCTGGTCGAAGCTCACGATGCACTCCTTCGGGCGTCGCGGGCGGGGGATGAGGCTGCCGATGGGACTGGTTACGTGAGCGATCACCGCAGAGTTCAGAAGGGCGGCGCTTGACCCTATGTAGAGTTTCGATAGAGTGACCGGATGCGGATCACGATTCCGACCGCGCGGATCCTCGCCGCGCTGCTCGCCGACCCGGGCGCCGACCGGTACGGTCTCGAGCTCATGCAGGTCACCGGGCTGGCCAGCGGCAGCCTCTATCCGATCATGCACCGCCTCCAGGAGGCCGGCTGGGTCGAGGCCCGGTGGGAGGAGATCGACCCGGCCGAGCAGGGCCGCCCGGCGCGCCGGTTCTATCGCCTCACCGCGGACGGCGCCGTCGACGCCCGCCGGGCCCTCGCCGAATTGCACGCCGGGACCAGCGTCCCGGGCAAGCCGGCGCTCGGCCTGTCCTGATTCGCTTTCTTTCCTATTAAGTCACATCTATATGAGCAGGTAGATGCGACTTTGATCGAGGGCTGAAAACGGGTAATGTCTTTCGGCGCGCCGCATTGGCGTGCATTTAAGACGCCCCTAAGAAAAACTTAAAACAATCGAGGAAAAGGACATGCTCAACCGTCGCCTGATAGCGGTCACAACCGCGATCGTGGCCGTCCTCGCGGTCGGCGCCTGCTCGACGCCGGCAGAGGAGGAGGCCGCCGCCGGCACGCCTGTGGCGGCGGCCTCGTCCTCCTCCGCAGGGCCCTCGGTCGCGGCCTCCGCACCGACCGCCCCGAGCGCGGCCCCGAGCGCCACGGTGAAAACCGCCGGCGCCTGCGCCCGGAAGGTCTCCGCCAAGCCGGTCGCCACCGTCACCACGGTCAAGCTGCCCGCCAAGGTGGTCGGCTACGGCGGCGAGGGCGACACCGAGAAGCTGCCGATGGCCATCGCGGCCCGCCCCGACGGCGGCTCCTGGCTCGCCTGGCTCGGCACCGACGGCAGGGTCCACCTCGGCCGGCTCGGCTGCGACGACAAGCTGACCGGCACCACCACCAGCTTCACCGGCATCGACCTCCAGGACGTCCAGGCCGACGCGAACGGCGGGGTCGTCCTGCTCACCCGTAAGGGCGCCTGCGGCAGCGGCCCGCTCTGCGGCGGCGAGTCCAGCCCGTGCAACACCATGCACATGATCCGCTTCGACAACAACGGCAAGCTGGTCTGGGAACGCCAGGTAACCAACCTGACCGGCGGCCGCACCGGGTACGACGACGGCGCCCGCTTCATCTGGTGGTACCAGCACCACGGCCGCCTCGCCACCAACGGCTCCGACTACGCGGCCTACTTCGGGGTGGCGATCACCGTCCGGAACGGCAACTGCGTCGACGTGCACGAGGGCGACCGGATGCAGGTGGTCAGCAAGGCCGGCAAGCTGGTCAGCGGGCACAAGGACGCCTTCGAGGTCGGGTGCAGCCACGCCTGGACGTCCCGGATCGTCTGGGACCCGCGTACCAAACGGTTCGTCACGGTCTGCGCCACCGACAACGCCTGCCGGATCGCCCAGCCCGACCCGTACCGCACGGTGGCCGCCGGCGCCTGCGACGGCACCCTCTTCGGCGGCGACCTGGTCCTCGCCAGGTCCAAGGGCTACTGGACCGCGTGGAGCCAGGGCGGCGGCGTCCGCCTCGAGAAGTTCACCACCGGCAGGTCCACGAGCACCGTCCGGACCGGGATCTCGTCGGCCCACCCGCACCTGGTCTCCTACGGCCCGAACCGGATGCTCCTCTCCTGGCAGTCCGGCTCGTCGATGGGCGCGCAGGTCTACGACGCCGGGACCGGCAAGGCGGTCGGCGGCCGCCTGTCGATCGCCGTGAAGGACCACGCCTACCAGGCCTTCAAGCCGTACAGCGACGGCAGCGCCGCGTACCCGGCCACCGGCGGATCGAACACCACGATCAAGATCGCCCGGGTGCTTCCCCAAACCTGACCCATTTCCGGTACGGGGTCGCCGTTCCCAGAAGCATCGGGGGCGTCCCGGTGGGACACCGGCTGGCGCTCAGGGCTGTCTCAACGACGTTGAGACAGCCCTGACGTCCAGCCGGGGTGTGGTCAGCGGTCCACGTCGGTGCCGATGTCCTCGCTGTAGGTCGCGCCGCCGTCGGACTCCTTGTGGAGCGGGCGGGCGCCGCCCTCGGGCGGGCCGGCCAGGGATTGTTCGCCGGCGGCCAGGTGCGGGAACTTCAGGTCGAAGGCGGGCCGCTCGGAGCGGATCCGCGGCATGCGGTCGAAGTTGCGCAGCGGCGGCGGGCTGCTGGTGGCCCATTCCAGCGAGTTGCCGTGGCCCCACGGGTCGTCGGCGGTGGCCACCTTTCCGATCTTGTACGACTTCCACACGTTGTAGACGAACGGCAGCGTGGCGATGCCCAGGATGAAGGAGAAGACCGTGGAGAACGTGTTGAGGAAGGTGAACCCGTCGCTCGGCAGGTAGTCGGCGTACCGGCGGGGCATGCCCTGGGTGCCGAGCCAGTGCTGCACCAGGAACGTGCCGTGGAAGCCGATCATCGTGAGCCAGAAGTGCACCTTGGCGAGGCGTTCGTCGAGCATCCGGCCGAACATCTTCGGGAACCAGAAATAGATGCCGGCGAACACCGCGAACACGATCGTGCCGAAGAGCACGTAGTGGAAGTGGGCGATCACGAAGTACGAGTCGGAGACGTGGAAGTCGATCGGCGGCGAGGCCAGCAGGACGCCGGAGAGGCCGCCGAAGAGGAACGTCACCATGAAGCCGACCGCCCAGAGCATCGGCGACTCGAAGCTGATCTGGCCGCGCCACATGGTGCCGATCCAGACGAAGAACTTCATGCCGGTCGGCACCGCGATGAAGAAGCTCAGCAGGCTGAAGAACGGCAGCAGCACCTGGCCGGTGGCGAACATGTGGTGCGCCCACACCGACATCGACAGCGCGCCGATCAGCAGGGTGGCCGCGACCAGGCCCTTGTAACCGAACACCGGCTTACGGCTGAACACCGGGACGACCTCGGTGATGATGCCGAAGAACGGCAACGCGATGACGTACACCTCGGGGTGCCCGAAGAACCAGAACAGGTGCTGCCAGAGCATCGGCCCACCGGTCTCCACGTTGAAGACCTGCGCGCCGAGCATCCGGTCGGCGGCCAGGGCGAACAGCGCGGCCGCCAGGAACGGGAAGATCAGGATCACGAGCAGGCTGGTGACCAGCATGTTCCAGGTGAGGATCGGCATCCGGAACATGGTCATCCCGGGCGCCCGCAGGCACAGGATCGTGGTGATCAGGTTGACCGCGCCGAGGATCGAGCCCAGACCACCGATCGCCAGGCCGACCACCCAGGCGTTGCCGCCGATGCCCGGTGAGTGCAGCGAGCTGCTCAGCGGCGTGTACGCGAACCAGCCGAAGTCCGCCGCCCCGCTGGGGGTGATGAACCCGCTCATGGCGGTCAGCGTGCCGAACAGGTACAGCCAGTAGGCGAAGGCGTTCAGCCGCGGGAACGCCACGTCCGGCGCTCCGATCTGGATCGGCACCACGTAGTTGGCGAAGGCGAACACGATCGGGGTGGCGAAGAACAGCAGCATGGCCGTGCCGTGCATGGTGAACAGCTGGTTGAACTGTTCCGGCGACAGGATCTGCATGCCGGGTTTGGCCAGCTCGGCGCGCATCAGCAGGGCCATCACCCCGCCGACCATGTAGAACACGATCGACGTGATCATGTACATGATCCCGATCTGCTTCGCGTCCGTGGTCCGCAGGATCCGGGCCAGCGCAGACCCTCTCACCTGCCGGCGAACCGGTTGAGGCCGGATAGGCACCGGCCTCGGGGCGACGGTAGTCATGCACGCTCCTCACCTGCGCATGCGGCTTTTCCTACCTCCCTTTTATAGGCGTCATCCGTCTTAATTAGCCCCGGATCCGAGCAAGAGCGGCATTTCGGTGGGATCAGGCGGTGATCGGCGTCCAGTCGGAGTATTTTGGGGCCCGGTCGTCGCCGGACGAGCGCCCCCGCAGCCGCCGCCCGATCCAGGGCAGCACGTGCTCGCCGTAGTAGCGCGCCTCCGAGAGCGGCCGGAACGCGGGCGCCGGCCCCGGGTCGAGCACGTGCGGCGGCACCGGCTGGCCCAGCGCGGCCAGGATCAGCGAGGCGACCCGGCGGTGCCCGGCCGCGTTGAGGTGCAGCCGGTCGGCCGACCAGTAGACACGGCGGCGCAGCTCCCGGTCGCGGAAGCAGTCGACGAAGGTGACCCCGTCCAGCGGCATCAGCGCCTCGACGGCCGCGGTGAGCTGCTCGCCCCGCTGCCGGAAGGTGCTGCCGAACGGCAGGTGGTCGGACGGGTCGGCGCCGCTCAGCAGCAGCAGCGGCACCCCGGCCTCCGCGCAGCGCCGGATCGCCTGCCGGGTGAGGTCGATCAGGTGCTCCACCGAGGCGCCACGGCGCAGCATGTCGTTGCCGCCGCCGTTGAAGGACACCAGCGTCGGCGCGGGGGACAGGGCCAGGGCGGCCTCGAGCTGATCCCGGACGATCGGCTCCAGGAGGCGGCCGCGGATGGCGAGGTTCGCATACTCCACCGGACCGTCGGCGGCCAGACCGGCGGCGACCAGGTCGGCCCAGCCGCGCTCGGAGCCGTCCGGAAGCGTGTCACCGAGGCCCTCGGTGAAGCTGTCGCCGATCGCTACATAACGCTTCATGTGTCTTCTCCCGTGCCGTGGAACGGACCGACGCTATCCGATCGCCGGGCCGCTCCACGAGCCGTCAGGGAGCGAGGAGAATCACTGCCAGTCGACGCTCAGGAACTGCGTCTCCTGGAACTCGCGCAGGCCCTCACGGGCGCCCTCGCGGCCCAGGCCGCTCTGCTTCACCCCGCCGAACGGTGCCGACGGGTCGGACACCAGCCCGCGGTTGACGCCCACCATGCCCGCGTCGATCGCCTCGCCGAGACGCAGGGCACGGGCCAGATCTCCGGAGAAGACGTACGCGGCCAAGCCGTACTCGCTGTCGTTGACCAGGTCGAGCAGCTCGTCCTCGCCGGTCCAGGTGGTGATCGCGGCCACCGGGCCGAAGATCTCCTCCTTGAGGATCTCCGCGTCCGCCGGCACGCCGGTCAGCACGGTCGGCGGGTAGAACCAGCCCGGCCCGTCCGGGACGGCGGCACGGTGGCTGATCCGGGCGCCCGCCGCGACGGCCTCCGCCACGGTACGGGTGACGCGCCGCAGCGCTGCCGCGCTGATCAGCGGCCCGATGGCGTCGGCCGGCATCTTCTCGACGGCCGCGCCGAACCGGGCCGTGAACTCCCCGGCCACCGCCGCGTGCACGTAGAACCGGTTCGCCGCGGTGCACGCCTGCCCGCCGTTGCGGAACTTGGCGATCATCGCCCCGGCCACCGCGGCGTCCAGGTCGGCGTCGTCGGCCACGATGAACGGCGCGTTGCCGCCCAGCTCCATCGACGAGTTGACCACCCGGTCGGCGGCGTGCCGCAGGAGCACCCGGCCCACCGCCGTGCTGCCGGTGAAGGAGATCTTCCGGACCCGCTGGTCGTTCAGCCAGGCCCCGACCACGCCGGAGGAGTCGGTGGTGGTGACCACGGTGACCACCCCGTCCGGCAGCCCGGCCTCGCGCAGCAGCTCTCCGATGGCGAGCGCGGTGAGCGGGGTCTCGGCGGCCGGCTTGACCACCGCGGTGCAGCCCGCGGCGAGCGCCGGGCCGATCTTGCGGGTGATCATCGCGGCCGGGAAGTTCCACGGCGTGACCAGCGCGGCCACACCCACCGGGCGGTGGGTGACCAGGGTACGGGTACCGCCCGCCGGGGACTCGCCGAAGTCGCCGCCGGGCCGGACCGCCTCCTCGGCGAACCACCGGAAGAACTCGGCCGCGTACGTCACCTCGCCGAGCGCGTCGGACAGCGACTTGCCGTTCTCCCGCCGGATCAGAGCGGCCAGCCCGTCACGGTCGCGCAGCATCAGCTCGAAGGCCCGGTAGAGGATCTCCGAGCGCCGCCGGGGCGCGGTCCCCGCCCAGCCTCTGAACGCCGCCGAGGCCGCGTCGACGGCGGCCCGCGCGTCGGCGGCGCCCTGGTCGGGGACCTCGGTGATGGTTTGCAGCGTGGCGGGGTCGACCACGGGGAAGTTGCTCACGCGGTCCAGTCTCGAACCGGAGGCCATGCCCGTCCATTACCATCTGGGCAGCCCACCTATGCCTGGGAGGCATGATGGAGTTGCGGCACCTGCGCTATTTCGTGGCCACCGCCGAAGCGGGCACGGTCAGCGGCGCGGCCGCCCGGCTGCATCTCACCCAGCCCGGGCTGTCCCGGCAGCTCCGCCAGCTGGAGAAGGATCTCGGCGTGCCGCTCTTCGACCGGGCCGGCAGCCGGCTGGAGCTGTCGACCACCGGGCGGGCCCTCCTGCCGCAAGCTCGTGACCTGCTGCAACGTGCCGACGCGCTGAGGGTGGCGGCATCCTTCCACGCGCAGGGACGTCTCGAACGGCTGACCATCGGGGCGCCGACCGTGACGCTGACCGACGTGGTGGCGCCGTTCATCGCCACCCTGGCCCCGGACGACCCGACCACCGACGTACTGGGAGCGGACGGTCTCTCCCCGGTGGAGACCCTCCGGCTGGGCGCCGATCTGGCCATCGGAACGACCCCCGCGTCACCACCGTTCCACGGGACGTCCCTCGCGGTGCTGCCGGTGTGGGCCTACGTACCCGCCGGCCATCAGTGGGCCGGGCGGGAGGCCGTCACACTCACCGAGTTGCTCACCCAGACCCTGATCCTGCTGCCGAGGACGTTCACCGCGCGGCAGGCCCTCGAAGCCGTCATGCCCGGGATCTCCGCCGTCGAGGCGGCCAACGGCACCGTCGCCCAGGCGCTGGCCGCCGCGGGGCGGGGAGTCGCCATCGCCTCGGACGATCCCCGCTTCGGACTGGTCCCGCTGGGGGTGGAGGTGAACGGCCGCCGGCTCTCCATCCGGCTGGTCGCCGTCTGGGACTCCCGCCATGCGGCCGCCACCACGATCGGCCGCTTCGCCGCCCGCCTGGGCCGCTTCGTCCGCGACCGCTACGACGCCCCCGCCGCCTGACCCAACGATCTTTCTCAGGCCCGGCGGCCCCCTGCCGATTCACTGCGACATGGATCGCAGTGTCAGCACTCACCGGGACGGCCGCTGGTTCGGCACGGGGCACAGCACGCTCACCGACCCGGGCGCCGCGGGAGCCGAGGCGGCCGCGGCCGCGATCACCGGAACCGACCCGGTGGTGGTGTTCGTGTTCTGCTCGGTCGGCCACCACACGGCGGAGATGCTCGACGCCGTCCGCGAGCGGGTCGCCGCGGACACCGTGATCGTCGGATGCAGCACCTCGGGACAGCTGAGCGGCGGCGCCACCAGCAAGGACGGTGTGGTCGTGGCGGCCTGGGGCGGGACCGGCTTCGCCGTCCGTACCCATGTCTCCCGCGACATCTCGAACCGCCTGCGCGACTCCGGCGTCGAGGCCGCGTCGTGCCTCGGCGCGGTCGACCACCCGCACCGGGCGCTGCTGATGCTCGGCGACGGCCTGTCCGGCGACCATCACGAGATCGTGCGCGGCGCGTTCTCGGTGGCCGGCGCGGCCGTCCCGCTGGTCGGCGGCTGCGCCGGCGACCAGCTGACCTTCACCCGCACCTACCAGTTCCACGGCGGCCGCGACGGCGTGGAGATCCTGTCCGACGCGCTGGTCGGCGTCGCGATCGGCTCGGACGCGCCGCTCGGGGTGGGCATCGCCCACGGCTGGCGCAAGACCGGCTCGGCGATGATCGTCACCCGCAGCCAGGGCGGCCGGGTCCACGAGCTGGACGGCGAACCGGCGCTCGACGTGCTGCTGCGGCTGCTCGGCCTGGACGAGTCGATCCTCGACGACCCGGACGCGTTCCGGCAGGTGACGTTCCCGCACCCGCTGGGCCTGTCCCGGCGCAGCGGCGAGGACATCCGGGTGATCCACGACGGCGACCGGTCGGACCGCTCCGTGGTCTGCCTGGCCGACGTTCCGGAGGGCGCGCTCGCCTGGCTCATGGAGACCGACCCGGGCGCGCTCGCCGCCGCGGCCGGCCAGTCCGGACGGCAGGCGCTGGACATGCTGGCCGGCCGCCCGGCTCTGGGCAGCCTGGTCTTCGACTGTTCGGCCCGCCGGGTCACCCTCGGCGAGGACGGCGTCGGCCGGGAGCGTGACGGGCTGCTCGAGGCGCTGCCGGACGTGCCGTTCGCCGGGTTCTACACCAACGGGGAGTTCGCCCGGGTCCGCGGCGCCCTCGGCATGCACCACTTCACCGTGGTCACGCTGGCGCTGGCCTGAGGGAGAACCTGTGAACCACTGGTCCACGTACCAGCTCACCGAGTTCTTCGCGGCGGTCTGCGAGCCCCGCGACGAACAGACCGCGATCACCGTGGCCGTCGAACGGGCCGCCGAGGTTCTGGAGGCCGAGGTCGCGGCGATGCTGTCCGGTGACGGTGCCGAGGTGGTCCGCGGCGTCGACCGGGACCTGCTGGAGGGCGCCCTGCCGGACGGCGCGTCACCCGGCGTCCTCGCCCTGCCCGGCCTCGGTGAGCTGCACCTGAGCGTCGCCCGGTTCGGTTCCGAGCCGCGCGGGACACTGCTGGTCGCCCGGGCCGGTGAACCCCTCGCCCCGGAGGAACGGCAGCTGCTCCAGGCCATGGGACAGACCCTGGGCCTCGCGCTGCACAACATCGCCCTGCTCACCGCGGAACGGCGGCTGCGTGAGGAACGCGAGCGGGAGGCCGCCGAGCGGCTGGCCCTCGTCGAGTCGCTGCGCGAGGCCCGGCACGACTCGCTGACCGGGCTGCCGACCCGGGTGCTGTTCCTGGAGATCCTCGGCGAGAAGCTGGACGGGGGCGGCCCGGTCAGCGTCCTCTTCATCGACCTGGACCGGTTCAAGGCGGTCAACGACAGCCTCGGCCACCGGGCCGGCGACGACCTGCTCGGGCACGTGGCCGGCCGGATCCGGGACTGCCTCGGCTCGGCCGGCTCCGGCGCCCGGCTCGGCGGCGACGAGTTCGCCGTGCTGCTCGGCGGCTCCACCACGGAGAACGCGGTGCCGGTGGCCTGGCGGATCATCGAGGCGCTGCGGCGGCCGTTCCGGATCGCCGGGCGGGACGTCTTCATCGGCGCCAGCATCGGCATCGCCACCGGCACCGCCGGCACCGACCCCGGTGACCTGCTCGGCAACGCCGACGTGGCGATGTACCAGGCCAAGAAGGACGGCCCCGGCAAGGTGATCCTCTTCGAACCGCGGATGCACGCCGAGGCGCTGGCCCGGCTCACCCTCGGCGGCGAGCTGCGGCGCGCCCTGGAACTCGACGAGTTCCGCCTGCTCTACCAGCCGCTGATCCGGCTGGAGACCGGCGCCGCCACCGGTGTGGAGGCGCTGGTCCGCTGGTCCCGGCCGGGCCGCGGCTACGTGCCGCCGGCCGAGTTCCTGCCGCTCGCCGAGGAGAACGGGCTGATCACCGACATCGGCCGGTGGGTGCTGCGGGCCGCCGGGGCGCAGGCCGCCCGGTGGCGGCGGACCATCCCCGAGATGACCCTGAACGTCAACGTCTCCGGGCGCCAGCTCACCGACCCGCGGTTCACCGCCGACGTGGAGCGGACCCTCGCCGAGTGCGGGCTGCCGGCCGCCGCGGTCACCCTCGAGCTCACCGAATCGGTGCTGATGAGCGATCCGCGTACGGCCATCGCCTGCCTCGGTGACCTGCGCGACCTCGGGGTCGGCCTGGCCGTCGACGACTTCGGCACCGGCTACTCGTCACTGTCCTACCTGCAACGGCTCCCGGTCGACGAGCTGAAGATCGACCGTACGTTCATCAGCCGCGCCGAACCCACCGTCGCCGACCTCGCCGTGATCCGCACCGTCGCCGAACTGGCCCGCACCCTCAAGCTGCGCACCGTCGTCGAGGGCGTCGAGACCGAGGAGCAGCACCGCGCGATGCGGGAGCTGGGCTGCGATTATGGCCAGGGCTACCACCTGTGCCGCCCGCTGGAGCCGGAGAACATCCCGGCCGCCTTCGCCAACCCCCTGGCCACCTACCCGGGCGCGTAGCGGCTGCTGTCCTGATCAGCTGAGGGTGGCGGCCTGGAGGTCGATGTTGCCGCACGTGGGGTGGTGGACGGCGGTGGCGGTCCAGGTGACGGTCAGCTTGGAGCCGGCCTTGGCGCGGTAGCGGATCTCGAAGCGCTGGGTGCTGATCGCCTCGCGGTTCTCCAGCGTGCGGCTGGCGCTCGCTCCGTCCACGGTGACGGTGAGGCGGCCGGCGGCCATCCACACGCCGGCGTAGACACTCAGCGTGCGGGTCGCCGGCCCGGCCGGGGCCCGCAGCGTGATGGTGGCGCCCTGGCCGCAGGCGTAGACACCGGTCGGGGTGCGGCCGGCCGATGCGGTCGGGGTGCCGCCGGACCAGCGGTAGAGCTGCGGGTTGTTGTCGTAGCGGCCGCGCGGGCTGCCGCCCAGGTCCTCGATCTGGGCGGTGCCGCCGCGGCGGTTCACCGAGTCGGCGCCGGCGAGTCCCCAGTGCACCCAGTCGCGGGAGCCCTCGGCGCTCAGGTCGACCAGCGACGGGATCGTGCCCGCGGTGACCGACACCGTGGGGGTGACCGGCGCCGGCGTCGCGGAGGGGGAGTGCGGGGCGGTCGTCGGGACGCGGGTGTTCACCGGGCCGGCCGAGAACGAGGGCGGCGGTGGCGCGATCGAGACCGGCACCTCCGGGTCCACCGTCGGGGTCGTCAGGGACCAGTCGCCCTCGGGCAGGTCGGCCGGCAGCGGCGACGGCGGAGCGGCCGCGGGCGTGGTGGCCGTGTCGCCGTCGCCGGCCATCTGGACGATGCCGATCACCACGAGGGCGGCGGCGGCCGAGGCGGCGGCGAGACGCCACCAGCGGCGGCCGGAGCGGTGCCGCCCGATGTGGATGCCGTCCGTGGTCCCGCCGGGCTTCGCGAGCACGAGCTCCTTCGACGGTGGCGCGGCGGGCAGCGCCCGGCGTGCCGGGCGGCCGGGCAGTGCCCGGGTGTCGGCGGGCGGTCGGCCACCCGAGGCGAGCCAACCGCCGATCCGCAGCCGACTGGGTCCCTCATCGTCCCGGTCGTGCACCGCTGTGAACTCCGTAAGTCGTCCGGACGAGAACCGGGACTAACATACGGGTTCCGCCCGGGTCTGTCGATCGATGTACCCCATGGCATCGAAGCGTTTCGCTACGGTGGGCCGGTGCGCACCCGGATCATCGCGATGTCGGCTCTCGCCGCGTCGGCTTTCTGCTACGTGGCCACCGAGACGATGCCCATCGGCATCCTTTCGCTGATCGCCGGAGACCTGGGCGTCTCGCGCGCGGCCGTGGGTCTTCTCATCACCGGGTACGCCGTGACGGTCGCGATCGTGACGATCCCCCTGACCTACGGCACCCGGAACGTCCCGCGCCGCCGGCTGCTCGTGGTCCTGCTGTTCGCCCTGACCGTGGCGAACCTGCTGTCCGCCCTGGCGCCCACCTACGGGGTGCTGCTCGCCGCCCGGCTGTGCGCCGCCCTCTCCCAGGCGATCTTCTGGGCCGTGGTGGCGCCGGTCGTCGCCGCCATGTTCGACGTGACCGTCCGCGGCCGGGTCAGCGCCGTGGTGTTCGCGGGCGCGTCGCTCGGCCCGATGCTCGGTGTCCCGGCCGGCACCTGGCTGGGCCAGCAGTACGGCTGGCGGTCCGCGTTCCTGGCCCTGACCGGGCTCGCGCTGGCCGCCTTCGTCGCCCTGCTGGCCGGCATGCCGGACGTGCGGGTCGCGGAGACCCACGCGGCCACCGGCACCAGTCCGGACGCCCGCCGGTACGCCGTCGTCGTCGCGGTGACCGCCCTGTCGGTGGCCGGGCTGTACACGGCTTTCACGTACACCGAAGTGTTCCTGACGGCGGTGACCGGGTTCGCGGCCGCAGCCGTCGCACCCCTGCTGCTGGCCCGCGGTCTCGCCGATTTCGCCGGTATCGCGGCGGGTGGCTACGCCAGTGACCGCTGGCAGCGTGGCGCCGTCACCGGATCGGTGCTGCTGGTGGCGGCCGCCCTGATCGCCCAGTACGCGGTCGGCGAGTCCCGCCCGGTGACCGCGGTCCTGCTGGCGGTCACCGGTTTCGGCATCGGCGCGCTCACCCCGGCCCTGCAGAACCGGGTCCTCGAGGTGGCGCCCGGCAGCACCGACATGGCCTCGGCCGGCAACTCGGTGGCGTTCAACGTCGGCATCGCGGGCGGCTCGCTGCTCGGCGCGGCGGTGCTCAGCGACCCGGGCGCCCGGGCGACCGCGCTGGCCGGCGGACTGCTCGCTCTGCTGGCGCTGCTGCTCTTCGCGGCCGAGCCGGTGATCGCCCGCCGGACCCCGGTGACGATCCGCAGGTGAGCGCCCTGGCAAGCTTCCGAGTCGTGGAAGCATTGCGGCTGATTCTTCTCTTCATACACCTGGTCGGGTTCGCGCTGCTGCTCGGCGGCGCCATCACGCAGTTCCTGTCCGGCAAGTTCCGGATCAACCCGGCGATCCTGTGGGGCTCCATCATCCAGCTGGCAAGCGGCATCGCGCTCTCCGCGCCGCTGCGTGGCGGCGGCGACGATGAGCCCGACCCGATCAAGCTCGGCGTGAAGCTGCTCCTCGCCGTGATGATCTTCATCATGGTCTTCATCCCGCGTAAGCGCGACGAGGTCAACAAGGGCCACTTCATCGGCATCATCACGCTCACCCTGGTGAACGCGGCCGTCGCCGTCTTCTGGCACTAGGCGCTCGGCCTAGCAGTACAGCTTGTAACCGGCGTCGAACCCGCGGTCCAATCCCAGCATGTAACCGCGCCAGTAGTCGTTGACCTTGAAATTCTGCGCCCGGATCGGTTTGTTGCAATCGGTCCGGGCGTCCTCCAGCCCTTCCGCGAAGCCGTCCTTGTATCCCTGCCGGAACTCACGCCCACCGGGCGGCGCGGCGGCGGTGGCCGGCGCGACCGGGCTCAGCATGGCCGTGATCAGGCAGAACACGATTCCGAATCGTCTTGCCCTCATCTTCGGGAATCTACGCCGGGAGCCGGGCCGTGTCCGCCGGATCCGGCGATCCGCCTTTATCACGTTCGCGCCGCCGATGTGGGGTAACGTGCGAGTCTGCTCAGCGCCCGCGAACTCCAGTGTGATGCGGACGTCCGGGACGTGCGCGCCGCAGCGGGCGCCGGTAGTCTCGGTGGGATTTCGCGGGGCCCCAGCCTGCTTGATCATGCCCAGGGCAGGGGCACAGGGCCGTTGCGTAGGATTTCGGGCCGCACGACCCAAACGAGGGGAACCGAGGAGCACGATGCCGCTCACTCCAGCTGACATTCACAACGTGGCGTTCAAGAAGCCGCCGATCGGGAAGCGCGGATACGACGAGGAAGAGGTCGACGCCTTCCTGGACGAGGTGGAGGGCGAGCTGACCCGCCTCCTGGAGGAGAACGGCGCCCTGAAGGACACGCTCGCCCGCGGCGGGGGCGGGGGCGGCGGCAACCCGGCCGCGACCATGGTCCTCAACAACGAGTTCGCCGACCTGGCCGCCCAGCTGGAGCGGCTCCAGGAGGCCCGGGCCCGCGCCGAGCAGAACGCGCGGAACATGCAGTCCCAGCTCGAGCGGGCGCGCAGCCAGGCCGCCCCGTCCGGTGCGATGCCGACCATCGCCGGCGACGACGACCGCAACTCGCGGGTGCTGATGATGGCTCAGCGGACCGCCGACGAGCACATGCGCGACGCGCAGCGCGAGTCGGAGACGGTGATCACCAACGCCCGCGACAAGGCCGACCAGCTCACCAGCGAGGCGCAGATCAAGGCGGCCACCATCGAGTCGGACGCCCGCCGCAACCACACCGAGGCCATGGACAGCCTGGTGGAGAAGCGGGCCGCCGCGCTCGACGAGATCGAGCGGCTGGCTCAGCTCGCCACCAGCTACCAGGAGGCGCTGACCAACCACGTCCAGCAGCAGCTGATGGACCTGACCGCGGCGCCCGAGCCGGGCGGCCGCGACATCTGACAGCCGAACGGAGGAAGGCCCGCCCCGATGCCGGGGCGGGCCTTCCTCGTTCAGTGCGTCACGCCTCCGGGTGGTGGACGTGCTCGTCGCCACCGTCACCGGTGTTGAAGGTGCCCTGCGGACCGGCCGGGGCCGGCAGCTTGATCGGCTTACCGGGGACCGGCTTACCCTTCACACCGTTCACCGACTCGGTCGAGAAGGCGTAGGTGAGCTGGGCGAAGGCGATCAGGTCGCTGTTGATCTCGAGCGCCTTCAGGTCCAGGTTGTCGATCGTGTCGCCGGGCTGGTGGTAGTTCGGGTCGAACGACGCGCCCGCCGTGCCACCCCAGATCGCCGCCTGCTGCTCGGTCTTGACGACCTCGGCGCCGGTGAAGAGGCCACCCGACGCGATGCCCGCCTCGATGAACGCCTGGTAGTCGGAACGACCGGAGAACTCGGCGTCGTCGTACGGCTGGCCCTTCCAGGTGTAGTACGACTCGAAGAGGTCCTCGAGCGCGGTCGAGCCCTCCGGCACCACGACCGGCGCCGGGAACGACGACTGGTCCGCGTCGTACACCTGGAAGATGTAGTTCGGCGAGCCGACCATGTCGTAGTTCAGGTACAGCGCGATCTTGTCCTTCTCGGCCTGCGGCAGCTCCTCGACGTACGCCGTGGAACCGATCAGGCCCTCCTCCTCGGCGCCCCAGAAGGCGAACCGCAGGCTGTTCTGCGGCTTGCTCTTGGCCAGGGTCAGCGCGGTCTCCAGGATCGCGGCCGAGCCGGAGCCGTTGTCGTTGATGCCCGGGCCGTCGGTCACGCTGTCCAGGTGCGAGCCGGCGAACACGATGTTGTTCTTGTTCCGGCCGGGCAGGTCGGCGATCACGTTGTAGTCGGTCCGGGTCTCCGACGGCAGCACCCGAACGTGCGCGGTCGAGCCGGCCGCGGCCAGCGCCGAACCGTCGGCGAAGCTGGCGCCGACCACCGGGATGGTGACGCCGTGGTCCACACCCAGGGTGCCGACGATCAGACCCTCACGGGTCGGGTCGTTGCCCTGGTTGAAGAGGATCACGGCCTCCGCGCCGGCGGCCTGCGCGTTCTGCGCCTTGACGGCGAAGCTGCACGCCGCGCCCTCCGGGGTGGTGCCACCGCGCTGGATCAGGGCGATGTCGTTCGCCCCGGTGAAGTTCAGGCCGGTGAAGTCGTCGGCCGAGCAGCCACTGGTGGTGGCCCGGTCGCCGGTCAGGTTGATGTCCACCGGGATGACCGTGCCGGTGACCTCACCGGACTGGCTGTTGGTGAAGGCGCCGGTCGGGTACTCCGCGCTCACCGGGGTGACCTGCTCGAGCAGCGCCGGGTAGTTGAAGGTGAACTCGAACGGGTCCAGAGTCACCTTGTAACCGGCCTTGCGAAGCAGCGCCGACACGTAGCGGACGCTGTTCGCATACCCCTCGGTGCCCGCGGCACGGCTGCCCGGGTAGTACACGTCGTCGTTCCGGTCAGCGATCTTCTGGAACACCTTCAGGTGGTCCAGCACGCCGTCCACCGTCACGCACTTGAGCACCTCGGCGTACGTGTCGTTGGCGTTCTTGTCGCACCGGTCGCCATGCCCGTGACCGCCCGCCGACGCGGCGGTGGCCGGGGCGACGGTCAGTACGGTGGCGACGGCCGCCGCGCTGATGACTCGGAACGATCGACGCCGGGTTGGCGTCACGTCGTCGTGACTCATCTATCTGCTCCCCCTGTCCTTTTTGGAACCAGGATCACGTTAGAAGACACGAGCGTCGATGGCCAGGCCCTTGCGACGTGGCCGAAACCGCCAGCCAGCAGAAAGGCCCGAGCAGGGACAGGCCGATAACGGTCGCCGTCCACTCGAAGGCGATGAAATCGACCGCCGTGGTGCCTGCGTGGCATACGACCGGGGTGGCCGGACACGCGACGTCTTGCGTGTGCGGCCACCACGGACGGTCAGCGGCGGCGGATCGGTTCCACCTGGTACGTGGTGTGGTTCGCGCCGTCCTCACTGGTGGTGGTGACGGTGTGGGTGCGGCCGGAGCGGGTGACCACGACGACCGCGTACGGGTCGGTGGCGGTCGCTGTCACGCATGCGCGGGCGCGAACACCGACCGGGACCCGGTAGGAGGTCACCGACGGGTCGAAGTTCGGGACCGGTTTGCCGTCCACCAGGAGCGCGGCCACCGACGCCTCGGTGCCCAGGCCGGGCGCTCTCGCGTACACCTGGAGCTCGGAGACGGTGAGGTAACCGTCGGGCGTGGGCGTCAGTCGCAGGCAGAACGGGCCGGTGCGGCCGGGGGTGAGCGGGATGTCGACGGCGAGCGAGGTGACCGCGACGGGTGACCCGGTCACCTCGCAGGCCCCGGAGGCCGACGGCGTGCCGGCCTGGACCGTGGTGGCGATGCCGCCGCCGGAGGCGCTGTCCCGGTAGAGGTGCAGCACCGCGCGCCCGGCCGACGCTCCGGCCGGAAGGGTGACGGTGAGCGTCTCGGCCGGGTTGCGCCCCGACGACTTCCAGTTGGACCAGGCCTTGTCGGTGGTGTTCCCGTTGGTGAGCCCGGCCGTCGAGTAGCCGCCCTCGGTGTAGGAGGCGGTCACCGTGAGGCCGTCGACCAGGCCCTCGGACGGCGCGGTGACCTGGACCCGTGCGGTCGCCGGCAGGGTCTGGCCGGGGATGACCGCCGCGGTGCCGGCCACCGTCACCACACCGGCCGTCTCGAAGGTTCCCGGCTCCCAGGTCACCGGCAGGGTGGCCCGCCCACCGTGCCGTCCGGTGGCGACGACGGTGGCGGGCATGGCCGGGGCGCCGCCGGTGTACGCCTTGGCCCGTCCCGGTTCGGTGCCGGTCCACACGTCGACCGCGACCCTGGCGACGGCCGGGACCGGCTTGCCGAGGGCGTCGGTGGCCGTGCCGCGAACGATCACGGTGCCCGGCTTCCGCCATTTCGAGGCGGCGGGCAGGGTCCAGGTGGCCGGCAGGGCGCGGCTCTCGCCGCTGGGCAGGACGGTGGTCACCGTGGCGGGCAGGTCCGGCACACGGCCGGGCACGGTGTGGGTCAGAGCGACCTCGGTACGCCCGACGGTCTCGTCCTTGAGTGTCCACCGCTGGTGGGCTCCGGAGCTGGGCTGCCAGACGCCGACCGGCGACCCGTCCGCGGTGGCCTCCCCGCTGACCTCGAGGAGCCGCCGGGCACCCAGGTTGACCAGCGTGTACGTCCCGTCGCCGGTGGTCGACACGGTCCACAGCGCACCGTCGTCGACGGTTCCGGCGGTTTCGGTGACCGCCTTCCCGTCCCGGACGGCGAGCCGCTGCCCGGTGCCCGCGTTGATCAGCTCGTAGCGTTCGTCCTCGACGTTGCGCGCCGTCCACAGCTGGTCGGCCGCGGCCGCGCCGTTGGTCCGGATGACGAGCCCGGCGCCGGACGGGGTCAGCGACCGTTTGCTGGCCACGCCCTCGAACCGGTAGACGTGGTCGGCCCGCAGGTGGGCGCTGTCGGCGGCGCTGACCCGGTCGACGAGGAACGTGGTGACCGACTGGGCCGGCACGGTGAGGGTGGCCTTCCGGTTACTCACTCGTACCGCTGTTCCCCGAACCAGCTTGCCGCTTGCGCTGGTCACGATCGGGACGATGGATGCCCGATTTGAGATGCTAAATCCTGACAAATCTAGGGTTACGCTCTCCCCGGCTGTGCTCGGATTCGAGTGGACGACCGTGAGGCCGGTGGCGTTGAGCGCCGCCACACTCCGGGTGCCGCTGACCTTGACCATGTGGTCGCCGGGCCGGATGTAGTGGGTGAAGTTCCGGATCGTGTCGAACTTGGTGTTCGTCCGGATCGGGCACGTCTCCAGAGTGTCCGATCCGTCGCAATTGAACGGAACGTGGATGCTGCCCCACTGGAGGTTGCCCTCGGCCACCATGTTGTCGGCGTCCTCGACCGGCTGCCACAGCACCCACGCCGACGGCTCCAGCTCCCGCAGGTCGTCGATGATCCGCTGAGCCATCCCGAGGCCCGAGTCCATGCTGGTGAAGTCCTTGCCCCAGCTGCCCTCGACCTCGCTCATCCACAGCGGCCGCTGCTCGGCCTTGGCGATGTCCCGTACGGCGGTCCGCTGCCCGGTCCCGTACGTGTGCACGTTGATCCGGTCGACGGCGTCCCGGGCGGCCGGCGTCAGGCCGTACCAGTCGGTGATGAGCCGTCCCGGGTTGGTCTCGTCCGGGGCCGCGATCGCGCGGTCCGGCGCCGCGCGCCGCAGCGCCTCGATCACCGCGGCCTGCGACGCGGGTCCGGCGTGCGCGCCCTCCTGGCGCCCGCCGGTGGGCCGGCCGTCAGACCCGAGAGTGGTACGCCAGTAGTCCGTGTTCGGCTCGTTGAGCGGCTCGATGGTGTCGACCGTGATGCCGTGCGCCCGCTCCAGGTGCTCGGTGACCCGGACCAGGTAGGTGGCGAAGTCGTCGAGCGTGTCGGTGCGGATCTGGTCGGTGTTCGCGTCGAAGCCGCCGCTGACGTACCCGCTGACGGTCTGGAACCAGGGCGGCGAGTTGCTGAACGTCTCCCAGGAGGTGACCCGGTCCTTGATCCGGTCCACCCACCAGCGCTGGTTCGAGTCGGCGTCCCAGTTCCAGTGTTCCGGGTCCTCCGGGTCCCACCAGTCCTTGTCGGCGGGACCGTGGGTGGCCGGCGCGTTCCACCAGCCCGGCACGTCGCCGCCGGGGCGCAGGTACGACGGCACGGTCGGGGCGTTACCGCCGCCGATGTTGTAGCGGGCGATGTTGAGGTTCAGGCCGTCCTCGCCGTAGAGCAGGTCGGCGAGCCGGTCGCGGATCTCGTCGGGGTAGCCGCCGGTGGCGTGGGCGAGCCAGGCGAGGCTGGTGCCCCAGCCCTCCCACTCGGGTCCCCGGTAGCTCGGGTCGATGGTGATCGTCGTGGTGGCCGCGGCGGCGGTGGCCGCCGGTGGCACGGCCAGGGGTGCGGCGGCCAGAACCGTGGCCGCGAAAAGCGCTCGAATCCTCATCGCAGTCCTAGCGTGTGGCCCGGCTGGCTCTCAGTGCTGTCCCGAGGCTGAGACAGCACTGAGAGCCAGCCGAGGTTCGGCGGGATGTTTACGTAAACATTTGCGAATCTGAATGTCAACGAAGGGCGGGTCAGGGCAGGGCCCTGACCCGCTCGAACGTCAGACGGTGATGCCGCCGCCGTCCAGGTGAGCGTCACGCACCTCGTGGACGAGCCTGCCGGTACGGGCGTCCCAGATCCGGATCAGGATCCGGTCCCGCTTCCCGTCCAGCACGGTCACCTGCATCTTGAAGCCCGCGCCGCTGCCGAAGAAGGTGGCGGTCGGGCCGAGGATCAGCGCCGGGGTGAGGCTCGACGACGCGAAGACGCCCTTGGGGGTGCTGATCCACGCGGTCCCACCACCGGGCCTGGCCACGAACGCGAAGTCCGTCGTCCCGCTCCAGCCGCTGCCTGCCACCTGCCCGGCCCGCGGCTGGTACACCGTCACGAACGGCCACACCCCGGTGGCCGAGGCGCCGCTGTCGTCGCGCACCGTGACCGACGGCCGGTGGACCCCGGCGGCGGTGTACCGGTGCCGCACCGTGCACACGCCCCCGGCGACCGTGCCCTCCGACGTGGCGCCGTCGCCCCACGTCGCGGTGCAGGTGAGGGCGTCGCCCCGGCCCGGGTCGCTGACCGGGACGGTCCTGACCACCTCGGTCCGCACGGCGACGGGCGCGTCCGGGGCGGGACGGCCGGCCGGCACGGTGACCACCGGCGCCGCGTTGACGATCGTGACGGTCGCCGAGTCCCGGCTGCGGCCCGCGCTCAGTGTGACCGTGTACGTCCCCTCGTCCGCGCAGGTCACCGTCGTGGCGGCCGCGTGTGGATCGGCGAAGACGCAACCGGAAGCGCTCGCGGTCCAGGTCGCCCGGTTGGCGTCGTTGGAGACCGTCCCGCTCAGGGTGACGGCGCTGCCCTCGACCCCGCCGGCGTCCGGCCCGGCCGACACGACGGTCACCGGGTCGATGCTCGTCAGCGTGGGCACGACCGGCTTGATCGCCCCGTCCGCGGTGAACTCCAGCCGGTCGATCGTGGTCTCCCGGTGCGTGCCGTCGCCGCCCGGCATCGCGAACCGGTGGTAGGCGGTGTACCACTGATCGGTTCCGGGGACGCGGACCACCGAGTGGTGGCCGGTCCCGAGGATGCCCAGCGACGCGTCCTTCGACAGGATCACGCCGACCCGGTCGCTCCACGGTCCGAGCGGGGACGAACCGGTCGCGTACGCCACCCGGTAGTCCGCACTGCGGGTGTCGTTCTCCGACCACATGAAGTAGTAGACGCCGTCCCGCTTGATGACGAAGCTGCCCTCGTTGTAGTTCGTGGGCCGGTAGGTCCGGACCGCGGCGGAGTCGAACGACACCATGTCGTCGTTCAGCGGCACCTGGTACGAGTTGCCGTTGCCCCAGTACAGGTAGGACTTCCCGTCGTCGTCGGTGAACACCGCCGGGTCGATCATCTGCCCGCTGTAGGCGCCGGCCGCGACCAGCGGCCTGCCGAGCGCGTCGGTGAACGGCCCGGCGGGGGAGTCGGCCACCGCCACGCCCAGGTGCTTGGCCGTGTTGCCGGTGGCCATGCCGCCCGAGAAGTAGAGGTAGTACTTCCCGTCCCGCTGGGCGATCGTCGGCGCCCACGCGCTGTTGTCGGCCCACGTCACGTCCGGCCCGAGGTCCAGGATCACCCCGTGGTCGGTCCAGTCGACCAGGTCCTTCGAGGAGAACGCGTGGAATTGGGTGCCGGACCACCCGGCGAACCCGTCGGTGGTGGCGTGGATCCAGAACGTGTCGCCGAAGACCGAGATGTTCGGGTCGGCGTACAGCCCGGGGATGATCGGCGACTTCATGACCAGCGCCTTGACCGTCCACGCACGTGAGGTCCCGTCAGCGGCCGTGACGGTGTAGGTCACCGGCTCGCTGAAGTCCTGGGCCGTGGCCGGGCTGGCGGTGCTGCCCCGCGCGAGGGTGAAGGCCGGGGCCAGCGAGGTGACGTCGGTTCCGGGCTTGACCGGCAACGTCACCGTCGACGCCGCGTCGTCGATGATCGCGCCGATCTTCAAAGCATCAAGATCAACATCACCGACCGATGTGGTACGCCCGGCGAGCTCCAGAATCTCCGACGGCGACAGGGCGGTGTCGTAGATCCGGAAGTCGTCGACCTCGCCCGCGTAGTACGGGTCCGCCGAGTAGAGCGACCGCCCCACGTAACCGCTGTACGCCTTCGTCGCGTCGTACAGATCAGCGGGTTCGACAGTGACCCCGGTCGCGGAGGCGACGCGTGTGCCGTTGAGGTACATGGCCGCGTTCGCCCCGTCGATCGTCACCGCGATGTGCTGCCAGGCACCGCCCGGCAGGGCCGCGTTGTGCGCCAGTTTCGACTCCGCCGACCAGCTCCCCGTGGTGATCGCGGAGTAGAGGACGTTGCCGCCGTTGCGCGGCCCGGTGAACAGGTACCTGTTGCTGTCCGGCCCGAGGGCGTAGATCCACTGGTTGACCGTGGTGGACGCGGTCCACTTGGCCCACACCGAGACGGTCGCCGCGCTCGCGCCCTTGAGCACGCCGTTCGGGATGGTGACGTACGGCGAGTCGGCGCCCCCGGCCATCTTGAACGAGCCGTCCTGCACGCCGGCGCCCCACGCCGGAGTGCGGACGTAGGTGCCGTTGAAGTCGTTGCCGGAGGTGTCCCGGGCGACCGTGCCGCTCGTCTCGTCGAACTGGTAGCGCAGCCGCAGCCCGATCGCCGGGGTGGGCGGCTCCTCGTACCTCACGGAGATCCGGTCGTACTCGGCCCTGGTCACCGGCAGGACCGTGCCGTGCCGCGGGCGCGACGGCATGGTGTAGGTGGGCTCCGGGGTCCACAAGCCCGAGTCCAGATCGGTCGTCGAGAACGGCACGTAACCGCGGCCGCCGTACTCGTCGATGAACAGGTACCACTTTTGCTCGGTGTTCGACTTGAACACCAGCGGGCCCTCGCCCTGGCTGAGCGCCCCCGAGCCGATGCATTCGGCCTGGAAGTCCCAGTCGGTGTCGAGCAGATCGGTCGACTTCTCCTGGATCAGGAACTTGCTGCACGGCGAGGACGACGAGTTGTTCCGCTCGTCCTTGGTGATCCGGTGGTAGACGCCGTCGTGCTCGATCACCGTCGAGTCGATCACCGAGTAGCCCGGGTCCTTCCACACCTTCGGCTCGCTGAACGTGTGGAAGTCACGCGTAGTCGCGTACATCATCTTGTTGTAGGTGCTGCCGGTGTGGTTCGGGTCGTTCTCGGCGTAGAGCTTCGATGCCCAGAACACGACGTAGGCGCCCAGCTCCCGCGAATAGAAGGCCTCCGGCGCCCACGTGTTGCCGGCGGTGTCCGGGGAGACCCTCACCAGCCGCTGGTCGGTCCAGTTGACCAGGTCGGTCGACTCCCAAACCATGATCGACTTACTGCCGGAGCGCTGTGAGGCGTCCCAGTCGCCGTTGCCGTAGATCTTGAGGTCGGTGGCGATCTGGTAGAACTTGTCGCCCTCCGGCGAGCGGATGATGAACGGGTCGCGCAGTCCGGTGGTGCCCTTCGTCGAGGTCAGCACCGGGTTGCCGTTGTTGATCTCGCGCCAGCTCAGCGGGTCGTTCCCGTTGCTCAGCGCGTTGTAGATCTGCTCCCCGTTCGGGTAGCCCTCGCCGGTGAAGTAGCTGAACAGGTAACCCTCGTACGGCGCCGCGGCCGGCAGCGGCGGAACCGTCGCGGTGAACTCCCGGGTCGCCGTCGCCGTGCCGTAGGTGACCGTCGCGGTCAGCGTGACCGTCCTCGCGGCCGAACCCGTGGCGGGGCGGTGCACCTCGCCGGTGGCCGAGACGACCGCCGGGTCGCTGGAGGCCCAGGTCGCGTTCGAGGGAAGGGCGAGGTTTCCACGTACGTCGTCGATGTCGTGCACGACGAGAGCCGCGGCGGCGGCAGCCGCGTTGGCCGCGTCGTCGAACGCGGCCCTGACCGTCACCTCGAACGTCTTGACGGCCGAGGCGCCGCCCCGGCTCAGCGTCGCGGTGAGCGTGGCGTGCGCGTCCGGCTCCCCGGCGGCCGGGCGGGTGATCCGCCCGCCGTCGGTGATCACGCCGGAGTCGTCGCTGCTCCAGGCCACCTTCGAGCCGTTCGGCGCGGTCGCCGGCAGGGTCAGGTCGGCGGTGACCCCGCCGGTGTCGCCCAGGTTAAGAGCGGCCACGTCGGCCGCGACCGACTCGGTGTTGGCGGGCGCGGCCAGGGTCTCCACCTCGGCCGCGGACAGCGCCCGGTCGTAGACCCGCACGTCGCGCAGGCCGCCCTTGAGATAGCGGTCGCCGGTGTAGACCGAGCGGCCGAAGTAGTTGGCGGTCGTCGAACCGCCGCCGATCGCGCTCGGCAGGACACTGATCGCGGTGTTGGTGGCCACCGCGACGCCGTCCTCGTAGAGCGTTCCGGTCGTCCCGGTCTGCGTGTAGGTGACCGTCTTCCAGGCGTTCCGGGCCAGGTTGTGGCCGGTCGCGGGCCGGGTGTTCTGCTCGCCGGACCAGTTGCCCAGCGAGATCGCGTTCCGGAACGAGTTGCCGGTGGCGAACAGGTAGCCGTTGCCGTACCCGGTCGTGGTGTCGGTGTTGCCGAAGCCATAGAGGAAGTAGGGCGCCGGCTGGGCACTGTCGATCTTGACGTCGAAGGAGACGCTGATCGAGTCCATATCGCGCAGCAGGTGGTCGGGCGCCTTGATGTAGGTGTCGGTGCCGTTGAGGCCCAGTCCCTGGTCGCCGGACCAGGCCGGGGCGCCGAGCACGGCGCCGTCCCGGCCGTTGCCGGACGAGTCGGTGGCGACCGTCCCGGTGGATTCGTCCAGCCTGTACCAGAGGACCAGGCCGTCGGTGGCGGCGGCCGCGGGTGCGGGGGCGACCAGGGTCCCGGCCAGCAGCGCCAGGCCGGCAAGGGGCGCTAACAGAAGCCTCGAGTGCATGTCTCTCCTTGCTGAGGACAGCAACGTAACGGGGGTGTTGCCAGAGTGTTAGCGCTCACAGCGGGAACGTCAAGAGTCGATGTGCGATAGTCCGGCGGTGAGTGAGAGAGGCCGGCGGCGCGACGCCGAGGAGAACCGGGACCGGATCCTGCGGGCGGCCCGGACACTGCTCGCCCGCCAGCCCGCGGCCAGTATGGACGACCTGGCCCAGGCCGCCGGCGTGGTCCGCCGCACCGTCTACGCCCACTTCCCCAACCGGGACGCCCTGCTGGCCGGGCTCGCCGACCGCTGCGCGACCGACCTGCTGGACGCGCTCGCGGTCACCGACCGGGCCGCCCTCGAACCGGAGGTGGCGCTCGCCGACTTCGCCCTCACCGTGTGGGCGGCCGGCGAGCAGTACCGCCTGCTGATCTCCCTGGCCGAGACCGGCCTCGGCATGGCCGGGCTGCGCGACCTGCTCCACCCGATCGCCGAACAGAGCTATCAGCTGCTGACCCGGGGCAGGGAGCGGGGCCGGTTCGCCACCCACCTGCCGCTGCCGGTGCTCAGCGTCGCGCTCCAGGCCATGACGCTGGCCATGATGCGGGCGGTCAACGACGAGCTGTGGGCCGATGACGGCACCGGCTCCACGGTCGGGCTTCTGGTCGCCGCCGGGCTCACCCCGGCGGCCGCCGAGGAGGCGATCCGCCGGGCCCGCGAGCCGCGTCACAACCCGTTGCGTCCCGTCTGACGCCCGGCCTAACCTGCACGTGCCTGTGCAGTTTGTCGCCGTCCGTTCGGAGTGACCTCGTGAACACCGTGCTCGCCGGCATCGTCATCGTCTTCTTCGGCGTCCAGGGCCTGGCCCGCCTCGCCGCCGCGCGCGAGGAGCAGCTCGCCGCGGCATACCACTTCGGAGTCTCGCTGGGGGAGTACCGGAAGTTCTCCGCCCTGCTCATCGCCGGCAGCATCGGTGTGGCCGCCGGACTGGCCGTCCCGGTGCTCGGCGTCGCGTCGGCCGTCGGCCTCATCGTGCTCATGGTGATCGCGGCCGGATTGCGCTGGCTCTGCCAGGACGGGGCGTGGCGGATCGCGGTGCCGCTGGTCGTCGCCGCACTCACCGCGGGTTACCTCACCACGGCCGGCTGAGAGCCGGCTGGACCACCGATCTTCGCCCGGCGGCGCCTCGCGGGCGGGACCACGCACGGGGCCCGCGGTGCGCTACGGGACGTGCTGGATGCGGTTGGGGACGCTCCACCCCGTACTGGAAACGGGGTTTGATCTAAGGGGTGGGGAACGGGTGGCGGAGCGGGTCGTAGGTGGTGCGGTAGGTGCGCGGGCCGATCCGGGGGAGCAGCCGGTCACGTAGCCAGACCGGCAGGGCGGCGGCCCGGGAGAAGCGGTCGGTGGCGGCCTGTACGTGGGTGACCCGCTCCCGGCGCAGCTGTTCGTAGCGGGCGCCCGCGCCGTCCCAGTCGCCGTCGGCGAGCAGGTCGGCCAGGACCAGACCGTCCTCGACGGCCAGGGCCGCGCCCTGCGCCCAGACGGGAGCGGTGGCGTGGGCCGCGTCGCCGACCAGCACGCAGTTGCCGGAGGCCCACGTGCCGGTGCGGACCTCCTCGACCGGGGAGTGGTAGAGATCGGTCAGCCCGTCCAGAACCCGGCGGACCGGGGCCGGATAGTCACCGAAAGTGTCCTGGAGCCAGGACGCGTCGGCGCTCACCTTGCCGCCGCCGGTGGCTGAGGCGTACCCGTAGACGGTGTCGTCGTCGACCGGGATCAGCAGGAACGCGCCACCCCTGCCGGACCAGACCGTCCAGCAGTCGACGCCCGGGTTGGGCGCCATGAAACGCCAGCTCGCGGCGCTGAGCAGGGCGGTCTGCGTGCCGGTGGCGCCGGCCGGCATCGCGGTGGCGCGGACGACCGAGTGGACGCCGTCGGCGCCGGCGACGAGGCCGAAGGTCTGGCGGGCGCCGTCACCGAAGGTCGCCTCGGCGCCGCCGGGCACCGGCCGGACCGCGGTCACCGTGAGTGGCCGCCGGACCGGGGCGTCCAGGCCGTCCGCCAGCAGGGCGAGCAGATCGGAGCGCCGCACGCAGCGGGGCCGGGCCTCCGGGCCCCAGAACGCGTCCTCGTCGACGGCGAAGAGCAGCCGGTCGCGGGCCGAGCGGTACTCCCTCCGGTGGGTGGTACGGCCGAGCTTCTGGAGACCGTCGGCGAGGCCGAGGGCGGCGAAAGCGGTCACGGCGTTACCGGGCAGGTTGATCGCCAGGCCGCCGGCATCGGTGTCGCCGCGCTCGGCGACGGTGACCGGCACGTCCCGGCGGCGCAGCGCCCGGGCCGTGGCCAGGCCGGCGATGCCGCCACCCACCACAAGTACGTCCATGACGACCCAGGCTCCCCTCATTCGCCGTCATCGTTGGATGAGTGGCGTCAACCGGACAGTTTCAGCGGCCGGACCCCATGAGCCCGAGCAGGCAGCCGACGAAGCATACGAGGGTCACGACGGCGAGGGTGATCAGCAGGGCCTTGAGCGCGCCGCCACCGGACGGCGGCGGCACGTGATAGTGGTACGGCGACGTGTACGTGGGCGGCGGCGGCCCCGGGACGCGCGAGTTGTCGTACTCCCGCCGCAGTGCGTCGTCGAGCAGGATGTCCGCCGCCGTGTTGATCAGCTTGGCCCGGTCGCCGTCACCCGCCCCGCCGTCCGGGTGCGCCTCACGCTGGCGGTCCCGCCGGGCCCGGCTGATCTCCTGCCGGGACGCGGTCGGAGCCACGCCGAGCACCCGATAGGGGTCGTGCCCGTGCAGATCCCGGAACCGCCCGGTCACTTGCGGACCCGGAACCGGCGGCAGTTCAGCCGCCAGGTGGCCGCCTCGCCGCGCAGCACCCCGGAACCGGCCACGACCGTCGCCCACCGGTCGTCGTGCAGATAGCCGAACACCTTCCAGTCGCGCTGGGTGGCCGTCTCCCACTGGAAGATCTCCCGCTCGCCGCGGGGTGGTTCGGCCGCGTCCCGGAACGGTTTCTGCATCAGCCGTTGCGCCTGCTCGGGCAGGTGGCCGAGGAAGTCCCGCAGTTCCTGGGACATCCGGTCCAGTACGGGGGAGCCGGGCATCCGCTCCACTCCGCCGCTCCTACTGCCGGGACGGCCTCCGGAGGTTTCGTTGACCTCCTTCACAAGGGCGGTCTCCGGGCTCACGAGGATCAGCTCGGTGAACTCGTGGCTACGCCCGTTCGGGGCGGCCTTCACCAGCGCCCGGTCGCCCAGCAGCATGGCGGTGACCAGGCCGTCGTCGACCCGTGCCCAGCGCTCCAGCGGCTGCCCGGCCCGCCGGGCGAGAACACCGCGGACCTCCGGGTTCAGCCGGTTCCACGCCTCTTCGGGGTCGACCGCCGGAAAGAACTCGATCTGGCCCGGCCGGTGCACCGGAACCGGTCGTCCCTCGCCGCGCTTCTCGCCGCCCCGGGCCAGAGCCCGCTCCCGGTCGGCGGCGCCGCGCCGATCCTCCCTGAACCGTTCCCGCTCGTCAGACACGGTCCCACGCTATCGACGGATGTTCTGTCCGTCAGTACCCGATCAAGCGATGTGCACTCAGGACATCGTCCACACCGAAGACCCACAACGGACAGTTTCGGCACTCGGACGTGGTCTGCCCCTGTTCAGGCCACTCTGTACCTGCCAGGCTGGCGACCGAGCAAGGGGGATGCAATGCCTGGATTCCGGGAGATTCAGCAGCAGGAGGCGGAGCAGATCGCCGCCGGGTGGAAGTCGATGGTCGGGATGATCGAGCACCTGAGCGCGGGCCGGCCGGTCCAGCCGGTGCAGCCGACGATCATGTGCCGGCCGGGCGAGGAACAGTACGGCACGCTGCCCGTGGACGTGAGCCTCTACTGCGGCGCCGACTACTCGTACTCGGGCGGCACCTTCGCCTCCGGTGGCCTGCTGTTCACCGCCGCCGCGATGGCCGCCGGCGCCGCCTACCACGCGAACCAGCGGCGCAAGGCCGAGGAGGCGTCCCGCCCGCAGTGGCGGCCCTGGGGCCGGTTCCCGGCGATCGTCACGAACCGGCGGGTGCTGCTGATGATCGAGCAGTGGTCCAGCTACGAGCTCGAGCACCTGCTGATGATCGAGCCGAGCCCGATGCAGTACTCGGTGGCCCTCCACTTCGAGGGCTCCTACCCGATCATGCTGCGCGGCCCGTGGGTGCCCTGGGCGACCGTCACCCTGTGCGGGGCGATGTTCGGCAAGCCGTGGCCGCCCGGCTTCGTGCCGCCGCCCGAGCTCCAGGGCATCGGTGGCCCTGCCCCGCAGACACCTCAGCAGGAGCTGCCGCCCGGCCTTTAGATCAACCCCGTTTCCGGTACGCGTGACGCCGTTCCGCCCTTTTCAGGTCCGTTCCGCCCAGCCACGCGAGCCCGCTGCCCACTCCCGCCCTTGCCGCGCCCGCCGGGCGCAGATCGGTGTCCGGGCAGGCCGGGGGGTTGCAACCTCCGCAGATCCCGCCGGTCACGGCCGCCCGCCTTCCGGTCACGCTGGGTGGGTGGTTGCGGTGTTGCTTCCCAGGCACCGAGGCTGCCCGCCCGCGGCCGTCACGCCGGTCGCCCGGGGTGGGTGGTCGCACTTACACAAGGGTGTGCGCGCACGGTGGCGGTGTTGTGGTCGCCTACTTGGCCTATCGCCGCGACGGCCGCTCACGTGGCGGCTTTCGTGTGCGCTCACCTCCAAAGGCCCGGCTGGCCGGCACTCCGCGTGAGCGGGGAACTCGGTTTACCGGTTCTTGTGGAGGGTCGAGGTAGCCGGAGAGCCTGTTCTCGGTTGTGGGTGGCCGCGATGTCGAGTCGCGCATTCGGATGGCTGCGGCGTCACCCCGGCACCGGCGATCTTGGGTGATGGTGGCTGTCGGGCCGATCTTGATTCCTGGTTGTTGCCCAGCGGTCAATCATCGCCCATGATCTATTTTCGCTGGAAGACCTTGGGTGATCGGATACATCCGGCTGGCCACCATGGCGCAAGATCGCGTGTTCGGTGACGATCACCCAAGATCTACATCGATGGCTGCGGATGACTCGCGCGGCCGACGGTGACCGGCCGAACCTCGCGGCGAAGGCGAGAAACACGCGAACAGGCGACTTGACATCCACCCCCGCGGCAATCGAGAAGGAGACTCCAGAACAGCACCTATCTACCGCGCACCCGCTGCCATCATCGCGGTGAGTGACTCCTCGGCGGGTTCCCGTGGTGCGACCGGCGTCAAGTGCAACCACCCAACCGGCGTGGCGGGCGTTACGGCCGTGGGTCAACGGTGCGCGTGCCTGGGAAGCCAAAGCGCAACCGCCCACTCGGCGTAAGCGGCCGCAGGAGGGCTGAGCGGTCCCGCGGGGCCACCGAGCTCAACCCGGCGGGCGTGGCAAAGGCGGGAGTGGCGGGCGTGGCAAAGGCGGGAGTGGCAAAGGCGGGAGTGGCGGGCGCGGCAAAGGCGGGAGTGGCGGGCGCGGCAAAGGCGGGAGCGGCGGGCGCGGCAAAGGCGGGAGTGGCAGGGAGACCGCGGGGTGGGGCGGAATGGGCCGATGGGGTTGGGGGCGGCGTCACGCGTACAAGATCAGTTGGGGGTGAAGAGGCCCTGCAAGCCCACGATGATCGCGATGATGCCGAAGACCGCGACCAGCAGCGCCGGGCCGGCGAGATCGGCCGGAGCGACCGCGACCGGCGCGGGCTCCGAGGTGGGGGAGGGGGCGGCCGGGGTGGTGACCGGTGCGGCCGGGACAAGTGGCTTGCGGCCGGTCAGGCGCTCCCAGGCGAGCAGGACGCCGACCGCGATCCCGACCACCTCGAAGTGGAACAGGTGCGGCCCGGAGACCAGGTGCACGATGAGGAAGTAGCCGCCCGCTACCAGGGCGACGATCCCGACCAGCCAGCGCCACGGGGCGATCCGCGCGGTGACCCTGGCGACGACCGGGAAGCGGCCGAGCAGGGGAATGGCGAGCAGTAGCCCGCCGACGATGTTCGCGATGTCGAGCAGCAGGGCCATCAGCATGGCGGAAGCTTATCTTGGAGCGCTCCCAAACGCATCGTGAGCCCATTGACTGTATAGATCCACGGCTATACGTTTCGGGATGTGCCCCTGCGGCGACGCACCCTGCTGGGAGCCGCCTCCCCGCTGCTTCTGTTCGATCCCCACCCGCCCCCACGCCCCCGCTGGACCCACACCTGGACCGCCGCTCCACAGATCACCGAACCGTACGACCTGCCGCCGGAGCCGTTCACCGGCGACCGCGCCATGCTGGTGAACGCCACCCTGCGCCAGACCGTGCGCCTGTCCCTGGGCGGGCGGCGGCTGCGGGTCCGGTTCTCCAACGCGTTCGGCACGACCGACCTGCCGATCAGCGCGGCCGCCGTGGCTCTGCCGCGGGACGGCCGGGCCGGGGCGCCGGGCATCCAGCCGGGCAGTTCGCGGCGGCTGACGTTCGGCGGCCGGGACGAGGTGACCGTGCCGCCGGGCGCGCAGATGATCTCCGACCCGGTCGATCTGCCGGTCGTCGCGGCGCAGAACCTGACGGTCACCGTCCACCTGCGGGACGGGCAGGACGGGTCGGCGCTCACCTCGCATCCGGGTTCGCGTACCACCTCGTGGCTGATCGAGGGGGACCGGCTCGCGGACCCGGAGCTGCCGGGGGCCGTGCCGGTCAACCACTGGTACCTGCTCAGCGCGGTCGAGGTCACCGCGACCGGCGCGGCCGGGCTGGTCGTGCTCGGCGACGCGCTGAGCGACGGCCGCGGCTCCACCCTCAACGGCAACGACCGCTGGCCCGACCAACTGCTCATCCGGCTGCGCCGCCCCGGCCTCGCGGTGCTCAACCAGGCGGCCCGCGGCAACCGGGTGCTGTGCGACGGCCTCGGCCCGAACGCCCTGGCCCGGCTGGACCGCGACGTGCTGACGGTCAGCGGCGCCCGGTGGCTGCTCGTCTTCGAAGGCGTCAACGACCTGGGCATGACGGCCGCCACCGAGCTGGCGCAACGCCGCGTCGTGGCCGGGCTGATCGGCGCCTACCAGCAGATCGCGCTGCGCGCGCAGGCGTGCGGCCTGCGGATCTTCGGCGCCACGCTCACGCCTTTCGGCGGCAACATCTACGACGACAAGGCGGGCGTACGGGAGTCCGCCCGCCAGCAGGTGAACGCCGCGATCCGGGCCGGCCTGTTCGACGGCTGGGTGGACTTCGACGCGGCGGTACGCGATCCGGTCGCGCCCTGGCGGCTGCTCCCGGTCTTCGACGCCGGCGACCACCTGCACCTGAACCCGCGCGGGTACGCCGCCCTGGCCGCCGCCGTGCCTAGCCGGCTCTTCGAAGCAGCGGCCGGGTGAGCCGGGTCGCGATCAGGGCCACCACGCAGAGCGCGGCAAGACTCAGGAACCCGGCCCGGAACGAGCCGGTGGCGTCCTTGACGGCGCCCAGCGCGTACACGAAGGCGAAGCTGCCCAGGTTGGCGCAGAAGTTGCCGAAACCGCTGATCAGCCCGGCGCCGCTGGACCCGAGCACCTGCAACGGCAGGGCGAACAGCGGCCCGAAGTAGACCTGGATCGCCATCGAGATCAGCGCTACCACGCCGAGCAGCCCGAGCATGCCGGGCACGTAGGTGAGCAGTGTCAGGCCGACGGTCAGGACGGTCAGCGAACCGCCGATCACCAGCAGCGGCCGGTTGATCCGGTCGGACAGGTAGCCACCCAGGTAGTTGACCGGCGCGCTGATCGCCGAGGCCAGCGCGGCGACCAGGCCGGCGGTGGCCAGCGACTGCCCGCGGTCGACCACCAGATAGGTGGGCAGCCAGAACGTGAAGCCCTGCGCCACGGCGAGCCGGGTGAACTGGATGACCCCGGTGAGCTGGATGATCCGCTGCCGGATCAGCCCCGGCAGGTCGGCGAACCGGACCGGGTCGCCGGGTTCCCGCCGCGGCGCCGCCCCGGCGAGGAACCGGTACAGCATCAGGGCCAGCAGCCCGAACCCGGAGAACAGCAGGAACAGCAGCCGCCAGCCGAGCGGCCCGACCAGCAGCGGCCCGACGGCGCTGAGCAGCACGTTCGAGGAGAAGCCGCCGACCACGTACAGGCCCATGGCGGTGGCCCGCCGGCCCGGCGGGAACAACTGGGTCATCAGCAGCATGCCGGGGGTGAAGACCAGGGCGCGGAAGAAGCCGGCCAGCGCCTGGTCGATCAACAGCAGGGGGTACGTGTCGAGCACCGCGAACAGGGCCGACAGGACGTTCAGGCCGAGCAGCCCGATGAGGAACAGCCGGCGCGGGGTGAACCGGTCGGCCAGGTATCCGGACGGCACCTGCATCAGGGCGTAGGTGAGGTTGCTCGCGGCGGCCAGGGTGCCCGCCTCGGTGAAGCTCAGCCCCAGGTCGGAACGGATCAGCGGCAGGAACAGCCCGATCCCGCCGAAGATCAGCCCGATCGTGCTCTGGCAGACGACCAGCAACGTGATGAGCGGGCGGCGCCGGGCGGTGTCGGTGGTCGTCACCCGCGGATCGTAAGCGGCTAACGTGTCGGCATGCCTGACAGCATCGACGTACCCGGTTACCTGGCCCGGCTGGGCCTGCCCGAGCTGGCCGGTCACGAGCCGGGCGTGGCGGCGCTCGACGCCCTGCACCGGGCGCACGCCGAGCGGGTGCCCTACGAGTGCCTGGAGATCCACATCGGGCGGCCCACCACGGTCTGCCCGGCCGAGTCGGCGGCCCGGATCGTGGCCGGTCGCGGCGGGTACTGCTTCCACCTCAACGGGGCGTTCTCGGCGCTGCTGCGGGCGCTCGGCTACCAGGTCACCCGGCATGTCGGCGGCGTGCAGGGCAACAAGACGCTGCCCGCCGGGGCCTCCGCCAACCACCTGGTGCTCACCGTCTCCGGCCTGCCGTCGGACACCTGCCCGGACGGCGTCTGGCTGGTCGACCTGGGCATGGGCGACGGCCTGCACGGCCCGCTTCCGCTGATCGCGGGCGAGCACGCGGACGGCCCGTTCCGGTACGCGCTGCGCCCGTCGGAGGCCGAGCCGGGCGGCTGGCGGTTCGACCACGATCCGCGCGGCAGCTTCCTCGGCATGGACTTCCGCGCGGAACCGGCCCGGATGTCGGAGTTCCGGGCGAAGCACGAGGAACTGTCCACCTCGCCGGAGTCCGGTTTCGTCCGCACCCCGGCGGTCTGCCGGCGCGACGCCACCGGCTTCGACGTGCTGCGCGCCCGCACCCTGACCCGGACCGAGGCCGAGCCGGTCCACACTCCACTGGCCACGGAGGACGACTACTTCGGCGCCCTGGACGAGGTGTTCGGCATCACCCTGCCCGCCGAGGACCGGGCGATCCTGTGGGCCTCGGCCACCCGGGCCCACGAGGCCTGGCTGGAGTCACGGGCGTAACCGGGCGCCCGGGCCCGGGCGGGGCTGGATCTCGCGGTGGTCGGTGAGGTGGTGGCCGTCCGTGCAGTACGCCTCCAGGTGCAGGTCGGCGCCGCAGTCGCGGTGGGCGTAGCGGATCGGCGGGCCCTCCGGGTCGGCCAGGTAGCGGTTGCCCCACTCGGCCAGGGCGATCAGCACCGGGTAGAGGTCGAAGCCCTTGGGGGTGAGCCGGTACTCGTGCCGGACCCGGGCGCCCGGCTCCTGGTAGGGCTCGCGCCGGAGCACCCCGTTCTCCACCAGGCCGGCCAGCCGGTTGGTGAGCACCTGGCGGGGGATGCCGGTGCGGGTGCGCATGTCCTCGAACCGGCGGACCCCGGTGAAGATCTCGCGCAGCACCACGAGGGTCCACTTCTCGCCGAGCACGCCCATCGCCCGCTCGATGGTGCAGTTGTCGAACGACCAGTCCAGCGGGGAGGGCGCAGTCATGTGAGACAGGCTAAGTCTCGTTGACAGACGCAGCAAGCCTCTGCCAGCCTGCATCCATGACGCAGACTCAGGATGCCACCCGTACCCGTACGTTCGGCTGGACCGACCCCGCGGAGCACGCGCACCTGCTGGGCCGGCGCAGCGGGCTGGAGATCCTGCGGGCCATGGCCACCGGTGAGCTCCCGCCGCCGCCGGTCATGCACCTCATCGACGGCGAGGGCATGCAGGTCGAGGAGGGCGCCGTGACCCTCACGCTGGAGCCGCGGGAGTTCCACTACAACCCGCTCGGCAGTGTGCACGGCGGGATCCTGTCGACGCTCCTCGACACCGCGGCCGCCTGCTCGGTGCACAGCACCCTCCCGGCCGGGGTCGGCTACACCAGCATGGATCTCAACGTGAAGTTCCTGCGCCCGGCCACCATCGCGTCCGGCAAGCTCACCTGCGCCGGGACGGTGCTCCAGCGCGGCCGGCGGACCGCGCTCGCCGAGGCCCGCATCACCGACGCGGCCGGCCGTCTCATCGCCCACGCCACGTCCAGCTGCATGATCTTCGAGATCTGATCTTTTCGGCTGGACCACCCACTCACGCCCGGCGGGCGCGGCATGGTCCGGACCCGGCAGCGGCTTGCGGGTCCGGTACGGCGGGTGCGCGTAGCCGTACGAAAATATTTGATCTGTCTTTTGGGCCATCATCAGATCGACGTGTCCTGATCGCGACGGAGGCTTGGCGGGGGCTGCTCGCGGGAGCACGATGACCGGCGTCCCTCTCGCGAGTCAGGAGACGTCTGATGCTTACGCTCCACCGTCGCACCCTGTTCACCGCCGGTGGCGCCATCGCCGGATCGATGGCGCTCCCGCACGCCGCCTCGGCGGACACCCACCCCTCGTCGGATCCGCTGGCGTCGATGCTGGCCGGAAACCGGCGTTTCGCCGCCGGGCGCGCCCGGCACCCTCGCCAGAGTCCCGCCCGGGTGCGCGAGGTCGCCGCCGGGCAGCATCCGTTCGCCGTCATCCTGGGCTGCGCGGACTCCCGGCTCACCCCGGAGATCCTCTTCGACCAGGGGATCGGTGACCTCTTCGACAACCGGGTCGCCGGCAACCTGGTCGACGACATCCTGCTCGGCAGCATCGAGTACGCGGTGGAGGAGTTCGTCCCGCCGGTGATCATGGTGCTCGGGCACGAGCGCTGCGGGGCGATCTCGGCCACCCTGAACGCGATCCGCACCGGCGCCGAGGTCCCCGGCCACATCGCGGCCGTCGTGGACGCGCTGCGCCCGATCGTCGCGCCCTATGTGGACGACCCGGACGGGGTCGAGAAGGCGGTCCGGGCCAACGTGCGCGCCCAGGCCGAGGCGATCGTCGAGCAGAGCGAGATCGTCCACGAGGCGGTGGAGAGCGGGGCGACCCTGGTGGTCGGCGCCCGCTACGACCTGGACTCCGGGCTGGTGACGCTGGTCCGTTAGACCCGGATACCGGCGGCCCAGCCGAGGAGTTCGGCCCGCGCCGCCGTCAGGGTGGCGGCCGGGATCGAGGCCGTGTCGGACGCGTTGACGACGAGCGCCACGTGCACCGAGCCGTCCCCGTCGAGCAGCAGCCGCCGGGCCGTCGTCGCGCCGGCCTCGGTGGCGACGGCGATCGGGCCGCTCGCCGTCAGCCCGCTCCGGGTGCCCAGGTCGGAGACCACCACGGTGCGGGCCGACGGGAACGAGCCGGGCAGGTGCAACTCGGTCGGCGCGCCGAGCGGGGCGGACGGGCCACGCCACACCAGTACGCCGTACTGGCGGCCCGCCACCAGCCCGGCGATCGTGGGCAGCCGGGACGGGACGGTCAGCCACGCCTGCTGACGGCCGGCGCCCGCGTACCCGTCACGGGCCAGGTCCTCGTAGGCGAACGCGATCGTGCTCCCGGCCACGGCACTGGGGAAGAGGCGGTCCAGCACCCGCCGGTCCAATCGGAGTGCTCCGTTCGCGTACACCGAATGGTCTTCGCCGTTCCAGGCGTCCCCGGTGGTCTGAATCTTGTCGGGGTTGCCGTTCATCGCCTCGCTGTGCCGACCGCTGTAGACGTCCCAGTGCCACTGCGTCGCCGACAGCGCCGGCCCGGATCCCGTCGTGCTGTTCCAGAACGAGGCGCCGGACAGCCGGGAGTCGAGGCCCTGATACATGGCCCGGACCATCCACGGGGTACGGCCACTGCTGCCCGTTCCGGAGAGCGCGTTGCCGAACTCGGACACGAACGGCGGGGCGCCCAGCGCGGTCGCCCGGTCCCGGATCCGGTTCATGGCGGCGCTGTACGTCCCGTCGCCGGCCGCGGTCGGGTCCAGCGTCATCCGGCCGCCGTCGTAGTAGTGGCTGTTGAACACGTACCGCGGCCCGAGCGGCGGGATCGTGGTGAACCCGCCCGCCTCACCGAACTGGGTGTTCCAGAACACCAGCGGCTCGGCGTACAGCGGCCGCGCGGCCCAGCCGGTCTCGTCCATCACGGCACGGAACCGCTGGTAGAACGGCATCAGCAGGGTCGCCTCCCAGGTAGCGCCGGACGCGCCGTCGAGGCCGCCGTCGAACGGCTCGTTGAACGGGTCGACGCCCAGGACCATGGTGTGGTCCAGGTTGGCGCGGAAGTAGGTGAGAGCGGCCCGCGCCTGCGCCAGATAGGCGTCCTGCACCCCGTAACGGTTGTGCCAGAAGTCGTGGGCGGCAGCCCGGACCGCGCCGTTGGTGAGCATGTTCTGCCCCCACAGGATGCAGATGCCGCACGACTCGTCCGGATAGGTCCCGGCGTCGATCACCCACTTCGGGGCGCCGTCACCGGTGTACCAGCTGTCCGGGTCGAACAGGTGCGCCGACCAGAGGTCCTGGTGGTAGTCGATCAGCACCCGGATGCCGCGGTCGGTGAACTCCCGCATCTGCGCGGCGGCCCGGGCCAGGTAGGCGGTGTCGATCCGGTCCCGGGCCGGCTGCACGCCCTCCCAGCTGATCAGGAAGCGGATCGCGTTGGCGCCGGTGAGGTCGCGCATCGCGGTGGCCGCGGCGGCCGCGGCGGCGGTGTCACGGAACGGCAGCAGGCCGTTCTCGTACAGCTTGGTGCTGCCGGAGACGTTGAAGCCGCGGAGCACGATTTCCCGGCCGTACGCGTCGGTGAACGCCGGAACGGCGGCCGCGGCGGGTTGCGCCGGAGCCACCACACCGGCCATGACCAGCAGGAGTGTCACGAAGAAGGCCCGCATGTATCGACGGTAATCACTTGTTCACAATTGGCAAACCCCCGCGATAACAGCGGCGCATGGCACTATTTCGACCCATGACGGCCGAAGCTTTCCGCGCGTTCATCGCCTCCGGGTGGGCGCCCCGCGAAACCACCCCGGCACCCCGGGCCGACGTCGCCGACCGGGCGGCCGGGCGCCGCGCCGCACTGGCCGGGGAATTCCCCGGCGAGCGGCTGGTCATCCCGGCCGGTGGGCCCAAGGTGCGCAGCAACGACACCGACTACCCGTACCGGCCGCACACCGCCTTCGCCCACCTCACCGGGCTGGGCGCGGCCGCCGAGCCGGACAGCGTGCTCGTCCTCGACGACGGGCGGGCCACCCTCTACTTCCGGCCGCTCGCCCCGCGCGACAGCAGCGAGTTCTACGCCGACATGCGGTACGGCGAGTTCTGGGTCGGCCCGCGGCCCACCATCGAGGAGATCGAGTCCCGCTACGGCATCGCCGCGGCCCACCTCGACGCCCTCCCGGACGCGCTCGCCAAGGACGCCGACCCGGCCCGGCTGCGGGTGGTCCGGTCGGCCGACCCGGCGGTGGCACGGCTCATCGACAAACTACGGGTGGACGGCCCGGCCGTCCTGCCCGGCGCCGACGACGAACTGGACCGGCACCTGTCCGAGATGCGGCTGGTCAAGGACGAATGGGAGATCGGTGAGATGCGCGCCGCGATCGCCGCCACCCACCGCGGCTTCGAGGCGATCATCGCGGCCCTGCCCGAGGCGATCGCCAACGGCCACGGCGAGCGCTGGATCGAGGGGATCTTCGGCCTGCACGCCCGCCACCAGGGCAACGGCATCGGGTACGACTCGATCTGCGCGGCCGGCGACCACGCCAACACCATCCACTGGATCCGCAACACCGGAGAGGTCCGCCCGGACGACCTGATCCTGATCGACGCCGGCGTCGAGCTGGACTCGCTGTTCACCGCCGACATCACCCGCACCCTGCCGGCCGGCGGCCGGTTCAGCGGCCCGCAGCGGGAGATCTACCAGGCCGTCCTCGACGCGCAGGAGGCCGGGCTGGCCGCCGTCCGGCCGGGCAACCGGTTCCGGGACATCCACGCGGCCGCCACCCGGGTGATCGCCGAACGCGTACACGGGTGGGGTCTGCTGCCCGCCGGGGTGACCGTCGACCAGACGCTGGACCCGGAGGCCGGCGGCTGGCACCGCCGCTGGATGGTCCACGGCACCTCACACCACCTCGGCATGGACGTGCACGACTGCGCCCAGCTGCGCCGCGAGGACTACGTGGGCGGCGAACTGCGGCCCGGCATGATCCTCACCGTCGAGCCCGGTCTCTACTTCAAGGCCGACGACCTGCTCGCGCCCGCGGAGTTCCGCGGCATCGGTGTCCGGATCGAGGACAACGTACTGGTCACCGGGGACGGTCACGAGAACCTGTCGGCGGCGATGCCGCGCACCGCCGCCGACGTGGAGGCCTGGCTCAGCTCCGCTTCTGGGTGACCAGGCAGCCGGCCGACTTCCCGACCTTGCGCAGGCCGGCCAGGTCGCCGGCGCCCCAGACCGCCTTCTTCGACGTCACCGTGTGGTACATGATCTGGCTGCGGTCGTCCTGCTTCGGGTGGGCCAGGCCGATCGCGTGCCCGATCTCGTGCATCAGCACCGCCCCGGTGGTGCCGCCGCGGTGCGCCCCGAAACCGCGGGACATCCCCTTCAGACCGGTCGCGTTGAGCACCACGGCGCCCTGGACCATCATCAGCGCGCTACCGCCGGACGACGTGTAGGCGGTCTGCCACGAGCCGCCGCCCATGCCCAGCGACCGGGAGCGGGCCGGCAGCCAGGTGCTGTGCTTCCCGGGGGTGGCCCAGGCGATGACGATCTCGGTGCCGGCCGGGTACTTCCCGTTGAACCCCTTCTTCGCCTGCGGGATCGCCGAGGTCGTCCCGGCGTACCGGAAGGTCAGCCCGGTGGCCGCGCCGACCCGGGCGAACGCGGTCTTCACCTCGGGCAGCGAGTTCTTCGGCGCGCGGGACAGGTTCACCCGGTAGTCGATGGGGCCGGCACACGGATTCCAGCGGGCGATCAGGCGGTCGCCGTTGGACTGGCTCATGAACGCGTACGACCGGGCGCTCCCGGCGGCGGCCAGCGCCACCCCGGGCTGGGCCACCACCAGCGACGACACCGCGGCGAGCAGGACGAGAACACGCTTCATGAGAGGCATCCGTTCCGATCGAGGAAAACCATTCTGTGATCGGGACGGGTGACCGCTCCGGTCGTCGCGGGGTGCGGGACGGTTGCGGTGCTCAGCGGTGGGCGTACCTCTTCCGCGGCTTCTTCTGCTGGTAGAGGCGCGCGTCGGCGACCGCATAGAGCGAGTCGAAGTCGTCGCCGTCCACGTCGAGGACGGCGACGCCGATGCTGGCGCCGGTCCGGGCGGCCAGCCGCGTCCGCAGCCGGTCGGCCACGGCGAACGGGTCCGTGCCGTCATCCACGAGGGCCACGAACTCGTCACCACCCAGCCGGCCGACCGCGTCGACGTCGGCCCGCAGCGTGAGGGCCACCCAGCGCAGCAGCTGATCACCAGCCGCGTGCCCCTGCGTGTCGTTGACCGTCTTGAAATCGTCCAGGTCCAGGACCATGAGCGCGGCGCCCCGGCCGGTCCGGCGGGCGTCGGCCACCTCCGCGGCGAACCGCTCGTCGAAGCCGCGCCGGTTCAGCACCTCGGTCAGCACATCCACCCGGGACAACCTGGTGAGCATCCGCCGCTGCCGGGCCGCCGCCCGGCCCTGCACCGCACACGCCACCGCGGCCGTCGCCGTGCCCAGCAGCTGAATCGCCAGATACCACCCGCCCGGATCGCCGACGAGCACGCCGACCAGCATCCACACGCCCCCCGCCACGACCGCGATCGGCGCCGTCACCTCCGGGCGCATCCCCAGCACCAGCAACGGGATCGACAGCAGCACGCCGACACCGAGCGGCTGATCCACACCGCCGTCCAGGGTGGCGACCGCCGCGCAGCTCAGGAAGGAACTCGCCGCGAACGCCAGCATCAGCGGCCGGGCCAGCCGCGACCGGCTCAGCCAGTCGGCGCGGGCCACCACGGCGAGCCCGGTCAGGAAACCCCACACCGAGAGCGCCACCATGCCGGCACGATGCGGGTGGTCGTTCGCGAACAGGGCGATGTAGAGCATCGCCACACAGGTCTGAGTGATCGACATCCAGCCCGGATCGGCGATCGAATGGCGACGGCGCTCCAGCGCCGCCACCGACCGGGCCGGGCTCGCCGACCGGACGCCGGTACGCGCCCCCGCCACCGCCTCGGCACTCGGCGCACACCGGTCCCGGGACGCCTTGTCCCGGTAGAGCCGCTGGTCGGCGACATGCACCAGGCCGGTCAGACCGGTGGCGTCGGCCGGGAAGGTGGCGTGACCCAGGCTGGCCGGCGCGCACGTCCGAAGCCGCTCCCGGAGCCGGTCCACCACCAGGGCCGCGGCCTCCGCGCCGGTGTTCGGCAGCAGCACCGCGAACTCGTCACCGCCCTGCCGGCCCACCACGTCGTGCGCCCGCAACTCGGCGCGCAGCTCCTGCCCCGTCCAGGCCAGCAACTCGTCGCCGGCCCGGTGGCCGAGCGTGTCGTTGACCTCCTTGAAACGGTCCAGGTCGAGCAGGATCACGGTGAGCGGTCGACCGGTGCGCTCCGCCTCGGTCAGCGCGGCGGCCGCCCGCTCGTCGAAGCCGCGCCGGTTCAGGCAGCCGGTCAGCGGATCGGTGCGGGAACTGTCGGCCAGCCGCCGCCGCAGCGACGCCAGCACCGCCGAATGCCGCAGGCACAACACCGCCACACAGGCGAAACCCAGCGCATGGACCAGCGGATAACCCGCCGCCGGCGGCGTCTCACCGAAAATCACGAGCGAGGCGTACGCGAGAGCACCGGCCGCGGCGGGCAGCAGAAACGCCCGTGGCGGCACGACGATCGCCAGCAGCACCACCGACAACGGCACGAACGTGCCCAGCGGCCCGGCCACCCCACCGTCCAACAGCCCGAGAGCCGCGGCACCCGCCAGGTTGACGATCGCCGCCGCCGTCTGGATCACGATCCACCAGCGGGTCCGCGCGATCCGCCCGGCCAGCGCCCAGCCGGCCAGCGCGAACCCGGTCATCACGGCCGCCAGCAGCAGCATCGGCCCACGGCCGCCGTCGTTCCAGGTGCCGATCGCGTAGGCCCCGGCCAGCACCGCGGGCACCGCGCCGTACACGGTGGATGCCCGCAGCGACTGCCGTCGCGACCGTTGCCCGGTCCCCAGGGAATTGCGCCTGCCCACGCGTCACCTCCCCCGGCTGGCTCCCGACCGGGGTCCCATCGGCCCACCCCACCCCCACATGAGCCTTCCCCCCTCGCGCCTTCCTCCCTCGCGCCTTCCTCCCTCGCGCCTTCCTCCCTCGCGCCTTCCTCCCTCGCGCCTTCCCCCTCGCGCCTTCCGCGCCTCCACCGCCTGGGCGGCGGCTGCAGGCGCCGCCCCGCGATCTTGGACGTTTTCCGACCGATTTCGGTGGCCAGTCGTCCAAGATCGCGGGCCGCGGGGGCGAACCGGCCGGGGTGTCCGCTATTCCGCCAAGCGCTTCCGCGATCTTGGATGCCTGGCCACCGCTTGCGGTGGTCGATCGTCCAAGATTGCGGGTTGCGTGTGGGGGCGCCCGGGGCGGTGCCCGCCGGGCTGTTGAGCGGTTGGTGCTCTTGATCGTCTTGCCGCCTGGATGTATCCGATGACCCAAGGCCCTCCAGCGGAAATGGATCATGGTCGATGATCTACCGCCGGGGTGACCAGGAATCGAGATCGGCCCGAAAGCTGCAATTGACCAAGGTCGCCGGCGGGTCGGGGTAACACCGCGGCCATCCGAATGCGCGATTTGACGTCGTGGCCACCCCGAAACCGAGAAACAGGCTCTTTGGCTCGCGTCTTCCGTTTGGCCTTCCGCCTTCCGGCCGTTTCTGGCGTCCGGGCGCTTCGCCTCCCGCCGGTTGCGGATCTCGGCATGCCACGGCCGGGTGATCATCGGACGGTCGAGTCGCGGCTTTTGGGAGAATTTGGCCTACAGGCCGCCCCACAGCTGCTCTCCCACCTGGAGCGCCCACCGCCCGGCTCGTGGGGTTTTACCGCCCGCAGCCCGAATCACCCGCAAGGGAGGGTCCGGTCCGGTCGAATCCCGCACAGGCTGAGGAAGGTCCATTTCTCGGCCGGAGATACGGATCTCCGGCCGCCACGGCCGCAGCCCGGTCACGGCCCGGGCGGAGGGGGTCCGCGTGACAGAGGCGCGCATGACAGGGAGACGCCACACCCAGAGCCGGCTCCGGCTCGCCGGGTCAGGCGTGCAGCCGCTACTGCTGATGTTCCCGCTCGGGCTGTTCTGGATGGCGTTCGTCTTCGACCTGGCCACCACGCTCGGCGCGCCCCCTCTGATCGGAACGGTCGCCTTCTGGAACCTGGTGGCCGGCCTCATCGGTGGCCTGCTCGCCGCACTGGCCGCCGCGGTCGATGCTTTCGGTGCCTCGGACCCAGCCGCCGCCCGGATCTTCTTCCTCGCCCTTCTCCTCGATGTCGGTGTGCTGATCGTCTTCGCGGTCCTCACCCTGATGCGGGTCCGGGGCCACGACCGCTCCGCCGACGGCGGTCTCCTCGCCCTCGAAGCCGCCGCCCTGGCGCTGGCCGGTTTCACCGCCTGGTTCAGCGGGCGCCTCGCCGACCCCCAGGCCCCGGTCTCCGACCCACGCCTGTCCCACCGCCGCGGCGCCGGCCTCCTCGACTTGGATCCGTCGAGCGAGTATCCCGGCCAGCAGAGTGAGAATCCGGGCCGGCGGAGCGAGTTTCCCGTCCCGCGCAGCGAGAGCGCCGTCCCGCGCAGCGAGAGCGCCGTCCCGCGGACCAGGGACTCCAGCCGCGCGCCTGCGGACCCGGGCGCGCGGCGCAAGGATTCCGGCACTAGCTCTCCGCGGCGGCGTGAAACTGCCGTCCCCGCCCCTCGTCCTTCGCATGGACGGCAGGCTGCGGGTCGCCAGCCGACCCCACCCCAGCGGGGCAGAACCGCAGTCCCCGAGACACGAGGTCGCGGACCCGCAGCCGTCGAGCGGGAGGCTGGTGAGCAGGCGGGTGCGGCTGCCGGCCGGGAGCCCGGGTGGTGGGGCGCGGCTGAGCGGGAGCCTGGTGGGCAGGTGGGTGCGGCTGTTGGGCGGGAGCCCGGGCGGTGGGGTGCGGCTTCCGGGTCCGGGGTGCGTGGGGGCGCGGCTGTCGAGCGGGAGGCTGGTGGGCAGGTGGGTGCGGCTGTTGGGCGGGAGCCCGGGCGGTGGGGTGCGGCTTCCGGGTCCGGGGTGCGTGGGGGCGCGGCCGTCGAGCGGGAGGCTGGTGGGCAGGTGGGTGCGGCTGTCGGGCGGGAGCCCGGGTGGTGGGGCGCGGCCCCAGGGTCTGGGGCGCGCGGGGAAGGAGACTCGGGGGACGAGTGGGAGTCGGGACGGCAGGGCGGAGCTGAGCCTCCGCAGTGGCCGGCGCCTGCCGGGCGGGCTGCCCGGTAGGCCGGGTCAGGCGGGTGGGGGCCAGGCGGAGACGACCTCGGCGTGGCGGATGCCGCCGGACTCGGTGATGTGCCGGAACCAGGCGGCGCACTCGGGGATCGAGGCGATCTCGCGGGCCGACGCCTCCGCCTCCTCCCGTGAGCGCCAGACCAGGACGTCCAGCCAGCCGCCGTCCTCCTCCCTGCTCAGGTAGGCGGCCAGGCAGCCGGGAAAACCGCGGCGTAACGCCGCCAGCATGGCGGGGCGCTCGGCGATCAGTTGCTCCTCGGCACCCTCGGCGATGGTGAAGCGGGCCAATTCGAGAACGGCCATGGTTCCTCGATTCAGAGCGGGGACCGGTCTGGCGCGGACCCTACGCGGCACCCCCGACACTTTTCGGTCGCGCGGCCGCGAGCAGGCGTTCCGCGATGCGGCGGGCGGCGTCGCGGATCTCCGGGCTGTCGAGGATGCGGTAGTCGGCGGGGATGACGGTGAGCTGCTGGGCGTACCAATCGGGGTTGCTGGTGCTGCCGGTCAGGGTGGTGGTGTCCGGCTCCGGGCCGGGGGTCAGCGCGCCCAGGGCGGGGCTCAGCCAGGTGGGGATGTCGGCCATCGGGGCCTCGATCAGGATCTCGGCGCGGAATTCCCAGCCGACGGCCAGGTGCGCGTCGAGGACGGCCACCGGGTCCAGTTCGGCGGGCGGCCGGAATCCAGTGGGCAGGACCTCCACGGCGGTGACCCGGTCGATGCGGTACGCCCGTCGCGCGCCCGCCGCATGGGAGTGGCACAGCAGATACCACCGGCCGTGCCGTACCACGATGGCCCACGGGTCCACTTCGGCCGTCCACTCCGAACCGGCCTCGGTGCGGTAGCCCACCCGTACCCGGAGATTCTGGGCGCACGCCCGCACCAGCCCGCTGGTGATCTCGAGGTCGGGCCGCGCGGCGCCGCGATCGGGCGCCGGTGCGGCTGTTCGCCGGACCGCCTCGACCTGCGCGCCGAGGCTCTCCGGCAGCACCCGGACGATCTTGCCGAGGGCGCTGCCGACCGGATCGGCCGTGTCACCGGCCGCATGGTGGCCGTCGAGGACCGCCATGACCAGGCCGAGCGCCTCCGCCTGCGAAAAGATCAGTGGGGCCGGCCGGGCGCCGCGACCGACCTTGTATCCGCCGTAGGGCCCGCGGACGGACTCGATCGGGAGCCCGGCCTCGCGCAGGATGGCGATGTAGCGCCGGGCCGCCCGGTCGGAGATGCCGAGCCGTTCGGCGATCCGGTCCGCGGTGATCCCGGGAGCGCCCTGGACGGCCTCGTAGGCCATCAGCGCCCGTGCGGTCGGGCTCAGCATCGGCGTACCCCTAAAATCCGGAAGTAGAACGTCCGGAATGGAGAATAGCGTGCGGCCATGACGGAGACCATCCCGCTCGGGCCGCCGGCCGCGGGCACCGAGACCGAGACGCTGATCGGTTCGTTGGAACGGCAGCGCCGCCTCTTCGCCTGGAAGACCGGCGGGCTCGATGCGCCGGGGCTGCGGGCGACCGTGGGCGCGAGCAGCATGACGATCGGCGGCCTGCTGAAGCATCTCGCCCTGGTCGAGGACGTCTATTTCTCGGTACGCCTGGACCGGTCGCCCGCGGACCTGTGGCGTGACGTCGACTTCGACGCCGACCCGGACTGGGAGTGGCGAACCGCGGCCGGCGACAGCCCGGAGACGCTCTACACGCTCTGGCGGGAGTCGGTGGAACGGTCGCGCGCCCACCTGGCCGCCGCCCTGGACGCCGGTGGCCTCGACGGGACCATTCCGTTCACCTGGCCGGACGGGCGTTCGCCGAATCTGCGCCGGGTGCTGATCGACATGATCGAGGAGTACGCACGGCACCTCGGGCACGTCGACCTGATCCGGGAGTCGATCGACGGCCTGGTGGGCGAGGACCCGGAGGCCTGAAACGTCGTCGCGTGGCGGCGGTTGCTGTGTGATCGTGGGCGGATGCCGCAACCGACGCTGTACACCGAGCGGATGGTGCTGATCCCGCTGACCGATGAGCATCTCGAGTACGAGGTGGAGCTCGACGCCGATCCCGAGGTGCTGCGCTACATCGAAGGCCGGGCCCGCACCCGTGCGGAGGTGGCCGGCTATCACGCGCAGCGCATGGAGCTGGGCCGGCGGGTGGACGGGCTGGGCTACTGGCTGGCGACCGGGAAGACCGGCGAGTTCGTCGGCGTGATGATGCTGCCGCCGGCGGAGCGGCCGGGGGAGGCCGAGCTGGGCTACCGGCTGCTGCGAAGGTACTGGGGGCGGGGCCTGGCCACGGAGGGCGCCGTCGCGCTGCTGCGGCACGGCTTCGCGACGTCCGGTCAGGAGCGGATCATCGCGCAGACCATGACGGTGAACTCCGGCTCCCGGCGGGTGATGGAGAAGTGCGGGCTGCGGTACGTGCGGACCTTCTTCCCGGACTGTCCGCCGATCCCGGGCTCCGGCGAGGGCGAGGTGGAGTACGCGATCACCCGTGCCGAATGGCGTGCCGCGCAGCGTCTGGTGATCCTGGTCGACGATCTGCGGTCGTTCGCCGACGGGCGGCCCGCCGAGGTGGCCCGGACCAGCGCCGAGGGGGTGGCGCTGCTGGAGGCCCACCGGGGCCGGCGGATCGACGAGCTGTGGCTGGACCACGATCTCGGCGGCGAGGACACCGTCTGGCCGGTCGTCGAGGTGCTGGAGCGGGCCGCCTTCGAGGGACGGCCGATCGAGATCGACCTGATCAGCGTGCACTCCGCCAATCCGGTCGGCGCCGCGCGGATCCGGCAGGCCCTGGACCGCTGCGGTTACCGGGTCCGTGCCGCCACCGGTCTGCGGGAGGTGGGCCTGTGATGGTCCGGTCGATCTTCTGGGAGACTACGTCTCCGCGCGGCTGTGGGGTGCGGCGGCAAGGGGGTCCGGCATGACGAAAGCCGCTTGGTGACCGTCGTGGACGCGGTCAAAGTCCACTTCGACCTGCCGAGGACGAGCGACGACTGGCCGCCCGTTTCGGTCGAGAGTCTCTGGGCCGAACCGGTCGGCGACGACGTGGTCCGGCTCAGCAACGCGCCCTGGTTCGTCCGGGGTGTCGCCAACGGTGATCTGATCCGGGTGCGGCGGGACGAGGACGGCGTCCACTGGGCCACCGAGCAGGTGGAGTGGTCCGGGCGCTGCACGATCCGGGTCGTCCCGTTCGGCAGCGGCCCGTTGCGCGGTTCGGTGCAGCGGGTGCTGGACGCGTTCGAGCCGTTCGGGGTGACCGGTGAGGGCATCCGTCAATACCACCTGGCCGCCCTGGACGTGCCGCCGGACGCCGATCTGGCCGCCGTCCAGCGGGTGCTGCGCGCCGGCGCCCGCGACGGCTGGTGGGACTACGACGAGGGCTGCGTGGGCGACGACTGGCTGGCCGCCGCCCCTAACTGAGATCAGCCCCCGGCGGGCCGGCCGCCGCCCTAAAAGGTTGCGGCTGCCCTAAAAGGTTGCGGCTGCCCTAAAAGGTTGCCGCTGCCCTGAAAAGGCCGCTGCCCTGAAAAGGCCGCCGCCCGGAAAGAAGGTCAGCTCACCCGGGCGGGTGCGGCGAAGAACTCCGCGAGCGGCTCGACCACCCGGGCGGGCGCCCGGTTGACGGCGTCGTGCGCGGCGCGCGGCACCAGCAGGGTGCGGGCGTGCGGCAGCACCGCGGCCAGCGCCTCGTTGAGCCGCGGATAGTAGGACGGTCCGTTCGCGCCGCAGGCCAGCAGCACCTCGCAGTCGATCCCGGCCCACTGCTCGGCCGGCCCGGTGAAGGCCCGGATGCCGTCGACCTCGTCCAGCGTCGTCGGCAGCAGCTCGCCCATCTCGCGGCCGATCGGGGTGCGCATGAACAGCCGGCAGATCGCCGTCTGCACGGCGAGCGGCAGCCGGCTGGCCGCACTGTGCGTGTTGATCCCGGCGCTGGTCAGGGCGAGCGCGCGGGCGATGTCGCCGGCTCGTGCCGCCTCCCGGGCCGGGTCGAGCCAGGCGGTCGGGAAGAGGTCGCCGACCGGGACCACCCCGTCGTAGAGGGCCAGCCGCTCGACCTCGCCCTGCTGTGCGGCCAGCAGGGCGACGATGCCACCGCCGCTGTGTCCGAGGACGTTGTGCGAGCCGGTCTGCCGCAGCGCGGTGAGCAGGTCGTCGACGTCCTCCTGGACGTCGTAGGGCAGGGACCGGGCCGGTGCGTCGCCGCGCCCCCGCCGGTCGTAGAGGTGCACGGTGAACCGGTCGGCCAGCTTTCCGGCCAGTCGCCGGTAGATGCCGGCGGTGACCCCGCCGCCATGGACGACCACGATGCCCGGCCCGTTGCCGGTGGAGTGGATCTGAACCATCTGACCCTGCCTTAGCTGGAGGAGAAACCGCGAACGTCGTTCGCAGTTTACAGTGGTGCGGGTGAGCGACGCATCCCCCATCTGGATCCGCCCGGCCCGCGGCGCCCGCGGGCCCCAGCCCACCCACAGCCGGGACGAGATCGTCGAAGCCGCGATCGCCCTGGCCGATGCCGAGGGCCTGGCGGCCGTCTCGATGCGCGCGGTGGCCACCGCGCTGAACACCGGCGCCGGGTCGCTCTACCGCTACCTGTCGTCCCGCGACGACCTGCTCGACCTGATGACCGACCGGGTGGTGGCCGGGCTACGGCCTTTTCCGGAGCCCGCCGGGGAGCCGGTGGACTCGCTGATCGTCCTGGCCGGGCGGCAGCTGGCCCTCTACCGCGGGCATCCCTGGGTGATCGATCTGCTGCACCGCCCGACCGGGATCGGGCCGGAGGCCCTGGCCTGGTTCGACCACTGTCTCGGGGCGCTGACGCCGGTGCCGTGCGGGTCGGCCGCCAAGTTCGAGGCGCTGGCCATGATGACCGGCGTGGTGACGCTCTTCGCCCGCACCGAGAGCGCCGCGCCGCCGCCCGCCTTCACCGGGCTCGACCTGACGGTCTATCCCCATCTCGTCGCGGCTTTCGCTGATCCCGGGGCGCGGCGTCCGGACCTTTTCGACCGTACGCTGCGCGGCCTGCTCACCGCTCTGCTGTACGACTGAGGGATGACCGTGACCCACCACTCACGCCCGGACGCGGGCGCTACGGCCCGGAGTGGCAGATGATCGCGACCGCGCCGCCAGGGCCGCGCGTAGGCGTACAGGAAATGGTTGTGAAGTGGACCAGGAGCCGCAACCGGCCGACAGGAAGGCGTGGTCGGTGGCGCGGATCGTCACGCTCAGCGTGTCGCCGGGCCGGACGAAGTCGCTGCCGTTCGGTTCCTTCGCCTTCTCGATCAGCTTGCCGGGCGGTATCGAGGGTGGCACCGCGGGGGCCGCGGGGTTCAGGCCGGGGATCTCGAGACCCGGCTCGGGGTCGTCGTGGCCTCTGGTGAGGATCACGAAGGTGGCGGCACCGAGGATCAGCAGGACCGTCGCGACGGCGGTGGGAACGACCCGGCCCGATCGGCGCGGCTGGGCGTGATGCGGCAGGTGTGACGACAAAGATCGGCTCCCCGGAGGGCTTGGGGTGTTGATCTCGGCGTCCGGCAATGCATCAGCATGGATGCGTAGGCCTGCGGGGCCAGCGTGGACGGATGATCGTCGCCGCAATCGAGCCGTTCGGCCCACCTTCACCCACTGTTCACAACGGGTGACTCGGTGCAAGAGATCAGAAATGGGTGCCTAGGATGATCGGCATGGACGATCCAGCTGAGGGTCCGGTCACCGCGGTACGTGTGGAGTGGACCGGGGCGCGCTACCGGATTCATCTGGTTCGCGGCTCCGGTGGGATGAGCGTCGTCGACGGCGGCGCCAAACCGGGCGAGGTGATGGCGGGGCTGCTGGCGCTCGGGGTCCCCGCCGGAGAGGCCGAGCACTGCGTGCGCGAGGTGGAGCCCGGCTACCGGGCGTGAGGGCCGGCCCGCTTTCGGACCGGCCCGTCAGCCGTCAGGAGTCGAACGAGAAGCCGACGGCGTTGGCCGCCTTCAGGATGAAGCCGTCCCGGCCGCTGCGGTCGGCGCGGGCGATCGCGTTCCGGATGATCTGCACGGCCGGGTAGAGCACCGGCTCCGGCGGCACCGGCAGCGGCTTGCGGCGGGCCATCTTCAGCCGGGTACGAGCGGTGTCGCGACCGTCGAGCAGGTCCAGCATCACGGTCGCGCCGTACCGGGTGGCGGCCACGCCGAGACCGGTGAAGCCGCTGCTGTAGGCCACCTTGCCGCCCATCGCCCGGCCCTGGAACGCGGCCAGCTGGGTGCACATGTCGATCATGCCGCCCCAGGCGTGGCTGAACCGGATGTCGCCGAGCTGCGGGAACGTCCGCAGGAAGTGGTCGGCGAGCCGGGCGAAGGTCTCCGGGTTCTGGTCGTGCTCGGGCCGGATCGTGCCGCCCCTGTGGTAGACGACGTCGTAGCCGCCCCACAGGATCCGGTTGTCCGAGGTCATCCGGTAGTAGTGGAACTGCCGTGAGGCGTCCGAGATGCCGAACCGCCGGGTCCAGCCGATCTCCTCCACCTGGGCGCCGGTGAGCGGCTCGGTCATCAGCGCGTAGTCGTAGACCGGCACGGTCAGCAGGCGGTTGCGCTTGAGCAGCGACGGGAAGCCGTTGGTGGCCAGCGCCACCTTGCCGGCCCGGACACTGCCGGCCCAGGTCGCCGCCCGGATCGTGGCGCCCTCGTCCTTGATGTCGGTGACCGGGGTGTTCTCGAAGACCCGCACGCCGAGCCGCAGGCAGGCCGCCTTGAGGCCCCAGGCCAGCTTGGCCGGGTGCACCAGTGCGGCGCCCTCGTGCTGCATGAGCCCGGCCCGGTGGAGCGGGGAGCGCACCAGCCCGGCCAGCCCCTCCCGGTCGTAGAAGGTGGTCGCCGCGGTGGTCGCCGCGCGCAGCTCCTCGACCTGGTGCGGCTCGGTGGCGACGGCCAGCACGCCCTCTTTCACGAACTCGGCGTCGATGCCGTGCCGGACCAGGGTCTCCTCGAAGGCCGCGAAGTTCTCCGCGGCCAGACTGTCCAGGATCGGCAGTTCGTCGGCGAAGTGCCGGCGCCCGTTCTCGGTGCCGTGGGTGAGGCTGGCCTCGACGAAGCCGCCGTTGCGCCCGCTGGCCGCCCACGCGATCTCGTTGCCCTCGACGAGCACGACCTCCCGGGACGGGTCGGCCTCCTTGGCGATCAGCGCGGTCCACAGTCCGCAGTAGCCGCCGCCGATGACCAGCAGGTCTGCCTCGGTCGAGCCGTTGAGCGCCGGCTCGGGAGCCGGCCGGCCGGGGTCTTCCAGCCAGAAGGGGGTGCGGACCGCACCGTCCAGCGCCCGGCGGATGCGCTGCTCGTCGGTACGGATGTCCTGATCGTAAGCGGGGGGTGTGGCCGCCATGGGGAGTCCCTTCCAACTCTCGAGACCGCCCGGCTCGTGAACCGGTGGAGATCTCGTGAACCGAGGATGCCGATGTCCCCACTCTTATGTCAATGCGTTGACATAAGAACACCCTAAGGTGGTGACGTGCCAGGAGTGGAGCGCGTACGCAGTGTCGGAGCCCGTCGGCGCAAGACCCGCAGCGGAGTGGTGCTGACCGAGGACCTGATCGTCGATGCGGCGCTGCGGCTCATCGAGTCGCCGAGTGGCGATCGTCTCAGCGTCCGCCGCCTCGGCGCCGAGTTGGGCGCCGACCCGACGGCGGTGTACCGGTACTTCCGGGACCTGGACGCGCTGCTGCTCGCCGTCGCGGACCGGCTGATCGGTGACGCCTTCGCCGATTTCGTCCCCCGCGACCACTGGGTCGACTCGCTGCGCGACCTCGCCCACTCGCTGCGCCGCTCGATGCGGCAGCACCCGAGGCTCGCCCACCTGCGGGCCATCCGGGTCACCGCCGGCCCGCACGAGATGCGGGTCGTCGACACCGGCATCGGGATCATGCTGAGCGCCGGGTTCGCCCCGGCCGACGCGGTCCGGCACTACCGCGACTTCGTCGACACCGTGCTCGCCGTGGCGGCGGTCGACGCGGCCGAGCTCACCGCGGGGCAGGAGACGGCCGAGCAGGAGGCGTGGTCCCGGGTCTACACCTCACTGCCCGCCGACGGGTACCCGAACGTGCACCTGGTTCGCGAGCATCTCCCGTCGATGTACGACTCGGCCTTCCCGGGGACCATCGAGAAGCTCCTCGACGCGCTGGTTCAGGCCGCCCCGACCCCGGCGTAGGCGCCGTACCGTTCCGGGTTCTCCACCGGCTCGCCCGGCTCGGGACGCCACAGCGGCAGGTGCACCAGACCCGGCTCGACCAGCGGGAAACCCTCGAACAAGGCGGCGATCTCGGCGTGCGGCCGCAGCACGATCCCGGTGCCGGTCCGCGCCGACAGCCGCTGCGCCTCGAGCACCTCGGGCGGCTGCCCGTCCGAGGTGGCGTGCGAGATCACCAGGAAACTGCCCGGCCCGACCGCGTCACGCAGCGCGCCGACCAGCCCGGCCGGGTCGTCGGCGTCCGGCACGAAGTGCAGCACCCCGGCCAGCAGCACGGCCACCGGCCGCCCGAAATCGATCAGGCCCGACCTGGCGGTTTCGGTCAGGATCAGGCCGGTGTCCCGGGCGTCGGCGCAGATCACCCCGGTACGTTCCACGCCCGCCAGGATCGCCCGGCTGTGCTCCACCGCCACCGGGTCCACATCCACGTAGACCACCGCCGACCCGGGCGCCTCGGCCTGCGCGATCTCGTGCACGTTGCCCGCCGTCGGGATGCCCGAGCCGATGTCCAGGAACTGCCGCACCCCGGCGCCGGTCAGGAACCGCACCGCCCGCCGCAGGAACACCCGGTTGGCCCGCATCGTCTCGCCGATGTCCGGCGTCATCGCCTCGATCTGGCCGGCCAGCTCGCGGTCCACCGGCAGATGGTGGGTGCCGCCGAGGAAGTAGTCGTACACCCGGGCGGTGCTCGGCCGGCTCGTGTCGATGCCGGCCGGCACCCAGTCCGTATCAGTCATGCACGCAGGTCTATCGGTTGTGGGCGATCACGGCAACGGCCTCGCCCAGCCGCGCCGCCGCGACCTCGAGATCGGCGGGCGGCAGGAGCGAGAAACTGAGCCGGATCCGGTCCGCGCCGCCGCTGCCGCCGGCCCAGAACCGGGGCCCCGGCACGAACGAGACGCCACGCTCCTCGGCGACCGGCAGCAGCGCCTCGGCGGTCACCCCGGCGGGCAGCCGCAGCCAGACGAACCAACCCCCGGCGGGTGACGGCACATCAAGCTGGGGGAGATGCTTACGCAGGGCGTCTACCAGGGCATTCCTTTGCGTACGATAACTCGCGCGCAATCCCGCCACGTGCCGCTCGAAGCCCCCGCCCGCGCAGAAAGCACCCATCGTGACGGCCGTCGTGTGGTTGACCCCGCCGCCGCTGTGCACGTAGCCGAGCCCGGTCAGCCGCGCGATGATCTCCGGCTCGGCGTTGATCCAGCCGAGCCGCAGACCGGGCGCGACCGTCTTGGCGAACGACCCGAGCCGGACAACCGGGTCACCGCCGGCCATCGACCACAGTGACTCCGGGGCCGGTCCGTCGTAGGACAGCTCCCGGTAGGTGTCGTCCTCCACGATCGTCGCCCCGACCTCCCGGGCCGCCTCGATCAGCTCGGCGCGCCTCTCTTCTGGGAGGCTGGCCCCGGTGGGATTGCCGAACGTCGGCACCAGGTAGATCAGTTTCGGTCGCACCTGGTGGACCGGCCCGCCCTGGACGATTCGCAGTCCCCGGTCGGCGAGGATCGGGAACGCCAGGTGATAGGTGGGGGAGTCGACCAGCACCACGTCGCCCGGCCGGGCGAGCACCTGCGTCACCAGGGCCAGGGCGTGCGAGGCCCCGCCGGTCACGAAGGCGCGGCCCGGATCGCCGAGCCACTCCAGCAGCCGATCCGGCCCGGCCGAGGACCCGTAGGTGAGGGCTCGCCAGTCCAGGTTCGCGCCCGATTCCGCCCAGGCTCGGACCGGCAGCAGGTCCGGCCGGGGATGCCCCCACGACAGGTCGAGGATCCCCGGCCGGTGCTCGAACTGGATCACCTCACTGGTAGCCGAACATCTTCGCGGCCAGATCCGTCATGATCTCGCTGGCCCCGGCGCCGATGCCCAGAATTCGGGTGTCCCGGTAGTGCCGCTCCACCTCGGACTCGCGCATGTAGCCCATGCCGCCGTGCAGCTGGACGGCCTCGTCCACCACGTACTTGCAGGCCTCCACCGCGGTGTTCTTGGCCAGGCAGACCTCGCCGATCATCGGCTCACCGGCGGCGTGCCGTTCGGCCAGCCACCGGGTGTACTGGCGGGCCACGTCGATCCGCTGCCGCATCTGGACCAGCTTGTGCCGGACCACCTGGCGGCTGATCAGCGGACGGCCGAACGTCTCGCGGGCCCGCGCGTACTCCAGCGTCAGGTCGAGGCAGCGCTGCGCCACCGAGTAGGCGTGCACCGCCGCGATGATGCGCTCGGACACGAAGGCCTGGCCGATCAGCGCGAACCCGAAGTTCTCCGGGCCGACCAGGTTGGCGGCCGGCACCCGGCAGTCGGTGAAGGACAGCTCGGCGGTGTCCGAGCAGAGCCAGCCCATCTTGTCGAGCTTGCGGGACACCGTGAAACCGGGTGTGCCCTTCTCGATCACCAGCATGCTGATGCCGGACGCGCCGGGGCCGCCGGTGCGCACGGCGGTGGTCACGAAGTCGGCCCGGACCCCGGAGGTGATGAACATCTTGGCGCCGTTCACCACGTACGCGTCGCCGTCACGGACCGCCGTGGTGCGCAGCGAGCCGACGTCCGACCCGGCCTCCGGCTCGGTGATGCCGAGCGCGCTGACCTTCTCCCCGGCCAGGGTCGGGCGGACGAACCGGTCGATCAGGCCGCTGTCGCCGGACGCGATGATGTGCGGCAGCGCGATCCCGTGCGTGAACAGCGAGGCGTGCGCGCCGGACGATCCGCCGGCCTCCAGGAACGCCTCGGTGGCGACGACCGTGTCGACCGTGTCGCCGCCGTCGCCGCCGACCTCCTCTCCGAAGCCGACGCCGTACAGGCCGGCCTTGGCGAGGCGGGCGTGCACGTCGCGGGGGATCTCACCGGCCCGCTCCCAGTCGGCCAGATTCGGGAGGATCTCCCGGGCGGCGAACTGCTTCATGGAGTCGGCGAGGGCGAGGCGTTCCGGGGTGTCGAACATCAACTCTCCTTTGAGCGGGCACGTTCCACGAGGGTGGACGGGTCACGGTGGCCGAGCAGGATGGCGGCCGCCCGTTTCCAGCGGCGGATGAGCAGCTCACGGCGGCCAAGATCGCCGCTGACGATGCCGGTCAGGGCGAGTCCGGTGAGGACCTCGTAACTGAACTCGACCACGGTCGGCACGCGGGGATCACCGGGCGAGCTCTCGCTGAGCAGATCGCGGGCCCGGTCGTGCAGAACCGCGAAGATCTCCTTCTCCACCGGGAGCAGCGCGGCGCGCAACTCGGTGTCGGTGCGGCAGGCGTTCCACAACTCGAGCGCCGCCCAGAACAGCGGGGAGGAGAAGTGCCGCCAGATGATGTCGATCAGCGCGTCGAGACGGTCCGCCTCCGGTGGGATCGCGGCGAGCTCGGCGGTCAGCGACTCCACCCGGCGGCCGGTCACGTGGTGCACCGCGCCGACGAGCAGGTCGACCTTGGTCGGGAAGTGGTGCAGCAGCGTGCCCCGGGGCACGTCGGCGCGGGCCAGGACCTCGGCGGTGGTGGTCTCCGCGTAGCCGCGCTCGACCAGGCACTGCACGGTGGCCTCCAGGACCTTCGCCCTGGTGTCGGCACTGCGCTGCGCCTGCGTCCGTTTCACGGATTTACCGTACGGCTTGACGGTTAGTTGCGTCCATACAGCTTGTTCTCAGTGATCCACTTGCTCTTGCCGTGACCCAGGTCACCCCTTTACCGTCAGGTCGGACTGTTAGGGGAGCGTCGATGCCCGCTGGAAACCTGGCCCGGATGTTCGCTGTCGCACGGGCGGCCGCGACCACGGCCCTGAGCCGCCGCCGGCCCGAGCCGGACACTCCACCGGCGATCGAACCACCCCGGGTCTTCGCCTACCCGTCCAGCGTCGCGGTCGAGGTGGCGGCCCGCCCCGACCAGGTGTTCGCGGTGCTCGCCGACCCGGCCCGGATGCCCGGCTGGGTGCTCCAGCACACCGGATGGATCGACGCGCCGCCCGCCGAGTTCACCGAAGGGGTGCGCTTCCGGCAGCGGATCAGGCTGATGGGCGTGCCGAGCGAGGTCCGCTGGACGGTCACCGGGGTCGTCGAGGGCCGGGCCGTCTGGTTCGAGGGCACCGCGCCGATGGGCATCGAGGTCGGCTTCTACCTGTCGGTGGCGCCGTCCGAGGCCGGTGCGCTGGTCCGCTTCGACGGCGGTGTCGAGGGCGGGCCGGCGGACGGGCCGGTCGGGCCGATGGTCGCCCGGAACCTGGCCGACGCCATGCGCAAGAGCCTCACCGAGCTGGGCCGATTGGCTCCGGCGGCGAGCGCGTCACGGCCGCGTGCCGTCACGACCGCGAGACAAGCCCACGAAAAGCCCGATCCGATCCGGTACGAGCGGACCGGCCAGGATGTCGACGCGTGGACACCGGTGATCGTCGGCGCCGGCCAGCTCTCCGAGAAGTCCACCGAGCCTGGCGGCGGGGACCCGGTGTCGCTGGCCGTGCGCGCGCTGCGGCAGGTCGCCGAGGCCGATCTGCTCGCGCGGGCGGACTACGTCGGCTACGTGGCCAGCGTGTCCTGGCAGTACCCGGACGGGGCCGCGCTGATCGCCGCGGCGGTCGGCGCGACACCCGCGCAGACCGTGCAGACCACCATCTTCGGCGGCGACGGCTCGCTGCGGCTGCTCAACGACGCGGCCGCCGAGATCGCCGCCGGACGCGCCTCGGTAGCCCTGGTCGGCGGCGCCGAATCGGCCGCCACCGCGGCCGCCGCCGAACGCTCCGGCCGCGCCCTGGACTGGCCCGCCCAGCCGGACGGCACGGCGCCCACCCGCACACTGGGCAGCGACGCCCCGGCCAACAACGACGCCGAGACGGCCGCCGGCCTGGTCGCGCCGGTCTACCTCTACGCGCTGATCGAATCCGCCGTCCGCGGGCGCCTCGGCAACACGCCGGAGGAGCACCTGGACCGGATCACCCGGCTCTGGGCGAGCTGTTCGGAGGTCGCCGCCACCAACCCGGCGGCCTGGCAGGGCGTCCCGCACACTGCCGGGGAACTGGCCACCCCGGCCGCCGCCAACCGGATGATCTCCGCGCCCTACCCCAAGCTGCTGACCGCGAACCTCCAGGTCAACCAGGGGACCGGCATCGTCGTGTGCAGTGCGGCGGCGGCGCGGGCCGCCGGGATCAGCCAGGACGACTGGATCTTCGTGCACGCCGGGGCGCACGCCACCGAGGAGTGGTACGTCACCGAGCGCGCCGACCTGGCCACCTCACCCGCCATCAGGGCGATCGGCGACGCCGTTCTCGGGCACAGCGGGCTCACCGTCGACGACGTCAAGCACATCGACCTGTACGCCTGCTTCCCGTCCGCGGTGCAGATCGCCGCGGGCGAGCTGGGGCTGCCGATCGACGACCCGGGGCGGCCGCTCACCGTGACCGGCGGGCTGACCTTCGCGGGCGGGCCGGGCAACAACTACACCAGTCACGCGGTCGCCAACCTGGTGCCGCTGCTGCGTGCCGAACCGGACAGCTACGGGCTGGCCACCGCCCTGGGCTGGTACCTCACCAAGCACGCGGCGACCGTCCTGTCCGCCCGGCCGCCGGTCTCCGCCTTCGCCGACATCGACGCCGACCCCCGGTTGCCGCGGCCACCGGCCCGTCGCGCGCTGAGTTCCTACCGTGGGCCGGCGGTCGTGGAGGCGTACACCGTCCCGTACGAGCGGGACGGCTCGCCAGCCGCCATGATCATCACTGCGCTCACCCCGTCGGGAGATCGCGTCGTCCTCCGCACTTCCGACATTTTAGAAATGTCGGAATTCTGGAAGCTGGAGGTGGACGGCGCCGGCTTCACCGTGACCGACCGTGGCCGGCATGAGCTGCCGCCACCGCCTCCGCCGCCGCTGATCGTCGAGTGGCACGGCCCGGTGACCGTCTGGAAACTGAACCGGCCCGCCGTCCGCAACGCCATCGACCTGACCACCGCCCGTGCCCTGGAGAAGGCCGTCGACGCGTTCGAGGCCGACCCGCGGGCCCGGGTCGCGGTCCTGACCGGCTCGGACACCGTGTTCAGCGCCGGCATGGATCTCAAGGCCGCCGCCCGTGGCGAGTACCCGGTCACCGAGGGCCGTGGACTGCTCGGCATCACCGCGCGACCGCCCGCCAAACCGCTGATCGCCGCGGTCGAGGGGGCGGCCCTGGCCGGCGGGTGCGAGCTCGCCCTCGCCGCCGACCTGATCGTCGCCGCGGAGGACGCCGCGTTCGGCATCCCCGAGGTCAAGCGCGGCCTGGTCGCCGCCGCCGGCGGGGTGCTCCGGCTCGCCCGGAGCCTGCCCCGCAGCACCGCCCTGGAACTGGCCCTCACCGGCGAGCCGATGCCCGCCCGCCGGCTGCACGACCTGGGCTTGATCAACCGCGTCACGTCACCGGGCAAGGCGCTCGACACCGCCCTGGAACTGGCCCACGACATCGCGGCCAACGCGCCCCTGGCTGTACTGCTCTCGAAACGCATCGTCGACGAACACCGCGACTGGGGCGCCGCGGAGGCCTTCGACCGTCTCTCCGACATCGCCGGCGAGGTGATCGGGTCCGCGGACGCCGTCGAGGGCATCCGCGCGTACGCCGAGAACCGAACCCCCATATGGAAGGGCTGATAGTTGAGCACGCTGCACGCGGTTCTGCGGATGCACCAGATAGGCATCGTCAACCTTCTGCGCCCGGATCGGCTGATCAAGGCCGCCGGCAACAACGCGAAGATCGGGCCGCAGGCGGCCCTCACCGAGAAGGCCGCGACCGAGTTCCCCGACCTGCCGGCGCTCACCGACGAGCGCGGCACCTGGACCTACCTCCAGTTCTTCCAGCGCTCCAACGCCCTCGCGCACGCGCTGCGCAAGGTGCGCCTGCCGGAGAAGTCGATCATCGGGGTGCTGGCCCGGGACCACCGTGGGCTGGCGCTGGCGATCACCGGCACGGCCCGTGCCGGCCTGCGGCTGGCGATGCTCAACACCGGTCTCGCCGCCTCTCAGCTCGCTGAGGTGATCAAGCGGGAGAACGTCCGCTTCCTGATGTACGACAGCGAGTTCGCCGACGCCGTCGATGCCCTGCCGGACGACATCCCCCGCTACCTGACCTGGGAGGACGACGGCTACGACCGGCCGCCGGGGCTGCTCAGCGTGGAGGAGTTCACGGCCGCCGAGCCCATCACGATCCCGCAGCCGATCCCGGAGAAGCCGGGCGGGTTCATCATCCTCACCAGCGGCACCACCGGACTGCCCAAGGGCGCCCCGCGTACCAAGGTGTCGCCGCTGGCCAGCGCCGTCATCGCGGACCGGATCGACTTCCCCCGTCAGGGCACCGCGGTGATCGCGTCCCCGCTGTTCCACGCCACCGGGTTCGGCGCCTGGACGGTGGGGCTGTCGCTGGCCAACCATGCCGTGCTGCTGCGCCGCCTGGGGGCCGAGCAGATCCTCGCCGCGATCGCCGAGCACCGGGCGCACATGCTGGTGGCCGTCCCGACCATGCTGAACCGGATTCTCGCCCTCGGCCCGGACGTGATCGCCAAGTACGACACGTCCTCGCTGAAGACCGTCTTCCTGGCCGGATCGGCCCTGCCGCCCGACGTGTGCGTCCGCTTCCAGGACGTCTTCGGCGACGTGCTCTACAACGTCTACGGTTCCACCGAGGTGGCCGTCGCGTCCGTGGCCCAGCCGCACGAGCTGCGTAAATCGCCCGGGACGGTGGGCCGGCCGCCGGTGACGGTTCAGGTGGCGCTCTACGACGGCGAGGACAAGCGGATCACCGCGGCCGACACGAAGGGCCGGGTCTTCGTCCGTACCGGCATCCCGTTCGAGGGCTACACCGACGGCCAGAACAAGCAGATCATCGACGGCTTCATGGCCACCGGCGACCAGGGGCACTTCGACGCCGACGGTCTGCTCTACATCGACGGCCGCGAGGACGACATGATCATCTCGGGTGGGGAGAACGTCTACCCGCTCGAGGTGGAGAACCTGCTCGCCGAACGGGCCGACGTGATGGACGCCGCGGTCATCGGCGTCGACGACCCGGACTTCGGCACCCGGCTGCGCGCCTTCATCGTCCCGACCGAGGACTCCGCCCGGGACCCGCAGGAGATCCGCGAGTTCGTCCGCGCCAACCTGGCCCGCTACAAGGTGCCCCGGGACGTGGTCTTCGTCGACGACCTGCCGCGCAACCCGACCGGCAAGCTGGTGCGCCGGGAGCTGCCCACCGGGCCGCTGTAGTCACCGGAGCCGTCGATGGCCGGGTGGTCGTGGGTCAGTCCAGATCCACGATCTCCCGGCCCAGCGGCCAGAACGCCACCGGCACCAGCTTGAAGTTCGCGATCCCGAACGGGATGCCGATGATCGTGACGCACTGCGCGACACCGGCGATCAGGTGGGTGAGCGCCAGCCACCAGCCGGCCAGCACCACCCAGAGGATGTTGGCGAGCCCGGAGGCGACGCCCGCGCCCGGGCCGCTGACCACGGTCCGCCCGAACGGCCACATCGCGTAGACGGCGAGCCGCAGCGCGGCCACCCCGAACGGGATCGTGACGATCAGCAGGAAGCAGACGAGCGCGGCCAGCCCGTAGCCGAGGGCCAGGAGGAAGCCGCTGCCGAAGATGAACCACAGCACGTTGAGGATGAATCGCACCACCTCAGGATGACCCGTGACCGCCACCCCTGGCCTGCGGATGCGTTTGACGGTATGTGCCCTCACCGCTGACCCGCCGCCGAGCCGCGGTGATCGCCCTGCTGGCGCTGCTGCCGGTCGCCGTACTCGCCGCCGCGATCGTCTTCCGCCCGTCCGGCCCCGCGCCGGCCGTCTGGGTCACCCCCGCGTCACCGCCGGCGCCGCCTCCGCTGATGCTGGCCCGCTACGACTTCGACGGTCCGCGGCCGTGGGACGACGCCTCCCGGTTCGGCCACCATCTGACCCCGTTCGGCGGCAACCGGGCCCGCCCCCGCAGCGTTCCGCACGACGCCGGCCGGGCGGTGCAGTTCCCGCCGCCGTGCGAGCGGGAGCCGTGCCGGCGGCTCATTCTGCGCACGCTCAGCCGCCCGGACCTCAACCCGGGTGACGCGCCGTTCAGCTACGGCGCCACCGTCCGGCTGGCCGCGCGGCACACCACGGACGGGCAGAACGTGCTCCAGAAGGGCTACTCGGCCGAGGGCAGCCAGTACAAACTCCAGATCGACGGCCGCCCCGGGCAGCCGAGCTGCGTCATGCGCGGCGAGGACTCCCGCGTCATCCACGTGGCCGTAGCGCCGATCGGGGTGGCCGACGGGACCTGGCATCGGCTCGAGTGCCGTCGGACCCGTACCGATCTGATCCTGTTCGTCGACGGCTCGCCGCACGCCGCCGTCCGCATCCCCACGACGCTGCGCGTCGACAACGCCATGTCCCTCAACGTCGGCGGCAAGAGCGCGCACGGCGACAACGACCAGTTCCACGGCGCGATCGACGAGATCTTCCTTTCAAAGCCCTAGATCTCGCACGCCTACGTGAGCGCCCGGGAGGCGCGTGTGATGTAAACGTCCGTTGACCTGACTTCGGGTGGACCCTAACTTGGGTAAGTCAGCGAATGTTTACTTCTTTCTCCGGGGATCTGATGACGCAAACCATCGCCGAGCCGGTCAAGTCCGGCGCCGCTCCGGGAAGGCACGCGAACACCACGCTCGTGGTGCTCTTCCTGTCGCTGGGCGGGCTCGCCTTCGCCGTGCTCCAGTCGCTGGTCGCGCCGGCGCTGCCGGTGATCGCCCGGGAGTTCCAGGTGGACACCGGGGAGATCAGCTGGATCCTGACGGCGTACCTGCTCTCCGCCTCGGTCCTGACCCCGATCCTGGGCCGGCTGGGTGACATGGTCGGCAAGCGTAAGGTCCTGCTCGCGGTCCTGGTGCTGCTCGCCGCCGGCACCCTGCTCGCCGCGCTCGCGCCCAGCCTCACCGTGCTCATCGTGGCCCGGACCCTGCAGGGCGCGGCCGGCGCGATCATGCCGCTCTCCATCGGCATCGTCCGGGACGTGCTGCCTCCGGAGAAGGTCAGCGTGACCGTCGGCGGCCTCTCCGCGATCTTCGGCATCGGCGCGGGCGTCGGCATCGTCGCGGCCGGCCCGATCGTCGACCACCTGTCCTGGCACTGGCTGTTCTGGTTCCCCCTGGTCATCGTCATGATCGCGCTGGTCGGCGCGATCTTCGGCGTGCCCGAATCGACCAGCCGCACCCCGGGCCGGCTCGACCTGGTCGGCGCGGGCATCCTGTCCGTCTCGCTGGTCTCGATCCTGCTGGCCATCAGCGACGGCGACGACTGGGGCTGGACCTCCGCCAAGACGCTCGGTCTGCTCGGCTTCGGCCTGGTCGCGCTCGTGGTGTTCGTCCTGGTCGAGCTGCGCATGGCGGAGCCGCTGATCAACATGCGGCTGCTCACCAAGCGGGGTGTGTGGACCGCCGACCTGGTGGCGCTGATCCTGGGCTTCGCGATGTTCGGCAGCTTCCTGCTGATCCCGATCCTGCTCCAGCTGCCCACCGCCCTCGGCTACGGCTTCGGCAAGACGGTCTCCGAGGCGGGCTTCTACCTGCTGCCGACCACCCTCATGATGCTGGTCTTCGGCCCGCTCGCCGGCTTCCTGGACCGGAAGTACGGCCCGAAGATCCCGCTGGTGGTCGGCGCCGTCGCGGTGGTCGCCGCCTTCGCGCTGCCTGCTGTCGGGCACGGCGGGATCTGGCAGATCCTGGCGTCCGGCTGCCTCACCGGCATGGGCATCGGGCTGTCCTTCGCGTCGATGTCGAACGCCATCATCGCGGCCGTCCCGGCGGCCAACACCGGCGAGGCGACAAGCGTCAACGCGATCGCCCGGTCGGTCGGCAGCAGCATCGGCACGGCCGTGATCGCCGCGGTGATCGCCTCCGAGACCGGGCCACGGGGCATCCCGTCGGACGCCGCCTTCACCAAGGGCTTCTGGATCTGCGCGGCGGTCGCGGCGCTGGCCGTGCTGGCGTCCCTGCTCGTGCCGTCGTCCCGGCGCCGCGCCTGACGGATCTTCACGGCTGGCCCAAAGTGCTGTCTCACGGCGCTCGAGACAGCACTGAGAGCCGGCCGGTCGCTTCTTCGTCAGTCGTTCTTCAGGAGGGCCTCGACCAGGTCGCGCAGCGGCGGGACGAGGTCCTCCTCGGTGGCCTGGGCCAACGGCCCCAGGCCGGTCTTGGTACGCAGGAGCGCGATCCCGGCCGCGGCGGCCAGCACCACCTGGGCGCGCAACAGCAGGTCGTCGCCTTCGGGGGAGCCGGGTGACCAGCCGGCCACCGCGGCCAGCCGCTCGCTGTAGGACTGGAGCAGCCCGAGCCGGATCCGGTCGGCTCCCTCGTCGCCGGACGAACGCAGCAGCAGCGCGAGGTGGTAGGGCAGACCGTCCGCGCACGGGCCGGCGATCTGCCGGGCGATCGCCTCCGGCGTACGGCTGAGGGGGGTCTCCCCGGTGTTGCGCCGCAGCTCGTCGACGCTACTGGTGAGGCAGGCCTCGAAAAGGCCCTCCTTGGACCGGAAGTAGCGGCTGATCAGCGCCACGTTGACACCCGCGTCGTCGGCGATGTCGCGGACGGTGGTGGCCGCATACCCGTCCCGGGTGAACCGCTGGATCGCCGCGTCGAGTAGCAGCCGCCGGGTCTTCGCGGCGTCCCGGCGCCGTGGCGGCGTCGCGGTCTCCCCTGTGGTCACAGCGGTCCTTCCGGTCAGTTACGCCAGCTTAGCCACCCTGCTCCTGTGACGAAAACGGCTGTTGACCCCTATGCCGTACGCCGGTACGGTTTTTAAGTCAACAGATGTTTACTAGAGGCCGGATGCAGGAATGACCACCCTCGTCGAGGAGCCGACCAAACGGCGCGGCGCCGGCTGGACAGTCGTCGCCGTGGTCGTCGCGATCCTCGGCACCGAACTGGTCCTCGGCTGGCAATCGCTGCTCGGCGCGCTCGCCCACCTGCGCGCCCCGCACCTCGGCTGGCTGGCCGCCGCGCTGCTCGCCGAGACCGCCGCCATGCAGGCCTACGCCCGGATGCAGCGCCGCCTGCTGCGCTCCGCCGGCGTCCGGGTGCCGTTGCGGCGGCACGTCGCGCTCGCCTACGCCGCCCACTCGCTCAGCGTGAGCCTGCCCGGCGGCCCGGCCTTCTCCACGGCCCTCAACTACCGGCAGATGCGCCGTTTCGGGGCCTCACCGGCGATCGCCTCCTGGTGCATCGCCCTCTCCGGCATCCTCTCCGCGGCCGCCCTCGCCGCGATCACCCTGTTCAGCACGGCCACCGCCGGCGACACCGCCGACTGGCACACGCTGGCCGCCCTGGCCGTTGCCGTCGTCCTGGCCACCCTCGGGGTGCGCCGGCTGGCCCGGCACCCGGGTCGCCTGGCCGCGCTGCTCACCGTGGTGAACCGGCTGCGCCAGCGGCCCGCCGACCACGGCCGGGACCGCGTCCAGGACTTCCTCGAACAGCTGCGGGTCGCCAGGCTCACCCCCGGCCATGGCGCCGCGGCGATCATCTTCGCCCTGCTCAACTGGCTGCTCGACGCGCTCTGCCTGTGGCTGTGCTGCGTCGCGGTCGGTGGCGGCACGATCAGCACCGGACAGCTGCTGCTGGCGTTCTGCGCCGGGATGGCCGCCGGCAGCCTGCCGATCGTTCCCGGCGGGCTCGGCATCATCGACGGCGCTCTCATCCTCGGCCTGATCGCCGGCGGCATGACCACCGGGATCGCCATCGCCGCGGTGGTCCTCTACCGGCTCATCACGCTGGGCTTCATCATCGGCCTGGGCTGGCTCTCGTACCTGGCGATCCGCCGGATAGCGTGAGCGTATGTCTTCGATGGACGACGTGATCGGCAGGCCGCTGCGCGAGCAGTGGGAGTTCTTCCTCGACGAACACCGGGCGGCGCTGCACGACTGCCTCGACGGTCTCACCGAGGAGCAGGCCCGGCGCAGCCTGGTGCCGTCCCGGACCACGCTGCTCGGGCTGGTCAAGCACGCCACGTTCGTCGAGAAGGTGTGGTTCGACGAGGCGATCACCGGACGGTCCCGGGACGAGATCGGGATCCCGGCGACACCGGACGAGTCGTTCATCCTGACCGAGGAGGACACCGTCGACAGTGTGCGGGCGGCCTACCGGGAGACCTGCGAGGCCTCCCGGAAGGCGACCGCGGCGCATCTGCTGGACGACGTGGTGACCGGCAACCGGCGCGGGCCGCTGCCGCTGCGCTGGATCTACCTGCACGTGCTGCGGGAGCTCGCGCAGCACTGCGGGCACGCCGACATCCTGCGCGAACAGATCCTCGCCTGATCTTTCGGGCCTATGCGAAATCGCGGTACTTGATCTTGGCTCGGCGGCCGTCCGGGTGATGCCAGACGATGCCCTCGAACTTCGGGTGCGCCAGCAGCCAGGTGCGCAGCCCGTCCAGGTCGCGGGGCACGTCCAGCCGGTCGGCCTTCGCGTGCGCCACGAGCGCGTGTCCGCGTACCCCCTCGGGGTTGCCGTTGATCTTCTCGCCGATCAGCTCGTAGGTGCCCGGATCGCCGGTGAACGACGCGGCGGCCTCGGCGTGATATCTCGCGTAGGCCGACTGGGCGATCGGCTCCCAGCCCACCGTCCTGCCGGTGACCTCGTCGGTCATCACCGGCCGGTAACCCGGCGGGCGGGTCCGGCTCGGGCGGACCTCGCGGCGCGCCCACCACGTGCCGTCGGCGTCGAGCAGCACACAGGTGCCGTCGTACTTCCGGGTGGCGATCCCCTCGCCGTCGAGAACCCACTGGCAGACGGGGTTGGCCTCGGGCAGCACGCGCTTACGGTCCTGCGGGTCACGCTGGAACAGCGTGGGGATCTTCTGCATGGCGCCATCGTCGCATCGGGCTCAACCGGTTATCGGCGCCCTCCGGCACGACGCTGCCGTCACCCGCTCGATGTGAGCGGGTGGCGGCTTGTGGCGCGTGGGGGTGGGTCAGACGATCAGGTCGAAGACGCCCCAGCCGGCCCAGATCTCCTTCTGCTCGCCGAATTCGAAGCTGCCGTTGCCGTCGCCCTTGTAGAGCCAGATGGCCTTGGTGCGGGTAACTGGGTTTGTCCACCTGGGACGAGACGGTGTATCGAGCGATGCTTCAGAGTGCCGGGCAGATGTGGCGCAGTTGGCCGCGCAGCTGCCGATGCGTCTGGTCATCGTCGACCAGCGGACCGCCCTCGTGCCGATCGACCCCGCCGGCCCGCGAGCCGGGGCGCTGGAGATCAGCACACCGGGCGTCGTGGCCGGGCTGATCGCCCTCTTCGAACAGATCTGGGCGTCGGGCCGGCCGTTCGGCGAGGTGGCCGCCCGGGACCAGGACGGCCTCACCACCCAGGAACGCGGCCTGATCGAGCTGCTCGCCGAGGGCCACACCGACGAGTCGGCCGGCCGCAAGCTGGCGATATCCACCCGCAGCGTGCAGCGGACCATGATGGTGCTGACCCGGCGGCTCGGTGTGAGCAGCCGGTTCCAGGCCGGGGTGGAGGCGACCCGGCAGGGCTGGGTGCGCGGATAGGACGCCCTTTATGGAGCGTTTTCGCTTGTTGTCGCGGCCCTGAGCCCTTTGTCGCGGCCCTGAGCCCTTTGATGCGACCCTGAGTCCTTTGCTGCGGCCCTGAGTCCTTTGCTGCGGCCCTGAGCCTTTGGTCGCGGCCCTCAGTTCTTGGTCGCGGCCCTCAGTTCTTGGTTGCGGTCCTCAGTTCTTGGTCGCGGCCAGGTGGACCAGGACGCTGTCCGGGTCGTCGAGGCCGAACAGGACGCTGCGGTAGGTGCCCTCGGGTCCGGGCGCCTCGGACTCGTCGATGCCGGCGACCTTGATCGACTCCTCCGGTTTCCACAGGTTGCCACCGCCGAGGTTGTCCTTGCCGGTCACCGGTCGCAGGCCGTCGACCGGCTGGGTGGTGAACTTCCCGGACGCCACGAACCCGTCGAGCGCGGCGCGCGGCATCCGGAACTTCGCGACCAGGCGCGTCTTTAGCCCGTTGCTGTAGACGGCGGACAGCAGGACCGTCCCCGGCGGCAGCGTGACGTGGGCGACGGCCTCCACCTGGGAGGCGGTGGCGAGTTCCGGTTCGGACTGGAGACCGGTGTTGAAGTCCGAGGCGAAGTCCGAGGCGCACTGACCGAGAACGATCAGCAGACTGAGGGCCGACAGCGCGAGGGCGAGATTGCTTCGCCAGTGCTTCATGGTTGTAAATGTTAGGAAGTGTCGCGCATGGCGGTGTCCGGGGGCGGGCTACCGTTCCCGGGTGACCGAGACCGCCGCCGCCCAGGGCCAGACGCTGCGCCAGCTCGGACCGACCGTCTACCTGCCGTCGGCGGTCTACTCCACCGGCATCGGGGCGGTCGCGCCGGTGATCGTGCTGACCGCCACCGGCCTCGGCGCGTCCCCCGCGGTCGCCGCGATCGTCGCCGGACTGCTCGGCCTGGGCCAGATCAGCGGTTCCCTGCCGGCCGGCGTGCTGATCTCCCGGGTGGGGGAGCGGCGCACCATGCTCACCGCCGCCGGGTTCGCCATCCCCGCCCTGATCTGCTGCATGCTCGCCCCGAACGTGCTGCTCCTAGGAGCAGCGGTCGCCCTCCTGGGAGTGTGCGGTTCGGCGTGGGCGCTGTCCCGCCACGCCTACCTCACCGAGGCGGTCCGCCCCGAACTGCGCGCCCGCGCCATGTCCACCCTCGGCGGCGTCGGCCGGATCGGCACGTTCACCGGCCCGTTCCTCGGTGCCGCCGCCATGCACCTGGCCGGGCTCGACGGGGCGTACCTGGTCGCCATCACCGGAGTCGCCCTGGCCAACGTCGTACTCATCGTGTCGCCACCGGTCCCGCACGACCGCGCCGTACCGGCCGGGACCGAACGCCCCGGACTGTGGGCGGTCATCCGCGCCAACCAGCACACCCTGCGCACCCTCGGCGTCGGCGTGCTGCTGGTCGGCGCGCTGCGGGCCTCCCGCCAGACCATCGTCCCGCTGTGGGGCGTGTCGCTCGGCCTCGACCCGGCCACCATCGGCCTGATCTACGGCGTCTCCGGCGGCATCGACATGCTGCTGTTCTATCCGGCCGGCAAACTCATGGACCGCTTCGGCCGGCGGTGGGCCGCGGTCCCCGCGATGGCCCTGCTCGGTGCGGCACACGCCCTGCTGCCGCTGGCCACGGGCGCATTCGGCCTCACCGCGGCGGCGCTGCTCATGGGCCTCGGCAACGGTCTCAGCGCGGGCCTGGTCATGACGCTCGGCGCGGACGCGTCCCCCGCGGCCGGGCGCGCCGAGTTCCTCGGCGCTTGGCGTCTCTGCTCCGACATCGGCCAGGGCGGCGGCCCCCTCCTGATAGGTGCGGTCACCGCGGTCGCCTCCCTGACGGCCGCCGCGATCACGGTGGGCGGCGCGGGCCTGCTCGCCGCGGTCCTGCTCCACCGATGGATAAAACCCCATCCCCGGTACGAGTAACGCGCACCGCCATCCCTTCCTCCATCCCACCCGCCGCGCAACCCCACTCGACTCGCGATGTCTCCCGCTTCGCCGCGCCCATCGCACTCAACCCGTCACCCGCCGCCGCGTCTCGTCCTTGCGTCTCGCCCTTGCGCCCGTACTGGCCCTCGCGCCTGTTTCCATGCCTCGTCCAGATCTTGGGCGTCCGCCTACCGTTATCGGTGGGCGAGCGTCCAAGGTCGCCGTAGTTGGTGAAGTATGAGCCGTTGCGGGGGTGTACCCCACCACTCGTCCGGATCTTGGGCGTCCGCCTACCGTTATCGGTGGGCGAGCGTCCAAGGTCGCCGTAGTTGGTGAAGTATGAGCCGTTGCGGGGGTGTACCCCACCACTCGTCCGGATCTTGGGCGTCCGCCTACCGTTATCGGTGGGCGAGCGTCCAAGGTCGCCGTAGTTGGTGAAGCATGAGCCGTAGCGGGGGTGCACCCCACCACTCGTCCCAACCTTGGGCTTTCGTTCACCGCTTTCGGTGGGTGGGCGTCCAAGGTTGCCGTGGTTGGGAAGTGGGAGCTGTCGCAGGGCGGACCGCACACCTTGTCTCGATCTTGGCGCTGTGCACCGTCTGATCTTGGACGTTTGTCCACCGCTTTCGGTGGGTGAGCGTTCAAGGTCGTCGTGGTTGGGGCAGCGTGAGCTGTGCCAGTGCGGATCGCGCCTCTCGTAGCAATCTTGGACGTTCCCCCACCGATAGCAGCGGACAAACGTCCAAGATCGCCGCGAAACGCGGGGCGCGAGGCGCGGGACGCGGGACGCGAGGTGCGGGACGCGGGACGCGAGGTGCGGGGCGCGGGGCGCGGGGCGCGAAACGCGGGGCGCGAGGTGCGGGGTGCGGGGTGCGAAACGCGGGGTGCGGGGCGCGGTGCGAAACGCGGGGCGCGGGGTGCGAAACGCGGGGTGCGGGGCGCGGTGCGAAACGCGGGGCGCGGGGTGCGGGGTGCGGGGCGCGGGGTGCAAGGCGCGGGGGGAGTGGGAGTGGGGGTGGTTGGGATGTGGATGTCGTTAGATGTCGATCAGTAGTAGGCCGTCGCCGATCAGGCCTACGTCGGGGTCGCCCTCGTAAGGGGTTACCTGCAAGGTTCGCTCGCCGTCGACTCGGAAGAGCTGGCCGATCTCGAAAGCGTGGCCCTCGGCCAGCATCCGGGCCAGGTGGTTGAGGATCATGGCGGTCTGCTCGATCCGCTCTGACGGGACTCCGGCGATCAGATCCGGGCGACCGAATTTGATCATGCCTCGGGTGTGCACCGGATGCCCGAATCCGGGACGGCTGTCGGTCTCCGCGACCAGCCCGACATCCCGCTGGACGACGAACGGCCGGTGCGCGTCCAGACCGGCGACCTCGTCACCCGGGTGCCAGGTGTGCGTGTACACGTCCAGCACCGCGAACGCCCCCGCCTCGGCCAGCAGCCCGGCCACCGCCCAGCCGAGCTGTAGATGGGTCAGGTCGGACGGGTCGTCCACGATCAGCCGGATCGAGTAGCACCACGTCGCGGCGTCCAGACGCTCCGGGTCGGGCAGTTCCCGGGTGGCCACCTGCCGCAGCGGCCCCGAACGCCAGCCGTCGAACCACTCCGGGTCGTCGGAATACCGGTGCTGACGCAGGTCCAGCGCGGCCAGCGGCGCCGACGGCGGGGCACCGACCTTGAGGTCGAGGCCGCTCAGCACGTCCCGTTCGGCGAAGGCGACGAACATGGTCGACGCCGGACGGCCGGTGGGGCGGAACGCCGGGCGCGGCCACGGTTCGATCAGAGTGCTCACCTGATCATCCTGCCAGCGTCAGCCCCGGTAGGTGATCCCCGCGGCAAACCTCAGGATGCGCTCCCGGCCCAACGGAATCGTCTGCTGGTCCCACTCGATCCGCAGGGTGCGAGCGCCACCCAGGTCGATGTCGAAGATCCCGCCGTCGAGATACAGGTACGCCGGCCTACCCCCGATGAGCAGCCGCTCCCCGTGCGGCCCGGGCGCGAACTCCTCCTCTAGGACGTAGACGCACAACCCCTCGGGCTGCCGCTGCTTGCCGGACATCTCCTGCGGAACCTGGCAGACCATGGTCGGGTCCACGTACTGCGGGGCCATGCCGGCCATCTGCTCGGCGAACCTGAACGTGGACGGCACCGGCGGAACCACGCCCGGCTCGCTGCCCAGTTCCCGGGCGAACCGGAGGACCTCCTCCTCGCTGTACGGCCCGACGCTCGTCACCTGAACCCACTTGTCCTCGGCGGTTCTCCAGCGAACGGCCACATACCGGTGACCGGGAGCCGCGCTGTCGTAGTCGTCGGCGGTGTGCACGATCGCGGGACGGTCGCCGATCGTCGTGGAGCTCTCGGCAGTCGCCTCCACCTCCCACTCCGGTTCGAGTGGACCGAACTCGGCGGCCAGCATCTGAGTGTCCTTCTCGTACCGGAGGACCTGGTTGGGGCCCATCAACTCCAGCGTGGCCGGGCCCACCCCCTCCGGAACCCAGCCTGGTCGCAGATCGAAGGTGACCATCGGCTCCCAGGGCCCGAGACCCGCCACGTCGGGCAGCGAGGGGCCCGGCGCCACCGGAAGACGCGGCGACAAACCACCGTCGCCCCGGATCACCAGCGGTACGGCGAGGATTGCCCCGGCCGCCACCACGGCAACCCCGGTCGCCAGCCACCGACGGCGGCGCTGATCACGTCGTACCCCTTGATTGGTCTCGGTCAGCAGATCGGCCGGCGGCATCGTCTCCGAGGCCCGGTCCCGCAGGGTGATCCGAAGGTCGTCCTCGAAGCTCATGCCGGCACCTCCGTGCTGTTCTCACTCATGGGTTCGAATCCTCTTTAGTGGCCTGCGCCAGGCCGGCCCGCAACCGGGCCAGAGCGCGAGCGGCATGGACCCGCACCGTGCTGGGCGAACAGCGCAGCACGTCAGCGATGTGCCGGTCGTCGAGATCCTCGTAGTACCGCAGCACCATGACCGCCCGCTGAGCCCGGGTGAGAGTGCCGAGCCGGGACCAGATCTCGTCGCGCAGCGCCTGCCCCTCGGCGAAGTCACCGTCGACGGGCGCATCCGGCACGACACCCGGCCGCTCCCCGCTGGACCGGCGGCGCAGCCACGAGACGTGCGATCGAACGATGGCGGTCCGCACGTACCGATCGGGTTGGTCTGTTTCGATCTTTGGCCATCGTCGATATGCCTTGACCAGCACCTCTTGCACCAGATCCTCGCCGAGGTGCCGATCGCCGCAGATCAGATAGGCGAACCGTCTCAGCGAGTCACCCCGATCCCGCACGAACTCCTCGAACCCGCTCCGCACTGGCACTCCCCGCCGTCGCTCGCTCCGTCAATCTTCAGGACGCGCCGGCGAGCCGGATCCGCTTACCTCAGCCGACACGGCCACGGGCTGATCGGGACCCGGCCGGTGTTCGGGAGCCGCAGCGGACGCGGGGATGGGCCGTCATGCCAGCCGAGAGTGGCCACCGCTCCCTACAGTGACAAGGATGCGGATGAGCTTCGATGTGGGTGCCGACGAGCGCCACACCGTGGTGTTCTCGTTCAACAAGTTCTGGGGCGGCCTGTCCATCACTGTGGACGGTCACGAGGTCGTCAACACCGTCCGGATCGCCTCGGTGAAGCTGGTCAAACGGTACAACCTCGTGATCGGGGCACGGGAACAGCACTACGTGACGATCGAGCACCGTCGGAAGCTGCTCTTCGGCGGTCTGCGGGATCAGCCGGTCCACGCCTACGTCGACGGGGTGCTCGTCGCGGAGGGCATCGCCTGATCCCGCGTCCTTGGTGCGCCTCTTGGACCGGCTCGGCCGGCTGCCCCTGGTCATCGTCGCGGGATGGATCGTCGCGCCGGTGCTCGCCGTACTGGTCGGGGTGGTCGGGATCGGCCTGGTCGGGTCCGGGCTGGTGTCCCGGCAGGGCGCCCCGATCAGCGAGGACGAGGTGGAGCGGGCGCTGGACGGGCTGGGCGACGCGTCTCCGTCGATGCCGGCCGAGCCGTTGAGGAACGAGACGGCGAAGACCGAGCCGGCCGCCCGGGGCCGGTCGTTCCGACCCGGGGCGGCACGGTGGTGGCGGACTGCGAGCGGATCGTCTCGATGTCGCCGGCGCAGGGTTTCGCGGTGCACGACCAGGACGACGACGGCGAGTTCCGCCAGGTTCGTGGTGAGGTGACGGTGGAGGTCGAGCTGACCGGATGCGATCAGGGGACGCCCCGGCTGGCGGTCAGCGAGGAAGCCAGCTGACGTCCGGTTCCGGGCCGACCACCAGCTCGTTCATGATCCGGATCAGCTCGTCGCGGGTCACCTCGGCCCATGTCGTCACCCGCAGGATCCGGCTGCCGCCCAGCTCGATCCGGGCGCTGGAGGCCACCCGGCCGCGGCAGGTCGCCGGCGGCCCGTCCGTCGGCGGGACGACGGCGTCCCCGCAGTCCTTGATCTCGCCACCCATGAAGACCGTCCCCGGTACGCCGCGCAGGGTGGCCGGTTCGCCCTTGGGGGTGGAGACCTCCCGAGCCAGGGACACGTCGAGCCGGCCCTGTCCGGATTCCAGGATCAGCGACTCGGACCAGTCGGTCCGGGTGCCGTTCAGGGAGGCGGTGACCGTGCCGGTGAGCCGGTCGGGAAGCCAGCCGAGTGCCAGCGATACCGCGCATTCCGAGACACCGTCCGGCTCGATCGACGCGGCGATCCGCTGTGCGGTCCGGGCCCGGTCGCCGGCCTTGTCGATGGCGATGCCGAGCAGCATCCCCTCAGCCGCGTCGAGGTGGACCTGGAGTGGCTGGCCGGGATTGTCGGTCAGCCAGGCGCGGCGGCCACCGATCGTGCTCGTGGTGCGCCCGGCCAGCTCCTCCTCCGTACGCGGGTGAAGGAAGAGGTGGATCACGTCGTCGCCGCGTTGCCAGGAGCGGGCCTGCCGGACCGGCGCGCCGGGGAGCGTGGCGTCGCGGGCGGTCTCGGCGTATCCGGTGGGCATCCAGGCCGCCCGGAAGAGCAGCGGCACCCGGGTCCCGGTCGGCGCGGGCAAAGGCGAGATGGAAGGTGAGACCGGAGGCGAGACCGAAGGCGGATCAGAGACCACCCGGGGCGTACGCCCGAGCAGCACGGCCGTGCCCGCGGTCGTCCCGGCCACCGCGGCGGCGGCCACCAACAGCCCTCGCCGCTGCCGGTGGACCCGGGTCCGGGCGGTGATGCGGGCGGCCACCGGGCCCGGGTCGTGCGCCCGGTCGGCGATGGTCGTCAGCGCGTCACGCAGCATGTTGTCGTTCATCGGATCTCTCCCACGGTGGTCGCTTCCACTCGGAGCCGGGCGAGGGCGGTCGACGCGTGCGCCCGGACCGTGGATGCCCGGCATCCCAGCAGGTCGGCGATCTCGTCGTGGGTGTGGCCCTCGAAGTAGCGCAGCACGATGACGGCCCGCTGCCGGGGTGGCAGCGTGGCCACCCGGCGGATCAGGTCGTCGCGGTCGTGGTGTTCGGGGTATGGGTCGACGCCGCCGGCCCGGTCGTCGAGCTGCTCGTGGCTCATCGGGACGACCCGGGCCCAGCGCCGCCGCACGGACAGGAACTCGTTGAGGACCATGCGTTTCACGTACGCCTCGGGTTGTTCCATCGCCGCGATGCGCCGCCACCGCCCGTTGGCCCGGACCATCACCTCGCCGACGATGTCGTCGGCCTGGTGCGGATCGCAGGTGAGCGCGGTCGCATAGCGCAGCAGGGCACCCAGCCGCGCCACCACGAACTCCTCGAAAGTCATGCTCCTGTAACGCTCCCGGTCCGGCGAGTGCTTAGCGACGCCCGGGAATTTCACGGACAATCCGAGGATGCTGCGAGTGGATCACGGTGTCGTCACGGGCACCTTCAGCCTGGACGGCCAGACCTTCGACGTCGACAACAACATCTGGGTGGTCGGCGACGACGACGAGTGCGTGGTGATCGACGCGCCGCACGACGTGGAGGCGATCCTCGCGGTGGTGGGGGACCGGCAGGTGCGGGCGATCATCTGTACGCACGCCCACGACGACCACGTCCGCGTCGCCCCGGGGCTGCGCGACCGCACCGGCGCCCCGATCCTGCTGCATCCCGCCGAGTGGCCGCTGTGGGAGCTGACCCACGGCGACGGGGTGTGGTGGAACATCGACCTGGCCGACGGCGCCCGGATCGAGGTGGGCGGGTCGGTGCTGGAGGTGCTGCACACGCCCGGTCACGCGCCCGGCGCCGTCTGCCTCCACGCCCCCGACCTGAACCGCGTCTTCACCGGCGACACCCTGTTCAACGGCGGGCCCGGCGCCACCGGCCGGTCCTACTCCGACGCCGGGCTGATCGTCGAGTCGATCCGGGAGAAGCTGTTCGCCCTGCCGGACGGGACCGTGGTGCACACCGGGCACGGCGAGGACACCACGATCGGGGCCGAGCGGTCCCGGATGGGTTGAGCCCGCCCGTACCGGAAGAATGGCCTCTGGGTTAGGGTGGCCTAACCTCATAAGGGGCGGGTGGAGATGGCGCAGCCGGAATCGCTGGCGGAGTTGCTCAACGGGCGGCGGGCCGCGGTCGACGCGTCGCTGCCCGCGGTCGGGTTCGTGGCCGGGTGGCTGGCCTTCGGGGAGTCGATCTGGGCCGGGGCGATCGCGGCCGTCCTGTCGGCGATCGGCCTCTCCTGGTGGCGGCTGCGCAAGGGTGACAAGCCGCGGGCCGTGCTGATCGGGCTGTTCCTGGTGTGTGTGGCCGCCCTGATCGCGCTCTACACCGGCAAGGCCGAGGACTTCTTCCTGCTCCAGTTGTTCAGCAACGCGGCCAGCGCGCTCGCATGGATCATCAGCATCGTGATCCGGTGGCCGCTGCTCGGGCTGGTGGTCGGCACCGTGCTGGGGCAGCGGACGCGCTGGCGGCGGGATCCGGCGCTGCTGCGGGCCTATTCGCGGGGCAGCTGGGTGTGGGTGATGCAGTACGTCATCCGGGTCGCCGTGTTCCTGCCGCTCCACCAGGCGGGCTGGACCGAGGCGCTGGCCGCGGCCCGGCTCGGGCTGTCCGGGCCGCTGATCGCCGGGTGTCTGGCGGTGAGCTGGTGGGTGATCCGCCGCAGCCTGCCGGCGGACCACCCGGGTCTGCGTCACCCGGTCGTGGACGACCCGGCTCAGAAGGCGGCTTCGTAGAGCTCGCGCAGGCCGGGCGTGCCGGCCTCGCCGCTGTAGCCGCAGATCAGCATGTCTCCGTTGCCGGTGGCCGCCACCAGGTACTCCTTGCCGAGCTCGAACCGCCCGCTGCCGGGCATCGTCTCGGAGCTGCCCTCAGGCTGCGGGATCGTGACGCCCGGGCCCTCCAGATTCCGGTAGTTGTGGGTGACCTTCATGGTGACGTCGCCGTCGTTGATCTTTGTCACCTTGCCGGCGAAGGCGAAGAAGGCCCGCTCGAGGCGCCGCCAGCAGATCAGCAGCGTCTCGGAGAGCACGTCGTCGGCGGTCGCCGGATCGGTGCGCCGGGCCAGGTAGCGGCGCACGGCATCGATCACCGTGGGGGCCAGCCGCTCGAACCGGGCCCGGCGTGGGTCGGAGTTCACGAGGTCCACCTCCGCACATGTCCGGCAGCCCGGTCAGTCTTTCAACCTGTCCGATCCGGGGTCGGGCGTGGCAGGATACCGACCAGTAACCCAGCGTTGGGAGACGGCCATGCGGACCGCGTACCGGACCTGCCCGCTCTGTGAGGCCGCCTGCGGCCTGGAGCTCACCATCGACGCCGACCGGGTCGTCGCGGCCCGCGGCGATCGTGAGCACGTGTTCAGCCACGGCTTCGTCTGCCCGAAGGGCGCCACGTTCGGGCAGCTCACCGACGATCCCGACCGGCTTCGCCGGCCCCTGGTCAAGGGCGTCGAGGTGAGCTGGGCGGAGGCGTTCGCCGCGGTTCGTGCCGGGTTGCGGCCGATCATCGAGCGGTACGGCGCACAGGCCGTCGCCCTCTATCTGGGCAACCCGAACGCCCACACCATGTCCGGCGGCCTCTACGTGACACCGCTGATCCGGTCGCTGGGCAGCCGCAACGTCTACTCGGCGAGCACCGTCGACCAGATGCCCAAGCACGTGTCCTGCGGCTACCTGTTCGGCAATCCGCTGACCATCCCGGTGCCCGACCTGGACCGGACCGACTTCCTGCTGATGCTCGGCGCCAACCCGTGGGAGTCCAACGGCAGCCTCGCCACCGCCGCCGACTTCCCGGGACGGCTCAAGGCGATCCAGGCGCGCGGCGGGCGGTTCGTGGTGGTGGATCCACGGCGGACACGGACCGCCGAACACGCCGACGAGCACCTCTGGATCCGGCCGGGCACCGACGCGTACCTGCTGTTCGGCATCGTGCACACGCTCTTCGCCGAGGACCTGGCCACGATCCCGGAGTACGTGAGCCGCGTCGAGCCGGTCCGCGAACTGGCCGCGGGTTTCCCGCCCGAGCGGGTCGCCGACGTCTGCGGGATCCCGGCCGAACGGATCCGCGGCCTGGCCCGGGAGCTGGCCGCCGCCCCGACCGCCGCGGTGTACGGGCGGATCGGCACCTGCACCGTCGAGTTCGGCACGGTCACCAGCTGGCTGATCGACGTGGTCAACATCCTCACCGGGAACCTGGACCGGCCGGGCGGCGTGATGTTCCCGCTCGCCCCGCACCTGTCCGGCGCCGCCAAGCCCGGAAAGGGGTTCCGGACCGGGCGCTGGCACAGCCGGGTCCGCGGGCTGCCCGAGGTGAAGGGCGAGCTGCCGGTCGCCACCCTGGCCGACGAGATCGAGACACCCGGCGACGAGCAGGTCCGGGCACTGATCACGATCGCCGGGAACCCGGTGCTGTCCACACCGAACAGCGGGCGCCTGGACCGGGCGCTGTCCGGGCTCGACTTCATGGTGAGCGTGGACCCGTACCTGAACGAGACGACCCGGCACGCCGACGTGGTGCTGCCGCCGACCGACTCGGTGCGCAAGGGCCACTACGACTTCAGCTTCCTGGCGCTGTCGGTGCGCAACTTCGCGGCCTACTCGCCGCCGGTGCTGCCACCCGACCCGGCCGTCCCGGACGAGTGCGACATCCTGGCCCGGCTCATGCTGATCGTCCTCGGCCAGGACGACAGTGACCCCGCCGTCGTGCACGACGAGCTGATGCGGCAGGCGCTGCGCCGGGTTCCGGAGGACCGGCACGGCCTGGTCACCGGCGACCATCCGGCCGAGCGGCTGCTCGACGTGGCGCTGCGCGCCGGGGCGTACGGGGACGGCTTCGGCGAGAACCCGGACGGGCTGACCCTCGACCGGCTGAAGGCCGCACCGCACGGCATCGACCTCGGGCCGCTGCGGCCCCGGATCCCGGCCGCGCTGCGGACCGCCTCCGGCACGGTCGAGCTGTGCGTGCCCGAGCTGGCCGCCGAGGCGGAACGGCTGCGGGACGCCCTCGACCGGGAGCGCGGCGGGATGGTCCTGGTCGGACGGCGGCATCTGCGGTCGAACAACAGCTGGATGCACAACGTCCCGGCGCTGGTGAAGGGGCGCGACCGGTGCACGCTCCAGATCCATCCGGCCGACGCCGAGCGACTCGCGGTCGCCGACGGGGACGCCGTACAGGTCACCTCACGGGCCGGCGGTCTGGTGGCCCGCGCCGAGGTCACCGACCGGGTGATGCCCGGTGTGGTGAGCCTGCCGCACGGCTGGGGGCACGACCTGCCGGGCACCCGCATGGCGGTCGCGGCCGAGCGTCCCGGCGTCAACTCCAACCTTCTCACCGACGAGCTGGTGATCGACCCGCTGTCCGGGAACAGCGTCCTCAACGGGATCCCGGTCGAGTTGAAGCCCGCCTAGATCCACCCCATCCGCTGAGCGTGACGGATCGCGGTGATCCGGTTGGCGGCGCCCAGCTTGGTGATCGCGTTGGACAGGTAGTTACGCACCGTGCCCTCGCTCAGATGCAGCCGCCCGGCGATCTCGGCGACCGAGGCGCCCGCCGCGGCCAGGGCGAGGGCGTCGCGTTCCCGGTCGGTGAGCGGGTTCTCGCCGGCCATCATGGCCGAGGCGGCCAGCTCCGGATCGAGGTAGCGGCCACCGGCGTGGATGCGGCGGATGGCGTCCGCCAGCTCGGCGCTGGAGGAGTCCTTCGGGATGAAGCCGCGCACCCCGGCCGCGATGGCCCGGCGCAGGTGGCCGGGGCGGGCGAAGGTGCTGAGGATGAGCATGGCCCGGCCGGGCAGCCGCTCGGCGACGCTGAGCCCGTCGAGGCCGGGCATCTCGATGTCCAGGACGATCACGTCCGGATCGTGGGCGTCGACCGCGGTGAGCACCTCGTCGCCGCGGCCGCACTGGGCGACCACGGTCAGGTCCTCCTCGAACTCCAGCATCATCGCGAGGGCCTCGCGGATCAGGTGCTGATCATCGGCCAGCAGGACACGGATCACGCGGCGACTCCGGTCGGGGCGGTGGCGCGGACCAGGAAACGGCCGTCGCCGGTGGGCTGTGCGGTGAGCGAGCCGCCGATCGCGGCCAGGCGCTCGCCCAGCCCGGCCAGCCCGGTGCCGGCCGGATCGGAACCGGTTGTCGCACCGTCGTTGACCACCTCGAGGACCGCCGATCCGTCGGCCGCCCGCAACGACACCCGGCACCAGGTGGCCGAGCTGTGCCGCAGGATGTTGGTGGCGCTCTCGCGCACCACCCAGGCGAACGGGGCGGCCGTCTCCGGGTCGACGGCTCCCGGCGGCAGGTCGATCTCGCAGCGCACCCCGTCGGCCTCCAGGATCGCGCGGATACTGTCCAGTTCGGAGGCCAGGTCCAGGACCCGGTAACCACGGACCGCCTCCCGGATCTGGCGCAGGCTGTCCTGCGCCAGACCGCGGACCACCGCCATCTCCTCCGCGGCGCGGGCCGCGTCGATGGCAGTGAGCTTGCCGGCCAGCTCACTCTTCACGGCGATCACCGACAGGCTGTGGCCGACCAGATCGTGCAGGTCACGGGCGAACCGCAACCGCTCCTCGGTGACCGCGAGCCGGGCCTCGGCGTCCTTGCTGGCGTGCGCCTGTTCACCCAGGTCCAGGATCCAGATCCAGAGCTTGTTCGCGTACGGCATGGTCAGGCAAATGATCCCGTAGACGACCGCCGCCGCCGCGATCGGGATCTCCTGGATGCCCGGGTTCAGCGACAGCAGGAGCACGCAGAACACGGCGGTGCCGGCTGCCAGCAGGATGCTCGCCAACCGCCCGGCCCGGACCGTCACCACGCTCACCCAGGAGATCGCGATCAGGCCGAAGCCGGACGGGTCGGCGTCCAGCAGCAGCAGGATCACCAGGACCGCGATGCCGGAGTACAGCGCGTAGCGGTGGCTCTCCCGGGCCTCCTCCGGCCAGCGCACCGACACCGCCCGGATGAAACGCCAGATGTACGAGCTGAAGACGGCCAGCGCGACACCGGCGACGGCGAACCGCACCGGGTCGGCCCGGCCCTCGGAGATGTGCAGGACGACCCCGGCGAGAGCGCCGAACCAGGCCAGAACCAGGGTGAACGCCAGACTCCACATGGTCAGCCGGCGGGCGCGGTGTACTGCGGCGGTCATGGCGGACACCCTAGCTTTCAGCCACGTCGTGGATCCCAGCGGAACCAGCGCCGGGCCACCACCGCGGCGACCGCCACCCACACCGCCAGCAGGCCCAGGTTCGGCAGCACGCCGTCGCCCTCTCCCAGGAAACCGGTGCGGATCAGCTCGGTGACCGGGGTCATCGGCAGGTACTCGGCGATCCGGCCGAGCTGCTCCGGCAGCGCGTCCAACGGCACGATCGCCGGCGACAGGAACAGGCAGAGGAACATGAACGGCACGGTCGCGATCTGCGCCAGCTCCCCGGTCGAGCTGAACCCGGAGATCACCATGGAGACCAGGCTGAACAGGGCCGCCGCGCCGAGCACCCCGGCCAGGAGCAACAGCGGGTTCTCCGGCAGGCCGACGCCGAGCGGCACCGCGGCCACGCACAGCGCGACCACCTGGAGCAGGTAGACGGCGGTCGCGCCGGCCGCGCTGCCACCCAGGATCGCGGTCGCCGAGGCGGGGCCGCCGAGCAGCCGCTTCAGGATCAGCTCCTCCCGGCGGGTGGTGTAGAAGCCGGCCAGGTTGACCAGCGGGGCGAACAGCGCCAGCGTGGCCACCTGCCCGGTCAGCATGAACGGGACCTGGTCGGCGGCCTGCGCCCGGGCCGTGAAGATCAGGAAACCGGCGACCAGCAGCGGCATCAGGACGGCGTTGGTGAGCGCCGACCGGTTGCGCATGATCAGCAGGATGTCGACCCGGGCCAGCCGGACGGTGTGCTTGAGATCGGTGGTCATCGGTTCTCCTCCACGATGGTCAGGAAGACGTCCTCCAGCGAGGCCGGGCGGACCGACAGCCGGTTCAGGGTGACGTTGCGGGAGGTGGCCCAGGCCAGCAGCGTGGCCACAGTCCGGTGGGCGCGGCCGTCCGGTTCGCCGCCGGTCACCGTGTACCGGGCGGTCGGCCGTCCGTCGTCCACCACGATCTCCGGGGCGGACCCGTCGATCCGGGGCAGCGAGTCGATCGGCACCTCCGCCGGCACCAGGAACGCGATCCGGTCACCGTGACCCGCCACCACCTCGGGCACCGTCCCGGCGATCCGGATCTCACCCCGGTGCATGATTGCCACCCGGTCGGCGAGCCGCTCCGCCTCCTCCAGGTAGTGGGTGGTCAGCAGCACCGTGGTGCCGGCCGCGACCAGATCCTGGATCAGCCGCCAGGTGGCGATCCGGGCCTCCGGGTCCATGCCGGTGGTCGGCTCGTCGAGGAACAGCACCTCGGGGCGGCCGACCACGGCCAGAGCCAGGTCCAGGCGGCGCTTCTGGCCACCGGAGAGCTGCCTCACGCGTACGCCCGACTTGTCGGTCAGCCCGACCAGCGCCAGGGCCGCCGCCCGCTCCATCGGCCTGACATGCAGGTCGCGCCACAGGTCCACGGTCTCGGCCACGGTCAGATCGCCGATCAGGCCACTCTCCTGGAGCATGATCCCGACCCGGGGGCGCAGTGCCTTCCGCGACCGGTACGGGTCCAGCCCGAGCAACCGCACCGTGCCCCCACCGGCCGGCCGGAACCCCTCCAGCACCTCGATGGTGGTCGTCTTGCCGGCCCCGTTCGTGCCGAGCAGCGCGAACAGGCCCCCGGACGGGACAGTGAAATCGATGCCCTTGACCGCCTCGAACTCGCCGTAGCTCTGGCGCAGTCCGGCCACCTCGACGGCGGTATCGGTGTGGGTCAGTGTCTGCGTGCTCATGTCCACCATGGTTCGCGAGCACGCGGATCGACGGCAGTCGCCGCCGTCAGCGGTCCGCCATGACAGATGTCATCTCTCGGTAGGGTTCGATCATGACGCTGACCGATGTGCTGGTCCGGGCCGCGGCCGAAGCCCCCGATCAGGGCATCGTCCACGTCGGCGGGGACGACCGGTTCACCGCGTTCGCCGAACTGCACGCCGACGCCCTCCGCGTCGCCGGGGGCCTCCGCGCGGCCGGGCTCACCACCGGCGACCCGCTGCCGGTGATCGCCGACGACAGCGCCGACTTCCTCGGGCTCTTCTGGGGAGCGGTGTACGCGGGCGTCGTACCGGTGCCCCTGCCGCCGGAACCGCACCGCCTGGCCGCCGTCTGGCGTCACCTGGACCGCCCGCCAGTGGCGGGCGACGTCGCCACGCCCGGCGCGGCACTGCTCTCCGCGCGCGACCTCCGCGACGCGTCCCCGCTTTCCACCCCCGTTCCGGTACGCGCGGACGACCTCGCCTTCCTCCAGTTCTCCTCCGGCAGCACCGGCACCCCGAAAGGTGTCGAACTGACCCACGCCAACGTGGTCGCCAACCTCGCCCAGGCCACCCGGGCCGGGTCGGTGACCGCCGACGACGTGGTCGTCACCTGGATGCCCTACTTCCACGACATGGGCCTGATCGGCACCCACCTGGCCCCGCTCCACGCCCGCAGCCGCCAGATCCGGATCAGCCCGCTGGCCTTCGCGAAACGCCCCGAGACGTGGCTGCGCGAGACGGCCCGCCACCGGGGCACCGTGCTGTCCGCGGCCAACTTCGCCCTGGCCCTGGTCAACCGCCGGGTGCCGGACTCCGTCCTCGACGAACTCGACCTGAGCAGCGTCCGCCTCCTCATGGTCGGCGCCGAACCCATCTCCCCGGCCGTCTGGCGCACCTTCGCGGCGCGGCTCGGCCGGGCGGGCCTCGCCCCCGGGGCCATGCAACCGGTGTACGGCCTGGCCGAGGCCACCGTCGCCGTCACCTGCCCGCCCCTCGGCGTCCCCGCCGTCCCGCTGCGGCTCAGCCGGGCCGCCCTCTCCCGCGGCGTCGCCCTCCCTCTCCCCGAAACCCCACCCGCCGCGTCCGCGCCGGGCGCGCCCTCCGCCGCGACGGCCGATGACAGCGGGCGGACCGTCGTCGAGCTGATGGACGTCGGGTTCCCGATGCACGGATGCGAGCTGCGGATCGTCGGCGACGAGGGCGACGAACTGGAGGAATGCCTGGTCGGCCACGTTCAGGTACGCGGCCCGAACGTCAGCCGCGGCTATCACCGGGACGAGGAAGCCACGGCGGCGGCGCGCGACGGATCCTGGCTGCGTACCGGTGATCTCGGTTTCCTGCGCGGCGGGCGTCTCGTCGTGACCGGACGGCACAAGGACGTGCTGTTCGTGAACGGGCGGACCTTCCACGCCGCTGACCTGGAGGAGGTCGCGGCCGCGACCCCCGGTCTGAATCCCGGCCCGATCGCCGTCGTCGGCGTGACCGACCCGGCCGAGGGTCGCGAGCAGGTCGTGGTGTTCCTGTCCGCGCCGTCCGTCCGGGCCGACACCGCGCTCACCGCTCAGGTCCGGGCCCGGGTGGCCGAGGCCCTGGCCTACGACGGCGTTCGCGCGGAGGTCGTGCCGAACGGCGCTTTCGCCCGCACCACCAGCGGAAAACTGCGACGTCAGGCCCTCCGCGACCGCATCACCCACGCCGCGCCGGCCTCGGCCTCCCCGGCCGCACCCCAGGTTTCGCCACCGAAGCCGGCGCTGCCGTCCGAGCCGGCGCCTTCGTCCGGGTCTGCGCTGTCGTCCGCCCCGGCGCCTTCGTCCCGGCCGGCTGTGGAGGCGCTCGTCCGTGCCGTGTGGGCGCGGGTACTGCGTGTCCCGGCGGAGACCATCGGGCCGGACGACCGTTTCCTGGCGATCGGCGGATCCTCGCTGGCGGCCATGGAAGTGCTGGCCGGGCTGGAGGACGTGCTCGGCCGGACCCTCGACCCGGCGACGTTGCGTGACTGCGCCACGGTGCCCGCACTCGCCGACCGCCTGCTCCGGCACTCCGTCGTCGAGGCCGGACCAGCGGCGCCGACCGGCCACGGAGCGGACCGGCTCGCGGTGATCGGGATGGCGTGCCGGTTCCCGGACGCGGACACGCCCGAGCAGTTCTGGGCGAACCTGCTCGACGGACGCGACAGCGTCACCCCGGTGAACCGGTGGGCCGGCGACGGCCACGGAGCGTTCCTCGACGATCCGGCCCTGTTCGACGCCGGATATTTCGGAATCGACGACCAGGAGGCGCGGCTGCTCGACCCGCACGCCCGGATCTTCCTGGAACTGGCCCACGAGGCACTCGAACGCGCCGGATACGCCGGACCGCGCCGCCGGGGACGCCGGATCGGGGTCTTCGCGGCCGTCGGCGAAAGCGGCTACCCCGAACTGATGACCGGCGCCGGCGGCCCGCACGCGCTCACCGGCACCCTGCGCAACCTGATCGCCGCCCGCGTCTCCCACCTGCTCGACCTGCGCGGGCCCGCACTCGCCGTGGACACCGCCTGTTCCTCGGCGCTGGTCGCCCTGCACCTGGCCCGCCTCAGCCTGGCCGCCGGCGACTGCGACATCGCCGTCGTCGGCGGCGTCAACCTCAACCTGACGGCCACCGGCGAGACCCTGCTCGGCGACGCCCGGGCACTGTCGCCGACCGGCCGGTGCCGGGCGTTCGCGGCGGACGCCGACGGGTTCGTGCCGGGCGAGGGCGGTGCCGCGCTGGTCCTGAGCCGTCTCGCCGACGCGCACGACGACCGGGTCCTGGCCGTCGTGTGCGGAACCGCGGTCAACAACGACGGCCGTTCGCTGAGCCTGATGGCCCCGAACCCGCTGCTCCAGCAGGAGGTGATCGCCGACGCCTACCGCAACAGCGGCATCGACCCGGACGACGTCACCTATGTGGAGGCGCACGGCACCGGCACCCCGGTCGGCGACCCGATCGAGGCCCGGTCGCTCGCCCACGCCTTCCCGCCCCGCGGCGACGGCCGCCCCCGCCTGGTCGGCTCGGTCAAGACCAACATCGGCCACCTGCTCAACGTGGCGGGCCTGCCCGCGCTGGTGAAGGTGATCCTCGCCCTCCAGCACCGGGAGATCCCCCCGTCACTGCACCACGACCGCCCGTCCCCACGTTTCGACCTGTCCGCGGCCGGCTTCGAGGTGGCCACCACCCGCCGCCCGTGGACCGGCCCGCTGGTCGCCGGCGTCAACGGTTTCGGCTTCGGCGGCACGAACGCCCACGTCATCCTCGCCGCCCCCGTCCCGCACCACTCCCAGCCTCTCGCGCCCGCCGCTCCCGCTCCGGGCGACTTCCAGCCTCTCGCGCCCGCCGCACCCGGGCCACGGCTGCTCACGCTGTCGGCGCGATCGGTGGGCGGGCTTCGGGCGGCGGCCGCCGAACTAGCGGCCCACCTGAGGGCGCATCCCGGGCTACCCATCGGCGACGTCTGTGCCACCGCCTCCAGCGCACGGGACGAGGGGGCGTACCGAATCGCGATGGTGACCGGAAGTGATCTCGCCGAGCGACTGGCCGCAGTGGAGCCCGGCCCGCCGCTGGGCCGGCCCGCCCGGGTGGCGTTCCTCTTCGGCGGCCAGGGCACGCAGCGTCCCGGCCAGGGCGCGGAACTCTACGCGACCGCCCCGGTCTTCCGCGCCGTCCTCGACGAGGTGTCGGCCGCGGCCGGGCCGATCGCCGGCCGAACCCTGACCGACTGGTGCACCGACCCGAACGTCCCCGCCGCCGAACTCGCCCGCACCGAGGTCACCCAACCGCTGGTCGTCGCGTTCGCCGTCGCGCAGGCCGCCCAACTCGCCGCCTACGGGATCCGGCCGGACGCGGTCACCGGCCACAGCGTCGGCGAGTTCGCCGCGGCCGTCTCCACGGGCCGGTTGACCGCCGTGGAAGCCGTCGTCCTGGCCGCCGAACGCGGCCGTCTCACCGCCGAACTGTCCGAACCGGGCGCGATGCTCGCCCGCCTCGCCCCGAGCGCCCGGCCGACCACGATCCCGCAGGTCAGCACGGTGACGGGGGAGTGGGGCGCGGCCTTCGACGCCGCCTACCCGGCGGATCACGCGGTGCGGCCGGTGCGTTTCGCGGCGGCGGTCGGCCGGCTTCGCGCGGCCGGCTACGACACCATGGTCGAGTTGGGTGCTTCGGTCACTCTCTCTCCTTTCGTATGGGAAAGCGCCGCCCCACACGCCGCCCCCGACGACGACGCCGCCACCCCGCAGCCCGACCTCGACGCGGCCGCGGTCCCGCACGTCGGTCTCGACGCGGTCGCCGTCCTGCACGCCGGCCTTGACGCGTCCGCCGTCCTGACCACCGCCGGACAGTTGTGGCTGCGCGGCGCCGCACTCGACCGCACCCACCTCGACGCCGGAACCCGCCGGGTCGACCTTCCCACCTACCCGTTCCAGCGGCGCCGCTACTGGGCGGCCGACCCACCGTCACCCACCCTCGCAACCCCCGCCTGGGCCCCAACCCCACCCCCAGCCGCTCCCACCCAGCCGTCTCCCGGCGCTGTCTCCTCACCCCCGAAGCCGCCCTCAGCCCGAGGCGGGGTATCGGTCGTCGTAGCCGAAGGCGGTGCGACGGCGGACGCACTGCGGGCGATCACCGCCGTCCCCTCCGCGGCGAGTCTGCTTCTGATCACCCGGGACCTCTACGCCACCGGGGCGGAACGCCCGAACCCGGAACACGCGGTATGGGCCGGGCTGGCGATGGCGTTCGCCGACGAGAACCCCCGTGCCGGGGTACGGATCGTGGACCTCTGCTCGGACGACCCGCCGCGGGACCAGCGCGCCGCCGTAGACCGGGAGACGGCCGCACCACCGGCCGCCGGACCCGCGGAGATCGTCGCCTGGCGGGGTGGACGGCGACTGGCCAGGGTGTTCACCCCGGCGCGGGCGGGCGAGCCGATGATCCCACCGCCGGACGGAAGCTATCTCATCATCGGTGGGGCCGGGGCGGTCGGCGCGGAGATCGCCCGGCACCTGGCCAGGCGGCCGGCCACCGGATCCGCGCATCGGGAACGCCGCGGGCCGAGGCTGCTCCTCGCGGGCCGGTCCGCCGAGCCACAGGCGCTTCTGGACGAACTGCGGGAGCTCGGCGCGCGGGCCGAATACCGTACGGCGGACCTGACCGTCCCCGCCGACGTGGCCGAGCTGGTAGCCGGGCGGGAGTTCGACCTGGTCGTGCAGGCGGCCGGGGTGGTCCGGCCGGGCAGCCTGCGCGCGAAGACCCCGGACGAGGTGGCCGCCGGCCTGGCCGCCAAGATGGACGGTACCCGCCTGCTCCTGCAAGCCCTGGGCGATCGCCGTCCGCCGGTGGTGGCCCTGTCCTCGGTCTCGGCGGTGATTCCCGGGCTGGCCGGCGCACTCGGCGACTACGTCGCGGGCAACCTCTACCTGGACGCCCTGGCCGCCGCCGAGACGACCGCCGGCCGGCGTTTCGTATCGGTGAATCTCCCACCGCTGACGGGCGGCGGTCTGGCCACGAGCCACGGCCTGTCCGCCGGTGCCGGCCTGCCGATCGAGCAACTTCCGGAAACCCTCTGGGAGGCGATGGCACTCGGCACCGCCCAGGTTCTGGTCACCCCGGCGCCGAGAACGCACCGCAACCCGAACCCGCCATCCAGCACCGAGCCGGTCACGCATAGATCAATTCAAAACCAGGAGGGGTACGCCCAAAGCACACCACCCTGGCCCGGCGAGATGTCGGCAGCCGACGGCACGGAGCACGCTCTGCCGTGGCGCGGTGGGGTGCCGGGTACCGGGGGCGCGGCAGCCGCACGGGTGTGGTCCGGCGACGCGTTCGGAGCGGGGCGCGTGGAAGGTGGGGTGACCGGACCGGACCGGGACGAACTCGTCGCGGTGGTGCGGGAGCTTCTGGCCGCGCCGCTGGGGCGGGAGCCGGAGACGATCGGGACCGATGAGCCGTTCCTGGCGCTCGGGCTGGACTCGCTCACCGCCGTCGACCTGGTCAAGGATCTGGAGCGGCGGCTGGGCCGGACCCTGTCCACGACGCTGTTCTTCGAGAACCGGACCATCGACGAACTGACGGCACGTCTCGCGGGGCCGGTGGAATTCCCGTTCAGTCCGGTGCAGCGAGCCTTCGTCACCACCGGGCGGCTGTATCCGGAGGTGCCCGCCTACGCATATGTGCGGCAGACCCTGCGCGGGCCGGTCGACGCGGAACGGCTGGGCCTGGCCTTCGCCGAGCTGGAGCGGCGGCATCCGATGCTGCGGGTGCGGTTCGGGCCGGACGGCCAGCACTTCACACCACCCGGCTCCGGGCGACCGAAATGGTTCACGGTCACCGACCTGTCCGAGGCCAGCGACGGTGCCGGCAGCGGGACCGGCGGTGAGGCCGGAGCGGCGACTGACGCAGGCGCGGGCGTCGGCGGAGAGGTGATGGCCGGTGGTGGGGACGTGGTGGCGGGACTTCGGGCGGTACTGGAGAGGGTGGACGCCGGGCTGCGGAATCGGCCGTTCGATCTCGGGCGGGAGGCGCCGGTTCGGGCGTTGCTCGCGGTGGAGAGCGCGGAGCGGGCGCATGTGATTCTGGTGGTGCACCATGCGGCCGCGGATGGGTACAGCATTGCCGTTCTCGGGGATGAGCTGTGGGAACTCTACGGTGGGGAAGCGGTCGCGGCGGCGCCGCCGGCCACCTTCGCCGATCATGAGGTACGGCGGGATGGGCCGCTCGTGCAGGACCTCGCCTATTGGCGGGACGCGCTCGCCGGGTATCCGCGACTGGCCCTGCCGTTCGACGGGGATGCGGATGGGGAGCCACGGGGTGCTTACGCCGTACACCAGAAGGTTTTGGAAGAGGCACTCAGCCGACGCCTGACCGTGCGGGCCCGGGAAGCGGGGGTGTCCGTCTTTCATCTTCTCCTGGCTGGATATGTCCGGTGTCTGGCGCGGTGGAGTGGGCAGTCGGCGGTTCCGGTATCGGTGGCGCGGGCCGGGCGGGCCGCGCGGCTGGCGGGTGTGGAGCGGATGGTGGGGCCGTTCGCGGACAGCCTGCCGGTGCTCGCCGAGGTGCGTGCCGGGGAGCCGGCGGCCGAACTGGCGGCGCGACTGCGGGACGTCTGGCTCGACGCCGAGCGGCACGGATCGGTGTCAACCGTGGATCTGGCCCGGATGCTGGCAGCGGACGGTGCCGGGCCACGAACGGCGAGCCCGGCCGGTTTCAGCTTCGCACGGTTCCCGAACGCGGGCGTCACCGGAGCGAACGTGGTCGCCGTGACGGCCGGCAGCGCGTCGGCGGCCACCCGGCTCGGCCTGGTCTGCTTCGAGTCGCGGGGCGCGCTGCACTTCTCCTGGAACTACCCGGAGACCCTGTTCGAGGCGGCCACCGTGGAACGCCTCGCCACGGAGCACCTGGCGGAGATCACAGCCATAGCGGAGGCGGCGGGTTCGGGGTCGATCGCGGTGCGGATTCGGGCGCAGTGCGCGCGTACCCCTGAGGGAATCGCCGTGTTGAGTGACGGCGCGCCGCTCAGCTATCGGGAGCTGGACCTTGCGTCGGACCGGCTTGCCGGGCGGCTCGCGGAGACCGGGGCGCGGCGGATCGGCCTGCTCACCGGCCCTGGCGCGGACACCGTGATCGGGCTGGTCGGCATTCTGAAAGCCGGTGCGGCCTGGGTGCCGCTGGACGGCTCGCATCCGCCCGCCCGGCTGGCCGGCCAGCTCACCCGGGCCGGGGCGGACGTCGTGGTCTGTGGCGCGGAGCACCGGACGATGCTCGACGGGTACACGTTCACGCTGGTGGACGTCGGCGAGAGCGGATCGGCACCGGGCCGGGACGTCGAGCCGGGCGACACCGCGTACGTCATCTTCACCTCGGGGTCGACCGGCCGCCCGAAGGGCGTGGCCGTCACGCACCGCTCGATGACGAACTACCTGGACTGGTCGATCGCGACCTTCGGCTACCGCGCGGGCGACCGGCTCGCGCAGACCGCGTCCATCTGCTTCGACGCGTCGGTGCGGCAGTTGCTCGCGCCGCTGCTGACCGGGGCTACCGTCGTTGCCTGGGACCGGGACACGGTCCGCGATCCCGAACTGCTCGTGGACCGGCTCGCCCGGGACCGGGTGACGGTCTGGAGCTCGGTGCCGACGCTGTGGGAGCGGCTGCTGACCGCCGCCGAGAAGAGCACCGCCGACCTGCGGCTGCGCTGGGTGCACGTCGGCGGTGAGGAACTGTCGCCGGCGCACGTGCGGCGATGGTTCGACCGGTTCGGGCCGGAGCAGCGGATCACCAACCTGTACGGCCCCACCGAGACGACGATCAACGCCACCTGGCATCCGATCACCTCACGGCCCGCCGGCGACGCCACCCACCTGCCGATCGGGCGGCCGGTCGGCGGGGCGGTCGTCGAGGTGATCGGCGAGGACGGGCGGCCGTGCCGCGACGGTGTGGTCGGTGAGCTGTACATCGGCGGGACCGGGCTGGCCGACGGCTATCTCGACGACCCGGAGCAGACGGCCGCGGTGTTCGTGGAGCGGGACGGGCGGCGCTGGTACCGCAGCGGCGACCGGGCGGTCCGCGACGCCGACGGGCTGCTGTGGTTCCGCGGGCGGGTCGACGACCAGGTGAAACTGCACGGGTACCGGGTCGAGCCGGGCGAGGTCGAGGCGGTGCTGCGGGCGCATCCGGCGGTGGACCGGGCGGCGGTACGGGTCGAGAGCGGCCGCCTGCTCGCCTGGGTACGGTCGACGGTCTCCGGTGACGAGTTGCGTTCCCATTTGAGTGGGCTGCTTCCGGCGTACCTCGTACCGTCCCGAATCGAGGTGATGGCCGACCTGCCACTCACCGCGACCGGCAAGATCGACCGGGCGTCGCTGGCCCGGACGGCGAGCCCGCCGCCGGTCACCGGCACCGAACGCCTGCTCGCGTCCCTCTGGGAGAAGCAGCTCGGCGTCACACCGGTCGGCCGCGACGACGACTTCTTCGCCCTCGGCGGCGACTCGATCGGGGTGCTCGAGCTTTTCGCGAGCCTGGCGGAACACCGGGCCTCACTGCCGCGACCCACGGTCGTCTACCGATGTCGTACGGTCGCCGCGCTCGCTTCCGCGCTGGACGAGATCGCCCTCGAACCCGCCACACCCGGAGCCGTTCTCGTTTCGGGTGGCGGGGCTGTCGTACCGGGGGATGTTTCCGTTCCGGGCGCCGGGGCTGTTGTAGCGGGGGATGTTTCCGTTCCGGGCGCCGGGGCCGTCGTACCGAGAGATGCTTCTGTTCCGGACGGCGGGGCTGTCGTGTCTGGAGCCGCTTTCGTTTCGAGGTTTGGGGCCGTCGCGGACGGACCGGGCGGGGACTTTCCGGTCAGCCTCACACAGCGCGGGTTTCTGCTCGCGGACGCGGTCGGTGCGGCGTCGACCTGGCTGGCCGCGCCGCGCGTGCACGGGCCGCTCGGCCTCGACCGGTTCCAGCGTGCCGTGGACGTGCTGGTGGCGCGGCATCCGATGCTACGGACCGTGTTCCCCCGCGATGCCCGGCCGCCGGTGCAGCGGGAACTTCCGTTCGCCCGCCTGACCGTCGGCTACCAGGCGGAACCGCGGGCGCTCGACGAGGAACTGGCGGCCGAGCGGGAACACCGGTTCGATCCGGCGGAATGGCCGCTCGTGCGGTTGCGGCTGCTCCGATACGGGCCGGAGGAGCACGTCCTGCTGGTGCACGCGCACCATCTGATCGGTGACGGGTACAGCACCGCACTCCTGATGCGGGAACTGCTGGCCCTCTACGACGGGGAGGAGTTGACGCCGCTGCGCGCGACCTTCCGCGACTACGTCGGACATCTGCGTGGTGTGCCGCTGGAGACCGTGCCCGGTGACGGTGGGCGGATCAGCACCGGGGGAGCGATCGTCACCACCGGTTTCACGATCGGCGCGGCCGAGGTGGCGGGGTTGCGAGAACGCGCCGCCGCGGTCGGGGCCACGCCGTTCGTGCCGGTGCTCACGGCATATCACCGGGCGCTCGCCCTGACCACCGGCGGGCTCGATCCAGTGTTCGATCGGCCCGACCCAGTGACCCTCACCGACCCAGTGACCCTCCCCGACCCAGTGACCCTCCCCGACCCAGTGACCCTCCCCGACCCAGTGACCCTCACCGACTTCTCAGTGGCTGTTCCTGACTCGGTGGCTGTTCCTGACTCGGTGGCTGTCCGCGACTCGGTGGCTGTCCCCGATTCAGTGACGGACTCCGGCCTGTTGACGGAACCCGGCCTGGCGATTCGCCCCGACCTGGTGATCGGTGTGGCGGTGACCGGTCGCGATCACGCCGTACCGGATCTGGTCCGGATCTTCGGGCCGTGCGCGACGGCCGTTGCGGTCCGTCCCGGCGCGGATGCCGGATTCGCCGAGGTGGCCGCCGCCGTCGACGATGCCCGGACGCGGATGTTCACCGCGCCGCACGGCTGGCGATACTTCTTCACCCACCTGGATTTCGGAGCGCTCGGTGACCTGTCGGGCCGCACTCTGCAGGTGTCCTGGGACGACGACGCGGACGCCGAACTCGCCCTCCCGCCGGGCACGGACGTGCTGCTGGCGGTGCGCCCGACACGGAACGGCGCGCTGCGCCTGACCCTCCGCTCCCGGCTCCCCGCCGACGAGGTGGCGCGCCTGACGGCCGAGCTTACCGCCGCCCTGACCGCTCGCCCCGCCGCCGATCTTGGACGTTCGGCCACCGTGGGCGGTGGGGATGCGTCCACGATTGCGGAGTGGGTGGGGCTGGATGCCGCACTTGTCGGCTATCTGCCCGCGCCGGGGCACCTTGCCGCAATGGCAACGGCACTTCCGGAGGAGATCCGGCGGATCCTGCCGACGCTGGACCGGGAGACGATCCGGGACACCCTCTTTCCGGGCCGCCGCCCCCGGCTGCTGGAGATCGTCGACACCCCGCTGGGTAGATCCGGGTTCCTTGCGCTGCCCCGGTTCGCCGACGAGCTCACCCACCCCGGGCTGGCCGAAGACGCCGCCACCGCCGCGGACCTGGCGGCCGCCCACGGCGCGCGCACCGTCTCTCTGGCGGGCATGATCCCGGCGCACACCGGGTACGGCGGGGCGCTCACGCCGTACCTCCGCTCGGGAGTCGGCCTGACCACCGGCCATGCGGTGACCGCCGCTTCGGTCGTGCGCACGACGGTGGCCGCGGTGGCCGCGCAGGGCCGGATGACGAGCGGCCGGAAGTTGAGCGGCCGGAAGTTGAGCGGCCGGAAGTTGAGCGGCCGGAAGTTGAGCGGCCGGAAGTTGAGCGAATGCACCGTCGCGATCCTAGGAGTCGGTTCCATAGGAACGTCGTCACTACGACTGCTGTTGACCGAAGAGGATCATCGTCCGGCGAGGCTGATCCTGTGCGATCTGCCGTCCGCCGTGACCCGTCTCGCGGAGCTGGCCGACACCCTGGACGTGCCCACGTCGATCGTGCTGAGCCCGGAAGGTGTCTACCCGGCGGACGTCATCGTGGCCGCCACCAGCGGCGGCCCGGGCACCCTGGACGTCGACCGGCTGCGGCCCGGCACGATCCTGGTCGACGACTCGTTCCCGCACTGCTTCGACACCGGCCGGGCGCTGGCCCGGATGCGGGAGCGTGGCGACGTGCTGATCGTGGGCGGTGGGCTGCTCGACTGCGGGGAGATCCGCCAGACGGTGGCGGAGGGCCTGCCCGCGGTCGCCGTCCAGCTGCCGGGTGCGATCGCGTCCTGCCGGCTGGAGTCGCTGCTGCACGCGGCACGCCCGGAGTTGCCGCTGGTCACCGGCCCGGTCACGGCCGAGCTGGCGGCCGCCTACCGGAGCGCGCTGGACGAGGCCGGGATCCGGGCGGCCCCACTGCACCTACTGGATCAGCGCCTGTGAGACGAGGAGCGACGCCGTCACCGGATCAGCGGCTCGACGCCGAAGGCGACGTCGAGGCGGTAGCGCTCCCCCGCGTACCGGGACTCGCTCAGCTCCAACGGCCGCTCGTTCTGGTCGAGGATCAACCGCTCCTCGACCAGCAGGGCCGACCCGACCGGCACACCCAGCTCCCGAGCATCCTCCCCGGTGGCCGACTGCGCGCCGATCGTCGCCGTACCCCGAACGGGGGTGTGTCCGAGTTTGACCAGCGCCTCGTGCACCGACAGCGACAGGTCGGCGTCCAGCAGTCCTGGGATGACGCCCGGGTAGATGGCCCGCTCGTACGCGATCGGCTCGTCGTCGGCGAATCGCACACGGTGTATCGCGTACACATCCCCGCGGCGTAGCCGCAAGCGCGTCGCCTCGAGTGCGGTGGGCGGCCGCAGCTCGGCGACCACCACCTTGGCCCAGGGGCGTTTGCCCTGTTTGCGGATCTCCTCGCTGAGCCGGATGAGGTGATCGGCGCGGCGCGGCCCGCTGGGCACCGCGACGAACGTGCCGCGGCCCGGGGCCCGGTAGACGAGGCCGTCGTTGACCAGTTGGGTGACCGCGGCGCGGGCGGTCATCCGGCTGACGCCGTGTTCGCGGGCGAGTTCGGGTTCGGACGGCAGCGGGTCGTGCGGCCGGGACTTGGCGATGAGCGCGCGCAGCGACTGTTCGATGCGGAAGTAGCGTGGCGCGAAATCGGGATCCCCGGACATGCCGATCACCATACCGATGCGCCGAACCTGTCTAGACAGCTACCTGTCTAGACAGCTACTGTTCGGTGCCATGAATTTCACCGTGCCGCAGATCGCCAAGATGATCGACCACTCCATCCTCCGCCCCGAGTTCACCCTCGAGGACCTGCGTGAAGGCTGCGCGGTCGCCAAGAAGTACGACGTCGCCTCGGTGTGCGTCCGCCCGTGTGACGTGACCGTCGCCGTCGACCTGCTGCGCGGCACGAACGTCGCGGTCGGCACGGTGGTCGGATTCCCGCACGGCGCCACCCCCACCGGGATGAAGATCGCCGAGACCGAGCTGGCCGTCCACCAGGGCGCGTCCGAGATCGACATGGTCCTCAACATCGGGTGGCTGCGCTCCGGCGACATCGCCGCCGTCGAGCACGAGATCGGCCTCGTGGTGAAGGCCGCCGGCGCCGCCCACGTCAAGGTCATCCTCGAGACGGCGTACCTCACCGACGAGGAGAAACTGGCCGCCTGCTGGGCCGCCGAGCGGGCCGGCGCGGCCTTCGTGAAGACCTCCACCGGCTTCGCGCCCCAGGGCGCCACCATCGACGACCTCGCGCTGATGCGCTCGGCCGTTTCGGCGAAGGTGCAGGTCAAGGCATCCGGCGGGGTGCGGACCCTGGACGCGATGATCGCGATGGCCGGCGTCGGCGTGACGCGTTTCGGCACGTCGGCGACAGCCGAGATCCTGCAGGACCTGGCCCGTCGCCAGGTTTCGGTCGCGGGTGGCCGGGCCTGATTCTTCTTCGGTACGGAGTGAGCGTTCCCGATCTCCGCTCCGTACTACCGGACGACGGTCCCCCGGATCGTCCCGGCCGACGACAGGCCCCCCGCCGTCGGGCCGGAGACGACCGGCCGGCTGTTCACGGTCCCCCGCCGTGGACAGCCGGCCGCGGCGGCGTCCGTATGCTGATCCGATGCTGCAGCGGTACGACGAGCGCAACGCGGACATCGTCTACTGGGTCAACGGCGAGCTGTTGCACCGTGACCAGCCCGGACTGTCCCCCTTCGACTCGGTGGTCCAGGGTGGCGACGCGGTCTGGGAGGGTCTGCGCCTCTACCGGGGAGCGATCTTCGGCCTCGCCGCGCATCTGTCCCGGCTGCGCCGTTCAGCGTGTGCGCTGAACTTCACCGACATCCCGTCCGACGACACGATCATCGACGCGATCACCCGGACGCTGCGGGCCAACGAGATGTCGGACGGCGTACACATCAGGCTCACCCTGACCCGTGGGGTGAAGGTGACCAGCGGCATGGACCCGCGGCTCAACACCGCCGGCCCGACGCTGATCGTGCTGGCCGAGCACAAGCCCCCGGTCTACGACACCGGCGGCCTGACCCTGGCCACCTCCAGCATCCGCCGCCCATCGCCGGACGTCCTCGACCCGAAGATCCACCACAACAACCTGCTGAACTCGATCCTCGCCAAGATCGAGGCGAACGCGGCCGGCGCCGACGACGCCCTCATGCTCGACCAGCGCGGTTTCGTCGCCGAGACCAACGCCACCCACCTGTTCGCGGTGACCGGCGGTGCCCTGATCACCCCGACCACGGCCGCCTGCCCGGAGGGCATCACCCGCCAGACCGTCCTCGACCTGGCCGGGCAGCACGGCATTCCGGCCACCGTCCGCGACATCTCCCTGACCGAGATGTACGCCGCGAGCGAGGTCTTCTGCACCGGCACCATGGGCGAGATCGCGGCCGTGACGACCATCGACGGCCGCGTCATCGGCTCCGGCGGGGTCGGCCCGCTCACCGCCCGCATCGCCAAGCTCTACCAGCACCACGCCGCCGCCCACGGCACCCGCCTGGTCCGGGCCCTCACCTAACCACCCTCCGGGGCGTGCCCGTCTTCAGACGACTGCACTGTGGCCGACCATGTCCGGCTGGTCGTGGGTGCTCTCTCGAAGCGCCTTGAGACAGCACCCACGACCAGCCGGAACAAGACCAGCCGCCATCCGGATTGTCCCCTCTCCGGCGGGGGTGCTCTCTGTCCGCGTGGTCTCCGGTTCGTGCCGCTTCCGGTTCGTGCCGCTTCCGGTTCGCGCCGCTTCCGGTTCGCGCCGCTTCCGGTTCGCGCCGCTTCCGGTTCGCGCCGCTTCCGGTTCGTGCCGCTTCCGGTTCGTGCCGCTTCCGGTTCGTGCCGCTTCCGGTTCGTGCCGCTTCCGGTTCGTGCCGCTTGCGCTCTTCCTCGCGCGATCTTGGACGTTTCGCCACCGATTTCGGCGGTGAAGCGTCCAAGATCGCGGAGGTTGGCGTGGCACCTGCGGGACAACTGTGGATCTTGGGAGGTGGGCCACCGGATCCGGTGGTGAAACGTCCAAGATCGCGGGAGTGCGGGGTGGGCGCGTGGGTCAGTGGGGGCGGGCGGCGGCTAGTTCCTCGTAGTACGGGCGGGCTGCGTCGACCAGTGGGTGCAGGTGGGGCGGGACGTCGGCGGGGGCAGGGTCGTAGGGGGTGAAGCCGGTGGAGGCGTGCACGGAGGCGTACCAATGTGGCGCCCACACGCCGTCGGTGGGACGCGGGCCCGGTGCCCAGGTCAGCATCGCCGGGTCGAAGGCGAAGCCGAGGCCCGCACAGAGATTCCGCAGCGTGCCCTCCGGGTCGCGGAGCACGTCGGCCGCGTCGACCACCGGGCCGCCGAAGGCGCGGAAGATCTCCCGCTGCTGCGGATAGCCGAGGTCCTCGAGCGTGGGGGTGCCGCGCACCTTCGCGTAGGAGGCGACCACCCGCTCCGGTTCGCGGATCAGGAAGGCGTGCCGGAGCCCGGCCAGCCAGTCCCGGCCGATCCCCGGCAGCAGGTGGTGCGTCATGTGTTTCTGGTAGAAGACGGCCGGCTCGCCGGGTAGCGGCCCGGTCAGCCATCGGGCAACGTCCTGCCAGCGGGTCGGTTGCGCGGCCAGGATCTCATCCCGGCCGGGGTGATCGAGACCGGTCTCCGCCAGGTAGTGGGCGTAGAGCGGCTCGTCGGCGACCACGGTGTCGGCGCGGGAGCCGAAACTGCGCATCATCGCCGTCGAGATGTTGCGGGGACCCGACCACATCGCCACGCGGATCGTCATCCCCACATGTTCACATCTGTTACGGCTCGGCGGGGTGGGTGGCGGCGGGGAGTGGGCCGGTGGTTTGGGGGCGATGCGGTGGGTGGCGGCGGGGAGTGGGCCGGTGGTTTGGGGGCGATGCGGTGGGTGGCGGCGGGGAAGGGGTCGGTGGTTTGGGCTGGATGCGGTGAGTGGCGGTGAGGAGGGGTCCGGTGGTTGCGGCTCGGTTGGGTGAGTGGTGGTGGGTTACGGGCCGGTGGGGTCCTTTGTGCCGACCGCGACCGGGCCCACCCACCTCAGGTCGGGGACGTTGACGACGATCGCGTCCTGTGTGGTGCGGGAGATCACCACGACGGCCTCGTTCTCCGGGTCGGGGTTCTCCTCGCGGTGCGGCACCCACGGCGGTACGTAGATGTAGTCGCCGGGCTTGGTGTCGACCCGGATCTCGCCGTGCTCGTCGTCCAGGAAGACGAACGATGGGTTGCCGCTGACCACGTAGATCGCGGTCTCCGAGGCGCCGTGGTGGTGGTTGCCGGAGGCGGTGCTCGCGGCCACGTGGGTCTGTCCCATCCAGAGGTTGCGGCTGCCCACGGTGGTGCCGCTGATCGCCTCGGCGCGGCGCATCCCGCTGGTCTGTGCGGTGTCGGGGTGCAGTGCGTGGGACGCGATGTGATGCAGCCTGCGGTGGAACGGGTCCTCGTCGCTCATGCCCGCATCCTGAGCCGTCCACCTTCCAGATGTCAACGTGAACCTATCGGTTTACTAGGATATGGGAACCGTGTTGACGCGACCGCCGGTCGGGGCGCAACGTCGGTGGTGCCGGCCGGGCAGTGCGTGACCTCGGGCATCACACGCTGGGCGGACCGGTCGAGTGGCGATGGGGCCGCTCCTGATTTGATCTTCGTGCACCAGCAAGATGGAGGCCCGTCATGACCTTGCAGACGACCGCACCGACCGGCGCCGTGGACGCCGACCTCTTCCGGCAGCTGCTCCGCCGCCACGCCGCGGCGGTCGTGGTGATCACCGCTCCCGGCGAGCCGGCCACCGGCTTCACCGCCACCTCCTTCACCTCGGTCTCGCTGGACCCGCCGCTGGTCTCGTTCTGCCTGGCCCGGACGGCTTCGGCGTGGCCGGCCGTCGAGGCGGCGGACACCGTCGCCGTGCACGTGCTCGGCCAGGAGCAGGAGCACGTGGCCCGGACCTTCTCCGCCCGGGGGATCGACCGCCTCGCCGAGCACGGCGCCTGGCGGCCGGGCCCGGACGGGGTGCCCCTGCTCGACGGGGTGCTGGCCCGGCTGGTCTGCCGGGTCGTCGACCGGGTCCGGGCCGGCGACCACACGATCGTGCTGGCCAGCCCGCTCGACGGCGAGCACGGGCTGGGCGAGTCGGAGACGCCGCTGGTCTATCACGCCGGGCGGTACGCCGAGCTGCGTCACGCCGACTGACCTGGTCGTCGGCCGGTCAGCCGGCGACCGTGAGGATCCTGGTCAGGCTGACCTGGTCGTCGGCCGGTCAGCCGGTGACCGTGAGGATCCTGGTCAGGCTGACCGGGTTGCCGGCCGGTCAGCCGGTGACCGTGAGGATCCTGGTCAGGCTGACCGGGTTGCCGGCCGGTCAGCCGGTGACCGTGAGGATCCTGGTCAGGCTGACCTGGTCGCCGGCCCGTCAGCCGGTGACCGTGAGGATTCTGGTCAGCGGTGGCGGCGCCCTCGACCAGTTCCGGTGGCAGGCCGCGGCGCGGCCAGACCGACAGTTCCAGGGGCTCCGGCGGCGGCAGATCGTCGCGGGCCCGCGCTGTCCGGCCCGGCGGGCGCGCACGTCGCGCCGTCCGTGTGCCCGGCCTGCCGCTATGACGCGGGCGGGCGACCACGAGAACCGTTACGTGTGCGCTGGTCGGCGCGAACGAGCCGGGGGAACGGACAGCGGACCGATCGACCAGCAGGGTCAGCACTGAGAGCCAGCCGTTGTCCCGGCTCAGCCGGCGTCGTGCCAGAGGTAGGCGGCCAGGCCCAGAGCGGCCAGGGCGATCACGATGCGCAGCGGGCGTTCCGGGGTGCGGCGGACCAGGGACGGGCCGATCCAGCTGCCGACCAGGCAGCCGGCGCCGAGCAGCAGGGCGGCGGTCCAGTGGACCGGGGCGACCACCGCGTACAGGACGGCGGCGGCCGCGTTCGACGCGCACAGCACGACGCTCTTCACGGCGTTGCTCACGGCGAGCGGTTCGACCACCGACATCGACAGGACGGCCAGCATGAGTACGCCGGCGGCCGCCCCGAAGTAGCCGCCGTAGACGCCGATCAGGAACACCGCGAGGCCCAGCGGCGGTTGGGCGAACCGGGCCTTCGGACGGGTGTACCAGCCGCGCAGCCGGTCGCGCAGCAGCAGCACCAGCGCGGCCAGGACGATCAGCAGCGGCACGATCCGTTCGAACACGCTGGACGTGGTGTTCATCAGCAGGATCGCGCCGGCCGTGCCGCCGAGCAGCGCGTAGCCGCTCTGCCGCAGGATCCGTCGCCCCTGCCCGCGCAGCTCCACCCGGGAACCGGCGGCCGAACCGGCGCCGCTGGCGAGCAGCCCCACCGAGTTCGTCACGTTCGCGGCGATCGGCGGGAGCCCCACGGCCAGCAGGGTCGGATAGCTGATCAGTGAGGCCAGGCCGGCCATCGACCCGGTCAGCCCGGATCCGACACCGCCGGCCAGCAGCAGAGCCGCATGATCCAATCGCACTCTCAGAGTCTCGCCCGGAACACTCCGTCGATTCGTCGCGGAATGCTGTCGTATCCGTCACGTAGTTCCGCGGGGAGCAGGTCGGTGGGCGCGTCCTGCCAGGTCACCGGGCGCAGGAAGCGGCGGATCGCGGTGGCGCCGACCGAGGTGTGCTGGGTGTTGGTGGCCGGCCACGGACCGCCGTGGTGCTGGGCCCAGGCGACGGCCACGCCGGTGGGGTAGCCGTCGAAGATGAGCCGGCCGGTGTGCGGCCGGAAGCGGCGGGCCAGCTCTGCGGGCAGGGCCGTCTCCCCGGGCCCGCGGTGCACGGTAGCGGTGAGCGAGGGCGGCAGCGTGGCGATCGCCGCGAGCAGGTCCTCCTCGCCGGTGTAGCGGGCGATCACCGAGACCGGCCCGAAGCGTTCCCCGGTGGCCTCCGGCGGAAGGTCGCCGGCCTCGGCGGTGAACAGCATCGGCGTGCCCCGCCGAGCGTCGCCGCCGCCGTCGGTGGCGGTGCTGTGCTGGTAGGCGGCGGCGATGCCGGCGTTGAGCATCACCATCGGGGCCATCTCGGCGATCGCGGCCTGAGCCGCGGCCACCACGGCGTCGCCGTCCGGGCCGGCAGGGACGAACGCGAGGCCGGGTTTCGTGCAGAACTGACCGGCCCCGAGGGTGAACGAGGCGGCGAACTCGGCTCCGATCCGCCCGGCGCGGTCGGCGGCCGCGGCGGGCGTGACCACGACCGGGTTGAGGCTGCTCAGCTCCCCGTAGAACGGGATCGGCTCGGGCCGCTTCTCGATCACCGCGAGCAGGGCTTTGGCCCCGGCCACCGAGCCGGTGAAGCCGACCGCCCGGATCGCCGGGTGTGCGGCCAGGTCGGCGCCCGCCCGCAACCCGTGCACGATGCCGAACGTGCCGGCGGGCGCGCCGGCCTTGGCGGCGGCCGCGGCCAGGATCTCGCAGCAGAGCTGCGAGGTGGCCGGATGCGAGTGGTGGGCCTTGAGAACGACCGGGCTTCCGGCCGCGATGGCCGAGGCGGTGTCGCCGCCCGGAACCGAGAAGGCGAGTGGGAAGTTGCTGGCTCCGAAGACCGCGACCGGCCCGACCGGTACGAGCATCCGCCGCAGATCCGGCCGCGGCCCCATCGGCGTATCCCCGGCGTGGTCGACGGCCGCCTCCAGGTAGCCGCCGTCGCGTAGCACCTCCCCGAACAGCCGGAGCTGGTAGCAGGTGCGGGTCAGTTCGCCGTTGAGCCGAGCCGCCCCGAGCGCCGTCTCCCGGTCGGCGACCGCGACGATCCGTTCCCGGTGTTCCTCCAGCGCCGTGGCCAGATCGTCGAGCAGGGCGGCCCGCCCGTCGCGGCCCATCTCCTCGAGCGGCCCGGCGGCGGCGAGCGCGGCCGCGCAGATCTCGTCCACCCGGGCGGTTCCGGTCTCCTTGGCGGCGATCTCGACGGTCTTGCCGGTGCGCGGGTCGATGCTGGGCACGGTGGTCACGCGGGTCCTCCGATGTCGGCGCGGTCGACGGTCCACTTCCGGGCCTGGCCACTGATGGTGACGCCCAGCCCGGGGCGGGCGGACAGGTGGATGCGCCCGTCGCGGATCTCCAGGCGCTCCTCGAAGAGTGGGTGCAGCCAGTCGAAGTGCTCGATCCACGGCTCGTGCGGGTAGGCCGCCGCGAGGTGGGCGTGGATCTCCATGGCGAAGTGCGGCGCCATGATCAGGTTGGCGTGTTCGGCGAGGGCGGCCAGCCGCAGGAACTGGGTGATGCCGCCGATGCGCGGGGCGTCGGGCTGGATGATGTCGACGGCGCCGTGCCGGATCAGCTCGTGGTGTTCGGCCACACTGGTCAGCATCTCACCGGAGGCGACCGCGGTGTCCAGTGTGCGGGCCAGCGCGGCGTGGCCCTCGGCGTCGTACGCGTCCAGCGGCTCCTCGATCCAGACCAGCCCGAACTCCTCCAGGGCGCGGCCCATCCGTTGTGCCGTCGGCCGGTCCCACTGCTGGTTGGCGTCCACCATCAGCGGAACTTCGTCGCCGAGGTGTTCGCGCACCGCCCGTACCCGGGAAAGGTCTGTGGCGCCCGAAGGGTGTCCGACTTTGATCTTGATGCCGCCGATCCCCGCGCCGAGCGACCGGGTGGCGTTGTCGAGGATCTGCTCTATCGGCTCGTGCAGGAACCCGCCCGAGGTGTCGTAGCAGCGGATCGAGTCGCGGTGCGCGCCGAGCAGCTTCGCCAGCGGGAGCCCGGCCCGTTTCGCCTTGAGATCCCAGAGCGCCACGTCGATCGCGGCGATGGCCTGGGTAGCGGCGCCGCTGCGGCCCACCGACGCCCCGGCCCAGACGAGTTTGGTCCAGAGCCGTTGGATGTCGCTGGGATCCTCGCCGATCAGGTCCGGCGCGACCTCCCGCGCGTGCGCGAACTGGGCCGGGCCACCGGCCCGCTTGCTGTAGCCGAAACCCACCCCCTCGCAACCCTCGGCGGTACGGATCTCGGCGAACAGGAAGGCGACCTCGGTCATCGGCCGTTGCCGTCCGGTGAGCACCTTGGCGTCGCTGATCGCGTGCTGGAGCGGCAGCGTGACGGAGGAGAGGGTGAGGCCGATGATGGCGTCAGGCATGGGTCACCGAACCAGACAGGGGCGCTTGCGGTCGAAGCGCCAGCCGGGAATGAGGTACTGCATGGCCGCGGCGTCGTCGCGGCCGCTGAGCCCCCGGGACAGGTAGAGCTCGTGGGCGGCGGCAAGCGCCTCCCGGTCCAGTTCGACACCGAGGCCGGGCGTGGACGGCACGGTGATGGCGCCGTCGCGGATCGGCAACGGCTCGCGGGTCAGTCGCTGCCCGTCCTGCCAGATCCAGTGCGTGTCGAGGGCGGTGATCTCGCCGGGTGCGGCCGCGCCGACGTGCGTGAACATGGCGAGCGAGATGTCGAAGTGGTTGTTGGAGTGCGAGCCCCAGGTGAGCCCGAAGTCGTGGCAGAGCTGCGCCACGCGTACCGAGCCGCGCATGGTCCAGAAGTGCGGGTCGGCGAGCGGGATGTCGACGGCGTTCGCGCGGACGGCGTGGGCCATCTGCCGCCAGTCGGTGGCGATCATGTTGGTGGCGGTGCGCAGGCCGGTGGCGCGGCGGAACTCGGCCATCGTCTCCCGCCCGGACATCTCGCCCTCGGCGCCGACCGGATCCTCGGCGTAGGCCAGCACACCGCCCAGGTCCTCGCAGAGGCGGACGGCGTCGGCGAGCAGCCAGCCGCCGTTCGGGTCCAGGGTGATCCGGGCGCGGGGGAACCGTTCGGCGAGGGCGTGCACCGCCTCGATCTCCCGTTCGCCGGGGAACACGCCGCCCTTGAGTTTGAAGTCGCCGAAGCCGTACCGGGCCTGGGCCGCCTCGGCGAGGGCCACGATGGACGACGGGGTGAGCGCGGGGGTGCGGCGTAGCCGTTCCCAGTCGTCGGCCGGGCTGCTCTCACGCAGGTAGGGCAGGTCGGTGCGGGACGTGTCGCCGATGTAGAACAGGTAGCCGAGCACCGGCACGCGGTCCCGCTGCCTGCCTTCGCCGAGCAGTTCCGCGACCGGCACCCCGAGGTGCTGGCCGAGCAGGTCGAGCAGCGCCGACTCCAGGGCGGTCACCGCGTGGACGGTGACGCGCAGGTCGTACGTCTGATGTCCTCGCCCTGGGGAATCCTGGCCGGCGTGGACCTGCGCGAAGCCGCGCAGCAGCGAGGCGTATTCCGCGACCGGCCGGCCGGTCAGCAGCTCACCGGCGGATGCGAGAGTGCGCCGGATGGCCTCACCGCCGGGGACTTCGCCCACGCCGATGCGTCCCTCGCTGTCGGTGAGGATCACGACGGTACGGGTGAAGCACGGCCCGTGGGCGCCGCTGAGGTTGAGCAGCATGCTGTCGTGCCCGGCGACCGGGACGACCTCGATCCGCTCGACGGTGGGTCTCATGTGCGCACCTTGTCGATGAGCCGGGTGAGGTCGGCGCGTTCGTCGGCGGTCAGGTCGGTCAGCGGTGGCCGCACCCGGCCGCCGTCGCGCCCGACCGCGGTGAGCCCGGCCTTGATGATGGAGACCGCATAGCCGCGGGCCCGGTCCCGGATGTCCAGGTAGGGGATCACGAAGTCGTTGAGCATCCCGTAGACGGCGGCCCGGTCCTGGGCGCGCACCGCGGAGTGGAAGCGCAGCGCGAACCCGGGCAGGAAGTTGTACAGCGCCGACGAGTAGGTGCTCACCCCGAGCTGGAGCAGCGGCAGCGCGAACGTCTCGGCGGTGGGCAACCCGCCGATGTAGATCAGCCGGTCGCCGACCCTCGCGTACGTCCGGGTCATCCGCTCGATGTCGCCGACGCCGTCCTTCAGGCCGACCAGTGTCGGGTTGCGGTCGGCCAGTTCGGCGACGGTCACGTCCTCGAGCACGGCGTTGGCCCGGCTGTAGACGATCACACCGAGCCGGGTGGCCCGGCACACCGCCTCCACGTGCGCGACGATCCCGGCCTGGCTGGCCTCGGTCAGGTACGGCGGGAACAGCAGGATCCCGGCGGCGCCGGCGGCCTCGGCGGCGCGGGCCTCGGCGACCGCCTGCGCGGTGCCGCCGGTGGCCGGGGCGACCACCGGCACGTCCGCGCCCACCTCGTCGACCGCGGTCCGTACCACGGTGTCGATCTCGGCGCTGGTCAGCGAGAAGCCCTCGCCGGTGCCACCGGCGGCGAACAGTCCGGCGACGCCGTGGCTCGCCTGCCACGCGAGGTGCTCCCGGTAGCGGGGCTCATCGAAGGCGAGATCGTCGTCGAAGTGGGTGACGGGGAACGACAGCAGGCCCGAGGCCAGCCGGGCGGCCAGGTCGAGAGGGGGAAAGTGGGTCACCCGGTCACCGTAGGAACGGACGGTGATGCCTGTCCAAGAGTGTTTCGGCATCGATTGATACCCCTAGAGCATCGCATTCTCCAGGGCGCCCAGCACCCGGACCAGTGCCGGATTGTGCGACCGGCGCGGCCACAGCAGGTGCAGCTCGACCGGCTCGGCGATCGGCGTGGCGATCGGCAGGAACGCCACAGCCGGCACCCCGACCAGGCGCGCCGACGCCGGCACGAACGCCACACCGCGCCCGGCCGACACCAGCCACAGCATCGTCATCACCTGGCTGACGCTGTGCACCACCCGCTCCTGGGCCAGCGGCACCATGCTCACCACCAGGTCGTAGAAGTACCGCGCCTTCTGCTGGGAGTGGAAGATCAGCGGCTCGGTGGCCAGGTCGGCCGGGACCACGGCCCGGTCCAGCCCGGCCAGCGGGTGTTCCTCGTGGACCGCCAGCAGCAGCGCCTCCCGGTGCAGCAGCCGGGACTCGAACAGCTCCGGGTCGAACGGCGGGCGGGCCAGGCCCAGGTCGATGTCCTCGCCGGTCAGGGCGTCGATCTGTTCCCGGGTGACCATCTCGTACAGCTCCAGGTGCACCTCGGGCAGCTGTGACTCCAGCTCGTTGAGCAGCCGGCCCAGGATGCCGAACGTGGACGCCGAGGTGAACGCCATCCGGACCAGGCCGCGGAACCCGGACGACACCCGCTGGGCCAGTGCCGGCGCGGCCTCGGCGATGCTCAGGATCCGCCGCGCCTCGGCCAGGAACGCGTGCCCGGCCGGGGTCAGCATGACCCGGCGGGTGTCCCGCTCCAGCAGTTGCGCGCCGACGGCCGCCTCCAGTTTCTGGATCTGCCTGCTCAGCGGCGGCTGGGTCATCCGCAGCCGGGCCGCCGCCCGGCCGAAGTGCAGCTCCTCCGCCACCGCCACGAGACCACGCAGCTGCTCCAGCGTGTACGTCATGCCGAAAAGGTATCAGTCAATGCACTATTGGGCTTGGACATGCATGAAAGGAGGGCCATACGCTCGCCGCACCAGTGACCCCCCTCACACCGGGAGTTTCCCGATGAAAATAACGCTCCCCGCGATCGGCCTCGCCGGACTGCTCGTCCTCGCCGGCTGCGGCGGCAACCTCGGCTCCGACGGTGACAGCGGCGCCACCGCCGCCTACCCGGAACGGGCCGTCACCCTGCTCATCGGCCAGGACGCCGGCGGCAGCACCGACCTCATCGGACGAGCCCTGGCCGACCCGGCGAGCAGGGACCTCGGGCAGCCGATCACCGTGCAGAACCGGCCCGGCGCCAACGGGGCGGTCGCCGCCAAGGAACTCGCCGCCGCCGAGAACGACGGGTACACGCTCATGGTCTTCGTGGGCTCGCTGGCCTACATCACGCCGCTGGCCGTACCGGCCGACCAGGCCGTCGACATCAACGACTACGAGGTGGTCAGCGGCATCTCGCAGGACGACTTCGTGCTGATCACCCACCCGAAGACCGGCTTCAAGACGATCAAGGACCTGGTCGGCGCCAAGCGGCCGATCAAGTTCGCCACCACCGGCGTCGGCACCGGCAGCCAGCTCACCCAGACGCTGCTGTTCGCCCAGGCCGGAGTGGACGCCACCGCCGTGCCGTTCAACGGCGGCGCCCCGGCGCTGACCGCCGTCCTCGGCGCCCAGGTCGACGTCGCCGCCGTCCAGCTCGGCGAGGCCAAGGAGCAGATCGAGGCGGGCAAGGCGGTCCCGCTGGTCACCTTCGCCACCCAGCGGCCCAGCTACATGCCGGACACCCCGACCGCTACCGAGGCCGGGTACAACGTGCCGGTCCAGCAGTCGCGGGCCGTCGTGGCGCCCAAGGGCACCCCGAAGGAGGTGCTCGACCGGCTGCGGGCGGCCTTCCAGAAGGGCTTCGCCGAGCAGGCGTACCGGGACTTCAACGCCAAGCGGCTGCTGACCGCGAACGAGGTGGACGGGGCGGCTCTCCGCCGGCAGTGGAACGGATCGCTGGAGACCTATCGTGGCCTCGTGGACCAGTACCAGATCAATCTGAGCGGTAAGTGACCGGCGAACCCGCCGGGCCGGCCGGCAACCTGATCGCCGCCGCCGTCGTGGTCCTCCTCGGCGGCGCGGCGATCGCCGGCTCCCTCTCCCTCGGCGCCGGCGACCCCTCCGAGCCCGGTCCCGGGACGTGGCCGCTGATCGTCGGCGTGGCACTGACCGGCCTCGGCATCGCCCTCGCCGTACAGGCCCGGCACTCCCGGGAGGCGGAACGGTTCACCCGCGGCGGCCTGCTCGTGCTCGCCGCGGTCGGCACGATGATCGGCTACGTCGCGGTGATCGCCACCATCGGCTTCGAGATCCCCACCGCGGTGCTGGCCCTCGTCTGGCTGCGCTTCCTCGGCCGGGAGACCTGGCGCGTCTCGATCGCCGTCAGTCTCGGCATCGTCGTCGTCCTCTACGCACTGTTCGTCGGCGCGCTCGACGTCACCATCCCCCATCTGTTCTGATCCCCCAGGAGGACCGTTGTCCTCGGTGCTCGACGGATTCGCCGTCGTCCTCGAACCGGAGAATCTGCTCTACTGCCTCGTCGGCGTCGTCATCGGCATGCTCATCGGCGTCCTGCCCGGCCTCGGCCCGGCCGCCACCATCGCCATCCTGCTCCCCGTCACCTACGGCATGGAGCCGGTCACCGCGATCATCATGCTGGCCGGCATCTTCTACGGCGCCCAGTACGGCGGCACCATCACCTCGGTCCTGCTGCGGCTGCCCGGCGAGGCCTCCTCGGTGGTCACCGTCTTCGACGGCCACGCGCTCGCCCGACAGGGCCGGGCCGGCGCCGCCCTCGGCATCGCCGCCATCGGCTCCTTCGTCGGCGGCACCCTCTCCATCGTGGCGCTCAGCCTCATCGCGCCGGTCGTCGCCGGATTCGCGCTCGACTTCGGGCCACCGGAATACACCGTGCTCGCCCTGCTCGGCATCATGCTGGTCGCCACCATCTCGACCGGCGGCCGGATCCGGGCACTCGCCGCCGCGAGCATCGGGTTGCTGCTCGCCACGGTCGGCCGGGACGACTTCACCAGCGCCGAACGGTTCACCTTCGGCACCCTGTCCCTCGCCGACGGGCTCGACTTCGTACCGATCGCGATGGGTCTTTTCGGGCTCGGCGAGATCCTCTACAACCTGGAGGAACGACACCGGGCCGTGCAGGCGCCGGCCGAGGTCACCAAGGTGTGGCCGAGCCGCGCCGACCTGCGGGAGTCGTCCGGCGCCATCGGCCGGGGCTCGGTCATCGGCTTCGCCCTCGGGATCCTGCCGGGCGGCGGGGCGGTGCTCTCCTCGCTCGCCGCGTACGCCATGGAGAAGCGTCGCTCCCCGCACCCGGAACGCTTCGGGCACGGCGCCATCGAGGGCGTCGCCGCACCGGAGAGCGCCAACAACGCGGCCGCCACCTCGTCGTTCATCCCGCTGCTGTCGCTCGGCATCCCCGCCAACGCCACCATGGCGGTGATCTTCGGGGCGCTGCTCATCCAGGGCGTGACGCCGGGCCCGCAACTGGTCACCGAACATCCGGAACTGTTCTGGGGCGTCGTCAACTCGATGTACCTCGGCAACGTCCTCTTGCTGATCATGAGTATTCCGCTGCTCGGCGTGTTCGTCCGCATACTGCGGGTCCGGGCCACCGTGCTGGCCCCGGTCACCGTGCTGATCACGCTGATCGGGGCGTACACGGTCAACAACAGCGTCTTCGACATCGGCCTGGTCATCGCGTTCGGGGTGCTCGGCTACCTGATGAAGAAGACCGGATTCGACCCCGGGCCGATGGTCCTCGCGTTCGTCCTCGGCAGCCTCCTGGAGACCTCGTTGCGGCGGTCCCTGCTGCTCTTCGACGGCGACCCGACCGGCTTCCTCACCCGGCCCATCTCCGGCGTCCTGTTCGCCGTCTTCCTGGCGGTGATCCTGCTGCCCTTGGCCCAGACCCTGCTCCGCCGTAGCGCCGGTCACGGCGAGACCTCCCCGGGTACCGCCAGGGTGGGTGAGCCGTGACCGCCTGCCCAGGGTGTCCACCGCGTACCGGGGCAAAGGGGGTGGGCGACGGCGGAAGTCCTGGCTGGACCACGTCAGGGCAGGAACAGGGGCATCGCTTCGGTGAGCTGGGCGCGCCAGTGGGGAAGTGGGGCGATGCCCGTTCCGGACCAGCGGACGTGCGACAGGACGCTGTAGGCGGGGCGGCGAGCCGGGCGCGGGAACCGGTCGCTCGTGGTGGGACGGACCCGGCCGGGGTCGAGGCCGGCCTCCTCGAAGACCGCCCGGGCCAGGCCGAACCACGTCGTGGAGCCGGCGGCGGTGCCGTGGTACGCGCCGGGGGCGGCATCGCCCGCGACGGCGGCGCGGGACAGTGCCACCAACTGCCTCGCCAGGGCGTAGGACCAGGTGGGTGGGCCTTCCTGGTCGTCGACCACGTCCAGGGTGTCGCGGGTGGCGGCCAGGGTGAGCATGGTGCGGACGAAGTTGGGGCCGTGTTCGCCGTAGAGCCAGGCGGTGCGGACCACGTAGCCGCCGGAGTCGAGGACGGCCCGTTCGCCGATCGCCTTGCCGCGGCCGTAGGCGTTGATCGGGGCGTGCGCGGTGTCCTCGGGGATCGGGGTGGTCGCGGAGCCGTCGAAGACGTAGTCGGTGGAGACGTGGATGAGGCGTTTGCCGGCGATGTGCGCGAGCAGCCGGACGGCGAGCCCGTTGATCGCGGTGGCGCTCGCCTCGCCGGTCTCGGCGCCGTCGACGTTCGTCCAGGCGGCGGTGTTGAGGACGATGTCGGCGCCGGCCACCGCGTCGCGGACCTCGACCGGGTCGGTGATGTCCAGGTCGGCGCGGGTGGCGGCGACCACATCGGTCTCGCCGGACTCGGCCAGGACCCTCTGGAGGTCGCGGCCGAGCATCCCGCCGGCCCCGGTGATCAGCCAGCGCAGGCCGGCGGCGGGCGCGGGGCCGGCGGGCGGCATCAGAGGCCGGCCCGGGACTTGAGGGGTTCCCACCAGGCGCGGTTGTCGCGGTACCAGGCGACCGTGGCGGCCAGGCCGTCCGCCAGGCCGACCCGCGGCGAGTAGCCCAGCTCCTCGCTGATCTTGCTGATGTCCAGGGAGTAGCGGCGGTCGTGGCCCTTGCGGTCGGCGACCGGGCGGACCATGTCCCAGCCGGCGCCGCACGCCTCCAGGAGACGCCCGGTCAGCTCGCGGTTGGACAGCTCGGTGCCGCCGCCGATGTGGTAGACCTCGCCGGACCGGCCCTTCTCCAGCACCAGTTGGATGCCGCGGCAGTGGTCGGCGACGTGCAGCCAGTCGCGGATGTTGCCGCCGTCGCCGTAGAGCGGGACCGGTTTGCCGTCCAGCAGGTTGGTGACGAAGAGCGGGATGACCTTCTCCGGGAACTGGTGCGGCCCGTAGTTGTTGGAGCAGCGGGTGACCACCACGTCCATGCCGTGGGTGCGGTGCGCGGCCAGGGCGAGCAGGTCGGAGCCGGCCTTGGAGGCGGCGTACGGCGAGTTCGGCGCGAGTGGCCAGGTCTCGGTCCACGAGCCCTCGGCGATCGAGCCGTACACCTCGTCGGTGGAGACGTGCACGAAGCGGCCGACCCCGGCGGCGCGGGCCGCGTCGAGGAGGACCTGGGTGCCGAGCACGTTGGTGGTCACGAACGGGAGCGCGCCCGAAATCGATCGATCCACGTGTGATTCGGCGGCGAAATGGACGACCGCGTCGTGGCCGGGGAGTAAGTCCCGGAGGAGATCAGAATCGGAAATGTCTCCCTCTATGAAACGCAGTCGGGAATCCGACAGTGGGAGGTTGTCACGATTTCCTGAATAGGACAACAGATCCAGAACGGTCACCGACGCACCGGCCATGCCCGCGTACTCGTCCTGCAAGAGGGCCCTGACGTAGGCCGATCCGATGAAACCGGCACCACCGGTCACGAAAATCTGCACGAGTGGCGAGTGTAGACGGTTGGCGGACCCTGATTAGGGTCGCCCGGTGCGCGGAATTCTGCTCGCCGGGGGGACCGGCTCACGGCTGTGGCCCATCACCATGGCCATGTCCAAACAGCTGATGCCCATCTTCGACAAACCGATGATCTACTACCCGCTGTCCACGCTGGTGTCGGCCGGGGTCCGCGAGATCCTGGTGATCACGACGCCCGAGGACCAGCCGCACTTCCACCGGCTGCTCGGTGACGGGAGCCGGTTCGGCCTGGAGCTGACCTACGCGGTGCAGCCGCGGCCGGACGGCATCGCCCAGGCCTTCCGGATCGGCGCCGGCTTCATCGGTGACGAGCCGGTGGCGCTGATCCTGGGCGACAACATCTTCCACGGGCTGGGCGGCTTCACCGAGCCCTCCGGCGGCCGGGTGTTCGCCTACCCGGTGGCCGACCCGGAGCGGTACGGCGTCGTGGAGTTCGACGACGACGGCCGGGTGCTGTCGATCGAGGAGAAACCCGAGAAGCCCAAGTCGACGTACGTGGTCCCCGGCCTGTACTTCTACGACGCCGACGTGGTGGAGATCGCCGGCCGGCTGGTGCCGAGCGACCGCGGCGAACTGGAGATCACCGCGGTGAACGAGGAGTACCTGCGCCAGGGCCGGCTCGACGTGACGGTGCTGGACCGGGGCACGGTGTGGCTGGACACCGGCACGTTCCAGTCGATGGTTCAGGCGTCCGAGTACGTCCGGGTGATCGAGGAGCGGCAGGGCCTGAAGATCGGCTGTGTCGAGGAGGCGGCCTGGCGGGCCGGGTTCATCTCCGGCGATCAGCTGCGTGAGCTGGCCGATCCGCTGCTGAAGAGCGGGTACGGGCAGTACCTCGTCCGGCTCCTGGACGGGGGCCTGCGATGAAGATCCGCCCGCTGGGCATCGAGGGCGCCTTCGAGGTCACCCCGGTGCAGCACGGCGACGACCGGGGCCGTTTCCTGGAGTGGTACCGGTTCGACGCGCTGGCCGAGGCGGTCGGGCATCCGCTCGACCTGGCCCAGGCGAACCTGTCGACGTCGGCGCGCGGTGTGGTCCGCGGCATCCACTTCGCCGATGTGCCCCCGGGTCAGGCGAAGTACGTGACGTGTGTGTCCGGCGCGGTCCTCGACGTGGTCGTGGACATCCGTGTCGGATCGCCGACGTTCGGCTCCTGGGAGGCGGTCCGGCTGGACGACGAGGACCGGCGCGCCGTCTATCTGGCCGAGGGTCTGGGGCACGGGTTCTGCGCCCTGACCGAGGGGGCGACGGTGGCGTACCTGTGCTCGTCCACCTACCGCCCGGGCCGCGAGCACGGGATTCATCCGCTTGATCCGGAACTCGGCATTGCCTGGCCGGTGGGGGAACCCGTACTGTCCGCCAAGGACGCCGCCGCGCCGGATCTGGGGGAGGCGGGCGCGAAAGGTCTGCTCCCGCGTTACGACGCATGTAACAGGTTTGTCGAAACATTGCGTCGGATTGACGACAGTCGATAGTTGACAATGCCGGATAGTCCGAGTTGGACACCTTCCGACGTATCGGTTCCCGGCATCATCCGAATCGCCATTTCCGTCGCACGTAAAGCTGTAGCGCGGACCTGGGGGCATTGAGAGTCTGTCTCATGTGTCCCGTGGGTTTCATCCATGGGAAGGTTCCGGGGTGCCCGAGCGCCCGGATTAGTGGATCATGAGTCCAACGCAGTGTGGGGGCAAGGCGTGCAGACAATTGAATCCGTGGAGACCGTCGACCTCGCGGCGACGGCTTCGCAGCTCAAGGCCCGCTCCAAGGCCAGTGCGGCCCGTAGCGGATGGCAGAGCCGGTATGCCTGGACCCTCTACCTCATCGACTTCGGCGTCGGCCTCTGCGCCTCCTCCGGGGCGCTGCTGCTGCGGTTCGGCGCCTCCGGGACCGATCCGCACCAGCGTGATTACCTGCTGTTGACCCTGCTATTACCGATCGCATGGGTCACGTGCCTCGCGATCAACAGAGCGTACGAGCCCCGTCACCTCTTCGTGGGCACCGAGGAGTACGCCCGGGTATTCCGCGCCGGATTGGCGTTGACCGCCGCTCTGGCCATTGTCTCCTTCGCGTTCGATCTGCGTTTGGCTCGCGGTTATGTGAGCATCGCGATGCCGCTCGCCATCCTGGTCGACCTCGGCGCCCGTTACATCTACCGGCAGCGCCTGCACCGGTCCTGGGCCCGCGGCCGGCATCTCAACCGGGTGGTGCTGGTCGGCCACGAGCGGGCCGTCATCGACATGACCCGCCGGCTGAGCCGCGAGCGCTACCACGGCCTCGGCGTGATCGGCGCCTGCCTGCCGCCCGGCCCGGCCCGCACCGCGGCCACCCCGGGCCTGCCCCCGCTGTACGGGACGTTCGACGACGTCGCCACGGCGGTCGCCCGCTCCGACGCCGACACCGTCATCGTGCTCTCCTGCCCGGAGATCGACGGGCCCGCGCTGCGCCGCCTCGCCTGGCAGCTGGAGCGCGACGACGTCGACCTCATCGTGGCCAGCACCCTGGTCGACGTGGCCGGCGACCGCACCACCATCCGCCCGGTCGACGGCCTGCCGATGCTGCACGTCGAGCACCCACGGCTCAAGGGCAGCGCCCGCGCGGTCAAGGAGATCTTCGACCGGGTCGGCGCCATGCTGCTGCTGTTGCTCGCCTCGCCGGTCCTGGCGACGGTCGCCGCACTGGTCCGGTTCCTGCCCGGCGGCCGCGGCCCGGCCATCTTCAAGCAGGAGCGGGTCGGCAAGGACGGCCGCCTGTTCACGCTGTACAAGTTCCGCACCATGCAGGTCGACGCCGAGGCCCGCCTCTTCGAGCTGGGCGACCTCAACGACACCGACGGCGCGCTGTTCAAGATGCGACAGGACCCGCGGATCACGCCGATCGGCCGCTGGCTGCGCCGGTTCTCCGTCGACGAGCTGCCCCAGCTGATGAACGTGGTGAAGGGCGACATGTCACTGGTCGGCCCACGCCCGCCGCTGGCCAAGGAGGTCGCCGACTACCCGGCCGACATGCGCCGCCGGCTGGTGGTGAAACCCGGACTCACCGGCCTGTGGCAGGTCTCCGGACGGTCCGACCTGTCCTGGGAGGAGTCCATCCGGCTCGACCTCACCTACGTCGAGAACTGGTCGCTCGCCATGGATCTGGCCATCCTCTTCCGTACCGTGAGCGCGGTGGTGCGCAGTTCGGGGGCGTACTGATGAGGCTCACCGTCATCGGCACCGGCTATCTCGGCGCCACCCACGCCATCTGCATGGCCGTCATGGGCCACGAGGTCCTCGGCGTCGACGTCGACACCTCCAAGATCGAGAAGCTCGCCTCCGGCCAGGTGCCGTTCTTCGAGCCCGGCCTGCCCGAGCTGCTCACCAAGGCGCTGGACTCCGGCCGGCTGCGGTTCACCACCTCGTTCGCCGAGGCCGGCGACTTCGGCGACGTGCATTTCATCTGCGTGGGCACGCCCCAGCAGGCGGATTCCGAGGCCGCCGATCTGACGTACGTGGACGCGGCCGTCACCATGCTCGCGCCCTGCCTGCGCCGCCGCGCCCTGGTGGTCGGCAAGTCCACCGTCCCGGTCGGCACGGCGGCCCGCCTCGCCGGGCTGCTGCGCGAGCTGGCCCCGGCCGGGAACGAGGCGGAGCTGGCGTGGAACCCGGAGTTCCTGCGCGAGGGCTTCGCCGTCGACGACACGATGCGGCCCGACCGGCTCGTCCTCGGGGTCACCTCGGCGTGGGCCGAAGAGCGCCTGCGCGACGCCTTCGAGCCGGTGCTCGCCCAGGGCGTGCCGGTGAAGGTGACCGACCTCCAGACCGCCGAGCTGGTGAAGGTGGCGGCCAACTCGTTCCTGGCCACCAAGATCTCCTACATCAACGCGATGGCCGAGATCTGCGAGGCCACCGGCGCCGACGTGCACGACCTGGCCGAGGCGCTGGCCTACGACGACCGGATCGGCGGCCGGTTCCTGCGGCCCGGGCTCGGCTTCGGCGGCGGCTGCCTGCCCAAGGACATCCGGGCGTTCGCGCACCGGGCCGAGGAGCTGGGTGTCGGCCAGGCGGTCGGGTTCCTGCGCGAGATCGATGGCATCAACCGGCGACGGCGCGCCCGTACCGTGGATCTGGTCGTGGAGATCTGCGGCGGTGACGTGGCCGGCAAACGGGTGGCCGCGCTGGGCGCCGCGTTCAAGCCGAACTCCGACGACATCCGCGACGCGCCCGCCCTCGACGTGGCCGAGCGGCTGCGGGCCGCCGGCGCCACGGTGGTCGTCTACGACCCCGCCGCTCTGGAGAGCGCCCGGCGCGCGCACCCCGGCCTGGAGTACTCGACCAGCGCCCTGGACGCGGCCCGTGGCGCCGACGTCGTGGTGCTGCTGACCGAGTGGAACGAGTTCCGCGAGATCGCGCCGTCCGCGATGGCCGCCGTGGTCCGCCACCGCAAGATCGTCGACGGGCGGCACGCGCTCGACCCGGCCGGCTGGCGGGCCGCCGGCTGGGAGTACCGGGCGCTCGGCCGGCCCACCGTGGCACCCCTCGAAAAGGAGCACCGTAGGTGAACAGCACGGAGACGGTCGCGGTCGTCGTCGTCACGTACAACAGCGAGCGCCTGCTCGCCGACCTGCTCTCCTCGCTCGGGCCCGGCCTCGACGGCGTCGACTGGCACCTGACCGTCGCCGACAACGACTCGGCCGACGACACGGTGGCCACGCTGCGGCGGCTGGCGCCGGACGCCACCGTCGTCGAGATGGGCCGTAACGCGGGCTACGCGGCCGGCATCAACGCCGCCGTCGCCAAGTCCGGCCCGTTCACCGCGGTGCTCGTGCTCAACCCCGACGTCCGGCTGACCCCCGGCTGCATCCGGGCGCTGCTCGGCGTCCTGCGCACCGAGGGGACCGGCATCGCCGTACCCTTGCTGCTCGACGGTGACGGCGAGCTCATCGAGACCATGCGCCGCGAGCCGGCGGTACGCCGCATCCTCGGCGACGCGTTCCTCGGCGCCGGCCGGGCCGGCCGGATCCCGGCCCTCGGCGAGGTCGTCACCGACCCGCGCCGCTACCGGGCCGAGACGGTCACCGACTGGGCCGAGGGCTCCACCATGCTGATCAGCGCGGAGTGCTGGGAGGCGATCGCACCCTGGGACGAGTCGTTCTTCCTCTACTCCGAGGAGACCGACTTCGCCCTGCGCGCCCGCGACGCGGGCTTCGTCACCCGGTTCACCCCGGCGGTCCACGCCGTCCACCTGGAGGGCGACTCGCGGGTCTCACCCGCGCTGTGGGCGCTGCTCAGCGTCAACCGGGTGCGTCTCTACAGCCGCCGCCACAACCGGCTGCTCGCGGTGGCCTTCTGGGCGGCGCTGCTGCTGCGGGAGAGCAGCCGTGCGGTGCTCGGCAAGGCGCCCAGCCGGCGCGCGGTCCGCTCCCTGGTGAGCCCGGCCCGGCTCCGGGAGACCCCGGGCCCGCACACGGTCCACGGCCGCGCGTCAGCGTAGCCGTTTGATCACACCGACGGTCTCCAGCTTGAGACGGGACATCGGGGACGGGCCCTGGAGCGCCTCGTCGCGCAGGGAACCCGGGGTGTCGTCGTTGCGGACCGTGTAGCGGGGCTGCAGCCACTGCGTGGCACGGGCGGGGCGGCGGTCGCTGGTGAAGACGCGGGTGTAACCGAGGCGCCGCATGCGGGTGAGAAGCGTGCGGTCGTACCGGCCGAGCGGGCACGCCGCCGTCGACACGTCGGCGCCGACCACCTCGGTGAGGCGCTCGCGGGCGGTGACCAGCTCCTCGTCGGACGCGGCCGGGTCCAGACCCCGCCATGGAACGTGCCGCATGCCGTGCGTGCCGACGGTCATGCCGCTGCGGTGCAGCAGCCGGACCTCCTCCGGGCCGAGGCTGCCGGGGCTGTCGAGCCGGCCGGCGAGAACGAAGAAGTCGGCGGTCAGGCCACGCCGGAGCAGGGCGGGCAGGCCGATCCCGACATCCGAGGTGTTGCTGTCGTCGAAGCTGATCCGCAGGCCGGGCCAGTCGCGGATCTCGTCGAGGACGGCGCCGAACAGTTCCTCGCTGATCCAGTACCGGTCCTCACCGGGCTCGAGCTCCCGCTGCGGGGTGCCGATGCCGTGGAAGCAGACGTTGATGACCGAGTCGTTAGCCATGATTCCCTAGGAGTCGGATTGCCGGGAGGATTCGTCGCGGCCCCATGCGGCGCCGCCGTCATCGGCCCGTTTCGCGGCGACCGCCGCCAGCACGGTGATCGCCACGTAGCAGAGCGCCGCGGGAGCCAGCCACGGCCGCGGCAGGACGACGTCGCGCAGCCAGGAGGACCGGTCCGCGGACCGGACCGGCACGGTGACCTCTCCACGGGCCGCCGCCGCGCGCATCGCGGCGTTGCCGCCGCGGACACGGACCAGACGGCGGATCAGGTCGCCGGTGCGGCGCGGGGTGGCGACCTTCGAGGTGTAAGCCGTGACGTGCGCCTTCTCCTCGCGGGCGAACTGTGAGTCGAGGAAGAGGTCGTCGGCGACCAGGTCGGGGAACCGCCCGAACCGGGCCCGCCCCTTCTCCGACAGCGCCACCACACCCCGCCCGAACAGGCCGTCGCGCAGCACCGGCAGCCGCCCGTGGATCGCGTAGTACGCGCGCACCGGCAGCGGCCGCCCGGAGACGTCGAGTTCCCGGCCGACCGTGGCGGCCGGCGCGTTCTCCAGGGCCGCGGTGAGCGATCGCACCGCGGCGGTGGTCAGTACCACGTCGGCGTCCAGGTAGACGCGCGGGAATCCGGCGGCGGCCTCGTCACCGGCGTTGAGGGCCGGGGACTTCCCGGCGGTCGCCAGGTCGATGACGCGTACGCCCGGGCGGCTCCGGGCGACCGCGACGGTGTCGTCGGTGCACCCGTTGGCGACCACGGTGATGTCGAACTCGCCGGGCCGCGCGTCGCTCAGCAGCGCGTCCAGGCAGCGCCCGATCACCGCCGCCTCGTCGTGCGCGGCGATGACGATGCTGGTCATCCCTGCTTCTCCGGGGCCGGTTCGGTGCTGCCGGTGCGCTGCCGGGGGATCCGGGCGCCGGTCGTGGGCGGCGGCAAGCGCTTGGCGAGCAGCCGCCGGAAGACCGCGGCGTACGGCCCGGCCTGGTGCTCCCAGGACAGCAGGCCGAGGAACCGCTCGCGGCCCAGCTTGCGCATCCGCTGCCGCCGCGCGGGATCGTCGAGCAGCTCGTCGATGGCCTCGGCGAACTCCCCGGGGGCGCCGGCCGGCACGTAGACGCCGGCGTCACCGAGGGTGCGGCGGGTCTCGGTCAGGTCGGCCGCGATCACCGGCAGTCCGCGGCCCACGTACTCGACGGTCTTCGCCATGGTCGACAGGTCGTTCATCCGGGTCGGCAGGTCCGGCTGGACCGCGATGACCGCCTCGCGCAGCAGCTCGTCGACGGCCGGGCCGTCGAGCCAGCCGGTGAACTCGACCAGGTCCTCGACCTTGCGCTCGGCGGCGAGGCGGCGCACCGACGGCATGCTCTCGCCGTCACCGGCCAGGATCATCCGCCAGCCGGTGCGGCCCCGCCGGCGGGCCAGCTCCTCGGCGGCCAGCACGACGCCCTCGACGTTGTCCTGTGGGCCGAAGACACCGAGGTAGACGACGTTCAGCACGCCGTCGGCGGGGGTGACCTCGTCGGGTTCGCCGGTGATCTCGCGGCCGGCCGGTCCGTTGCGGACCACGGTCACCTTCTCCGGCCGGACACCCCGGCGGACCGCGTTGTCCTTGAACGACTCGTTGGTGGCGACCACCTCGGTCGCCGTGCGCAGGGTGAGCCACTCCATCGCGACCAGGATCCGGGTGACCCACCGGTTGGGTTCCCGGGCGACGCCGTCGCTGCCCACCCGGGACGCGTAGACCTCCGGGCACAGGTCGTGGTGGTCGAAGACCCACGGCCGGCCGAGGGCGCGCAGCAGCAGGGCGAGCGGCCAGTAGACGTCCGGCGGGTTGCAGACCTGGACGGCGTGCGCGCGCCCGGCCAGGATCTCGCCGATCAGGCGGACCGCGATGCAGAGGAAGGACCAGGCGAACTCGACGGCGAAGGTCAGCACGCCACTGCCGTAGACCTTCACCGGGTACGGCCTGAGCCGGGTGTTCCGGCTGCCCGGCAGCACGCGCAGGCTCTTGTCACCGCGTGGCGCGATGACGGTCACCTCGAATCCCGCGGCCTCCAGGGTCAGGCACTCACGGATCACCCGGCGGTCGCGCTCGGCCGGCAGATTGGCGATGAGGATGGTGATGTGCGGGTTTCGAGCCATCGACGCGTTCGTCTCCTTCGAAGTCCGCCGACGACAGTGCCAAGTGGACGCTCGGCGGAGCAACCGGCTGTCCGGCCGGGGCTGAGTCATCCTTTCACCGGCGGCAACCCATAGACCGACATCAGTGAAAAAATCGGGTAGGACGTACGTCGGCGGACATCACGGAGATTGTCCGTACATGATGGATCGACGGTTGCCATCAAATTCGCCGATATGGGGGGATCCCTTGTGGATCTTCGGCAAATGCGAAACGGTTTGTCAGCTTTATGACAAGGCCTCGGGTTCATGTTCGATGGGAGCCGTCCGGCCGGTTGCCTAAGATCGGGGATGCGGTGGAAACTTGGCCACTGCTGCCGTCTCGCGGATCCGTGTCGTGACAGGTCGGCGATTCGACCCGATGACGAGAGGGAAACCGTGGACCTCTGGGACCTGACCAGGCTGCTGCTCCGCCGGTGGTATTTCGCCGTGCCGATGCTGCTGGCCTCGGTCGCGGTGGTGGCCGGTGCCGCCCAGACGGTGGCCCCCGACTACAAGGCCATGGGCTACATGCAGCTGATCCCGGCGCCCAGCACCGGCAAAGCGCCGAACCCGAACGCCAAGCCCCGGCCGGCGAACCCGTGGCTCGACCTGGGTTACGCGGCCCTGGGCAACGCGGCCGCCCTCACCGTCACCAACACGACGACGCTGGAGAAGCTGGCCGCCGAGGGGTATTCGGACAGCATCACCGTGGTCCTCAACGAGCGCACCCCGCTCTTCGAGATCGAGGTCGTCGGTGACAGCCGGGAGCAGGCCTCCGGCACCGTGCAAAAGATCATCAAGCTGCTCCAGGACGACATCGAGGCCAAGCAGAAGCAGTACGGCACCCTCGCCGAGGACACCATCTCCACCCTGGTGATCAACGACGGCAGCGCGCCCGAAGTGGACAGCGGCACCCGCAAACGGGTGCTCATCGTGGCGGCCGGCCTCGGCGTGCTGCTGACGACCGCGTCCACCATCGCGCTGGACTACTGGCTGCGCCGCCGCGCGAGCCGCCGTGACGGCTCCCCGGGCACGCCGGCCGACACCGAGCCCACCCCGTCGGAGGCGGCGTCCTCCTCGTCGGAGCGGACCCAGGTCATCCGGCCGCAGCCGCCGGCCCAGCCCGCGCGCAACAACGTCTACACCGGCGAGCGCCGGTCCGAGGAGCAGCGCAACGGGGAGGCCCGTAAGCGGAGCGCGCCGGGCCACCGGGCCGTGCCGGACGCGCCGGTGGACTCCACCGTCGTGCTGCCGGTGTCGCACCCGTCGCACCGTTCCTGAGCCGGCCGGCCATGGCGGCGCCGACACTGCACCATCCGGTCGATCTCGAGCCGTCCCTGATCGCGCCGGGCACGTACACGTCCCGCCGTCTGCGGGTGCGACTGGACGTGGCCGGGGTCATCTGCCTGCTGTTCTGCCTGCTCTACGGGCTGCCGGCCACCCTGATCGTGCCGGCGCTGACCTTCGCCGGCCGGCCCGCGCTGCTGCTGGCGCTGGCGCTGTTCGCCTGGTGGGTCCTGGCGCGCCTGAGCCCGCAACTGCTGATGATCGGGCCGCAGCCGTTGCGCTGGGCCTGCCTGTTCTACCTGATGTCGATCCTGGCGTCGTGCATCGCCGGGATGCTGCGAGGCCTGCCCACCCTGGAGGCCAACGGCCAGACCTTCACGTTGCTGATCACGTTCCAGTTCCTCGGGCTGGTGCTGATGGCGGCCGACGGGATCGCCAACTGGGCCCGGCTTCGCAAGATCATTCAGGTGTTCGTCTGGGCGGCCGCGTTCATGTCGCTGGTCGGGCTCATCCAGTCGCTGTTCGAGTACGACGTCGCCCAGCACCTCGTGGTGCCCGGCCTGGAACTCAAGTCGGATCTGGCCGACTTCCAGAAGCGCGGTGACGGCCTCTTCCGGGTCGCCGGCACCGCGACCCACTACATCGAGTTCAGCACGGTCCTCGCCATGGCCGTACCCTTCGGTCTGCACTTCGCCCGCTTCGCGAAGAGCCGGCGCAGCCGGATCATGTTCGGCGCGCTGACGCTGGTCATCGCGGTGGCGATCCCGATCGCGATCTCGCGGACCGGCGTGGTGGCCCTCGGCGTCGCCTTCCTGGTCATGTTCATCACCGCGTGGAACTGGCGGGTCCGCTACAACCTGGCGGTGATCAGCATCGCCGTGATGGGCGCGATGAGTGTGGTCCGCCCGGGCCTGCTCGGCACCCTCAAGTCGATGTTCCTGTGGGTGGAGGCGGACCCCAGCATCGAGGGGCGCACCAAGGACTACGAGTACATCGCCCACTGGTTCTCCCAGCGCCCCTGGCTGGGCCGGGGTCCGGGCACGCTGATCCCGGACCTCTACATCATCCTCGACAACCAGTGGCTCTACACCCTGGTGACCTGCGGGATCATCGGTGTCCTGGCGCTGGCCACGCTGCACCTCACCTGCATCGTGCTGGCGTCGGTCGCGCTGCGCCGCTCGCAGTCGGAGGAGGACCGGCATCTCTGCGCGGCCCTGATCGCCACGCAGGTGCTGGCCATCGTGGTCGGCGGCACCTTCGACTCGCTCGGGTTCACCACCTTCGCCTTCACCCTGGCCGCGCTGTCCGGCCTGTGCGGGGCGGTGTGGCGCTTCACCCATCCGCGGCGCACCGTCCGGACCTCCACGGTGCGCCGCATTCTGGGCTGAGGGCAGCTCAGCCGCACTCGGTGATCTTCTTGGTCTCCTTCTTGATCCGGCCGGTCGCCCAGTCGTAGGTGACGACCGCGTTGCCGCCCCACTCGCCGATCTCGCTGCAGGTGACCTCGACCGGGCCGTACGCCGCCGTGCCCTGAACGATCTTGTTGCCGGTCACCGAGGAGAACTGGCCGCCGCCCAGCCGTAGTGCGTATCCACCGCCGGCCAGCAGGTTGTCGTCGACCGCCCCGCCGTTGTTGCCCTGGGCGTCCGGGATGAAGATCGGCGCGGTGGGGCAGTCGTCCTGCCGCTGGTCGATGGTGTTGTGCCGCAGGGTGATGTGCGGGCCGCCGTAGCCCTGCACGCCGTCGCCGTGCGGGTCCTCGCTGGCGCAGAGGCCGGGTGGGACGGCGAGTTGGACGAACGAGTCCTCGATGAGGATCGGCCCGGCGCCCGCGCTGCTGCTGCCGCCGGCCCGGAAGCCCTCGATCCGGTTGATGATCTTGCAGCGCCGGCAGGTGAAGTCGGCGGTGCCGACGGCGAACTCGCCGTTGGTGGTGAACTCCTGGCCGGGCGGGTTGACCGCCTCCAGCCCGATCATGGTGAGCGGCCCGTAGATGCGGTCGCCGACGAAGTTGTTGATCTGGCCGTAGACCCGGCTGTTGCGGATGGTGACGTTGTCCGCCTGCACCGTGATGCTGCCCTTGACCAGGTAGTTCTCGATCGTGGTGCCGGCCTTGGTGATCTTCAGGTCGCCCTCGACGGTCTTCTTCGGCGCCCATCCGGCGGGCACGCCGGCGCACGACTCCGTCGGGTAGGCCGGCAGCGCGCAGCTCCCACCACCCGCCGGGCGGGCCGTCGACCGGCTGGGCGACGCGGACGCCTTGGCACTGGCCGAGGCGGAGGCGGTGGTGGCCGGGCCGAGCGACAGGCTGGGCCGTGCCGAGACCGGCACGGACGGGGCGCCGACGGAGGCGGCCGGTGGCCCGGCGGGCTGGGCGGCGCTGGTGTTCGCCGGTTCCGCGCCGGGCGCGAACCGGTAGACGGCGGCGCCCGCGGTGGCGGCGACGACGGCGGCGGCCGTGGCGGCGATGGCGATCCAGGGCCGGCGCCGGCGGTGCCCGCCGGGCGTCTGCTGCTGATTCACGACGGTTCTTCCCTCCGATGTCACTTCGGATGGTCCATTGACCGGCTCGTTCACGGTGACAGACAAGAGTAAATGCAATGCGGCACGCCGGGGGCCGGCTATTCGCGCCCGACAGGCTCTATTTCCCGGCCGTTCAGCGGGTTCCGTCGAGTGTGGACGGGATGACATGTTTTCGCGCGGGTCGCCGTGCACCGTAACGGATCATGGCCGGACTTCCGGCGCTCTGACGGGAATCCGCCAGAGCCGGGTGTGCCGGCGTTTCGGCGCGGTACGGTCTGCGCGATCGCGAACTTGAAGGGGATTCCGTTTTGGGTGTTCGGGTAGTGCCCATCACCGCCGACGACGTCCGGATGGTCGCGGAGTTCCTCCACGCCAATCTCAACACCCGCGTCCCCGTCGAGGACTGGGTCCGCGCCGTCGACGTGCCGTGGAAGGTGGACGCTCCCGACCACGGGCGGATGCTTCTCGACGACGACGGGGCGGTGGCCGGCGCGCTGCTCGCCTTCTACTCGGAGCGGGAGATCGGCGGGCACACCGAACGGTTCTGCAACCTCGGGGCCTGGTGTGTGCTGCCGGAGCACCGGTTCCACAGCCTGAAACTGCTCAAGGCGCTGCTCGCCCAGCCTGGCTACCACTTCACCGACCTCTCGCCGAGCGGCAACGTCGTGCCGATCAACACCCGGCTCGGCTTCACCCCTCTGGACACCGCGACCGCCCTGGTGCCCAACCTGCCGTGGCCGGCCGTTCCGGGCCGCCGCCGGGTCACCGCCGACCCGGACCGCATCCGCCGCGCGCTCACCGGCCCCACCCTGGCCCGCTACCTGGACCACGCCGACGCGCCCGCCGCCCGGCACGTGCTGCTGACCGACGGCGCCGAGTCGTGCCTGGTGATCTTCCGACGGGACCGGCGCAAGGGCCTGCCGTTGTTCGCCTCGATCCTCTACGTCAGCGATCCCGCCCTGTTCCGCCGGATGCGCCGCCGGCTGTTCAGCCACCTGCTGCTGCGCCACGGCGTGCCGCTCACCCTCGCCGAGCTGCGGGTGACCGGCCCGCGCCCCGCGCTGTCGCGGCTGCTGGGCTCGCCCCGGCACAAGATGTTCCGCAGCGGGAGCCTGGGCCCGGACGACATCGACTACCTCTACAGCGAGCTGGTCAGCCTCAACTGGTGAGTCCACCGGACACCGACGACAAGGACACAACCGCACCATGCGTACCCGACTGCATGAGATCGTCGCCGAGGCCGCCGCCCGGCGCGGTGACGCTCCCGCGCTGACCTACGGAGACGAGACCCTCGACTATGCCGGCCTCTGGGCCGGCGTCCGCCGGGTGGCCGGTGGCCTGCGCCGGCTCGGCCTGGCCGACGGCGAACGGGTGGCGGTCTGGACCGAGAAGCGGATCGAGGCGGTCCAGGCGATCTTCGGCGTGTCCGCGGCCGGCGGTGTGTTCGTGCCGGTCAACCCGATGCTGAAAGCCCGGCAGGTGGCCTACATCCTTGCGGACTGCTCGGTCCGGATCCTGATCACCACCCCCGAGCGGTACGCGCTGATCCGCGACGAGCTGGAGCAGGTCAAGTCGGTCGAGACCGTGGTGCTGGTCGGCGACGAGTCCTGGACCGACATGGTCGCCGGCGAGCCGGAGCCGCCGCTGCCGGGCGGCGTGGACGTGGACGTGGCGGCCATCCTCTACACCTCGGGCAGCACCGGCCGGCCCAAGGGCGTGGTGCTGTCGCACCGGAACCTGCTCGTCGGCGGCGACAGCGTCAGCCGGTACCTGGACAACCGGCCCGGCGACGTGCTCCTGGCCGCCCTGCCGCTCAGCTTCGACGCCGGGTTCAGCCAGCTCACCACCGCCTTCACCGTCGGCGCGCACGTGGTGCTGATGAACTACCTGCTGGCCCGCGACGTCGTCCGGCTCTGCGCCCGGCATCAGGTCACCGGCCTGACCTGCGTGGCCCCGCTGTGGCTGCAACTGGCCGAGCAGAAGTGGCCGGAGGAGGCGACCCGCGCGCTGCGGTACTTCGCCAACACCGGCGGCCGGATGCCGAAGGCCACGCTGGAGCGGCTGCGCGGGCACTTCCCGGCCGCCCGTCCGTTCCTCATGTACGGGCTGACCGAGGCGTTCCGCTCCACCTACCTCGACCCGGCCGAGGTGGACCGGCGTCCCGACTCGATCGGCAAGGCCATCCCCAACGCCGAGATCCTGGTGCTGCGCCCGGACGGCACGCCCACCGGCCCCGGTGAGGAGGGGGAGCTGGTGCACCGGGGCGCGCTGGTGGCCCTCGGCTACTGGAACGATCCGCAGCGCACCGCCGAGCGTTTCCGTCCCCTGCCGGGCCGGGAGGGCGAGCTGGTTCCCGAGATCGCGGTCTTCTCCGGTGACACGGTGATCCGCGACGAGGAGGGCTTCCTCTACTTCGTGGGCCGTACCGACGACATGATCAAGACGTCCGGATACCGCGTCAGCCCCACCGAGATCGAAGAGGTGGCCTACGACAGCGGCCTGGTGCGCGACGCCGTCGCCCTCGGCCTGCCGGACGACACGCTCGGGCAGCGGGTGGTGCTGGTGGCCAGCCCACCGGACGGCGCCGAGCTGGACACCGCCGCCCTGACCGCGGTGTTCAAACGGGAGCTGCCGCTCTACATGGTTCCCCGGGCGATCGTGGCGCGGCCGGTGCTGCCCCGCTCGCCGAACGGAAAGTTCGACCGCAACCTGATCCGCCAGGAGCTGACCCCATGAGCGAGCTTGCGAGCGAATCATTCAGCACAGTCGTCAAGTCATTGCGACGCCGGAGCGCAGCGGAGGTGGCGCAATGACCGACAACGCGACGGCGGCGGCCTTCGGCCGGGACGCCGGCCGGCTCAGCGTCGGCGGGGTGCCCGTCGACCGGCTCGCCGAGAGAGCCGGCAGCACACCCTTCTTCGCGTACGACCGGCGGCTGCTCACCGAGCGCATCGGGCTGCTGCGGGCCACCCTGCCGCCCGAGGTGAAGCTGAGCTACGCGGTGAAGGCCAATCCGATGCCGGCCGTGGTGCAGCACCTCGCCGGCCTGGTCGACGGCCTCGACGTGGCCTCCGCGCTGGAGATGCGCACCGCCCTGGACACCACGGTGCCGCCGGAGCGGATCAGCTTCGCCGGCCCCGGCAAGACCGACGCCGAGCTGCGTTCGGCGATCGCCGCCGGGGTGACCGTGGAGATGGAGTCGGAGAACGAGGCCGACCGGGTCGCCGCGCTGGGCCGGGTCCTCGGCATCCGGCCGCGGGTCGCGGTGCGCGTCAACCCGGACTTCGCGGTCAAGGGCTCCGGGATGCGGCTCGGCGGCGGCCCGCAGCAGTTCGGCGTGGACGCCGAGCGGGTGCCGGCGCTGCTGAAGGACCTGGAGCGGGCGGACGTCGACTTCCTCGGCTTCCACATCTTCGCCGGCTCGCAGAACCTGCACGCCGACATCCTCGCCGAGGCCCAGCAACGGACCGTCGACCTGGCCGTCCGGCTGGCCGGGGAGTCGCCGCTGCCGGTGCGGTACCTGAACCTCGGCGGCGGGTTCGGGATCCCGTACCACGACCGGGACGTGCCGCTGGACCTCGCCGCGATCGGCGCCAACCTCACCGAGCTGGTGGCCGGGCCGATCCGGGCCGGGCTGCCGCGGGCGCGGGTCGCGATCGAGCTCGGGCGCTACATCGTCGGCGAGGCCGGAGTGTACGTGACCCGCGTGGTCGACCGCAAGGAGTCGCGCGGCACGACGTTCCTGGTCGTCGACGGCGGCCTGCACCACCAGCTGGCCGCGTCCGGGAACTTCGGCCAGGTCATCCGGCGCAACTATCCGCTCGGCGTGGCCACCCGGATCGACGGCGAGCCGGAGGAGACGGTGACCGTGGTGGGCTGCCTGTGCACCCCGCTGGACCTGCTGGGCAAGGACGTTTCGCTGCCCCGGGCCGGTGTCGGCGACCTGATCGTCCTGTTCCAGGCCGGCGCGTACGGGCTCACCGCGAGCCCGACCGCGTTCCTCGGTCATCCGGCCCCCGCCGAGATGCTGCTCTGAGCAACGACAACCGGAAGGAAAGTCACGTGAGTGTCACCAGTGCGGACAACCTGGCCGAGGTGCGGGCGCTGCTCGTCTCGGTGCTCGGCATCGAGGACCGGGCCGCCACGCTGGACGCGGCCACCCCTCTGCTGGGCAGCCTGCCGGAGTTCGACTCGATGGCGGTGCTGGAGATCGTCGCGGGGATCGAGGAGCGGTTCGGGATCAGCGTCGACGACGACGAGGTGACCGCCGAGCTGTTCGAGACGCTGGGCAGCCTGGCCGCGTTCGTCGACGAGAAGAGAAGCTGACCGTCCATTGCGGTACGTCCTCCGAACGGGGGACTCGGCGACGACTGACGGCGGTCCAATGGGGATGGACGAGCGATGCCCGGGCCCGGGCGTCCCGTTAGCGTTCGGCCGATATCGGTGTGTGCAGTTCTTTGGGGGCAACGGTGGGGGAGTCGACGCGGTGATCGGGAAGTTTGACCTGCCAGGGCTGGTGGCCCGGCGGTCGCGCCGCACGAAGTCTGTGATCAAGGCGGCGGTCGCGGCCGCCAGTTGTGTGGCGCTGATGGTCTCCACCGGCGCCGTCGCCGGCGCCCCGGCCTACGCGGCCGATCCGTGCGCCAGCCCGGTGAACCCGATCGTCTGTGAGAACAGCAAGCAGGGGACGCCGTCGGAGGAGTGGGACGACATCTGGGGTTCGGGCGACGAGACCGTCCAGGGTTTCGCGACCGACGCCAGCGTCAACGTCGGGCAGACGATCGGTTTCAAGATCAAGGCCGCGGCGGCGTACCGCATCGACATCTACCGGCTCGGCTGGTACCAGGGCGACGGCGCGCGCAAGCTGGACACGCTGCGCCCGCCGCTGGGCTCCCCGCAGCCCGAGTGCGTCACCAACGCCGCCACCGAGATCTACGACTGCGGCACCTGGTCGGTGTCGGCGACGTGGACCGTGCCGGCGAGCACCGTCTCCGGCATCTTCATCGCCAAGCTGGTCATCGAGGAGTCCGGCGACACCAGCCAGATCCCGTTCGTGGTCCGCAACGACGCCAGCACCTCGAAGCTGTACTTCAAGACCTCCGACGCCACCTGGCAGGCGTACAACACCTACGGCGGCTCCAACTTCTACTGGGGCGGCCCGATGGGCCGCGCGGTCAAGCTCAGCTACAACCGGCCCTACGAGACGCGCGGCGTCGCCGGGGGCCGCGACTACCTGTTCGCCAACGAATACCCGATGCTGCGCTTCCTGGAGCGCAACGGCTACGACGTCAGCTACTTCACCGACCTGGACGCCGACATCCGCGGCAACCTGATCCGCAACCACAAGGCGTTCCTGTCGGTGGGCCACGACGAGTACTGGTCCGGCCCGGAGCGGGCGAACGTCGAGGCGGCCCGGGACGCGGGCGTCCACCTCGCCTTCTTCAGCGGCAACGAGGTCTACTGGAAGACCCGCTGGGAGCCGAGCGTCGACGGCGCGAACACCCCGAACCGCACCCTGGTCTGCTACAAGGAGACCTGGGCCGGCGACAAGATCGACCCGTCCACCGAGTGGACCGGCACCTGGCGTGACCCGCGATTCACCCCACCGTCCAACGGCGGCGCCCCGGAGAACGCGCTGACCGGCGTGCTCTACATGTCCAACAACACCGACCTGGCCCTCAAGGTGCCCGCCGCCCAGGGCGAGAACAGGTTCTGGCGGCACACCGACGCGGCCGAGCAGGACGCCGGGGACACCCTCACCCTCGCGAACCACACCGTCGGCTACGAGTCCGACGAGGACCTGGACAACGGCTTCCGCCCGCCGGGCCTGATCCGGCTCTCCACCACGACCGGCCCGGCGCCGGAGTACCTTCTCGACTTCGGGCTGCGGACCGCCCCCGGCACCACCACCCACCACCTCACCCTCTACCGGGCGCCCAGCGGCGCGCTGGTGTTCGGCGCCGGCACCATCCAGTGGGCCTGGGGTCTGGACGAGAAACACGACGGCGAGGCCCAGGAGCCGGCCGACCGGGTGATGCAGCAGGCGACCGTCAACCTGCTCGCCGACATGGGCGTGCAACCCACGTCGCTGATGTCGCAGCTGGTCGCCACCACCGCCTCCACCGACACCGTCGGGCCCACCACCGCGATCACCTCGCCGGCGGCCGGCTCCGCGATGACCAACGGCGCGAAAGTCACCGTGCAGGGCACCGCCACCGACCTGGGCGGCGGCCGGGTGGCCGGCGTCGAGGTCTCCACCGACGACGGCCAGACCTGGCACCCGGCCACCGGCGGCTCCTCGTGGAGCTACCAGTTCTACGCCACCGGCGCCGCCACCCAGGTGGTCCGGGCCCGCGGCGTCGACGACAGCGGCAACATCGGGACCAGCCCGGCGGTCCGCACCTTCGACCTGAACGGCCCGACCACCCTGTTCGGGCAGCGGGTCCCGCAGGTCCCGGTCGCCGACGACGGCTCCGCCGTGACCCTCGGCACCAGGTTCACGCCGAGCACCGACGGCACCGTCACCGGCGTGCGCTTCTACAAGGGCTCCGGCAACAGCGGCTCGCACACCGGCTCGGTGTGGTCGTCGACCGGCCAGCTCCTGCGGACCGGATCGTTCGCCGACGAGACGGCGACCGGCTGGCAGAGGCTGAAGTTCGCCAAGCCGCTCCGGGTCACCAAGAACACCACGTACATCGTCGGCTACTACGCGCCCAACGGCCGGTACGCCGCCGACGACCGCTTCTTCAGCAGCCTGGACTGGAAGTCCGGTCCGCTGACCGCGCCGCGCGGCCGAACCTCCGGCGGCAACGGGCTGTTCCGGGCCGGTAACGGCGTCCCGGTCATCGCCTCGTCGACCGACGCCAACTATTACGTCGACGTCACGTTCGTCGACGGCGAGACGGCGGCGCCGACCGTGCTGACCACCGCCCCGGAGGACACCGAGATCGGGGTCGCGCTCAACGCCCAGCCGATGGCGGTCTTCTCCAAGCCGCTGGCCGCGTCCTCGATCGCGTTCACCCTGCGCCGCCCGGACGGCACGACCGTCCCCGGCGCCACGGTCTACGACGCGGACACCCGCTCGGTGACCTTCCGGCCGACGGCGTCGCTGGACACCGCGGTCGCCTACACCGCCCGGGTCACCGCCCAGGACCTCCAGGGCGTCGCCAGCACCCCGCTGGAGTGGACGTTCACCACGACGCCGTACGCCCAGGTGTCGACCCTGTTCGCCCCCGACGCGACACCGGCCGCCGCGTCGTCCGGCGACTCGGACGCCATCACGCTGGGCGCCCGGTTCAAGCCGACGGTCGACGGCCTGGTGATCGGCGTACGGTTCTACAAGGGCCCCGGCAACAACGGCATCCACACCGGCACGCTCTACGGACCCGGCGGCCAGATGGCCAAGGCGACCTTCGGCACCGAGTCGGAGTCGGGCTGGCAGTCCGTGCACTTCGCACAGCCCGTCGACGTGACGGCCGGGGTGACGTACACGGTGGCGTACTGGGCGCCGAACGGCAACTACGCCTACGACCCCGGCTACTTCAACGAGGCACGCATCGCCCCGGACCGCACCATGACCGCCGCGACCGGCGCCAACGGTGTGTACGCCTACGGCAGTGACCGGTTGCCGGAGAGCACCTACGGCGCCACCAACTACTGGGTGGACCCGCTGTTCGTACCGGACGGCCCGCCGCCGCCCGCCGAGCAGCCGGACCCGCCGGCCGGATCGTCGACGATCCTCGGGTCGGCCACACCCGCGGTGGAGAACTTCGACGACAACTCGGGCATCGAGGTCGGTGTGAAGTTCCGCTCCGACGTCGCCGGCAAGGTGCACGGCATCCGGTTCTGGAAGGGCACGCAGAACACCGGCACCCACCGCGGCACCCTGTGGACCGCCGGCGGGCAGGAGATCGCCTCCGGGACGTTCGAGTACGAGACCGGCTCCGGCTGGCAGACGCTGCTGTTCGACAACCCGGTGGACATCTCCGCGAACACCACGTTCGTGGCGTCGTACCGGACGAGCAGGGGCTACTACTCGGCCGACCTGAACGCCTACGCCAACGGGCACGACAACGCACCCCTGCACGTGCCCCCGGCCGGAGGTGTCTTCACCTACGACGGCGGGTTCCCGAACTCGGCCTCCAACCACAACTTCTGGGTCGACGTCTACTTCATCCCGAACAGCTGACGAGGGGACGAGGCCGGGTACGCACGTACCGGCCTCGTCCACATCAGACGGTCGGGATTCCGACGACAGGAAGAAGATTGATGCCCGCCGAAACTAGGCTGACCGTGAGCCGAGAGAGAAGGGCTGGCCGGTGCGGAAGGTAACCCCCCGGGCGCTGACGGACCGGCCCCGGGTCACCGTCGTGATCCCCTGTTACAACTACGGCCACTTCCTCGCCGAGTGCCTCGAGACGGTCTTCGCCGACGCCGATCAGGTCGACGTCGATGCCCTGATCGTCGACGACGCGTCACCGGACGGCAGCGCCGAGGTGGCCCGGCGGATCGCGGCGAAGGACCCACGGGTCACCGTGATCGCCCACGAGACCAACAAGCGGCACATCGCCACGTACAACGAGGGTCTGGCCGCCGCCGAGGGCGAGTTCGTCGTCCTGCTCTCCGCCGACGACCTGCTCGCGAAGGGCTCCCTCGCCCGCTCCGCCGCGCTGCTGCGGGCACATCCCGAGGTCGGCCTGGTGTACGGCTTCTCACGCCGCTTCTTCGGCACCCCACCCCCACCGCGGGCCACGCTGCGGTCCTGGTCCATCTGGGACGGACCGGAGTGGGTGGCCCGGGTGACCCGCACGGCCACCAACCCGATCTACACCCCCGAGGTGATGATGCGGGCGAGCACGATGCGCGACCTCGTGGGGTACGACGCCCGGCTCCCGCACGCCGCCGACTACCACCTGTGGCTGCGCGCCGGCACCCGCGCCGCGATCGGCCGGGTCAACGGCGTCGACCAGGCGTTCTACCGGGTCCACGGGGCCAACATGCACACCGGCGAGTACTCCGGCGACGTCCTCGACGTGGAGCAGCGCCACCTCACCCTGCGGATCCTGTTCGAGGAGGACGGCGACCGGTTGCCCGGCGCCGAACGGATGCGCGACGACGCGTACCGTGCGCTCGCCCGGGAGGCCCTGATCCTGGCCTGCCGACCCTACGAGCGCGGCCGCCCCGGCGCCGCCGAGGCCGAACAGCTGGCCCGCCTCGCCGAGCTGGCCGGCGAGATCTGGCCGGCGTCCCAGGACAGCGCACTACGGCGAACCTACGAGCGGTACGCCTCGGGCCGCGGCCCCGTCGTCCCCGTCCCTGTCACGGCGCTGCGCGACCGCGCGGTGCTCCACCTCGGATGGCGCCGCTGGCGTCACTCCGGCATCTCCCCGGCGGTACGGTCACTGTGACGAGCACTTCCGTGGACGGCGACGACGTCATCGTCCTGTCCGGCCTGACGAAGCTCTACGAACCCACCCCGCGATGGATGCGGATCTTCGCCCGCTCGCACCTCACCGAGCCGGTCAAGGCACTCGACGGCGTCGACCTGACCGTCCGGGCCGGCGAGATCTGCGCGATCGTGGGCCCCAACGGCGCCGGCAAGACCACCATGTTCCGGATCCTGGTCGGCCTCACCACCTCGACCGGCGGCACCGCCACCATCATGGGCCTGGACGCCGGCCGCGACTCCGAACAGGTCCGCCAGGTGGTCGGCTGGATGCCGTCCGAGGACCGCAGCCTGCTCATGCGCGCCACCTCCAAGGAGAACCTCCAACTGCACGGCCGCCTCCAGGGCATGCCGCGCCGCGAGCTCGCGGAGCGGATCCCGTACGTCCTGGAGACGGTGAACCTGACCGCCCAGACCGAGTCGGTCGTGGCCGGCCTCTCGGCCGGCATGCGGGCGCGGCTGCGGCTCGCCCGCGCCCTGCTGCCCGGCCCGCGCGCGCTGATCCTGGACGAGCCGACCGGCGCCGTCGACCCGATCGCCGCGCACGGCCTGCTCACCCTGATCATGGACCTGGTCAAGCAGGAACGCCTCGCGGTGCTCATCTCCTCGCACCGGCTGGAGGAGATCGAGGCCCTCCAGTCACACGCGCTGCTGATGGACCGGGGCCGCGTCAACTACTCGGGCGACCTGGACAGCCTGCGCCGCGAATGGGACCGGCCGGTCGTCGAGTTCGTCCTCGACACCCCCGCCGACGCGCACGCCGTGGCGGACAACCTGGCCGCACAGGGGCTCGAGGCCCACGTCGACGACACCTCGGTGCGCTGCGGGCACGCCGGTGACGAGCCGGTCGGCGCGGTGCTGGCCCGGCTCGGCCCACTGGCCGCCTCGATCCGCCACGTGCGGGAGCACCCCATGCCCCTGCGCGACCTCATCGCCCGCGTGTACGAACGGGGAACCAAGGCATGACATCCGTCTACCCGGCCACGGTCCACAAACGCAGCCGGTTCACCAAGGTCGTCGACACGCTCGAGGCGTACATCCGGATCGACCTGGTCGAGGAGCGGATGTTCCCGGCCTCGACGATCATGCGCTATCTCGCCGTGGTGTTCCCGGTGCTGCTCTACTACTTCCAGAGCACCTTCCTGACCATCTCCGACGAGCTGTTCATGACCATGCTCATCGGCGCCGCGGTGATCGCCGGACTCCAGGACGCGCTGACCGGCCTCACCGGGCGGCTCAACTTCGCGATGGAACGCGGCACCCTGGAGACCTACCTGGTCGAGCCGGTGCCCTGGGCGCTCATCCCGGTCGCTATGAACATCTGGCGCAGCGTCACCGGCGCCCTGCTGGCCTGTGTCATGGTGGCGCTCGGCTGGCTGCTCGGCGGTCCGGTCAACGCCTCCGGCATCCCCGCCGGGCTGCTGGTGCTCTTCCTCGGCATCCTGGCGTGCAACGCGCTCGGCTCCTTCGCGGCGAGTTTCATCCTGCTGTTCAAACGGGGTGAGCCGGTCGTGATGCTGTACAGCCTCGCCGCCTCGGTCCTCGGCGGCGCGCTCTTCCCGATCGAGGTGCTGCCGGTCTGGATCCGCTGGGCGAGCTATCTGGTGCCACATTCGTACGTGATCGCCGCCGAGCGCCGGCTGCTGATCCCCGGGACGCCCACCGAGGGGCTGTCCCCGCTGGCCGCGACCCTGATCCTGGCCGGTTTCACCCTGGTCACCTTCGTGGCCGGCATGTTCGTCTTCGACCGTTCACTGCGCCTGGCCCGCCGATTGGGGATCTTGAGCATATGAGCCCCGACCTGCGCCGACTCAACGCCCGCCGCCGCGAGGCCGTCCGGCTGCTCCGGGATGCCGGGGTGCGCGGGATCGCGCAGCGCGCCGCCCGGGTCGCCTACCGGCGGCTGGGGGCCTCCGAACTGGAGACCCAGATCGACCTGGACTACATGGCCGACTCCCGGGACCTGCGGCTCACCGTGCCCGGGAGGCGCCCGGAACGGGGCACCCCGCTGACCGTCGGCTGGATCTGCTCGCCGCCCGGCGCCGGCTCCGGCGGGCACACCACCTTCTTCCGCATGATCGAGGGGATGGAGGCGGCCGGCCACACCTGCGTGCTCTACCTGTACGACCCGTTCCGTGGCGATCTGGCCCGGCACGAGCGGGTGATCCGGCAGTACTGGCCGGGCGTACGGGCCGAGGTGCGGTCGGTGGCGGACGGGCTCGCCCCGCTCGACGCGTACGTCGCCTCGGCGTGGGAGACCGCGCACGTGCTGGCTTCGCGCGCCGACCTGCCGACCCGGCGGCTCTACTTCGTCCAGGACTTCGAGCCGTTCTTCTACCCGCAGGGCTCGCACCACGTGCTGGCCGAGGACACCTACCGGTTCGGGTTCCGGTCGATCACGGTGGGGCCGATGCTGGCGAACCTGCTGCGGGACCGGTTCGGGGTGACAGCGGCGGTGGCGAACTTCGGGATCGACACGAACATCTACGGGCTGACCAATCCGGCGCCGCGTACCGGTGTGGTGTTCTATGCCAAGCGGGATGTGCCGCGCCGTGGGTTCCTGCTCGGTCTGCTGGCGCTGCGGGAGTTCCATCGGCGGCATCCGGAGCAGCCGATCCACATCTTCGGCGATCCGACGGTCGAGGTGCCCTTCCCGGCGATCAACCACGGGGTGCTCGAACCGGCGAGGCTGGCCGCCCTCTACAACGACTGTGCGGCCGGGATCGCGATGTCCTTCACCAACCTGTCGCTGGTGCCGGACGAGATGCTGGCGTGCGGTGTGGTGCCGGTGATGGCGGAGTCCGAGTACGCCAAGGTGACGCTGGACAACCCGCATGTGCGGTGGGCGCATCCGACGGCGTACGGGCTGGCCGAGGCGCTCGGCGGGATCGTCGGCGGCGACCGGCCCGCGCCGGACGTGGTCGCCGCCAGCGTCCGGGCGACGCCGTGGGACGACGCGAAACGGGTGACCCGGGAGACCATCGAGGACGAGGTCTACGGCGCGCCGGCCGCCTCCCGGTAGGCGCCGGTCAGCACGGCGCCGGCCGCCGACCAGGTCAGCTCCCCGGCTCCGCGGACACTCTCGGTGCGGAGCCGGGCGAGCAGCTCGGGGTCGGTCCACAGCGAGCGCAGCCGTTCGGTGAGCGCGTCCACGTCGCCGGCCGGGTGGAACAGCGCGTCCACCCCGTCGGTGCCGGGGGCGCCGCTGTGGTCGGAGACCACGAGCACGCACCCGCACGCCCGGGCCTCGTAGGTGACGAGCGCGCTGCCCTCCTCCACCGAGGGCAGCACCAGCACGTCGCAGCCGCGCATGAGGGCCGCCGGATCGGGCACGTGGCCGGCCTCGGTGACGCTGGGATGGGCGAGCGGCTCCTCGATGACCCGCCGGTAACCGGGGTCGATGCTTCCGGCGATGACGAACCGGCCGCCGGCGTCGGCGGCGCCGCAGCGCAGCCAGGCCCGGAGCGCGTCGTGCAGCCCTTTGCGCGGTTCGCCGCGTCCCACGAAGCCGACGGTGAACGGCCGTCCGGAGTCGTCGCGGCCCTCGGTGTGGAAGCGGCCGGGGTCGTAGCCGTAGCGGTGCCGCAGCAGCCGGCCCGCCGGTGTGCCGGCGTCGAGGAAGGTGCGCGCCACGAAGTCGGACGGGCAGAGCAGACGGCCGGCCAGCGCGTACTCGCGTTCCTCGATGGCCAGCTTCCCGGGTTGCCGGGCGTGCGGGCTGGACGGGTCGACCGGGATGCCGAGGTCGGCGCAGACCTTCTCGACGGCGTCGAAGGCGAATCCGGTGTGCGCGTTCGGCCGTTCCAGGACGCTGGGCACCCCGAGGTCGCGGGCCGCGGTCAGGAGCCGTTCGGACCGTAGCGGCCAGGCGTGCACCAGGTCGATGCGGCCGGCGAGGCGGCGCAGGGCGGCCGCGGCCCGGCGGTCGTGCCAGTCCAGGGCGCGCAGGTAGCCGACGACCCGGAACGGCACCTTGAGCCCGGCCGGGCGCAACGTCTCGACGACCCGGACGCCGGGCGGCAGCGGCCGCTCGTTGCTGGCGCAGAGCACGGTGACCTCGGCGCCGTGCTCTGCGGCGCCGCTGACCTGATGCCAGGCGGTCATGCCGATGCCGGAGACGCCGAGCCGGGTGGGGAACGAGTACAGGACGCGCATCAGGAGCCTTCCTCGCCGCGGACCACCGCGGGCGACCATGCGTCGTGGATGAGCAGCTGTGGTCGGCCGGTGCCGTCGGCGGGGACCCGCCACACGTCGCTGGACGCGGTGCCGGCGGTCTCCCGGGGAAGTCCGTAGACGACGGTCCGGTCGTCGAGCCATTCGACCTGGTCGTCGACGCTGCGGGTCTCGGCCAGCAGGATCTCGGCGCCGGTACGCAGGTCGTGGACGGCCAGCCGCCATTTTCCGGCGGGCAGGTCGCCGTGCTTCTTGAAGGCGACCCGGGTGCGGTCCGGCGACAGCGACGGGCACTCGACGTCGTCGTGCAGGGCGGTGACGGTACGGGCGGAAAGGCTGCCCTCGACCAGCCACGTCCGCGCACCCGACGCGGCGGTCGCGTAGAACCGGTCGCCGTCGAGGAAGGTGACGCCCCACAGGTTCTTGTCCGGCGACGTGACGACCCCGCCGTCGACGGTCAGCGTGAACTTCTCGATGTCGCCGACGACCTCGCCGTCCACCCGGGTGACCACGGTACGGGTGGAGAACTGTCCCGGGTTGGCGTAGGAGTCGCCGAAGACGAACGTGGTGGTGGCGGCCAGAGTCCCGTCCCGTGACAGCCGGGCCCGGCTCGGTATGCCGGTCAGCGGCAGGTCCCGGACCGGTGTCCACGACGGGCCCAGCAGCCGCGCCTGGTAGGTGGTGACCAGTCCGCGTTCGGCGGAGAGACAGATCGCGTCGGCGGCGGTGGCGTAGACGCGTTCGCAGGAGGCGGGGGTGAGCGTCCGCGGCCCGTCCGGAGCGGTCAGCGGGACGACCGCGACCTTGCCGTAGCCGGCGCCGAGGGCGGTGCTGCGGAACACCAGATGCGGCTCGGCACGCACGGTGGCCAGGTCGGCGCCCGGCGGGACCGGCGGTGCGGCGGCCACCGCCCGGGCCTGGTCACGGCGCACGTTCCACACGTAGGCGCCGGCGCCGGCCACGGCGACGATCAGGACCGTGACCAGGGCGGCGACGCGGTTGCGGAGGCTCACCGTGCCGCCTCGGCGCCGCGCAGCATCCACGCCGCGACCGGGATCGCCACGACCAGGAACGCGGCGAACAGCAGCAGCGACACGGCCGGCCCCCGCACCGCCCACAGCACCCCGAAGGTCAGCGACGACGCGAACCGGGCCAGCACCACCACGGTCTGCGCGGCCGCGATGCCGCTGCCCCGGGTCTCCGCCGGGACCAGCCGGCTGACCAGCGCCGGCAGGACCCCGTCGGTGGCCGCGTAGAACACCCCGAGCAGCAGCAGGACGGCCAGGGTCAGGCCGGGGCCGCCGGACGGCAGCGCGCCCAGCAGGTAACACGCGAGCAGGGCGCCGTGCCCGGCCACCAGGACGCGGGCGCGGCCGAACCGGTCGGCCAGGCGCCCCATCGGTACGGCGAGCGCCAGGTAGGCGATGTTCGTACCCACGTAGAGAAGCGGGAAATAGACGGCCGCGACGTCATCGCGCTCCTGGAGTGCCAGGTAGAGGAATCCGTCGCCGACGGTGAGCAGGCCGAGCAGCCCGGCCGCGATCAGCGGCCGGCGCAGCCGCCGCCCACCCACCTCACGCAGCACCCGGCGCAGGCCGGTCCGGGCGGACGGGGCGGTGGTGCGCAGGTTCGGCACGAACAGCACCAGTACGGCGACGCCCACCACGGCGAACGCGAACGACACCACGAAGATCGAGTCGTAGCTGCCGGGCACGCTCCACAGCAGCGCGAACGCGACAAGTGGTCCGAGCGCCGCGCCGATCGTGTCGAGGGCCCGGTGCACGCCGAACGCGCGGCCCAGCGTCGCCGGATCGGACGCCTCGGCGATCAGCGCGTCCCGGGGCGCGGTCCGCAGGCCCTTGCCGAGACGGTCCGCGGTGACCACCGCGGTGATCGCGGCGAACCCGGTGGCCGCGAGCATGGCGATCCGGCTGATCGCGGAGGCGCCGTACCCCACGACCGCCACCCACTTGGGCTGCCCGCCACGGTCACCGGCGTAGCCGCCGGCGATGCGCAGGAACGCGCTGACCCCCTGGTACACACCGTCCAGGAAGCCGTACGCCACCGGGCTCAACCCGACCGCCGCCGTCAGGTACAGCGGCAGCACCGACGCCACCATCTCGGAGGAGACGTCGGTGAGCAGGCTGACCGTGCCCAGCAGCAGCACGGTCGCGGAGACCTTCCCGGCCGTGGGCCCGATTCCGTCGGCCGGGCGGTCCCGGATCGTCACATACACGGTGCGGCTTTCCTCAGGGGCGTAGCGCCCCGGCCAGGGCCTCGGCCACGCGGGCCTGCTGGTCCGGGGTGATCTGCGGGTAGATCGGCAGGGACAGGATCTCCGGGGCCACCCGCTCGGCGTTCGGGAACGAGCCGCCGAGCGACGCGAACGCGCCGGTCCGGTGCACCGGGACGGGGTAGTGGATGGCGGCGCCGACCCCGGCCGCGTCGAGTCTCGTGAGGACCTCGTCGCGGTTCGGCACCCGGACACAGTAGATGTGCCACACGTGCACGTTGCCGTCCAGGGTGACCGGGCGGATCACCTCGCCGAGCCCGGCGAGCAGTTCGTCGTAGCGGGCGGCCGCGGCCCGGCGCCGTTCGTTCCACGAGGCCAGCCGGGCCAGCTTGGCGCGCAGCACGACCGCCTGGAGACCGTCGAGGCGACTGTTCACCCCGACCAGGTCATGGTGGTATTTGCGCAGGCCACCGTGACTGCCGAGGGTGCGGACCGTGGTGGCCCACTCCTCGGAGCCGGTGGTGACGGCGCCGGCGTCACCGTAGGCGCCGAGGTTCTTGCCGGGGTAGAAGCTGGTCGCCGCGATGCCGTCCACACCGGAGCCCAGCCCGTGCCGGGTGGCGCCCTGCGACTGCGCGGCGTCCTCGACGACGACGATGTCCCGGCCGCCGATCCCGGCCCGGAGCTGTTCGACCGGGGCGAGCTGGCCGTACAGGTGGACCGGCACGACGGCGCGGGTCCGCGGCGTGATCGCGGCGAGCGCCGCCTCGACGTCGATCAGATAGGTACGCGGATCGCAGTCCACCAGCACGACCTCGGCGCCGGTGCGGGCGACCGCCTCGGCGGTGGCGATGAACGTGTTGGCCGGCAGGATCACCTCGGTGCCCGGACCGACACCGACCGCCTTGAACGCCAGCTCCAGCGCGTCGGTGCCGTTGGCCACGCCGACGCAGTGCGGCAGCCCGGAGAACGCGGCGTACTCCCGCTCGAACGCGGCCACCTCGGGCCCGCCGATGAACGCCGTGTCGGCGATGATGCGCTTGAATCCGGCCTCGACCTCCTCGGCCACCTCCGCGTGCGCGGCGGCCAGGTCGACGAGCGGGATGCGGGTCATGTGCACTGCCTTTCCGGGGCGGAGGACTTGCGGAGAAAACGGGCCGGGCTGCCGGCCCAGACCTCGGCCGGGGGCACGTCGCGGAGCACGACCGAGCCCATCCCGACCAGGGACCAGGCGCCGACGGTCACGCCCTCGCGCAGCAGCGCGCCGGCGCCGACGTAGGCGCCCTCGGACAGCACCACCCCGCCACCCAGCCGCACCCCGGACGCGATCGTGACGTACGGGGCCACCAGGTCGTCATGGGTGAGCACGGCCTGCGGCATGACCGCCACGTGGGCGCCCACGGTGACGTCGGCGGTCAGCACGGCGCCGGCCAGCAGCACGGTGCCCTCGCCGACGGTGCTGCCGGCGCCGATCGACACCGAGGGGTGTACGACGGTCGCGTACCGCCGCGGGGGCAGGGCGAGGCGCTCGACGATCCGCCGCCGGGCGGTGTAGGCACGTGGATTGCCCACGCACACCACCACGGCGGCGTCCATCCCGAGCACGCTGTCGACCGGCCCGAGGATCGGCAACCCGGAGCGCTGGGTCCCGTGCAGCGCCGGATCGTCGTCGACGAAGCCGAGGACCCGCCAGCCGGTTGCGGCCGCGGCCGTCTCCCGGGCGAAGCCACCGGCTCCGACGATGACCAGGTCCTTCACCGGGTGGCCAGCTCGCGCAGCACCCCGACGATGTGGTCCTGGTCGGCTTCGGTCAGCCGGTGGTGCAGCGGCAGGATCAGCGATTCCCGGGTGATCCGCTCGGTCACCGGCAGCGGGCCCGGTGTCACGTCCGCGTAGGCCGGCTCCAGGTGTGCCGCCATGATGCCCCGGCGGGCCGACACCCCCTTGGCCGCGAGTTCGGAGAGAACCTCGTCCCGGCTCACCGGGAACCCGTGGAGCAGCACCCAGAACGACTGGTAGTTCGTCTGTCCATAGGCCGGATCGGTCACGGGGATGAGTCCGCCTATGTCCGACAGATGCTCCTGATAGCGGGCCGCGAGCTGTCGGCGCTGAGCCACCAGGCCGGCGAGTTTGCCGAGCTGGACCAGCCCGACCGCGGCCTGGATGTCGGTCATCCGGTAGTTGAAGGCCGTCTCCAGATAGGCCTCCAGCACCGGCTGCTTCGACGCGTGCCGATCGGCCGCGGACACGTTCATGCCGTGCTCCCGCAGCCGCTTCAGCCGGGCCGCGGCCTCCGGGGAGTCGACGGTGACCATGCCACCCTCACCCGTGGTGATCAGCTTGCGCGGGTGGAACGACCAGGCCGCCACCTTCGCGCCGGTGCCGGCCGGGGCGCCGTAGGCGGTGGATCCGGCCGCGCACGCGGCGTCCTCGACCAGGCCGATGCCCCAGTCGTCGGCGGCCTTGCGCAGCGCGACGGTGTCGAACGGCACGCCCCCCTGGTGCACCGCGATGACCGCCCGGGTCCGCGGCGTGCGCACCGCGTCGACCGTCTCCACCGTGACGTTCCCGGTGGCCAGCTCGACGTCGGCGAAGACCGGGGTGGCGCCCACGTAGCGGACCGCGTTGGCGGTCGCGATGAACGACAGCGACGGCACGATCACCTCGTCGCCGGGCCCGACGTCGAGCAGCACCAGCGCGAGGTGCAGGCCGGTCGTGCAGGACGACACCGCCACACCGTGCCCGGCGCCGACCGCGGCCGCGAACTCCTGCTCGAACCGGGCGACCCGCGGCCCCTGCGCGACCCAGCCGGAGCGGACCGCCTCGGCGGCGGCCTGCGCCTCCTCCTCCCCGAGGTCGGGGATCATCACCGGGATCACTGGGACGACCGCCACCAGTCGACCAGGCCCTGAAGGCCCTCGGTGAGGGTGAGCCGCGGCTTCCAGCCCAGCCTCTGCTCGGCGAGGGAGATGTCGGCGAGGCGGCGGGTGACGCCGTTGACCGCGCGGGCCGGCCCGTGCTCCGGCGCCAGGTCCGACTTCATCACGGCGCTGAGCGCGGCGGCCAGCTCCTTGAGGCTGGTCTCCTCGTGGCTGGCGATGTTGAACACCTCGTCGGTGACGTCCGCCCGTGCGGCCAGGATGTTGGCGCGGGCGATGTCGGCGACGTGTACGAAGTCCATGGTGGCCAGCCCGTCGCCGAGGATCAGCGGGGGAGTGCCGGCCTCGATCAGCTCCATCCAGCGGATCAGCACCTCGGTGTAGAGGCCGTGGATGTCCATCCGTGGCCCGTACACGTTGAAGTAGCGCAGGGCCACGTAGTCCAGGTCCTTCATGGCCTTGAAGCTGCGCAGCGTCGCCTCGTTGAACGCCTTGGCCGCCCCGTAGAACGTGTCGTTGTTGTACGGGTGGTGCCGCTCGGTGGTCGGGAACTCCTCGGCGAGCCCGTAGACCGACGCCGACGACGACGCGATCACCTTCTTGACGCCCGCGTCGGCGGCCGCCTCGATCACGTTGAACGTGCCGTCGACCAGCACCTCGTTGGCGAGCCGGGGCTCCTCGGCGCACTGGGTGATCCGGATCGCGGCCAGGTGGAAGACGAGATCCTGGCCCTCGGTGAGCGACCGGACCAGCGCGTTGTCCCTGATGTCGCCCTCGACGAGCCGGACATTGCCGGATCCCAGCGCCCACGCGAGGTTGTCGCGCCGCCCGCGTACGAGATTGTCGAGAACGACGATCTCCGAGGCGCCCCCGCGCACCAGCTCGTCGACGACGTGCGAGCCGATGGTGCCCGCCCCGCCGGTCACGAGAGCGCGCGCGCCCTCGATCGGTACCCCAGTCACGCCGTGTGCCCTTCGCTCAGCTTGATCATGGTTCCGCCCTCGGTCAGGCTGCGTGAGGCCGCCTGGAGAAGCTCCAGCACCCGCAGCCCGGACCGGCCGTCGGTCAGTGCGGGCGTGCCGGTGGTGATGGCCCGCGCGTACTCCTCGACCATGGTGCGCAGCGCCTCCCGCTCGGTGAGCGCGGGCGCGACCATGTCGCCGGACCGGTACGACACGAGGATGTCCCGCCGCTGCTCGTCACCGAGCTCCTCGGGGGACGCCACGTCCACCCCGCGGTCGTAGATCGACAGCCGCTGGCTGGGGTTCAGGTCGTCCCACACGAGCGTCCGCTTCGACCCGCCGAAGATCGCGGTGCGCACCTTCACCGGGGACAGCCAGTTGACGTGGATGTGCGCGATCGCCCCGTTGCTGAGCTGCAACGTCAGGTACGCCACACAGGCCCGCCCGGCGCCGATCCCGTCCGCGCCGTGCGCCGCCACCGCGATCGGCCGGACCGTGGGCGGCAGCACGAAGTCGAGGATCGACAGGTCGTGCGGCGCCAGGTCCCACACCACGTCGATGTCGCGCTGCACCAGGCCCAGGTTGATCCGCACCGAGTCGAGGAAGTGCAGCTCGCCCAGCTCGCCGGCGGCCAGCAGGTCGCGGATGCGCAGCACGGCCGGGGTGTAGCAGTAGGTGTGGTCGCACATCAGGGTGAGCCCGCGCCGGTCGGCCTCGTCGACCAGCTGCCGGCCCTCCTCGAAGGTGGCCGCGAGCGGCTTCTCCACCAGCACGTGCTTGCCGGCGCGCAGCGCGGCCATGGCGACGGGCAGGTGGGTGCCGGCCGGGGTGGCGATGGCGACGGCGTGCACGCCCGGGTCGGCGAGAACCTCGTCGAGGTCGGCGGAGACCTGGACGGTGGAGTAGCCACCGAGCACCTTCCGGGCCCGATCGACGTCGAGGTCGCAGAGCCACCGCAGGTGGAAGGCGGGGCTGCCCTGGAAGTTGCGGACGAGGTTGGGGCCCCAGTAGCCGGCCCCGATGACGGCCACGCCGATGGGCTCGTCGGGCACGTGAGAGGTCACAGGAATCCGTTCGTCGAATTGGCGGACGCGGTCCGTCGGGAAAGCTATCGATCCCTTGTGGCCGGACGCCAGATCACTGACGGATTTACGGCGGAGCCGGGGTCAAGGCGAACCCTTCGGCCGATCGGGGGACCCCTCAATGGCCATTTTGGACTCCTATGTCGGCTGGCCGACAACGTCGTCGGCCGCCGGCCTCTACCCTGTGCCGGATCGATGACGAGGAAGGTTCACGATGACCGTCGCACCGACAGCCGATGTGGACGAGCGGGCCGTGATCGGCGCCGGCACCCGGGTCTGGCATCTCGCGCAGATCCGTGAGGGCGCCACGATCGGGCGGGACTGCAACATCGGCCGGGGGGCGTACGTGGGTCCCGGCGTGGTCCTCGGCGACAACTGCAAGCTCCAGAACCACGCCCTGGTCTACGAACCGGCCCGGCTCGGCGACGGCGTGTTCGTCGGCCCGGCCGCGGTGCTCACCAACGACGAGTACCCGCGTGCCGTCACCCCGGACGGCCGGCTCAAGACCGGCGACGACTGGACCGCGGTCGGCGTGACGATCGGTGCGGGCGCCTCGATCGGCGCGCGGGCGGTCTGCGTCGCCCCGGTCACCGTCGGCCGGTGGGCGCTGGTCGCGGCCGGCGCGGTGGTCACCACGGACGTCCCCGACTTCGCGCTGGTCGTCGGCGTTCCGGCACGCCGGGTCGGCTGGGTGGGCCGGGCCGGGCACCCACTGACCGCCAAGGGCGACGGCGTCTGGCTGTGCCCGGAGACCGGCGCCGAGTACGTCGAACGCGACGGCGCCCTCAACCCGCCAGCCGGTCCAGACGGCGGGCCAGCACCCGCTCGGTGAGCGCGACGAGCACCGCCTTCACCGACTCCCGCTGACGGGCGTCGCACTCCAGCAGCGGCATGGTCTCCGCGATGCCGAGCGCGTCGCGGACCTCGGGCAGCTCGAAACGGCGCGCCCCGTCGAACGCGTTGACCCCGATGATGAACGGGATGTCGTGTTCCTCGAAGTAGTCGATCGCCGGGAAGCAGTCCTCGATCCGGCGGGTGTCGACCAGCACGATGGCGCCGAGCGCCCCGGTCACCAGGTCGTCCCAGAGGAACGCGAACCGGTCCTGCCCCGGCGTGCCGAACAGGTAGAGCAGCAGCGCGTCGTCCAGGGTGATCCGGCCGAAGTCCAGCGCCACGGTGGTGGTGGTCTTGGCGGCGACCGCCGAGGTGTCGTCCACCCCGATCGACCTCTCGGTCATCTCCGCCTCGGTGACCAGCGGCTCGATCTCCGAGATGGCGCTGACGAAGGTCGTCTTGCCGACCCCGAACCCGCCACTGATGACGATCTTGACGGCCATCGGTGACGACGGCGCCATCGGGTTAGAGCGCCCGAACACGATCCCTGATCCTCTCGATCAACGCGGTGGTCAGCTCGCCGGGCATCTCGCCGGCCCGGACCAGACCCTGGGTGAGCAGGTCGGCGACGATCACCCGGACCACGCCCATCGGGGCGCCGAGCGCGGACGACAGGTCGGCGATCGACCGCGGCCTCTGGCACAGTTCGACGATCCGGCGGGCCTCGAACCGCAGCGGCGCGGACAGGGCGGCCGGCTCGGCGTACAGCTGGGTCTCGATCCGCAGCCCGTCGCGCAGTGGCTGGGTGCGCCCATTGGTGAGCATGAACGGCCGAACGACCGGGTCCTCGCTCATCGGGGGAGGTGCTGCCGCGATTCGGCGATCAGGGCCGGGGTCAGCAGGTCGCCGAACCGGTCCGCGAGCAGGGAGATCTCGTACCCGACCAGGCCCAGGTCGCTGTCCCCGCCGGCCACCACGCCCAGGCAGCTGCCGCCCGGGATCACCGAGATCACCAGGAAGCCCCGGTGCATCTCGATCATGATCAGTTTCAGTCCCTCGAAGTCGTACCGGCGGGAGGCGCTGCGGGCCAGGCTGGCCATGCTGGACACGATGGCGCCCAACTGGTCGGCCTCGGCCCGGCTCAGCCCCTCCGAGCTGGCGATCAGCAGGCCGTCCGAGGACACGGCCACCGCGTCGCGTACCCCGTCGGTCTGATGGACGAAGTTGCCGAGCAGCCAGTTGCACTGGTGCCGGTCGGCCGTCGCCTCGACGCTCATCAACAAAGCTCCTCACTGATTACGGTGCCGGTCCCGGCCGGCACCGCGCTGGATGCCCGCGCGCAGGGCGGTCAGACGGCTCCGGACCGCCTCCGGCGAGTCCGGGATCGCAGCGGACGGTTCCGGTCGCAGTGCCGGCGCAGGCTCGATCCGGGGTCGTTGTGCCCTCGGCGTACGGCGTCGCAGGCCGTTGACGGTGTGCCCGCCCTCGGCGGGCCGGCGGGGCGCGGGCACCATCGGCCGCTGGTCCAGGACCACGTAGTCGACCTCCACGGCGACCGGCCCCGGCTCCGGCGGTTGCAGGGAGGGCCAGTCGACGGGCGGTTCCGGAGCGGCGGTCACGGCGGAGGGCTCGGGTGCGGGCAGGGCCGCGGCCGGACTGACCGGCGCCGGCTCGTCGATGGCCGCGGCGCCGCCCAGCAGGCTCACCGGCAGCGACACCCGGGCCGTCACACCGGTCACCGCCGACCGGGCCAGCTGGACCTCGATGCCCATCTCGGCGGCCAGCCGGCCGACCACGTAGTGGCCGAGGAACCGGGCCGGCGCCGTGAGGAAGTCGCCCTCACCGCGTAGCCGCCGGTTGGCCCGCTCCAGCTCCTCCACGCTCATCCCGACGCCCTGGTCGCAGATGGCGATCAGATAGCCGTCGCCGACCAGCCGGCCGTGGATCTCCACGTCCAGGTCCGGCGGCGAGAACGACAGGCCGTTCTCGATCAGCTCGGCGAGCATGTGCGCCAGGCCGCTGGCCACCGACCCGGCCACCAGCGCCTCGTCCAGCCGGCGCAGCGACACCCGCCGGTACTCCTCCACCTCGGACACCGCGGCCCGGATCACGTCGGTCAGCGGCAGCGGCCGCGACCACTGCCGGGGGCTGGCCGCGCCGACCAGCACGAGCAGGCTCTCGGCGTTGCGGCGCATGCGGGTGGCCAGGTGGTCCAGTTCGAACAGGTTGGCCAGGCCGGTCGGGCTGGCCTCCTCCCGTTCCAGCTTGGTGATGAAGCCGAGTTGGCGGCGCAGCAGGTTCTGGTTGCGGCGGCCCAGGTTGGCCAGCGAGTCGGCGGAGGCCCGGCGCAGTTCGGCCTGCTCGGTGGCGAGCGCGTACGCCGTCGCCTGCACCCGCTCGAACGCGTCCGCGACCCGGCGCATCTCGGCGCTGGCACGGTCGGCGACCCGCACCGGCCCGGGCGGCCCGGTCGCCTCCCCGGCCGCGGTCCGGCGCACCGCCTCCGGCAGCCGCTCGCCGGCCAGCCGGTTCGCCTCGTCGGCGAGTTCGGCGAGCGGGCTGGAGACCGACTGCGCGGCGATCGTACCCAGATAGACGGCGATCCCGACGCAGACCAGGATCACCGCGGCGAGCCCGGCCAACCGCAGGTTGGCCTCGTCGAGGAGCACGGCGGCGCGGGCCCGCAGCGAGTCGCCGATGGTCTGCGCCAGCTTCGACATGTCGTCGAGGACGGTGGACATGGCGGCCCAGTAGCCCTGCGCGTCGACCCGCAGGGTCTGCCCGTCGCCGGAGCGCAGCGCTCGCGCCTCCAGTTGGGCCGCCCGCTGGGCCTGCGCCGTGCTGAACAGCCGGTCCTTGGCGGCGAGCGCTTCCGGGGTGGCGTACTCCTCGAACTCGGCGAGGGCGGCGTCCAGGTCGGCGCGCAGCCGCACGTACCGGAGGTATTCGCCCTCCTCGAACCCGCCGGCCGAGAACACCCCGTTGAGGTAGGCCCGCTGCTGTGCGCTCGCCTCCTTGGCCAGGTTGAGCATGGCCAGCGACTCGGAGCCGAGCCGCATGGTGGCGTCCGAGGCGTTGTCCAGCGCGAAGTAGACCTCGCGCAGCTCGTCGAGGACCTCGTTGTACTCCTCGAAGACCTCGCCCCGCTCGGCGCCGCCGCCGTCCACCTCCTCGCGGATCCCGGTCAGCGCGGTCGCCTGTTCGAGCGCCTCGGTCACCTGGCCGTCCAGGTCGCCGTCGTCGGCGATCAGCCGCCGGACCGAGCTGATCTGCGCGTCGACCCGTTGCCGTGCCGCCACGATCTCGGCACGGAAGCCCTCGTTGCCGGCGAGCAGCCCGAGCGTCACGCCCCGCTCGTTCTGCACCTCCTGGGAGATCGCCTGGACGGCCAGGTCCAGGGTGATCGCCCGGTCGGTACGCGCGGCCAGCCGGTAGGTGCCGAACTCCTCCACCACCACGACGCCGAGCAGCAACAGCATCGCCGCGACCGGAAAGGCCAGCATCCGGACGATGCGACCGCGGATCGTGTGCCCGCCCCGGCTCATGCCTCGCCCCGCTCCCGTGTAGACCTGCCGTGCCGCCGCACAGAATTGACGGACGTGCACATGGGGTCAACACCCCTAACGAGCGACGCTGTGCGTTTCTCCCGCTCCGGAGCGTGTCGGTGGAGGGCTGGTCCTACGAACGGGTGGCGCCCATCGGAGGCAGGACGAGCCCGTCGAGCATCGCCGCCGGCCCACCGCCGAACGAGGTGAGCCACCGCCGTGCCGGCTTCGGCAGCCGGGGCAGCAGACGGGTGGCCTGCGCGGTCAGCCACACCTGCGCCCGGTTGCGGGGCACGATCGCGCCGAGGACGGACGGGCCGATCCGCCGGCTGTGCCGCACCGGGCCGGCCAGCGCCGCCTCGTAACGCCGCAGCGCGCCGTCGACCGGGCCGGTGGCCAGTTCGGCGGCGAGCACGTAGGCCGCGGCCGCCGCCAGGCTGGTGCCGCCACCCACGGCCGGGCCGGGGCCGTACCCCGCGTCGCCGACGAGCGTGACCGGGCCGCGCGACCAGGAGTCCATCCGGATCTGCGAGATGTCGTCGAAGTAGAAGTCCCCGGCCGGGCCGAGATGCTCCAGCACCGCGGTCACCCGCGGCCCCAGCCGGTCCCCGATGAGGTCGCGCAGGATCCCCTTCTGGGCGTCCCGGTCGCGCCGGTCGTGCGGGATCTCCGCGGTACGCACGAGGAACAGCGCCCGGGACAGCCCCGGCACGAGCGTCGGGTAGACGGTGGCGGCCAGCCCCGGCGCGGTGAACGCCGCCACCGTCGGCCCGGTCCCGAGCACGTCGGGCAGTGTGTAGACGGCCAGGTAGGCGCCGAGGAACCGGCGGTACCGCTCCTCCGGCCCGAAGGCCAGCGCGCGCACCCCGGAGTGCAGCCCGTCGGCGCCCACCACCAGGTCGGCGTCGACGGTGTCCCCATCGGACAGCATCGCCGTGGCGCCGTCCAGCCGCTCGATCACCGTCCCGAACCGGTAGTCGACGTCGTCGCGGGTGACCTCGTGCAGCAGTCCGGCGAGGACGCCGCGCATGATCTCGATGTGCCGTCCGGAGACCCCGGCGGCCAGGTCGGCGGTGGCCAGGGTGATCGGCGCTCGCCTTTCCCGGAACAGGGTGATCGTGTCGTTGCGGGTACGTGCCTCGCGCACCCGGTCGAGCAGCCCCATCCGCTCGATCACGTCGACGGCCGGCCCGAACAGGTCGACCGCGTGCCCGCCGTCTCCGGCCCGCGCGTCGGCGGCCCTCTCGACGACGGTGACCCGCCATCCGTGCCGGCGCAGCCAGTAGGCGAGGACGGGCCCGGCGACGCTGGCGCCGGAGATCAGTGCGTGCACGGCGATCCCCCGATCGTTTGTTGACCTATCGGTAAGTAAACGACCGGATGGAAGGGAGGGTCAATGCTTACCTTCCGGTAAGTAGACTTCGGCACGTGCCACGCGCCAGGACCACCGAGACCGCCGACCGGATCCGCGCCGCCGCCCTGGAGCTGATCGCGGTCAAGGGCGTGCACCAGGTCAGCCTGCGGGAGATCGCCGAGCGGGTCGGCGTCACCAAACCCGCGCTCTACTACCACTTCGCGTCCCGCGACGACCTGGTCCGCAGCCTGGTCCAGCCGTTCATCGACGAGGTGGAGGCGGCGCTCGCCCCATTCGGGCCGGGCGCCGACCCGCGGGAACTGCTCGGCGCCTACTTCGACGCGACGTACCGGCACCGCGACGTCACCGCGATGATCATGCGCGACCCGAGCATCCTGGCGATGGTCGACCTGGCGTCCGCGGTCGGCGACTGGCGCCGCCGCATGGTGACCATGCTGACCGGTTCTGATCCCGCCCTCGCCGACGTGGTCCGCGTCCAGATGGCGATCGGCGGCCTCGGTGACTGCACGGTCGTCCTGCCCGGCGCCCCGGCCGCCCCACTGCGCGAGGCCGTCCTCGACGCGGCCTGCGACATGCTGCGCCGCTGATCACTCCTGGCAGAGCTGGCCCTCGGCGTCCAGCCCCAGCGCGGTGACCTTGCCATCGTCGATGGTGATGGAGTAGTGGGCCTTGCTGTTACCCGGCGTGTCGGCGATCCCATTACCCTCGGTCGCGCGGTCGTCGATGGTGAACACGAAATCCGGATAGGCCTTCTTCACCGCCGTGTACGTGCTCCCCAGCCGGATCCCCTCCGGCGTGCCGATACTGCCGTAGGCGTAGATGTTGGACAGACCCACCTCGTTCGGCGTGAAGGAGACGCCGCCCTTCCCGTTGCCGGCCTTGAACTCCGCGATACCGCAATTGTGCAGGTAATCCTCGACGTGGTAGCCGGTGATCATCCCGGTCGCCTGTGCCTCCTTCACGGTCATGCCCAGTCGCAGCTCCCCGAGCCCGCGCGGCCCCAGCACCAACGGCGCCGCCGAGGTCCGCGACGGCTTCGGCGAAGCCGACGACACCGACGGCGACGGCGACGGAGTTACGGATGGTGACGGAGAAGTAGCCCCGACACCGTCCGGAGCGGCGGCCCCGTCGAGCCGCTCCACGTCCTGCCCGCAGCCACCCACCACGAAAGCCGCGGCCACCATCACTGCGGCCAGCCCCACCTTGCGCATCTCACTCCCCGATTCCGTTCCCGCCCCATGTTGACATCAGGTGCGATGCGCGCCCACCCGCAAAGGTTCTGGACCGTCGGTAACGGAAAGATAACAACCCAAGGTCAACCCCGACTTTCCGGTACGGGACCGAGCGCCCGGCAACCGCACCATCCCCGAACCGCGGCTCCCCGCGACCGCCTGCCCACTCCGGGCCGCAGCGCGGCCACCGGGCTGATGCGGTGGCTGAGGGCCACCGACGGGCGCGGAAAGGGCACTCACACCCGCCGGGGCGGCTTCCAGACACCCTCGGGTTCTTCCGAGGGCTCATAGGATCCGGTCCCGCCCTTGGACCCCCGCGAGCCGGCCGTACCGTCCGTCGCCTCACCCGGCCAGACCGATTCCGATCCCCGCGGCACGCTGGGCCAGGGGCTGCCCTCTCCCCGGTGGCCATGGGGCCAGGGGCTGTCGACTTCCGCATAACCGCGGGGCCGGGCGCTGTCGCCTCCCGCGTGGCCGCGGGATCGGTCGTTCTGGTCGCCCGGCCGGCGGGTCTGGGGTGGTCGTCGGCTGCTGGGCCGGGCCTCCACCGGCTCGGTCGCCCGGGCCGGGCCGGCACCACTCGGAGGCGCGGCCCATGCGGGGCCGGGCCCAGCGGGAGCGCCGCGCCGGTCGGCGCTGGATTCCACCGGGGTCTGTCGCGGTTTGGCGGTGGGTTCTGCCGGGGTCTGTCGCCTGTCGACGGTGGGTTCTACCGGGGCCTGCCGGGGGTTGGCGGTGGGTTCTACGGGGGCCTGCGGCCGGGCAGCGGAGGGCTCTACCGGGTCCTGCGGCCGGGCAGCGGAGGGCTCTACCCGGGCCTGCCGTCGTTCGGCGGAGGCCTCTACCCGGGCCTGCCGTCGTTCGGCGGGTGACCGCGCCGGTGTGCCCACCCAGGGAGCGGCGGGTTCGGCGGGGCTGTACTGCCAACCGGTGGCCGCGGGTTCCCGAGCGGGGCCGGAATCCGCGGAGGTGGTCGGCCAGCCGGAAGAGGGTGCCGCAGCAGCCCGTTCGCGCCGGTTCCGGTCTTCGGAGGTTCGCGGGCCGGGTCGGTGGGACCTGGCCGTCGTCTCGGCCGGGCCGTGCGTCGCGGTGGCGGGTTCCCGCGGATCGGTAGCCGACATCCGCGGATCGTGCGCTCCTGGGATGCTTGGTTCCGGGATCGGTGCCGGCTGATCCTCGGACGGCCTCCACAGGTCGTCGGGGTCGGCGGTGTGCTGCCAGGCATCCTCGAGGCCGGTGCCGGCCGGGGCGGTCTCGGGCGGCCACGCGGACGGGATGCGGGGCGCGCGGGAGTGGTCGACGGCGACGAGCATCGCGCTTCCGGCCAGGTAGGCGAGGCTCAGGGTGAGGATCCAGGAGCCCACCGCCGGGAAGCCGCGGTCCAGGTCGAGGTAGCGGTACGGGGCGCTGTACTCCGCCAGCGGGAACAGGGCGCCGCGGGCGACCGTGACGGTTGAGTAGCCGAGGGGGTAGAGCATCCAGATCGGCAGGTCGCGCCAGCGGGTGGCGCCGTAGGGGCGGAACGCCAGCCAGTCGATCAGGACCATCAGCGGCAGGACGTAGTGCAGCAGGAAGAACGACCAGTTCGCGATCAGTGCGGTGGTGGCGGTGCCGAGGTGGTCGCCGGGGGCCTCGGTGTGGGCCAGGCCGGGCAGCGGGTTGTAGCCGCCGGTGAGGATCTGGAGCATCGCGGCGTCCAGGAGGATCCAGGACAGGATCGCGGTGCGCAGGCGAGGGGCGGGCGCCTCGGTCGTCGTACGGCGGGCCATCAGATGGAGGGCCACCGCGTAGTAGCCGATCACGAGGACCGCGCTCTGGGTCGTGTACTCCATGACGCGGTGGTGGTCGCCGTACAGGCCGGCCACCGCGACCAGGATGATCAGGACGCGCCAGAGGGCCTGCGGACTCGCGAGCGCCTTCATTCCGTCCCCTTTCGCGAATGGCCTTTCCTCCGGCTACGCCGGGGCGGCGGATCGGGTTCACCGAACGCTGTGCCACACCTGGACGTCGATTCGGGAGTTGGTCGCCGGTCGCCGGTCGCCGGTCGCCGGTCGCCGGTCGCCGGTCGCCGGTCGCCGGTCGCCGGTCGCCGGTCGCCGGTCGCCGGTCGGGTTCGCCGCGCTCGCGGTGACGAGCCACTGCTCGGCTGCGCCGCGACCGGAGCACGGGCCGGCGGGGAGCGTCCGTTTCATGGACCACATCGCAAAGCCCGGCGGGCGCGTCGCCGGCTGGAGTGGCACCCGGCTCGCGGGTCTGCTGGATCGGGTTCGCGTAGCCCGTACAAGAAAGAAGGAGATGGCGCCCACCCGCGGAGGGTGAGCGCCATCGGGGGGCTTTTCGTCAGATCTTGCCGACGCCCGCGCCGGCCACGACGGTGGCCTTGACCGTGTTGTTGGCCTGCGGGGTGTACGAGTAGGGGATCGCCGCGACGCTGGCGCCGTTGCGGACCTGCTCGGTGCCGGAGTTGACCTTGTAGTTGTTGAGCACCTTCAGGTTGCCCGGGTCGGAGTCGCCGGTCTGGGTGACCGTCGGGGTGCCGACGTTCTCGAAGTAGTTGCGCTCGACGTAGACGCCGGCGTTCTCGGTGGAGGCGACGCCGTAGGAGCCGATGTTGCTGTAGTAGTTGTTCAGCACGTGCACCGGGTTGGCGAAGCGGACTCGCGGGTGCCGCTGGCCGGTGCCCTCGAACCAGTTGTGCTTGTAGGTGACGCGCAGTTTCCCGGTGTCCTGGGAGGCGTTGTCGTCACTGTGGCCGAGCAGCATCGACTTGTCGTGGTTGTGCAGCCGGTTCCAGGAGACCGTGATGAAGTCCGAGCCGCGCTTGATGTCGATCAGGCCGTCGTAGCCGCTGGCCAGGTCGTTGTGGTCGATCCAGACGTTGGTGGTGCCCTCCTGCACGTTGATCGAGTCGTCGCCCGCGTTGCGGAACAGCAGGTTGCGGATGATCACGTTGCGGACGCTGGAGAGGTTGAGGCCGCCGCCGGTGATGCCGGAGCCGGAGCCCACTCCCAGGATCGTCTTGTTCGAGGCGACGCTGTACATGCCGGAGATGGTGATCAGCCCGGAGACCCGGACGGTCTGCGAGGTGCCGGAGCTGAGCGCCGACTTGAGGGCGGCCGCGGTGGTCACGGTGACCACGGTCGAGGACGAGCCGCCGGAGGTGCCGCCGTTCATGCTGGCGTAGCCGACGGGGCTGGACTCGGCGGCCCAGGCGGGGGCGGCCGGGCCGATGACGGCGAGGCCGCCCGTGGCCAGGACGCCGGCGGACAGTGCGGACAGGACGGTACGGCGTGACGGGGACATGGGGGGTTCCTCCGTTGGGGGACGGATGGCGGCGCCGCCCGGGGGTAGGCGGCGGTGACTCGCGGTCCGGTCGGTGGTCCGGGCCGCAAGCTGCGGGTAAGCGCTTTCCTCGGCTGACGGTAAGCGCTGCAATCGAAAGATGTCAATGGATTAGACCGCACGAAAGGTTGATCAACCTGGGGATCTTGCCGCATGTCGGGCGATGGCCACGTACGTTCCGATGACGGGGCGGAACCGGCACGTCATTGAAACTGAGCTATATAGATCATAGTCTTCCCCCTAATGTGGACCGGCCTTCCGACCGGAGCGCCGGTCCCCCGCCACGAGGGGGAGCCTTGGATACACCAAAGACCTCACTGAGCCGCCGCCGGATGCTCACCATCGCCATGGGCGGCGCGGCCACCGTCGCGCTGCCGGCCCCGGCCTGGGCGGTCACCGACCAGCGCCCGGGAGCGGTCCGCCCACCGACGCTGACCGGTGGCGATCACCAGGTGGCGAAGCGCGTCTCCGCCGAACGTGCGCTCCAGCACCTCAAGGTGCTGTCCCTCGGCATCGGCCCGCGCATCGGCGGCACCCGCTCCGAGAAGATCGCGGCCGACTACATCGCCGGGGTGCTCGACCTGCTCGGCTACCACGTGACGTTGCAGCCGTTCCCGGTGGCCGACAAGTTCCTCGCCCAGCTCGACTCGCCCCGCGGCCTGCCGAAGGACCTCATCTGGCAGGCCGGCGCCTCCCCGCACGCCGCGCTCGACACCCGGGTCCGCGGCGAGGTGGTGGACGTGAAGGCCGGCACCGCCGCCGACTACCCGGCCGACGTCACCGGCAAGATCGTGCTGGTCGACTACACGCTCGCCGATCGCGAGACACAGGTCGCCACCGCCGTCGCCCAGGGCGCCGCGGCCGTCATCTTCCTCCCCGTCGACCTGGTCGAACCGCGCCGCGCGTCGGCGTTCAGCCCCCAACTGCCCGGCCTCGCGGAGAACCCGGCGCCGATCCCGGTCGTCGGCGTCGCCCAGGCGCAGAAGCACCGGCTCCGGGAACTGCTCGCCGCCGGCCGCCTCAAACTGACCGTCAAGACCACCGCACACCGCGGCCTCACCTCGCACAACGTGATCGCCGACAGCCGCCGTACGACCACCGGCAAGGTGGTCATGGTCAGCGCCCACTACGACTCGGTGATCGGGTCGCCGGGCGCCAACGACGACGGGTCCGGCACCGTGCTCAACCTGGAACTGGCGAGGGCGCTGCGCGGACTGCGCACCGAGGCGTCGCTGCGGTTCGCGCTGTGGGGCTCCGAGGAGCAGGGCCTGATCGGCTCCCGCTACTACGTGGCCCAGCTGCCGCAGGAGGAACGCGACCGGATCGTCTGCGTCTACCAGAACGACATGGTCGCCACCAGCTGGGACCCGGCCACCCGGTACTGGCTGCTGTCCTTCACCGGGCTCGCGAACCGGGCCACCGACGAGGTCACCGCGGCCGCCGTGCGGCTCGGCTACGACCCGCGGATCTCCCCGGTCACCCTGCGCGGGGCCAGCGACCACCAGTCGTTCCAGGAGGTCGGCATCGCGGCGGCCAACTTCTCCTGGCGTGGCGAGGCGTCGCCGGCGCTGCTCGAACCGCCCTACCACAGCCCGGAGGACACCATCGCCAAGAACATCAGCCTGGAGCGGTTGCAGGTGTCGCTCGAGCTGATCGGGTCGGCGGCGTACGCCACCGCGCTCAAGCCCTGACGGTTGCCCGGCCCGGCGGCCGGCCATCGCTTGCCGCCTTCATCTCCCCGCCGGGGCAGCCGGCCGTCGCGAGATGGCGGCTGCCCCGGCGGATTCCGCACTACCTGCTAGTACGATGCGCCGGTGATCCAGGACGTGAAGGAGCCCTCGTGGGGCGAGGCGGCTACGGCGCGGTTGGAGCGGGTGAGCTCGCCGGCCGGGCCTGATCTGGTGCTGTGGCTGCACCGGGGACTGAGCCTCGCCGCGGTGATGGGCCTGGTGGTCGCCACCCGCGCGTTCTGGCAGGCGCATGCTCTGGCACGTCCGTGGCTGGCGCTGCTGATCACCGGTTGCTATCTGGCGATGCTGGTCTTCGCGGTGATCACGCTGTGCGCGGGGCAGCGGCGGACGCTGGCCCGGCTCGACATCGGCGTCCTGGTGACCGCGATCACGATCAAGTCGGTCGCCGCGTGGGCCGGTGTCACCGGGCTGAAGAAGCTGACGGTCGACGAGGGCATGCTGATGGACGCGGCGGCCCGCGGGCTGGCCGACGGCCGTAACCCGTACACGGCGACGTGGAAGGGCATCGAGCCCAGCCTGCCGACACAGCTGATGGACGGGCGGACCGTCTTCGACTTCGGCTACCCGCCGCTCGGTGTCGAGATCGGCGCCGTCGTGCAGAAGATCTTCCCGAACCTGGTCGGCATCGTGCTCGTCGCGTGGCTGGCGCTGCTCGCGACGGTGCTGTTCATCTTCTTCGTGGCGCCGCGGCCGCTGCGGCCGCTCGCCACGCTCGGGGTGCTCGGGCTGGGCACGTTCACGGCCTATGCGGACAACGCCTACCCGTCGGTGATCGCCCTGCCGTTCCTGTGCCTGGCCCTGTGGAGCTGGCCGTCGATCGGCCGCGACGGCCGCCTCGGCCGGTTCGGCCTCGGCCGCGCCGCGGCCCTCGGCGCGGCCTGTTCGATCCATCAGCTGGGCTGGTTCCTCGCGCTGTTCCTGGTGGTCGGCCTGATCATGCTGCGGCTGCCCACGCTGCGGCTGCGCGGCACCTTCCTGTTGCTTCTGCGGTACGGGGGGACAGCGCTCGCCGTGTTCGCCCTGTCCAGCCTGCCGTTCGCGATCAAGACGCCGCACGCGTGGCTGACCGGGGTGTTCGAGCCGCTGTTGCAGCACGCCGTCCCGCACGGCCAGGGCCTGGCGGGTATCACCCACTACATCGTCGGCGGCAGTGGCGGCCTGGACTTCTACGGCCGCGCCACGCAGCTGCTGCTGGCGGCGCTGCTGGTCACGTTCGCGTTGTTCCTGCGCAGGATCGGCCCGGCGATCGCCGTGCTCCCGTGGGTGATCTTCATGGTGTCGACCCGCTCCCAGGACGGGTACTGGCTGCTCACCATGCCCCTGTGGCTGGTCGCCCTGGTCACCACGTCGCGTGCCGACTTCGCCGACGCCTACCAACTCCGCCTCCCGTCCTCGGTACGTGCCCGCGCCGCCGTGACGGCCGCCCTGTTCCTGCCCGCCGCGGCGTGTTTCGTGATCGCCGTGGCCACCCCGCAGCCGCTGACCTTCCGGGTGCAGACGCCGGTCGTGGCGGGGGAGACGTTGAACGCGCTCACGGTCGATGTCACGAACCGTTCCTCCGCCCCGGTGACCCCGCACTTCTCGGTGGTGACCGGGGTGACGATCGCCGACTTCTGGAAGATCCAGACCGGCCCGGAAACGCTGCCGGCCGGAGCGACCGCCACCTACACCCTGGCCCCGTCGAAGAAGGACAAGGCCGTCAAGATCCCCCCGGTCGAGCCCGCCTTCCTCCGCGCTGTCTCCGACGAGCCGCAGACCTTGAGCAGCACCCGCCTGACCAAGTAGCCCGACCGCTCCCGCGCTCCGGCTCCCGCGCTCCGGCTCCCGCGCTCCGGCTCCCGCCGGCGGCGCGGGCGTCGAGGCCGCAATCGATCGTGCCGGGCCGGCCGGGGGTGTCAGGTCAGGAGCGAGTGGACGTCGCGGACCACCTCCGAGACGCCGACCGGATCAAGTGCGGTCAGGTCGCCGCTGATGGCGGTCAGGCTCTGTGGCAGGTCCGGCTCCTGCCAGTGGTAGCCCGGCCCGAACACCAGCTCGATCGTGACGCCACCGGGCCAGTCGCGCAGCAGCGAGCCGTGGCCGTGGCCGAAACGCCAGCCGCGGGCGGTCAGCGCGTAGATCCGGCGGCTCTCGACCGTGCTGCCGACAGCGGCGTCCACATCCAGGTCGCCGAGCGTGAACAGTTCCCGGCCGACCTGCGGGAACGGCTGGATGATCGCGTAATCGGCGAAGATCTCCGCCCAGCCCGCCCCGTCGGCGCCGAAGTGCCACGGATGCGCCACGCCGACGGTCGCGGCCGGATCGAGGGTCCACGTCTTGTCATCGATGTCGGCGAAGGTGCGGTCCTCAGCCGCACGGAAGGTGGCCGCCACCCGGCCCTGCCCGTCGAAGGCCGCCCACACCAGGCGGCGGGTGAGCTGCCAGTGCAGCGGGTGGTCGACGAAGAGCCTGCGGAAGTCGGCGCCGGTCCAGCGACGGCCCATCGCCATCGCCTCCTCAAGAGCGCGGGCACGCTCGCCGGCGATGGTCCGCAAGTCCTTCCTCAACTCGGTGAACCGGCGCTGGGCGGCGGCCGCGAGCTCCGCATCGTCGGCGGCTGCTGGGCGTGGCAGCCGGGTCAGCCGCCTGCCGTGGGCGTCGGTGACGGACGGCTGGAACTGCTCGTCGAAGCCGACGGTGAACCGGCGCGGCCCGTAGTCGAGGACGGCGCGACCCTCCGCGTCGAGACCCAGGCCGGGCACTGTCCGGTCGGCCAGTTCCTCGGGCCGCAGCCCACGGGCGGCGGCCACCTTGTCGAGGTGCTCCGCGGCGAACCTGCGGAAACCCTTGCTCTTCGCCTTGCGCGCCAGCCGGTCGAGTTGGGTGAGCGCCGTGTCGGTGCCGATCGCGGCGATCACCGCCATGCCGGTACGGACCCGCATGGTGGCGCCCGTCCACTCCGCGAAGTGCGCCACCAGCGGCGCCACGATGTCGTCGTCACCCAGCACGGCGAGCGCCACCATCACCATGTTGCTCCGTGCCGGGTACTGAGCGGCCTTCCACTGCTCGAAGATCGCCCACGCGAACGCGGCCAGGGAGTCCCGTTCGCACGCCGCGCGGACCTCGGTGATCCCGGGATGCGCCGCGGCGATCTTCGACGCGGCGACCAGCCCGCACAGATTGCGCACCGCGTCGGGGGAGAGCTGCCCGCCGCCATCGCGCAACGTCACGATGGGCAGGATCGGCAGAACCAGCCACTCCGGCAGGCCCGTCGCCCGCATCGGCCTGCCGTCAGCACGGCGCGGCGGCTCCGCCAGCACGTGCGGTGTCACGGTCGACCCCGCCACAAGCATCGGACCGCTCGTCGCCGGGCTGCTCGTCACCTGGCCGCTCGTCGCCGGGCTGCCTGAGCCCGGGCTGCCCGATGTCGCCGGACCGCCGGAGGTCGCTGGACCACTCGTCGCCGGACCGCCGGAGGTCGCCGGGCCGGTGACGGGGGTGATCGTGGTGGCGGCCGGCAGCCGCGCCGGGCCGGTGATCGCCTCCACCCGGGCGCGGGCCTCGTCGTCGAGGTCGGGAAGTGTCGCCACGACCGCCTGCGGATAGGCGAGCACATGGTTGTGCAGCAGTTCGGCGACGGTCTCGTCGGCTGCCTTGGCCGCCAGCACCCGCAGCGCCAACCCCGGGTCCCGCTTGGCGGCGGTGAGCAGCGCGGGCCGGAAGTGTCTCCGCTCGACCCGGTCGACGATCCGGCCCAGAGCCTCCTCGGTCGGGATCGCGGCCAGCGTGCTGATCACCTTCTTCAGCTCATCGGAGCTGTCGAGGTCGGGCCGGTCCCACCGCTCGTGGTTGTCGAGCAGCTCCGCCCAGGCCGCCCCGATGCCCGCCCCATCGGTGGCCACGATCTCTTCGGCGCGGGCCCGTGCGGCGGGTGGAAGCGAACCGGCGACGGCCGGCAGCAGCCGTGGTTCGGTGAGCAGGTGGAATCCGAGGATGCCGGTGAACACCGGATGCCCCTCCTCGGCCTCCAACTCGGCGAGAACCCGCAGCGCCCGCATGGGGAACCGCGTCAGCACCTTGGTCCTCAGCGCCAGGCCCGGCCGTGGCTTCAAGGTCACGACCTCCCGGAAGACCATCCGGATGGCGTCATCGGAAGGCACCTCGGCGAGCAGACGAACCGCGTCCGGGTGGAGCCGCTCCCGGTTGATCCACCCGTCCTCGTGGAGACGCAGCAGTTTGCGATAGAACGGATCGCCGAGCAGGACGACGACAGCGGCGGGCCCGACCGCGTCCAGCACCGTGCCGACCACACTGTGGTCCTTGTAGCCGTGGAAGCGGCCGGCCAGGGCGCCGCTGAGCAGGGCCAACTGGTCGAGCGTGCCGACGGCCAGGAGCAGGAGGTCGGACAGGTACCGGTGATCGCCCCAGCTGAACTCCTCACCGCGGTCCGGTGCACCGGGCCAGCCCGCGGCGGCCGCCGCGCAGTCCTCCTCCACCCAGGCGGTCTGTGTGGGCACCAGGTAGGACGTCACGATCCGCCCGACAGGGGAGGTCCGGCACCCGGAGAGGAGCCGGCAGGCCTCCTCGTAGTCGCTGTCGGTCGCGGTCGCCAGCTGTGCCCGCAGGACGCGCGCCACCCGTGCGAGGTCATGCAGGTCCTCGCCGCGCCACAGCCGTTCGTAGGTCTTCTCCGGGGCCGGGTCGATCGCCCACAGCGCGCCGTCGGCGACCAGCCGTGTCATCTCCCCGGCGGCCCGAACCGCGAACACGAGCCCGAACCGGGACACCCACGCGTGCACGAGCCGCTCGCCCATCTCGTAGATCGTCGGGCGAGTGAGCAGGGCGGCCGCCGCGGCCGCGCGTGGATCCGGCTCGCCACCGGGACCGCCGGGGGTGCGCCAGCCGTCCAGATGTGCCTCGCCGGCCGCGAGCAGCTCCGCGTCGTAGAGCACCGCCCGGTCGCGGACCCGTTGCAGCGCCTGCACCACGTCGGGGCTCGCCAGTGAGGCGCGTAACCGGTCGACCGCGTCGCCGGGAATCTCGTGACCGGGAACGGCCGGCCCACCCCGGCGTGGGCGCAGCTCCCGGCGCCACGCCTCGGGCAGCGCCCAGGCGTCCTCATCGGGCATGACGAACCTACGCATCGCGAATCCTCTCCCAGATCCGTCTCCGGTGCCGCGAAGGTTAGCCGCCCGGTACGACAGGAACGGGCGTTGTCCACAGGCGGCAAAACGGTTGGCAGCGGCGACTCGGGCCGTGCAATGATCGGCGCCTGGGTCGCTAGCTCAACTGGCTAGAGCATTCGGCTTCATAGCGTGCCGGCTTTCCGTCCTGTGCGGTCATGGGCACGCTTCCTTCTCTCTCGGGATCGAAGGGTTCGGGGTTCGAGTCCCCGGCGACCCACTGTCACGCAGTTGTAGGCCGCCGGTCTCCGGCGTCCGGTCTGCTGCCCTGTCGAGGGCCACCACCAGCGGAACGGAGGGCCGCATGCTCGAGAAGCTGATCATCCAGAAGACCCTGCGCGTGCCGGCGAGCACCGGCACGGCAGGCGACGGGTCGGGCGTCGCCCGGCAGCTGGACGCGGCACTGCTGGATGTCGGGTTCGCCGCGTCGCGCGACCTGCTCGACCACCTCGGCGCCCTGGCGCCCGGCCCAGCGATGGACCTCGCTGCCACGGTCGTGTCCGCGGTCCGTGAGCTGGTCGGCGACCACGTGCGGCACAACCCCTACTTCATCGGCTTCCCGGAGGGCGTGCCGGACACGATCGAGTTCTGGGCCGAGCGGCTGCGGGCCGCCGTCCTCACCGGCGGTGGCACGGCGACCGGCGAGCAGCTGCGCGACGTGGTCCGCGCCGGTGGCATCAACCTGCTCGATCTCCCCGGCTACGGCGCCTGTCAGCACACGTGGGCGGACATGCTCGCCCTCCACGACGACCTGATCGCCGGCGCCGGCGACCGGGTCACCCTGCTGCGGCTCGGCGACACCGCCGAGGTCGAGGCGGAGCGGCTCTACCTCGCGCTGGCCGGCGGCACGACCCCGCTCGGCGAGGCCGACCTGTCGATCCTCGGTGAGCTCGCGTCCGCCTGTGCGGACGCCGCCCAGCCGGCCGAGATCCCGGTGCGGGAGAACCGTGCGGTGCTCAACGGGGTTCGGCTCTCCCTCGGCCGGCCACTGGCCGGTGTGGACAGCACGACCGATGTGCTGCGCCTGGCCTGCCACGTGTCCGGTGGAGACGTCTCGCTCGCGACCGCCACCCGGTTCCGGTCCTTCCGGCGCCCGGAGCGGCGGGTCCTGCTGGCCGCGCTCGACCAGGTCGTCGCCGCGAGCCCGGCCAAGCTGGGCGACATCGGCCGCTACGCCGAGCGGTGGAAGCGGCTGGGGGAACGGCTGCACCCGCATGAGTACGAGCAGTGGCCGCACGCCCGTGAGGTGTTCGCCGTCGCGCGCGGCGAGCGCAAGGTGCGCAATCTCGCCGGGCGTGCCGAGTCGGCGATCCAGGCCGGGGCCGTCGTTTCGGCGGCGTCGGTCCTGTCGTCCGCGCCGGGTCTGCTGCTGCGTTCCGCCGACCGGCTGCTGCGTCTGGCGCCGCGGGCGGAACGCGCCGCCGTGGTCGAGGCCGTCACCGGTGCGTTCGGTTCGGCGTCGGCCCGGGTGCTGTGCTCGCTGCGTGAGCATGTCGGCAACCGGCTGACGCCGGCGTCGGCCCGGATGTACGCGAGCCGGTCGCGCAGCGCGTGGGTCGGGCCGGACCGGCGGGCACCGCTGCCGGCCGACCTGGTGACGGAACTGTCCGCGCTGCTCGACGCGGAGATCGGTGCTCGGCTGCCGGTGTGGGAGCGGCCGCTCGTGGTCGACCCGGAGGTGCTCGACGTCGCCCTGCCGCTGTCCGGCAAGGCGTCGGAGGGCGGCTTCGCGGTGCTGCCCCGGGGCTCTCGGGCGACGGTCTCCGGTGAGCTGCTGCGGTTCTTCATGTACTGGCGGCAGGACAGCCGGCGCACCGACTACGACCTGTCGGTCCAGTTGCTCGACGACGACTTCCAGACCGCGGGCCAGGTCTCCTGGACGAACTACCGCCACGACGGGGTGGTGCACTCCGGTGACCTCACCGAGGCGGCGAACGGTGCGACCGAGTTCATCGACGTGCCGCTGAGCATCGCCGGGCGGTATGTGGTTCCCCAGGTCAACATCTATGCGGGGGAGTCGTTCGACGAGGTCGCCGAGTCGATGTTCGGCTACCAGAGCCGGTCGCCGGAGCAGCGGGGCGCCCCGTTCGACGCGCGGACCGTGCGGTCGCGTTCGCAGATGCGCGGCAAGGGCCGGATCGCGCTGCCGGTGGTGTTCGTCAAGTCCGGGCAGGGGTGGCAGGCGGTGTGGCTGCACCTCTACCTGCGGGGCTGGCCGTCGTTCAACCGCGTGGAGGAGAACACGTTCACCACTGCCCACCGGGTGCGGGCGCTCATGGAGCGGCGTTACCTCACCATGTCCTACCTCGTCGACCGTTGGCGCGAGCGGACCGAGGTGACCCTGTGGGACGGCACGCCACCGGACGAGCCGGTCACCTTCATCGGCATCCACGCGCCCGAGGGCCTGCCGGCCGGCTCGGAGGTGTACACCCTGGACCGGCTCGCCGAGCTGATCCCCGCGTAACGACGACAGCCGAGGTCATGCGAGCGCTTCCTCCTACTTCCGTTCGATTCGGGTGTCCCCGCGCAAGCGGGGATCCTGGCAGATAGCGCTCGCGCCCTCCTCGGCCCAGCCCGGGTGGGTGCACACGCCGCACCTGGCGTGTGCACCCGCTGCGGCCCTCGGCCAACCCAGTGCACACACCAGGATGATCGTGTGCGCCGGTGGATTCGGCCGGGTCGGGGCGCACGCTGCGGGCGGGCTCGCCGGGTCGGTGCGCATGTAGCGCTGAGGGGGATTACGTGGTCGGCCGGGCGGCTCTGTGCGGCGGAGCGTCGGGCTGGGGTGCGGCGTCAGCCGCTGGGGTGAGGGTGAGTGGGCACGCAGGCCGTTCTCCCCGGGAGGGGCGCGGGGTGACCAGGCAGCCAGGTGGGCATATGGGCTTGATCCTTATCGGTCGGTGCCGAGGGCGGCGGCCGCGTCCTGGCGGTAGGTGCGCTGGCCGCGGAAGACGATCAGGCTGCCGATGACCAGGGGGAGGAGGACGACGGTGTAGGCCAAGCGCAGTGAGCCGCTGGCGTCGGAGGCCAGGCCGATCAGCCATGGGCCGAGGGCGCCGCCGAGGGTGACCAGCATCTGGAGCACGGCGAAGCCGAGGCCGCGGCGATGTGCGGCGACGACGTCGGCGTTGGCGGCGGTCAGGTTGGCGATGGCGGCGGCGAAGCCGACGTTGGCGAGGGTGAAGCAGATCGCTTGCGGTGCGAGGACCGGGACGCTGACGGCGCCGGCGAGGAAGGCCGTTCCGAACAGCAGTGACCAGCCGCCGATGGCGACCCGATGTCCGTGGTGGCGGTCGCCGAGCCAGCTTCCGGTGAGGATGCCGGCGACGATGCCGACCAGGCCGGCGCCGCCGCCGATGGCCGCCGCGGAGGCTTCGGGCAGGGCGAATTCGCGGGCGTAGAACGACGGCATCCAGAAGAACAGGCCGCCCAGGCCGAAGAAGAGGATGCTCAGGCCGGTGATCACCGAGCGCAGCGTGCGGATGCGGAGCAGAGCGGCCAGTTGGATCCGCATCGGCGCGGTCGGAGCGGATGGAATCGGGGCCGCTGGATCGGTTGAAGTCGTGGCGGCTGGAGGGGATGGAATCGGGGCGGCTGGATCGGTTGAAGTCGTGGCGGCTGGAGGGGATAGAATCGGGGCGGCTGGAGCGGATGAGGGCTGCTCGGTGGAGCTGTCGGTGTACCAGCGGGATAGCTGGTCGCCGACGCCGCGGGCCGGTTCGCGGACGGTGAGCACGAGGGCGGCGATGAGGATGCCGGGGACGGCTACCAGGAAGAAGCCGGTGCGCCAGCCGACGGTCTGGGCGAGCGCGCCGCCGGCGATGACGCCGATGGGCAGGCCGGCGAAGTAGGCCATGCGTTCGTAGCCGTAGGCGCGGGCCCGGCCGGGGCCGGGGTAGAGGTCGCCGAGCAGGCTGGACGACGGCGGGTTGTAGAGCTGGCCGGCCGCGCCGAGCAGCACCCGGACCGCGAAGAGGGCGGCGTAGGAGCCGGCCAGGCCGGTGCCGATGGTGAGCAGCGCCCAGACGGCGACGATCGCGGAGACGGTCCAGGTGCGTTTGCCGGTGTCGGCGAGCTTTCCGGCGGGCAGCAGCAGGATGATCGCGGCGATCGCGCCGGCGGTGGCGATCGCGCCGCCCTCGCTGTCGCTGAAGCCGAACTCCTTCTGGATCGTCGGGAGCGCGCCGGCCAGCAGGTTGTATTCGACTCGGTCGATGGCGGCGACGAGGGCGATGCAGATGGCGGGCCACCATCCGAAGGGCGCCGCGGCGCCGCGGCGCACGCTGACCGGCGGGCGCCCGGGGTAGGCCGGCACCTGCCTGATCTGCTCGGATTCGTCGTTGAGGTTCACGGTTGTCCGCCTGGCTCGGCCGATCATGCGGGCACCCTACCGTCGGGAAACGGCGTTCCGCTAGAGGACACAAGCAAAGCTGGAGGACACGAGCAAAGCTGGAGGACACGAGCAAAGCTGGAGGACACGAGCAAAGCTAGGGGACACGGGTGGGTGTGGTGGCGAAGCGCACCTCGTGGATCGGCCGGTAGCGGTCGTCGAGCAGCGTGAGCAGGCTGAGCAACAGGACGAAGAACAGCGCCGCGGACGAGTCGAACTGCCGGCCGTCAGCGCTGGCCAGCCGTTCGGCGACGAACATCAGACCCACGTTCATCAGTACGCGTACGCCGAACGCCAGCAGCGTCCGTTCCACACCGCGCGCCGACCGGGCGGCGAGGAGGTTGACGGCGGCATTGGCGAGGACGAACACGCTGGTGCCGAGGAACAGCTGGATCGGCGTGGTGGTGGTGCCGGGCAGCACCTGGGCGTAGATCACCCACAGCAGGCCGATCAGGGTGACCTTCTCCAGTGTCGCGGTGGACAGGAGCCGGCCGTGTTCGGCGACCCACCGGTTGCGGTCGGCCACGGTGAGGGCTCCGGCGGGCAGCGGATCGGCGGTGACGTGCCACTGCCAGTCCGGTGCGGGCTGTCGCGGGCGTATCGCATACCAGTAGATCAGGCCGAGCAGGATCAGGGCCGCGACCACCGCGGGGCCGAACCACGGAACCTCGGCGACCGTATCGGTGAAGTCGAGCTGTGCGACGTGGATCCACCACTCCTGCGGCAGCTTCACGAAGATCCAGATCGCGGCCGCCGTGATGATCCAGCGGCGCAGCGTGACCCGCGCCGGGTCCCAGAAGAGGCGGTACGTCTCGTACGCGATGAAGAAGTACTCGAACGTGTTCGGGAAGACCAGCAGCAGCTCCCGCCACTGGGTCAGCTCGAAGGCGACCACCCCGATCAGCCGGTAGAAGTAGAGGAACCGGGCGACCCGCACGGCCGGCCCGCTGGTCCAGTTCCGCAGCGTCGACAGGTAGGCGATCGCCAGGTAGTAGACGTCCATCGCCTTGTCGTAGCCCTGGTAGCCGGGCGGGTCGAACCCGAACGCCTGGAAGACCGTCTGGTCGATGCCGTCCAGGATCAGCGCCGCGACGATCGCCGGAAGCGGAAAGCGCGGGATCAGCAGGGGTACGAGGAAGCGCGCACCCACCACCAGCAGCAGAACCGTCGTCGCAGAGGCTGTCACTGGTCCATGACATCGGCCCGGCCCGATGCGCGGATCATCCGGACGGGGTGAACGTGACCGGTTCTCATCCGCCGCGAATGAGGCGGGCCATCCTGGGCCCCCGCAGTCTGGGCTCCTCGAGGAAGCGGGGTTCAGATGGGTTGCCTGTTCGCCATCTTCGCGGGGATCTTTCCGCGTCTGGCTCTGTTCATCATCTGGCTGGTGCGGCCGAGGCTGGTCGACGCCGCCTTCGAGGGGTGGATCTGGCCGCTGCTGGGCCTGATCTTCTTCCCGTTCGCCACTCTGCTCTACGTCATCTTCTACACGCCGGGCGTGGGTCTCGTCGGCTGGGAGTGGTTCTGGGTGGTCTTCGCCGGCCTGCTCGACCTGACCCATCTGGTGGCCAGCGCCTACTCACGCACGCGGGGAGCCCGCGGCATGGGTGCGCCGCGGGCCTACTGATCCGCCGGGTCAGCTGAAACTCAGGTTGTAGCTGTTGGTGGTGAAGGCGGCCTGGCCGGCGGTGCCGGAGATCTCGTAGCCGAACTGGAACTGGCCCAGGGTCACGTCGCCCCACCAGTTGTTGGTGCGCAGCCAGTTCAGCATGGCGAGCACGTTGAGCGTGCCGGAGTTGCTGTTGGACGTACGGACGAACGAGTAGACCGTGTTGACGCCGTTCGAGCCGCGGTAGATGTTCCAGGTGGCGCCGCCGACGTTGACGTCCCGGGCGGACGGCACCGCGCCGTTGGCGTCGTACTGCTCGGCGATCGGGCCCACCGCGCCCAGCTTGTTGGTCCAGATCATGATCTCGTACGCGTTGTTGTTGGCCCAGATGTCGTACGAGGTCACGAAGTCCCCGCCGGCCGGCACCGTCACGTTGTACGAGCTGTTGAGCGTGCTCAGCGAGCTCAGCGTCCGGTTGAGCGTGTAGCTCACGTTCGGGTAGGACTTGATGCCGCTGGTGCGCGGGTGGTTGGCGATCACGCCCCAGTTGCTCGTCGTCCGGGCCCAGGCCGTCTGCGTGCCGGCGCCGGATCCCCAGATGTTGTTGTAGACGGTGTAGCCGTTGCTGGTCCAGTTGTCCCACTGCCCGGAGCCGGACCAGACCGCGTCGGACGGGACACCGGTGGACGGCGGCGAGGTGGTGGGCGAGGTGGTCGGCGACGTGGTCGGGTTGGTCACGCCGCCGGTGCAGGCGGTTCCGTTGAGGGTGAAGGCGGTGGGCACCGGGTTGCTGCCGGTCCACGAGCCGTTGAACCCGAACGACGCGGTCCCGTTGGTGGCGATCGAGCCGTTGTAGCCGGCGTTCTTGGCGGTGACCGTCGAGCCGCTCTGGGTGAGGCTGGTGTTCCAGGCCTGGGTGACCTTCTGGCCGGCTGAGTAGGACCAGACCAGCGTCCACGAGGTGAGCGGGTCGCCCAGGTTGGTGATCGTGACGTTGGCGCCGAAGCCGCCCTGCCACGAGCTGCTCACCGTGTAGGCGACCCGGCAGCCGGCGGCGGCGGACGCGGGGAGGGCGGTGGCGACGGCCGCCGCGCTGGTGAGCAGCGCCGCGGCGGTCACGGAGAGCGCGATCTTGCGTCTTCTCATGTGCTTCCCATCTGGTGTAGGGGGAACCGCACGGCGTCGTCGAAGCGCTTCGACGTGGGGATCGCGACTTCCACGAACATCTATGCGGCAGTAGTCGGATGCTAACACCGTGGACACAATCTTGAAATTGGGAGCGCTCCCATGAAACGATGTCGGTCACTGTCTCGCGAGGTGGGGCCCGCCATGATAAGAAAACTTGCCACCGTTCTGACGGCCGCCGTGCTCAGCGCCGGCCTGCTCTGGACCGCCGTCCCGTCCGATGCGGCCGCCGCGCCCTATCGGTACGGCGAAGTGCTCCAGAAATCGCTGCTGTTCTACGAGGCCCAGGTGTCCGGGAAGAAGCCGGCCTGGAACCGGGTGTCCTGGCGCGGCGACTCGGCGATGACCGACGGCGCCGCCGCCGGGCTCGACCTGACCGGCGGCTGGTACGACGCCGGCGACCACGTGAAGTTCGGTCTGCCGATGGCCTTCACCACCACCATGCTGGCCTGGGGCGCCGTGGAGAACCGGGACGCCTACGCCGGCTCCGGGCAGCTCACCCACCTGCTCAACAACCTGCGCGTGCCCAACGACTACTTCATCAAGGCGCACCCCTCGGCCGACGTCCTGTACGGGCAGGTGGGCAAGGGCGACGACGACCACAAGTGGTGGGGGCCGGCCGAGGTGCTCCCGATGGCGCGCCCGGCGTACCGGATCGATGCGACCTGTGGTGGCAGTGAGCTGGCGGCGGAGACGGCGGCCGCGATGGCAGCGAGCTCGATGGTCTTCCGCCCGACCGACCCGGCCTATGCGGACACCCTGCTCACGCACGCCAAGCAGCTCTACTCCTTCGCCGACCGGGTGCGGAAGAGCTACCACGAGTGCATCACCGACGCGACGTCGTTCTACCGGTCCTGGAGCGGCTACGCCGACGAGCTGGTGTGGGGCGCGATCTGGCTGCACCGGGCCACCGGCGACGCGACCTACCTGGCCAAGGCCGAGGCGGGCTACGACGCGCAGGGCAACGAGAATCAAACCAGCACCAAGATGTATAAATGGACCATTTCGTGGGACAACAAGCAGTACGGCAACTACGTGCTGCTCGCCCAGCTGACCGGCAAGCAGAAGTATCTCGACGACGCGAACCGCTGGCTCGACTGGTTCACCGTCGGCGTCAACGGTGAGAAGGTCCGGACGTCACCGGGCGGCATGGTGGTCGTCGACTCGTGGGGCGCGCTGCGCTACGCCGCGAACACCGCGTTCGTCGCGCTCGTGCACAGCGACCACCTCAGCGACGCCACCCGCAAACAGCGCTACCACGACTTCGCGGTGCGGCAGATCAACTACGCCCTCGGCGACAACCCGCGCAACGCCAGCTACGTGATCGGGTTCGGCGCCGATTCGCCGAAGAACCCCCATCACCGTACGGCGCACGGCTCGTGGTGGGACAGCCAGCAGGTGCCGGTCGAGACCAGACATGTCCTGTACGGGGCGCTGGTCGGCGGACCGTCCTCACCGGATGACGCCTACACCGACAATCGTGGCGACTACGTGATGAACGAGGTGGCGACCGACTACAACGCCGGGTTCACCTCGGCCGTGGCCCGGCTGTACGGCGAGTACGGCGGGGCGGCGCTGACCGGTTTCCCCGTCGCTGAGAAGCCGGACATCCCGGAGCTGTCGGTCGAGACGACGGTCATGCAGAACGAGACCCGGTCCACCGGCGTGAAGGTGATCGTCTACAACAGGTCGGCGTTCCCGGCCCGGGCACTGACCGCCGGGAAGTTCCGCTACTACTTCACCCGCGACGACGCCTCGGCGTTGCAGGTCAGCTCGCCCTACACCCAGGGATGTCCGGGACCGACCACGGCGAAGCAGCACTCCGGTGACGTCTGGTACGTCGAGGTGGACTGCACCGGCTACACCATCGCGCCGGCCGGGCAGTCCGCGCACCGGATGGAGGTGCAGCTCAAGATCGGTGTCGCCGAGGGTGGGGTGTGGGACCCGGCCGACGACCCGTCGTACCAGGCCGTGGCGGGGCCGAACACCGGTGTGCCGCTGTTCGACGGGTCGGCGCTGGTGTGGGGCACGGTGCCGGACGGCACGAACCCGTCGCCCTCGCCGTCGGTTTCGGTCTCCGTCTCGCCGTCGGCCTCGGTCTCCCCGTCCGCGTCCCCGTCCGTCTCCCCGTCCCCGTCGGTTCCGCCCGCCGGATGCCGGGTCGCCTACTCCACCAACGACTGGAGCAGCGGTTTCACCGCGACCGTGACGATCACCAACGGGTCCACCGCGGTCAACGGGTGGACGCTGGCCTTCCCGTACACCGCCGGCCAGAAGGTCTCGCAGGCCTGGTCCGCGACGGTCACCCAGTCCGGTACGCAGGTGACCGCCACGAACGCCTCCTGGAACGGGAACCTGCCCGCGGGCGGCACCGTCAGCTTCGGCTTCAACGCCACCCATACCGGCTCGAACCCGGTGCCGACCACGTTCACCCTCAACGGCACGGCCTGCGCCACGACCTGACAAGTCTGAAACTGATCAGCGACGGCGGTGAGGGCCGGAGAGGCCCTCACCGCCGTCGCTTGTCTTTGCATCGATCAGCCTCTATCGTGCCCAGGAAAGCGCTTTCCCCCCGCTTGAAGGCGCGACCAAATCCCCAGATGAAGGTGGGCAACTGATGAAACGTCCAGTCGTCGTACGGTGGATAGCCGTCGGAGCGACCGCGGCCGCGAGTGCCGCGATCGCGCTGGCGCTGCCGTCGGTCCAGGCGTTCGCCGCCGACAACCTCAGCCTCGGCGCGGGTGCGGACGGCTCCAGCAAGGCCAGCGGCACCAGCTACGGCAACGTCCGGGACGGCAACACCGGCACCTACTGGTCGCCGGCCAGCGCGACCGGCTACGTCTCGGTCAAGTGGAGCAGCGCCACGACGGTGTCCTCGGCCGTCATCCGGCAGGCCTCCGGCGGCGGTTCGATCAGCGCCTGGCGCGTGCTCAACGCCGACACCGGCGCCTCCCTGGCCAGCGGCAGCGGCAGCCCGAGCACCATCAACTTCTCCTCGACGTCGCTGAAGAAGCTGACCTTCGAGATCACCAGCGCCTCGGCCGCGCCGCGGATCTCCGAGTTCGAGACGTACGCCAGCGGCGGCTCGAACCCGACCAGCAGCCCGACCGCGGGCCCGACCACCAGTCCCACCACGAGCCCGACCAGCAACCCGGGAACCCCGACCGGTGCGTGGCCGTCCTCGGCCGGCACGGTGTCGATCTCCGGCACGGTCAGTGTCTCCGGCACCTTCGACGGTGGCATGAAGACCTACTGCTGCATCGGGGACGGGTCGCAGAACGAGTCCCAGGACCCGATGTTCAAGATCGCCAACGGTGGCACCCTCCAGAACGTCATCCTCGGCTCGCCCGCCGGTGACGGCGTGCACTGCGAGGGCACCTGCACCATCCGCAACGTGTGGTGGAACGACATCGGCGAGGACGCCGCGACCTTCAAGGGCACCGGCGGCGGCACCAGCTACGTCATCGGTGGCGGCGCTCGCAACGGCAGCGACAAGACGTTCCAGCACAACGGCAACGGCACGGTCAGCATCTCCGGCTTCTACCTGAGCGGCTCCGGCAAGCTGTACCGCGGCTGTGGCAACTGCACGAACTCGTACCAGCGTCACGTCAAGATTGACAACGTGCTGCTGAACGACATCGACATGGTCGCCGGCATCAACAGCAACTGGGGCGACACCGCCACCATCACCCGCGTCACCCTGACCAACGCCTCCAGCGCCACGGTGTGCGGCAAGTACCAGGGTGTGGCCAAGGGCAGCGAGCCGAAGTACCTCGGCGAGGGCTGGAACGACAGCAACTGCAAGGTCACCCAGAGCGACATCACTCGTAAGTAGACAGTGTTGAACGGGCGCCCACCGCGAGGCGGGCGCCCGTCTTCATGGACAGGCGCTCACAGGGCGCCGCTCACGGTGACGAACGAGTGCGGCGGCAGGTGCACTCGCAGTCGGCCGCCGGTCACGGACGCCCCGTCGTACGGCCGTGGCGCCACCGTCGACGGCGACCGCGGGGTGTTGTGGTCCCGCGGCGCCGCCGACGTCAGGATCAGGGCGCCCAGGTCGTGGACCGTGCCGCCGCGCAGGTCGATCTCCACGTCGGCGGGCGAGTCCGCGTCCAGGTTCGACAACGAGACCAGCAGCCGCCCGTCCTTGCGGCTGGCGGACGCCGAGACGGTGGTCAGCGTCGCGTCGCCGACCGGCCGGGACGGCAGCGGGCCGCGGAAGTCGACCCGCAGCGACGTCGCGTCCTGGTGGCCGCGGTTCATCCGGAAGACGTGGTAGGTGGGGGTGAGGACCATGGCGTGCGAGTCCGGGTCGGTGAGGATCATCGCCTGGAGCACGTTGACCGTCTGCGCGATGTTCGCCATCACGAGCCGGTCGGCGTACCGGTGAAAGACGTCGAAGTGGACGCTCGCCACCAGCGCGTCGCGCAGGGTGTTCTGCTGGTGGAGGAAACCGGGGTTGGTGCCGGGCTCGACGTCGAACCATGTGCCCCACTCGTCCAGGACCAGGCCCACGGTCCTGTTCGGGTCGTAGCAGTCCATCACCGCGGCGTGGCCGGCGAGCAGTTCCTCGACGCGGGCCGCCGACACCATCGTCCGGTAGTACTCGCCGGTGTCGAAGACCGTGGCCGAGCCCTTCTCGTCCCAGGTGGGCCCGGTGATCGTGTAGTAGTGCACGGAGAGCGCGTGGAAGGCGGTGGTCGTGACCCGCTTGCAGCCGAGGTGCCCGATCTGCCTCATCAGCGTCTCGGTCCAGGCGTAGTCGTCGGCGTTGGCGCCCGCGGCGATCTTGTAGAGCCGGTTGTCCCCGTGGTCGCGGCAGTAGGTGCCGTAGCGGCGGGCCTCGTACGCGTACTGTTCGGCGCTCATGTTGCCGCCGCAGCCCCAGGTCTCGTTGCCCAGGCCCCAGAACCGGACCCGCCACGGCTCGTCACGGCCGTTGGCCCGCCGCAGTCGCGCCATCGGGGAGTCACCGTCACGGGTCAGGTACTCGACCCACTCGCTCATCTCCCGGACGGTCCCGGAGCCGACGTTGCCGCTGATGTACGGCTCCGCGCCGAGCATTTCGCACAGGGCCATGAACTCGTGGGTGCCGAAGTGGTTGTTCTCCTCGACGCCGCCCCAGTGCGTGTTGACCATCGTGGGGCGCTCGGCGCGGGGCCCGATGCCGTCCTGCCAGTGGTACTCGTCGGCGAAACAGCCGCCCGGCCAGCGCAGATTCGGGATGCCCAGCTCCCGTAGCGCCTCGACGACGTCGAGCCGGATGCCGCCCGCGTTCGGAACGGCGGAGTCCTCACCGACGTAGAACCCGCCGTATACACAGCGGCCCAGATGTTCGGCGAAGTGCCCGTACACATGCCGGTTGATCTTCGGGCCGTCGAGGTCCACGTTGATGACGGCTTCGATGGTCATGCGCTGCCCTCCGCGAGAGTGGCACTCAGCTTAAGCCGATTCCTTCGAAAGTCCAGCGAAAGTTCCGTCGGTCTCCGGCTGCTCTCGTTCTCTCGTGCGCCATATTCGAGGCGGTAATCAGTCGATTGCCGTTACGCACGTGTGACATCGGGTCACGCCCAACGCCTTGACAGGGCCCTGCTCTCTTCTTAACTTTGGCGGCATCTTCCGGAATTACTCCGAAACTTTCGGGCGCGAGAGATGAGGCTTTCATGACATACAAGAGGACCCTTGCGGTGGCTGCCGCGGTAGCACTGACCGCCATGGGGCTGACCGCCTGCACCGGCGACGACGGCGGCACGGACTCGGGCGGCAACGTCACGATGGACTTCTGGCACAACGCCTCGACCGGCCCCGGCAAGGACTTCTGGGACAAGACGGTGGCCGACTTCCAGACCGCCCACCCGAATGTCAAGATCAAGATTCAGCAGGTGCAGAACGAGGATCTGGACGGCAAGCTCCAGACCGCCCTGAACTCCGGCTCCGCGCCCGACATCTTCCTCCAGCGCGGCGGCGGCAAGATGGCCGCCATGGTCGAGGCGGGCCAGCTCAAGGACATCACCGCCGACATCACCGCCGAGACCAAGCAGGCCGTCGGCGAGGCCGCCCTCAAGACCGGACAGGTCGACGGCAAGGCGTACGCCGTACCGGTGTCGATCCTTCCCGGGGGTCTCTGGTACAGCAAGGACCTCTTCACGAAGGCGGGCGTCACGACGCCCCCGACCACGCTGGACGAACTCAACCAGGCCGTCACCAAACTCAAAGCCAACGGCACGCCGGTCGCTCTCGGCGCCAAGGACGCCTGGCCGGCCGCCCACTGGTACTACTTCTTCGCGCTGCGGGCCTGCGCCCCGGCCGCGCTCGACGCCGCCGCCAAGGACAAGAACTTCGGCGATCCCTGCTGGACCACGGCCGGCGAGAACCTCAAGGCGTTCGCCGACACCAAACCGTTCAACGAGGGCTTCCTGACCACCTCCGCCCAGCAGGGCGCGGGCAGCTCGGCCGGCCTGGTCGCCAACTACAAGGCGAGCATGGAACTGATGGGCGCGTGGGACCCGGGCGTCATCGCCTCGCTCACCAAGGACACCAAGCCGCTGCCCGACCTGGGCTTCTTCCCGTTCCCGGCGGTCCCCGGCGGTCAGGGCGACCCGGCGGCGATCATGGGCGGCACCGACGGCTACTCCTGCTCGGCCGACGCGCCCAAGGAGTGCTCCGACTTCCTCAACTACATCCTCACCAAGGACGTGCAGGAGGGCTACTACAAGGCCTTCAACGCGCTGCCGGTCAGCAAGGAGGCCCAGGGCGCGGTCACCGAGGACTACCTCAAGGCCGTTCTCGACGCCTACAACAAGGCACCGTTCGTCTCGCAGTGGCTCGACACCATCTACGGCCAGAACGTGGGCAACGCCCTGAACGTCGGCGTGGTCAACCTGCTCGCCGGCAAGGGAGACGTCGCCGGGATCATCCAGGCCGTCAACGACGCGGCCAAGAAGGGCTGATAGTGGCCGGCAGTTTCACCGTCGCCGACCGGGTCCGCGACGGGGGCGGCGTAAAGCCGGCGCCCCCGGCGCGGCCCCGCCGGCGCGGCATCGGCTGGGCTCAGCGACTCGAGATCGCGGCGCTCTCCGGCCCCGCGATCCTCATGTTCGCCGGCTTCGTCATCTTCCCGGTGCTGATGGCCGCCTACTACGGCTTCTACCGGTGGAAGGGCTTCGGGCCGCCGACCGACTTCGTCGGCCTCGACAACTACAAGACCATCCTGGCGGACACCGCGTTCCACGAGGCGCTGTTGCACAACGGCCAGATCGTCGTGCTGTCGCTGCTGATCCAGGGCCCGATCGCCCTCGGCCTCGCCCTGCTGCTCAACCACCGGATGCGCGGCCAGTCGATCATCCGGGTCCTCATCTTCGTCCCGTACGTGATCTCCGAGGTCATCGTCGGGACCGCCTGGAGTCTCATGCTCCAGACCAACGGCGCCGTCAACGACGTCCTGCGGTCGATCGGCCTCGGCTGGCTGGCCGAGGACTGGCTCGCGAACCCGGACCTCGCCCTCTGGACCCTGATGCTGATCCTCACCTGGAAGTACATCGGGTTCGCGGTGATCCTCTTCCTGGCCGGCATGCAGAACATCCCGGAGGAGTTGTCCGAGGCGGCCGCGGTCGACGGCGCCACCTACTGGCAGACCCAGTGGCGGGTCACCCTGCCGCTGCTCGGCCCGACCATCCGGATCTGGGCATTCCTGTCGATCATCGGCGCGCTGCAGTTGTTCGACCTCGTCTACATCATCTGGGGCCAGTACGTCGCGTCGACCGCCGGCACCTCGACGATGGCGACGTACATGGTCACCGAGGGCCGCAACGCCGGCAACTACGGGTACGGCAACGCCGTGGCCGTGGTCCTCTTCCTCATCTCGATGCTCATCGCCCTCGTCTACCAGCGTTTCGTTCTGCGCCGGGACACCGAGGGCGCGCTCACCGGAGGGCGGTAGCAATGGCCAGATCACGGCAGGGTAATCCGGCCGTCCATGTCGGTGTCCTGATGCTCATCGGGCTCATGCTCGGACCCGTCCTCTACATCATCATCGGCGGCTTCCGGACCAACTCGCAGATCACCACCGACCCGGCGGGCCTGCCCGACCCGTGGGTGTTCAGCAACTACACCGACGTGCTGGCCGGCGAGACCTTCTGGCGCCAGGTCGGCAACTCGACGATCGCGGCGGTCATCACCACCATCGGCGTCGTCGGGCTGGGGGTGATGGCGAGCTACGTGCTTGCCCGCTACCGGTTCCGCGGCCGGGGAGCGATGTACGCCCTGTTCGCCGCCGGTCTCATGTTCCCCGCGACGGTCGCCATCACGCCGCTCTACATCCTGATCAAGAACCTGGGCCTGGTGAACACGCTGCCCGGCGTGATGCTTCCCCAGATCGCCTTCGGGCTGCCCACCACCATCATCATCCTGGTCCCGTTCCTGCGGGCCATCCCCCGGGAGATCGAGGAGGCCGCTGCCATCGACCAGTGCAGCCGGCTCGGCTTCTTCTGGCGAATGGTGCTCCCGCTCTCGGTGCCCGGCCTGATCACCACCGGCATCCTCGCGTTCGTGAACAGCTGGAACAGCTACCTGCTGCCGCTGTTCATCCTGAACGATCAGGAGACCTTCACCCTGCCTCTGGGCGTGCAGGCGTTCGCGTCGGAATATTCGGTCGACACGGCCAAGGTTCTCGCGTTCACCTCATTGTCGATGATTCCGGCGCTGATCTTCTTCAGCCTGTTCGAACGCCGCATCGTCGGCGGCCTCACCGGCGCGGTCAAGGGATGAGCCGCCCCAACGTGACGACAGAAAGGCAACCGACATGACATCGCTGCACGTGGCGACCACCGGATCCGACGACGGCGACGGCTCCGAGGGGCGGCCGTTCCGGACCATCAACCGGGCCGCCGACCTGGCCCGGCCCGGCGACACCGTGATCGTGCACGCCGGTGAGTACCGCGAGTGGGTCACACCCCGGCGGGGCGGCCTCAGCGACAACCGCCGCATCACCTACCAGGCCGCCGACGGCGAGCACGTCGTCATCAAGGGCTCCGAGCGGATCACCGGCTGGGAGAACGACGGCGGGACGGTGTGGCGGGCGAGCGTGCCGAACACCCTCTTCGGCGACTTCAATCCGTACGCCGAGGAGCTCGCCGGCGACTGGGTCGTGCACGACGGCAAGGAGCCCCGCAAGCACCTGGGCGACGTCTACCTCAACGGCCTCGGCTTCTACGAGGCGGGCTCCCGCGCCGAGGTGTCCAACCCGGAGAAGCGCTTCGAGATGATCGACAACTGGACCGGCGTCACCGACCGGGTCCGCAACCCGGAGCAGACCCTGCTGGTCTGGCACGCGGAGGTCGGCGCCGAGGCCACCACGATCTGGGCGAACTTCCAGGGCGCCGACCCGAACACCGAACTCGCCGAGATCAACGTACGCCGGTCGGTGTTCTACCCGCTCGTGCCGCACCTGGACTACATCACCGTGCGCGGCTTCGAGCTGGCGCAGGCGGCCACCCCGTGGACGCCGCCGACCGCCGACCAGCCGGGGCTCATCGGCCCGAACTGGGCCAAGGGCTGGATCATCGAGGACAACGTCATCCACGACGCGAAGTGCTCGGCGATCTCGATCGGCAAGGAGGCCTCCACCGGCCACAACTGGGCCACCGAGCGCGGCGACAAGCCCGGCTACCAGTACCAGCTGGAGGCGGTGTTCTCGGCCCGGCAGATCGGCTGGGACCGGGAGCACATCGGCTCGCACGTGATCCGCCGCAACCACATCTACGACTGCGGGCAGAACGGGATCGTCGGTCACCTGGGCTGCGTGTTCTCCACCATCGAGGACAACCACATCCACCACATCGCGATCAAACGCGAGTTCTACGGGTACGAGATCGGCGGCATCAAACTGCATGCCGCCATCGACGTGGAGATCCGGCACAACCGGATCCACGACTGCTCGCTCGGCACCTGGCTGGACTGGCAGACCCAGGGCACCCGCGTCTCGCGCAACGTCTACCACGACAACAACCGGGACCTGTTCATCGAGGTCAGCCACGGGCCGCACCTGGTCGACCACAACATCCTCGCGTCGCCCGCGTCGCTGGAGCTGTGGAGCCAGGGCGGGGCGTTCGTCAACAACCTGCTCTGCGGCACGGTGTGGGCCGAACCGGTGATGGACCGGGCCACGCCGTACCACCGGCCGCACAGCACACAGGTGGCCGGCTACGCGTTCATCGTCGGCGGCGACGACCGGTGGATCGGCAACCTGTTCGTCGGCGGCGACCGCGACACGGCGTACGGCGCCATGCCCGAGGGCATGTCCCCGGCCTTCGCGGGCACCGCGGGCTACGACGTCTACCCGGCGTCGTTCGAGGAGTACCTCCAGCGCATCGACGAGCAGCCACAGGGCGACCACCAGCGCTTCCTCAACGTCAAACAGGCCGTGTACGCCCGGCGCAACGTCTACGCCGCCGGCGCCCGCCCGTTCGCCGGGGAACGCGACCCGGTGACCCTGGGCGGCGCGTCCGCCACCGTCGTCACCGAGGGCGACGAGGTCTACCTCGTGACCGACCTGCCGGACGGCTTCGACGGCGCGGGCCTGGCCCCGATCGGCGGCCGAGACCTGGAGCGGGTCCGGTTCGCCGACGCCGAGTTCGAGGAGCGCGACGGCAGCCCCGTCGTCATCGACACCGACCTGACCGGCCTCCGCAAGGAGCCGGGCCGGACGTACGCGGCGGGCCCGCTCGCCGGCCTCACCGAGGGAAGCGGCCGCGTACGCGTCTGGTGACCGTCACACCCCGCCCGCGCGGAGCTGGGCCGGGCATCGAGAACCTCGAGGTTCTCGATGCCGGCCCAGCTCGCGTGATGCTCTGTTACCGACGGGTCACCACGGCGTCCGTCCTCTGTGTATTCTCCGTGATCGATGTGCCCATCGAGACGGGGGTCTGGACGGTGAGCGGAGATCAAGAGTGGCCTGACGTGGGAATTCTCGGACCGGTAGAGATCCTGCGGCCGGACGGGGTGAAGGCCGACCTCCAGTTGCAGTGCCGCAAGGTGCTCGCGCTCCTGGTCGTGGCTGCCGGGCGGCCGGTGTCCACCGGTCAGCTGGTCCGATCGATCTGGGGCGACAGCCGGCCGTCCCACGCGCCGCAGATGGTGCGCTCGCACATCCGGGTGCTGCGCGGCGCTCTGCGGCACGAGACCGAGCGGACCCTGCCGACGAGCGCGGCGGGATACCGGATCGCACCGGACCGGTGTGCCGTCGACGCCTACCGGTTCCGCGAGCTGCTGGACGAGGCGCGGCGCCGGTGGCCACGGGATTCCGCCGGCGCGGCCCGGACCGCCCGCGCGGCGCTCGATCTGTGGCGCGGCGCCGACGCCATGCCGGACGTGGTGGACGTGCATTCGCTGCGCGCCGAGGCCGCCTATCTGGAGGAGCTGCGCTTCCAGGCGGAGGAGACGCTGGTGCTGGCCAGCCTGGAGTCGGGGCAGATCGAGTTCGCCCTGCCCCGGGCCCGGCGGCTGGCCGAGCTCCATCCGAACCGCGAACGGTTCTGGTTGCAGCTCATGGTCGCCGAGGCGCTCAGCGGGCGGCTGGTGGAGGCCACCTCCATCACCTTCCGGCAGGCCCGCCACCACCTGGTGAAGGAGACCGGCCTGCACGCGCCGGGCCTCGAACGCCTCCAGCGGGAGCTGCTCCGGGGCGGCCGGTCGACCGAACAGCTCCTGAAGCTGATCACTCAGCGCCCGCGCAGCGTCGCCTGACGTTACTTATGCCCGGCTTGCCTCGGAACCTACGGGGCGGTCCGAGGCTCATGAGAAGGCGGAGCGACTCCGCTCCGCACGGGGAAGGGAGACAGCTTGTCTCAGGCCAGTTCGACCGCGCGCTGGGTGCGCGCGGTAGCCGTCACCGGCTTGGCGTCCAGCGCCGTCCTGTTCGCGACGTCGATGCCGGCATCCGCGAACACCAACTTCAACGGCACCTGTGAGCCCTCCGAGTCCTGCATCTGGCAGGGCGACATCTGGGAGATCGCCGGCTGGGACTACGAGGGCACCGACACCAATCTCAGCAACAACTACTACCCGAGAACCGGCGCTCTGGTCGACAACAACAGCCGCGGGCTCACGTCCAGGGGCAGCTCGTGCACCGCGGCGTGGGGAAACAACTACGGCAGCATCTCCAACAGCACCAAGGTCATCAAGATCGTCCCCGGCGGTGTGGGGCGGACCCTGATCGACACCACCTACGACAGGGTCATGTCCACGCACACGTGGTCGTGCTGACCGCAGGGTCGCAACGGTGACCGAAGCCGGCGGGCGGCCCACGTGCCGTCCCGCCGGCGATCGAGGCGGGAAGAACGGGAAGATGACGAGTGGAGCGTACCGATGAAACGTGTTCTCGCCGCGGCCGTGGTGGCGGCCGGCCTTCTTGGGTCCGCCGGATGTTCCGGTGATCAGGACAACCCGGGCGGGTCGCCGGCGTCCGCCGCCTCGCTCCCGCCTCCCCCGGTGACCGCCACGCCCTCGGTGTCGAATCTGAACGACGTGAAGCTGCCACTGGACCGGTACACCACCACGATCGACCAGTTGATCGACCTCGACTACGCCTCCAAGGCGGTGGCCGCGGACTGCATGAAACGGTTCGGCGTCACCTGGAAGTTCGGTGAGCGCGTCGAGCTCAACGCGCTGCGGGACCGGACGAACCGGCTGGGCCTGATCGACGAGGCGGTGGCGAAGCGGGCCGGGTACCACGACGATCCGCAGCGCGCCGGCGACCACACGCAGACCGACCGCGACCGTACGACGCTCACCGACGACCAGGCCGTGATCCTGTTGGGCGCCGCACCGGGGGAGAAGGCGCCGGACGGCGTACCGGAAGGGGGTTGTCTCGGTGAGGGCCACCGCAGGATCGCCTGGAACCTCGACGAGGACGCCTGGCTCGAGGACCTGACGAACGAGGCGGCCGCGCGCACCTTCGCCGACGCTCGCGCGCTCAAGGTGGCCGCCGGCTGGAGCGCCTGCATGAAGGAGTCCGGCTACCGCTACGCCAAGCCGGACGACGCGAACAACGACGCGCGCTGGTGGAAGGACGACAAGGCCGCCGCCTCGAAGACGGAGATCAACACCGCTGTCGCGGACGTGCGCTGCAAGCGGAAGGTCGGCTACCTCGACCAGATGACCTCAATCCTGAGCGCCTACCAGCAGCAGATCGTGGAGGTCAACGCGGAGCGGCTGGAGACCGCACACCAGCACACCCAGGAAGCGCTGAAGAACGCGGCGACGGTGCTGAGTGGACGGTAGCCCGGCTCCCGCCGAACCCTTGCGCGGGCGGCGCCGGTTCCTGATCGGTGTGGTCACCGGGGCGGTGGTGATGGCGATCGCCGGTCTGGGCGCCTCCACCCTGATCAAGTCGCCGCAGCAGGCCGCCGCCGAGGCCGCCCCGCCCGCGCCGAGCCTGATCACGGCGACCGTGGAGCGGCGGGTGCTCCAGCAGGCGGTGGTGCTGCGGGGCACCGTCGAACCGGACCGGGCGCTCGACGTCCGGCCGGTGCCCGGTGCGGGGCGGGCCGTCATCTCGCGGCGCACGGTCAAGGCGGGCGCCCGGGTCGAGGCGGGCACGGTGCTGGCGGAGATCTCCGGGCGGCCGGTCATCGCGCTCAAGGGTGTGGTGCCGCCGTACCGGGACATCCACCGGGGGATGAAGGGCTCGGACGTCGACCAGTTGCAGGCGGCGCTGAGCGGGCTGGGTTACCGCGTCACCGACCGGGACGGGGTCTTCGGCGCCTCCACCGAACGCGCGATCCGCAGGATGTACCAGGCCCGCGACTACGACCCGCCGGTCGAGGAGGCGGAACAGCCGGACACGACCACGGCGGCGCCGAGCGCGTCACCCACGACGGCCGCGAGTCGCGCCGCCTACCTGCCGATGAGCGAGGTCTACTACGTCAGGTCGCTGCCCGCCCGGGTGTCCGCGGTCAGGGCCGGGCTTGGCGCCGAGGTCCGCGACGCGATCCTCACCCTCTCGGTGGGCGACATGGTGGTCCGCGGCAGCCTCGCGCCCGCCGACCGGGAACTGGTGGAGACCGGCATGCCGGTGCAGATCCTCAACGAGACCACCGGGCGCACCGTCACCGGCGAGGTCGCGTCGATCGGCGAACTGAAGCCGGGCGCCGGAGCCGAGGCCGGCCACCCGATCACGGTGGGCGCCACGAAGGCGCTGCCGTCGAACTTCGCCGGCGAGGACGTCCGCCTCACCGTCACCGCCGCCACCACCGGGCAGGCCGTCCTCGTCGTACCGGTCTCGGCGATCTTCTCGGCCGCGGACGGCTCGACCCAGGTGCTCCGGGTGCCGGAGGGCGACCGGCGCCGGCCGGTCACCGTCCGGACCGGCGCGTCCGCCGGCGGATTCGTCGAGGTCAGCGGCGACGGACTCACCGAAGGCGACCGGGTCGCGGTCGGCGGCATCCCGGACGGTACGGGGTGACCACGCCGCCGGTCGTCGAGTTCGCCCGGGTGACCCGCTCCTATCCCGGCCCACCCCCGGTGCCGGCGCTGCGGGAGGCCGACCTGACCGTCGCCGCGGGGGAGTACGTGTCCGTGACCGGCCCGTCCGGCTCCGGCAAGTCCACCTTCCTCAACCTGGTGGGCCTGCTCGACCGTCCGGACGGCGGCGTGTACCGCCTCGACGGCATCGACACCGCCGCCCTCGCCGACGCCGACCGGACCGCGCTGCGCGGACGGCGTATCGGCTTCGTGTTCCAGTCGTTCCACCTGCTGCGGCACCGGTCGGTGCTGGAGAACGTCAAGCTGGCCATGATCTACACGGCGGTGAGCCGGCGGGCGCGGACCGGCCTCGCCCTCGAGACCCTCGACCGGGTCGGTCTCACCCAGCGGGCGTACGCCCGGGCCGGTCACCTGTCCGGCGGCGAGGCGCAGCGGGTGGCGATCGCGCGGGCCCTGGTGAACCGCCCGTCCCTGCTGCTCTGCGACGAGCCGACCGGCAACCTGGACAGCGCCAACGCGGCGGCCGTGCTCGCGCTCATCGCCGAACTGAACGTCGCCGGCCTGACGGTCCTCATGGTCACGCACGACCAGCAGGTCGCCGCGCGGGCGTACCGCTCGGTCCTGATCAAGGATGGGGTCCTGCGGTGAACCGGGCGAACCGGATGGTGCCGGCCACCCGGCTGAGCCCGCTGGACGTGGTCGACGAGGCCGTCGCCGGCATGCTGGCCCGGCCGGGGCGGGCCGCCCTGACCGTGCTCGGCACCCTGCTCGGCGTCGCGGCGTTCGTCACCGTCCTCGGCCTGACCACCACCGTCGAGGGGCAGATCAGCAACCGCTTCACCGCGCTGGTCGCCACCGAGGTGATCGTTCAGGACACCGCCGGCCGCTCCGGCGCCGGACCGGCGTTCCCGGACGACGCGGAACGACGGCTGACCGCGCTGAACGGGGTGCACAGCGCCGGTGTGGTGTGGGAGGTGACGGATGCCGGCCCGCTCGCCGCCCGCCGGCCGACCGCCCAGGAACCCGGCGAGGACGTGAAGGTGCTCGCCGCCTCACCCGGATACCTGCGCGCCATCCACGCGCGCCTCGCCGCCGGCCGGATCTTCGACCCCTGGCACGACGCCGAACACCAGCGGGTCGTGGTGCTGGGCTCCGGCGCGGCCGGCCGGCTGGGCGTCACCTGGATCGACGAACAGCCGGCGGTCTTCATCGGCGGCACCCCGTTCGCCGTCATCGGCATCATCGACGACGTCGACCGTGAGGCCGGCACCCTGCTCGGGGCCGTGGTCCCGGCCGGCACGGCGGAGGCCGTCTGGGGCGCGGGCACCGGGGCGCGGGCGATCATCGACACCGAGATCGGCGCCGCCCGGCAGGTCGGTGACGAGGCGCCGCTGGCCCTGCGGCCGGAGGAGCCGGGCCGGTTCAGGACGGTCACGCCGCCCGACCCCCGCCAGTTGCGGGAGGGCGTGGACACCGACCTCGGCACGCTGTTCCTCGCCCTCGCCGCCGTCTGCCTGCTCATCGGCGCGGTCGGCATCGCCAACACCACCCTGGTGGCGGTCCTGGAACGGGTCGGCGAGATCGGCCTGCGGCGCGCCCTCGGCGCCCGCCGGCGCCACGTGGCCGCCCACTTCCTCGCCGAATCCGGCACCCTCGGCCTGATCGGCGGCCTCATCGGCACCAGTGTGGGCGTCGCCGCCGTGGTGGCCGTCGCCTTCTTCCGGGAATGGACCCCGATCCTCCAGCCCGCCACGGTCCTGCCCGCCCCACTGGCCGGCGCGCTCACCGGTCTCGTGGCCGGTCTCTACCCGGCGTGGCGGGCCACCCGGATCGAACCCGCCGACGCCCTCCGCCGCTGACTCCACGGGCGCGCGGCCGGGCTTTCATGATCAGCGAGACCGATAGTTCGCCGAAATCTGTTATGTGAGCGGTTCGCCGATGGTCGGCGTCATGCGGATATGACCGCGCCGAACCGTGTTAGCGATATCAGCACGATGAGAAGAGCCGGTTTTTGAAAATCTGTTATATGGACCCGCTCTCGCTGGTCGCAGTGATTGAAACTGCCTTTGAACTGGTAATTCATGCGATCATTGATGGCAAGTTGCTAGTCATGATTGGCTCTGGCAATGTCGGTTGACACTTTGGTAGCGTTCTCGGAGATTGCTTTCTATGCGGTCGTGGATTCGGCCTCGCCACCCCTTTGAGGCGTGACCCCGCACGTTCCCGCGCTAACCGGCAGTGGCGACTCGTCCGCGTCCGCTGAGCTTTCCCCCGTACATCCCCGAGGTTTTTGGAGAACCGCTCATGACATCCACCCGAGCTCGCCACGGAAGGTGGCGTGGCGCTCTGGCCGCGATGGTCCTGCTCGCCGCCGGCGGCGCCGTCGCGGTGACCACGTCCGCCGCGTCCGCCGCGACGATCGACACCGGCGCTTCCTACGTGCTGGTCAACCGCACCAGTGGCAAGGCGCTGGACGTCTACAACCTGTCCACCGCCGACGGCGGCCGGATCACCCAGTGGACGCGTAACGATCAGGCGCAGCAGCAGTGGCAGTTCGTCGACTCCGGCGGCGGCTTCTACCGGCTCAGGTCGAAGC
>NZ_JAHXZI010000020.1:0-186711 GCF_019429605.1 Actinoplanes hulinensis | reverse complement strand
TGATCTTGGGGGGTTGGTCACCTCTGGCGGTGGGGGAGCGTCCTAGATCGCGTCTGGGCGGTGGGGCTCTGTGGGTGTCGTTGTTTCGCCTGCCGTGATCTTGGGGGGTTGGTCACCTCTGGCGGTGGGGGAGCGTCCTAGATCGCGTCTGGGCGGTGGGGTTCTGCGGGAGCCGCTGTCTCGCTTGCCGTGATCTTGGGGGGTTGGTCACCTCTGGCGGTGGGGGAGCGTCCTAGATCGCGTCTGGGCGGTGGGGTTCTGCGGGAGCCGCTGTCTCGCTTGCCGCGATCTTGGGGGCCACCCTGGGGGGTGGGGAAACGTCCAAGATCGTGTTTGGGGGAAGTGTGGTGGTGAGCGTGAGGATGGATGGGGTGGGGCCAGGGGCGCTGAGGGAGTGAGAGGTAGTGAGGGGCAGGGGTGGTTGAGGGGGCAACCGGTGGTCAGGGGTCAAGGGGTGGTTAGGGGGATCAGGGCTGTCAGAGCTTCGGAGGGTAGGGGGCCCCGGGCTTCGGCGGCGAGGCATTCGGTTAGTTCGGTGCGGTTTTTGACGCCCAGGATCACGGTGGAGACTCCGGGGACCGTGAGGGCGTAGCGGTGGGCCAGGGCGGCCGGGGTCTCGCCGAGTTCGGCGGCCAGCTTGCGGTAGGGCTCGGCCCGGGCGAAGTCGACGGCGGCCGGATGGGTGGGCGGGACCTCGCGGTCCAGGGAACTCGTCAGGGAGCCGGCCGCTACGACGCGGATGGCGGTCACCGGCACGCCGGCCGCGGTGGCGGCCGAGATCAGGGCGGCGTTGTCGGGGCGGACCGTGTCGCCGTGGATCCACAGGTCGCCGTTCTGGTTCAGGGGGTTCACGACGATCTGGGCGGCGTCGGGGCGCGGGCTGTGCCGGAACGCCTCGATGATGGGGGTGGGGTCGCCCACCGCGGTGATGCCCCAGCCCCGGATGAGGCCCTCGTCGCGGAGCGCCTCGAAGGTGGGGACTATCTCGTCGCGGTATTCCTCGGGGGAGACCGTCTCGTGCAGGGTGGTTCCGGTACGGCGGAACTGGGTGTGCAGCAGGAGCACGTCCAGGTGGTCGCGGTTCAGCCGGGTGAGGCTGGCCTGGAGGCTGTCGCGGATGCGGGCGGCGGAGGCGCCGTCGGGCAGTTGCACCTTGCTGGTGATCATGACGTCGGGGGCGGGCCGTAGGCGGAGGGCCTCGGCGACCGTGCGCTCGGATTCGAAGTCGGCGCCGTAGCTGGGGGCCAGGTCGAGCATGGTGATGCCGGCGTCGAGTGCCGCGTGGACGGTTGCGACGGCCTCGCCGCGGTCGGTTCCGCCCCACACACCGGCGATGCCGCCACCACCCAGAGTCAGCGCGCTGATCTGTCCCAGGCGGCCGAAGTCACGCAGTTCCATCACTGTTCTCCCCTCGTGGCGGGCTTGCCGGTATCGACCGTAGAACCTGGAGCGCGCTCCAGATCAAGTGATGGATTCTCTTCGGCGTGCCGTCGATGGGCGATTGTCCAGCAGGTGAATAATGCGTGCTCTCATGTTGCCGGAGCAGCGAAGATATCGGTGCCGGAGCAGTGGGGACATCGTGGCGGGAAGGGGGAGCGGTGGACGTCGTGGCGCAGTGGGTGAGCACCGAGTGGACCAAACGATCGCGGGGTGGCCCGGGTGCGGCGCGGCGTAGCGCGGTGCCCGTGGGGTTCCGTCTGCCGGGTCGAAGGTCCGGTGTCGTGCACGAAGTGTCCATAACGGAGCGTAATGACTTCGTGCCGGTCGAGTCGATCGACGTGGTGGCGCCGGAGCGGGAGCCGGGCGCGGGCCGGTCGGGTCTGCGGCTGGTGCGGGCGGACAAGGGTGTGCGGGTCGAGTTGCTGCTCGCCCGGCACGGCGCCCCGGGCCGGGATCGCCGGCCGCCGGGCGTGTGGCTGGGCCCGGGGCAGTGGCTGCGCTGGCAGGTGAACTACCGGATGTCGTGGCCGGTGATCGAGGGTGGCCGGTGGGAGTACCGGCAGGACACCCTCAATCTGGCGGTGGGCCCGGCCGATCCGGAGCTGTTCTTCGGCGAGCCCACCCGGCACGTCGACGAGCGGGGTTTCCTCAGGTGAGGAGGGCGACTACTTGCTCGGTTCGGGGACGTCGCAGTTCACCTTCGGGTTGACGCCCATCCAGTTCAGCGGGCCGGCGAGTGTGGTGACGATGACCGTGCCGGCCTCCGCGCAGCTGGCGTCTTCGCTGTCGGAGAAGTAGCCGCGCTCGTAGGCGGCGATGACGCCGAGCACGAGCCAGATGACGATGAGAACAGCACCGATGCGCATGAGAGCCTCCAAAGGGGGATGGGCAGCGGGTACCCCGTTGGAGGCGATCACTAAACGGGCTTGCGGGCCTGCAACGTGTACGTGTGCGGCAACCGTGAAGGCTTCTCGGTGAGCTGCCACTCACCGTCGTCGAGTTGGCGCATCCGTCCCGGCAGGGCTTCCCACGGCACGCTCTGGTGCTCCTCGAGCCCGGTGAGGACGAGCCCGGCCTCGAGGACCGCGGTGACGATCTCGCCGATGCCGTGGTTCCACTCGTGGGTGACGCTGTGGGTGAACTCGTGGTCGGTGGCGACGTAGGTCCCCGGTTCGTCGTAGATCTGCGGCTGCTCCTGCTCGAAGTACGGCTCGGACAGGGCGATCACCTGGTCGGTCCGGTCGTAGTCGAGCGCCCACAGCACCGGGTGCCCTTCGCGGATGAACAACCGGCCGCCCGGCGCGAGCAGCGACGCCACGGTCTGTGCCCAACGTTCGACGGAGGGCAGCCAGCACAGCGCCCCGATCCCGGTGTAGACCAGGTCGAACTCCCCGTCCAGGGCATCGCGTGCGGCGTACACATCGCTCTGAATGAAGTTGATCTTCGAGCCTGCGGAGAGGGCGACGGCGCGCGCCTCGGACAGCGAGGCGCCGGAGAAGTCGAGGCCGGTCATGTCGGCGCCGAGCCGGGACAGCGAGACGGTGTCGGTGCCGATGTGGCACTGGAGATGCACGCCCCGCAGCCCGGCCAGGTCGCCGAGGCGTTGTCTGTCGAACCGCACCACGTCGCTCAGGTGCGCCGGATCCTCGGCGAACCTGGCGACGCGGTAATCGGGTGAACTCGCATGGGCGGCCGCACGGTCGTCCCAATTGGCCCGGTTGATCGAGAGATAGTCGGTCATATTCCGGACGCTATGCGATCACGGAACCAGAGCGCACTTCGTTTAGGCGTACGCGTCTGGGTCTCGTAATCGACATGCACCAGGCCGAACCGTTTCGCGTAGCCCTCGGCCCACTCGAAGTTGTCCATGAGCGACCAGGCGAAATAGCCGCGCACGTCGGCGCCCTGGGCGCGGGCCGCGGCGACCGCGTCGACGTGGGCCGTGAGGTACGCGGTCCGCTCGGTGTCCTCGACGAACCCGTCGCCGTCCGGGTGGTCCTGGTAGACCGCGCCGTTCTCGGTGACCACGAGCGGATATCCGTAGTCGCGGTGCAGCCGCAGCAGCAGCGTGGTGAACCGGTCCGGGGTGACCGGCCAGCCCAGGTCGGTCTGCGGCACGTCCGGCTTGATCTCCCGCACCACCGGGTGGCCCGAGGCGTCGACGGTGTTGCCGTCGAGGTCGCGCCCGGCGAAGTCCTGCCCGAAGTAGAAGTTGACCCCGAGCAGGTCGATCGGCGTCGAGATGATCTCCATGTCGCCGTCCTGGACCGGCAGCTCGTAGCCGCGGGCCGCGAGGTCCGCCACCACGTCGGCCGGGTAGCGGCCGTGGCGCAGCGGGTCCAGGAAGATCCGGGCCACGTTGCCGTCGGCCCGCCAGGCCGCCGCGATGTCGACCGGATCGTCCGAGGCGGGCGTGGCCGTCCCGATGTTCAACGGAATGCTGACCGTTTTGTCCATCGGCCGAAGCATGGAAGCCAGCAGCCCGTGCCCCAGAAGCAGATGGTGGGTGGCCGCGACGGCCGCACCGACATCCCGTCGGCCGGGTGCGAATACGCCATGTTCATAGCCGAGATAGGCCACACACCAGGGCTCGTTGACCGTGGACCAGTTCTGCACACGATCGCCCAAGCGCGAGATGACGAGCTGGGAATAGTCGGCGAGCCGGTAGGCGGTGTCCCGGTTGGTCCAGCCGCCGGCGTCCTCCAGCTCCTGCGGCAGATCCCAGTGATAGAGCGTCAGCCACGGTTCGATTCCGTTGCCGAGGAGCTCGTCCACCAGCCGGTCGTAGAAGGCCAGACCCGAAGGGTTCGCCGGACCACGGCCGTTCGGCTGGACCCGGGTCCACGAGGTGGAGAACCGGTAGGCGTTCACCCCCAGGCTCTTGATCAACTGCACGTCGGCCGGCATCCGGTGGTAGTGGTCGCACGCCACGTCCCCGGTCTCGCCCACTACCGAGCGGGCGAACGTGTCCCAGATGGACGGTGTGCGCCCGTCCTCGGCGGCCGCGCCCTCGATCTGATAGGCCGAGGTGGCCACGCCCCAGGTGAACGCCATCAGCTCTCCACCAGCCAGCACGCCACCGAGCGGTCCCCGTGCGGGGTGAGCACCGGGATCTTCGAGGAGCACGGCTCGAACGCCTTCGGGCACCGGGGGTGGAACGAGCACCCGCTCGGCATGCCCTTCAGATCGGGCGGGGAGCCGGGGATGCCGGTCAGCTCACGGCGCGGGCCGCGCAGGGCCGGGAAGGACCCCAACAGACCCGCGGAGTACGGGTGGAGCGCGTCCCGGTAGATCGCGGCGGCCGGCGCCTCCTCGACGATCCGTCCGCCGTACATGATCGCGATCCGGTTGGAGAACTCGACCAGCAGCGACAGGTCGTGGGTGATGAAGATGACCGAGAAGCCGAGCCGTTCGCGCAGCTCGACGAGCTGGCCGAGGATCTGCCGCTGCATCACCACGTCGAGCGCGGTGGTCGGCTCGTCCATGATCACGACCTGCGGCTGGAGGATCAGCGCCATGCCGATCATGACGCGCTGCCGCATGCCGCCGGAGAGTTGGTGCGGGTAGGCGTCCATCCGGTCCGGCGCGATGCCGACCAGTTTCAGCATCTCCCGGGCCCGGGCGTTGCGGCTGCTCTCGCTCATCCCCGGGTCGTGGGCCCGGAGCACGTCGGTGAGCTGGGTGGAGATCTTGTGCACCGGGTTGAGCGAGTTCATCGCGCCCTGGAACACGATCGCCGTCTCGGCCCAGCGGAACGCCTGCAACTGCCGGTCGGTGAGGCTCAGGACGTCGTACGGGTCGCCCTTCTCCGGGTGGTAGATCACCTCGCCGCCGGTGATCACGCCGGGTGGCGGCAGCAGGCGGGTCATCCCGTAGGCGAGGGTGGACTTGCCCGAACCGCTCTCGCCGGCCAGGCCGAGCACCTCACCGCGGTGCAGGGTCAGGCTGACGTCGCGGATCGCGTGGACCGCCTGGTCGCCCAGGCCGTAGTCGACGTTCAGGTTGCGGATCTCGATCACCGGATCGCTCACGGCAGGGGCTCCTTACGGATGACCGGGGTGAAGCCGATGCGCATCCGTACCGTACGCCCGGTGTTGGTCTTGATCTTGGTTTTTCCGGCGCTGCGGAGCCGGGGGCTGACGAACTCGTCGATGCCGAAGTTGACCAGTGCGAGGGCGGTGCCAAGGATCGCGATGGCGAGCCCGGCCGGCACGAACCACCACCAGGCGTTCTGCGCGAGCGCCTGCTGGCCCTGCGCCCAGAACAGGATGGTGCCCCAGTTCCACGTGGTGGCCGAGGTGACGCCGATGAACGCCAGGGTGATCTCGGAGAGGACCGCGAAGATGACCGTGCCGACGAAACCGGAGGCGATCACCGCGGTCAGGTTCGGCAGCAGCTCGAAGGTGATCACCCGCCAGGTCCGCTCGCCGGTCGCGCGGGCCGCCTCGACGAAGTCGCGCCGCCGCAGCGACAGCGTCTGTGCCCGCAGCACCCGGGCGTTCCAGGACCACGAGGTGAGGCCGATGACCATGGCGATCAGCCAGTCCTCGGCGTTGTTCAGGGTGGACGTGATGATGATGATCAGCGGCAGCGCCGGGATCACCAGGAACACGTTGGAGAGCGCGGAGAGCACCTCGTCGGTCTTGCCGCCGACGTAACCGGCGGTCACGCCGATGATCACCGACAGCACGGTCGCCACGATGCCGGCGAAGAAGCCGACGAACATGACGCTGCGGGTGCCTTCCAGCAGTTGGCTGAACACGTCCTGGCCCAGGTGGGTGGTGCCCATCCAGTGTTCGGCGGTCGGCGGCTGGACCAGATCGTCGCCACGGGCGCCCGGGTCGTACGGGGTGATCCACGGCCCGATGACCGCGAGGATCCCGTAGATCGCCAGGATGAACAGCCCGACGGCCGCCTTCTTGTTGGCCACGAACCGGAACCGTTGCCGTTTCGCGGGCACCGCGACCGGCGCCACCTGCTCCATCGTCACAGCGGAAGCGGTCATCGCCTCAGCCCTCCTTGCGGGTACGCGGGTCGAGGAGCAGGTACGCGATGTCCGCCAGAAGGTTCGCCACCAGCACCGAGATGGTGATGATCAGGAAGATGCCCTGCATGAGCGGGTAGTCCGAGGCGCCCAGCGCCTGGAACAACTGGAAACCGACACCCGGGTACGAGAAGACGATCTCCACGAGCAGCGTGCCGCCGACGATGAAGCCGAGCGACAGCGCGAAGCCGGAGACGTTGGGCAGCAGCGCGTTGCGTGCCGCGTAGCTCATCGCGACCCGCCGGTCGGACAGGCCCTTGGCGTGCGCCACGGTGATGTAGTCCTCGGACGAGACGGTCACCATCATGTTGCGCATGCTCAGGATCCAGCCGCTGACCGAGGAGATCAGGATGGTCAGCGCGGGCAGCAGGCTGTGCTGGATGGCGCTCGGGATGAAGTACTGGTCGAAGGCCGGCACCAGGCCCGCGTCGAAGCCGCCGGACGACGGGAAGAAGCTGTCCGGGCCGGTGAGCAGGTAGATCGCGATGATGCCGAGCCAGAAGTAGGGCACCGACGACAGGAACGTGGTGACCGGCAGCAGGCCGTCGGTCCACGAGCCGCGCCGCCAGCCGGCCAGCACGCCGAGACCGGTGCCGAGCAGGAAGCTGATCACCGTGGTGATACCGACCAGCAGCAGCGTCCAGGGCAGGCTGTTGCTGATGATCTCGGAGACCGGCGTGGGGAAGAAGGTGAACGACAGGCCCAGGTCGCCGGAGAACAGCTGCTTCCAGTAGCTGACGTACTCCTCCCACAGGTTCGCGTCCTTGTTCAGGCCGAACAGGACGTACAGGGAGTCGACCGCCTTCGAGCTGAGCTGGCCCTGGTACTTGGTGACCAGCGCCTGCACCGGGTCGCCGGGGATCATCCGGGGGATGAGGAAGTTCAGCGTGATCGCGGCCCACGCGGTGAACAGGTAGAACGCGACGCGCTGGAGGAAGTACTTCACTTCGCCACCTCTTCGGTGTCGTACAGCCAGCAGGCGGCCCAGTGGCCGGGCGCGTCACCGATCTGCAACGGCACCGGCAGGTCGGTCGAGCAGCGCGGCATCGCGGAGGGGCAGCGCGGGTGGAAGCGGCATCCACTGGGCGGGCGGATCAGGCTCGGCGGCTCGCCGTTGTCCTTCGGAGAGGCGGCGTCGGAGACGCCGGTGAGCCGGTCCGGGTCCGGGGCGCTTTCGATCAGGAGCCGGGTGTACGGGTGAGCCGGCGACTGCGTGACCGTCTCGCTGTCGCCACCCTCCACCATCCGGCCCGCGTACATGACCATCGTCTGGTCGGCGAAGTACCGGGCCGACGCGATGTCGTGGGTGATGTAGAGGATCGCCAGGTTGAGGCGTTCCTTGAGATCGCGCAGCAGGTTCAGGATGCCGAGCCGGATCGACACGTCCAGCATGGACACCGGCTCGTCGGCGAGCAGGGCCTCCGGTTCGGCGCCGAGCGCGCGGGCGATCGCGACCCGCTGCCGCTGGCCACCGGACAGCTCGTGCGGGAACTTGTCGAGGTACCGCTCCGGCGGGGTGAGCGCGACCCGTTCGAGCAGGGTGTGCAGCGCCTGCTCCAGCTCGGCGTCGGTCGACCCGGCGTTGCCGTGGACCTTCAGCGACCGGGTCAGGTGGTAGCGGATGGTGTGCACGGGGTTCAGCGACGCGAACGGGTCCTGGAAGATCATCTGAACCCGGGCGCAGTAGCGGCGGAACGCCGCGCCCGCCTTGACCCTGGTCGACGCGCCGTGCAGCCGGATGTCACCACCGGTACGGGGATAGAGCTGGGCGAGCAGGCGGGCCACCGTGGACTTGCCCGAGCCGGACTCGCCGACCAGGGCCACCACCTGACCGCGCCGGAGGGTGAGGTTCACGTCATCGACGGCGTGAACCGCGTCATGCCGGTTGGAGAAGAGATCACGCAGTCGCCGGCGGACGGGGAAGTGCTTGGTCAGGCCGATCGCCTCGAGCACCACCTCGTCGGCCGGCGCCTTCGCGTCCGGGATCGACGTCATGCCGGAGTTCCTTCTTGCAGGGAGGGCGGGCGCCCCGGGAACGGACCGGGGCGCCCGCGAGAGGGGCGATCAGGAGTTGGCGGGCTGCAGCTTGAGCACGACGGTCAGCGCGCCGGCCTGGGTGGGCTGGAGCGGAGCGTACGAGTCGGCGTCCGACGGCCAGCCGACCCAGTTCTTGGTGCTGTACGCGCCACCGACGTTGTCCGAGCCGATCGGCAGCATCGGGGCCTGCTCCACGAAGATCTTCTGGATCGTCGCGAGCGCCGTCTTGCGGGCCGCGTCATCGGTGGCGTTCGAGTACGCCTTGAGCGCGGCGGTCGCCTCCGGGCTCTGGAAGCGGCCGAAGTTGCCCTGCTGGGCGGCGGTGCCGAGCGGCTTGTAGAGGTCGCCGTCCAGCACCGTCTGGTAGATGTCGAACGGGGTCGAGCCGCCGTTGGTCCAGCGCACGGTGGCGTCGAAGTCGCCCTTCTGCACGTTGGCGTCCCAGACGTTCTGGTTCGGCTTCTCCACCGTGGCCTCGATGCCGATCTCGGCCAGGTTGCTCTTGATGATCTCCAGCGTGGTCTGGTAGTCGGACCACGGCCCCGGGTCGGTCAGCTTGATGGTCACCGGCTTGCCGGACTTGTCCAGCAGCTTGGTGCCGTCGAACTTGTAGCCCGACTCCTCGAGCAGCTTCTTGGCGCCGGCCGCGTCGACCGAGAACGTCTTGCCCTTGTACTCGTCGGCGATGTAGGCGTCACCCGCGCCCTCCGGCAGGCCGGTGACGCTCTTGATCTCCGGGTGGAAGTAGGCGGCCTCGGCCTGGACGAAGATGTCGTTGCGGTTGACGACCATGTTCATGGCCTGCCGCAGCTTCGGGTCGTCGAACGGCTTCCTGGTGGTGTTGATGTAGAGGCCGTGGATGCCCAGCACGCCCGGCGCCCAGACCTTGTAGTGCTCCGGGTCCTTGGCGATGAAGGTCTGCTGGTAGTTCGGGATGAAGACGAAGCTCCACTCCGAGGCGCCGCTGGCGAGCGCGGTCGACTGGGCGTTGTTGTCGGCGAAGGAGGTGTAGCGCAGCTCCTTAACAGCCGGTTTGGTACCCCAGTAACCGCTCTCCCGGGCGGTAAGGATCGTGGCCTGCTGGGAGAACGACTTCAGGACGTACGGGCCACTGCCGACCGGCTCCTTGATGGTGTCGGTGGCCGGGTCCGCGATCTTCTCCCAGATGTGCTTGGGGACGATCGGGGTCTGCCCGATGACCTTGTGGTGCGTGGTGAACTGCGAGGTCTTGAAGGTGATCTTGACCTTGTTGCCGTCCGCGGTGATCGAGTCGTACGGAATGGCGAAGATGTTGAGCGCCTCGTTGCCCTTGATCATGGTGTGCGTGAACACCACGTCCTCGGCGGTCAGCGGCTTGCCGTCGGACCAGGTGGCGCCGTCCCGGATCACCAGGTCGACGGCCTTGTAGTCGGCGGACCACTTGATCTCGCTGGCCAGCCACGGGGTCAGCGGCTCGGACGGCTTGGTGTTGTTCCACTGACCGAGGGGCTCGTAGATCATCCAGCGGTAGCCGAGCGAGGCGCCGGCCGAGGTCCCGATGAACGGGTTGTTGTTCTCGGTGACGGTGCCGTTGGGCATGCCGATCGACAGGAAGTCCACCTTGCCGCCGTTCGCGGCGTTCTTGTTGTCGTTCGGCGAGTCGCCGCAGGCGGCCAGTCCGCCACCGGCGAGCACACCGGCCAGGGCGAGAGCGAAAAGCCTTCTTCTCTGCATCGAAAACGCTCCTTGCGGAAATCAGCGCGGTGAAAAGGGGTGAGAGGGGTGCCCGAGGGCGTGCGGCATCGCGTGACCGGCCGTCGGCCGGCCCCGGACGCCACCGATCGCCGGCCGTGGGCGGCCGGGCGGTGCGAGGACCTATGTGGTACGGGTTACGTGTCGGAGATCAGGTGGAGGAGCGGACCGTGAAGGTCGCCGGGATGATCGTCGGCCGGTTGGGCAGCGGAGTGCCCTCGAAGTGGGCGAGCAGCGCGCGGGCCGCCGCCTCGCCCATCTCCCGCATGGGCTGATGGACCGTGGTCAGCGGCGGCTGCGTGTGCTCCGCCATCGGGATGTCGTCGAAGCCGACGACCGCGACGTCCTCCGGGATGCGGCGGCCGGACTCCAGCAGCGCCTGCATGGCGCCGGCCGCGGAGATGTCGTTGTGGCAGAAGACGGCGTCGAAGTCGATACCGGCCGCGATCGCCCGGTGGATCGCCGCGGCGCCGACGTCGAAGGTGAAGTCGCCGAGCATGATCCGTTCCTCGCCCACCGGGTGGCCCGCCTCGGCGTAGACCGCGGCGAACCCGTCCCGGCGTTGCTGGGTGCAGCCGAACTGGGACGGGCCGGTGATCATGAGCGGCTGGTGGCGCCCGATCGCGAGGAGGTGGCGGGCGGCCGCGCCGGCGCCCGTGTGGTTGGTGGTGCCGACGCTCGGGATCCGGCCCGCCTGCTGGTCGCGATCGTCGATCAGGACCATCGGCAGACCCCGGGAGTGCAGCGTGGCGATGTAGTCGAGGGTGCCCTCCGGCTCGATGACCAGCAGCCCGTCGAAGGACTTGGCCGCCACCTGCGCGGCGAACTGGCGCATCGAGTCCTCACCGCGGTTGCAGGTGAAGAGCAGCAGGCCGTACTCCTCGGCCTCGAGGACGTCGACCGCGCCCTGCACCACCTCGCCCATCCAGGGCCAGGTGAGCGAGGGGACCAGCATGGCGACCACCCGGGTGCGGCCGCGGGCCAGGTTGACGGCCCGGGCGCTGGGCACGTAGCCGAGCTCGTCGATGACCGCCCGGACCCGCGCGGCGGTGGTCTCGTCCAGCTCACCCTTGCCGTTGAGAACCCGGGACACGGTGGTCTTGCTGACCTTGGCCCGGGCCGCCACGTCGGCGATGGTGATGGCCACGCTCGCTCCTCGATGTTGCCTGTGGTGTTGCCTTTGCGTTTCGGAACCGGTTTCGGTACCGGTTCCGGCAGTCAACCTCAGTGAGGGCGGTCACGTCAACGTGCCGAGCGACCTATTTCGATTTCAAGACGGTAACCGCGCTGTTGAATCCGCATTTATCGACAGGTTCGGGAGAATGACCCCGAGTGGGGCGTCGATCACCAGATCGGCATAGGGCTCGCCCCGGGTGACGCCCCGGTTCACGATCGCCACCCGGATCCCGTCCCGGACCGCGCGCAGCACGAACCGGCGGCCCGACATGACGGTCAGCGACGAACCCAGGATGAGCAGCGTGCGGGCCTGCTGGAGAAGGCCGAACGCGCACGCCACCCGGTCCGCCGGGACGGTCTCGCCGAAATAGACCACGTCCGGCTTCAGCACCCCGCCGCAGGCCCGGCAGTCCACCACCGTGAACCCGGCCACCTCGGCGTCGTCCAGCTCCACGTCCCCGTCCGGGTTGACCGTGGCCGCCACCGCCGCGAACCCCGGGTTGGCCGCCGTGAGCCGCTCCTCCAGCTCGCCCCGGCCGGAGAGCGCGCCACAGTCCAGACAGACGATCCGGGCCAGGTTGCCGTGCAGCTCGATCACGTCCCGGGCGCCGCCCGCCTGGTGCAGACCGTCCACGTTCTGCGTGATCACCCCGTCGACCAGGCCGCTCCCCTGGAGCCGGGCCACCGCCCGGTGGCCGTCGTTGGGGTGGGCGCCGCCGATCGTCCGCCAGCCGAGATGGCTGCGCGCCCAGTAGCGCCGCCGGGCCACCGGATCGCCGGTGAACGTCTGGTACGTCATCGGGGTGGACCGGCGGGCGGAACCGGACGGGCCCCGGTAGTCCGGGATCCCCGAGTCGGTCGACAGGCCGGCGCCGCTGAGCACCACCACACCGCCCTCGGCCACGAGGGCGTCCAGCCGCCCCAACTGCTCCACCACCTGTAGGTCCATGTCACACATGGTCCCTCGCACGGGTGACGGATCGAGAACCCCGTACGGGTGGCCGTGGCGACTTCGGCCGGTGCGCGCCGATCCGGCTGCGAGTAATTTGACTTGGAGGTGCTCCATGGAACCCGTCCTACAGACCATTCTCGGAGCGGTGCCGCAGGCCACCGCGTTCTGGCTGATGATCCCGCTCGCCCTGGCCATCGCGGTCGCCGTGGCGGCGCTGCCCCGCGGCGTGCGGGCCCCGGCCGTACCGGTCGCCGACGACAACCGGTTCGCCGCCGAGCTGGAGGCGGCCGCCGCCGAGGCCGCCGAGACCGCCCAGCGCCGCCGCACCGAGTGGCTGGCCGCCCAGACCACCGTCGACGAGGCCTGGCAGGCGTACGAGGAGGCCTCCGACGCGGCCCGCCGGATCGCCGCCGCCACCGCCTTCCCGCTGATGAGCCGCCGCCGCAAGCCGGGGGAGAACGTCCACCGCCAGCGCTACCTGCACCGCGTCGCCACCGAGCTGTGCCGCTCCCGGCAACTGTCGATCGCCCAGCTCGCCGATGTCTTCGCGCACCGCGGCTGGAACCCGCGACTGCACCCGGTCCAGCAGGAGCCGATCCTGCGCAACGCGGTCCGGGCGTTCCGCCTCGAGGCGTACCGGAAAGCCGTCGAGCGGGAGCGGGCCGCCTGGCGCGGGGCCGAGGCCGCCGCCGAGACATTGCGCACCCTGCGTGCCGACGCGGCCGCCGCCCGGCTGGCCGGTCCCGTGGCCGAGACCGCCGAACAGCACTGGTGGACCGAGCAATGGACACCGGCGGAACTCCACGCCGCCGCCTGATGTCCACGCCCGAGCCGCGCACCGTTCCCAGCGGACGGTGACGACCGCCCGGTAACCTGGCCGGGCGGGACGGCGGTAAAGACGCGGCAAGGAGGCGATGGTGACGATTACTCCCGCAGGTGGTTCCTCGCCTGTGGTCCGGATTCACCGGGCCGCACTGATCGAGGACGCCGTGCACGAGATCGTCGAGCGCCGTCTGCGCGGTCGCGGCTGGAAGCCGTACATCACCGCGTACACCGGCTACGGCGCTCCCGGCTGGGCCCGGGTGATGGGCCGTGTGCTGCTCAGCCGCCCCGGACCGGTCCGCCGCAAGCGGGAGAAGATCCGCGGCTGGCGCAGCTTCACCACCACCCCGGTGAGCACCGCCCTGGTCCGCATCGAGGTCGGGGGGACCGTCACCGAGGCGCGCACCGACCGCAGCGGCTACCTCGACGTCATGGTCAAGGGCGACCTCGACCCGGGCTGGGGGAGCGCGAAACTCTCCACCGAGGGCACCGTCCCGATCGACGCCCCGATCCGGGTGATCGACCCCACAGTCAAGTTCGGTGTGATCTCCGACATCGACGACACGGTCATGGTGACCACCCTGCCCCGGCCGCTGCTCGCCGCGTGGAACACGTTCGTCCTCGACGAGCACGCCCGCGCCGCGGTCCCCGGCATGGCGGTGCTCTACGAGCGGATGGTCAACGCCCACCCCGGCACCCCGGTGGTCTACCTCTCCACCGGCGCGTGGAACGTGGCGCCCACCCTCACCCGGTTCCTCAGCCGCCACCTCTACCCGGCCGGCCCGATCCTGCTCACCGACTGGGGCCCCACCCCGGACCGCTGGTTCCGCAGCGGCCAGGAGCACAAGCGCAAGTCACTGCGCCGCCTCGCCGCCGAGTTCCCGGACGTGAAGTGGCTGCTCATCGGCGACGACGGGCAGCATGACCAGGAGATCTACTCCGAGTTCGCCCGGGAGCACCCGGACAACGTGGCCGCCGTGGCGATCCGCCGGCTCTCCCCGACCCAGGCCGTGCTGGCCGGCGCCATCCCCGGCCCGTCGGAGACCGCCGAGGTCGTGCCCTCCGGCGGCAAGACCTGGTTCTCCGCGCCGGACGGCGCAGGCCTGTGGTCGCTGCTGCGCGACACGGACCTGGTCTCCTAGGGCTTGTCCACCTCGGGTCTGGTGGTCGCCTCGGCGACGCGCGCGTGCAGCTTGCCCCGGATCTCGTCCGGAGTGTAGGCGCGGCGCCTGCGCTCCGCCCGGGCGATCACCACACCGGTCGCCGCGACTCCCGCCAGCCCTGCCAGTCCCGCTATCTTCCACCACCGCATCAGCCGAGAATAGACACCGTGGTTGCCGAACTCAGCCTCGACGAGGCCATCGACCTGACCCGTACCGGTGACATCTGGATCTTCCGGGGCCGTTCCGGCCCGGACCGGGCCATCCAGACCCTCACCAACAGCCCGGTGAACCACGTCGGCATGTCCCTGGTGATCGACGACATGCCGCCGTTGATGTGGCACGCTGAGCTGGGCAGATCCCTTCCGGACATGTGGTCCGGCAGCTTCCAGCGCGGCGTCCAGCTGCACGACCTGCGCGACGCCGTCACCGTCTGGGCCCGCCGGTACGGTCAGCGCGGCTGGCTGCGGCAGCTCGACCCGGGCGTCACCCGCGCGATGGAGGACAAGGCGCTCAAGACCGTGGCCCGTCTGGACGGCACGCCGTTCCCGTCCACCTCGCACCTGGCCTTCCGCTGGCTCCGCGGCCGGGTGCCGCAGATCCGTCTGCCGTGGAAGGAGGGCGAGGCCAGCGACGCCACCCTGGAGAAGGCGTACTGTGCCGAGGTGGTCGCGGTCACCTATGAGGACATGGGCCTGCTGCCGCGCGGACGCAAGGCCAACTGGTACGACCCGGGCCGCTTCTGGAGCGGCGACGAACTCGAGCTGTGCGCCGGATTCACTCTCGGGGACGAGATCGGGGTCCGCGTGCCCGAGGCCTGACCGGGGCCGCCCGGCGGAGAATGACCCGCATGAGCGAGCGCCCGACCGCCGGCGTGACCGGATGAGCCGACTGGTCGCCAGGGTGACCGAGGTCGTCGCCCTGGACCGGCTGCGCGCCGCGGCCGCCACCGGCTCGGGCGCTGTCGTGCTGATCACCGGCGAGGCCGGCATCGGCAAGACGGCGGTCGTCGAGGAGTTTCCGATCCGCGCCTCGCCCGTACCCTTGCCGGTCAGGCTCTCGCCCGCCGCCTGGCCCTGCCCGCCGTGGTCGCGGCCGGCGTCACCGCCGGCCGCCCGCTGATCGGCCGGCACATCCGGGTCGAGCTCGACCTGTGCGCCATCCCGCTTCCGGCCGTCCCGGCCCCGTCCACCGCCGGCGCCGTCCACCCGGCCCCCTGATGCCCGACCGTGGGTGCGTCGGCGCCGGGCGATCGTTTCGTCCGGCTGGCTCTGGGAGCTGTTTCCGGGAGTGTTGAGACAGCCCTCACCGCCAGCCGGAGAGATCCGGCTGGCGGTGAGGGCTGTTCAGGAGTGCCGAGGCTGCGCTGAGAGCGAGCCGCGGGTCAGCGGCCCGAACGGCGGTCGCTGAAACGGGCCGAGAACCCGGCTGCGCCTCCACCCGGGGTGGTGCGCTGCTGGGGCGTACCGGATCGGGGTGTGGCAGCGGAACCACGCGCCTGGCCGGACCCGCGCTGAGCCTGGCCGGAGCCACGGGTCGGCTCCCGCTGGGCCTGGCCGGATTCGGGTGCCTGACCGGATCCGGCCCCCCGGCGAGCACCGCGCCGCCGGCCCGGGCTCTGCGCCCGGCCCTGGCTCTCCCCGCCGGGTTCCCGCGCCGGGCCGGCCGTTCGGGGCCGACCGGTGGGTTCCTGGGCCGCCGTTCGGGACCGGCCCGTGGTCGCCGCGGCGGACGGCTGCGCCGCGGCCGCCGAGGACTCGGGGGAGGCGCCGCGTCCGCGGCGGGGACGACGGGAGCGGCCCGCCGTGCCCTCGGCCGGAGCCTCCGGGGAGGCCGGGCGGGACGGGGCCGGACGGGACGCCGGCGGGGCGGTCACCGGGGCGGTGAAGGTGCGCTCGCCCGGCGCGAGTTCGGCGAGCAGGGCGTCGCCCGGCCGGGTCCGGGTGGTCACCGGCCGGATACCGGCCTTGCGGGCCAGGTCACGGACGTCGGCCTGCTGCTCGTCGGTCATCAGCGTGATCACCGTGCCGCGGGCGCCGGCCCGGGCGGTACGGCCGGAGCGGTGCAGGTAGGCCTTGTGCTCGACCGGTGGGTCGGCGTGGATGACCAGCGCCACGTCGTCGACGTGGATGCCGCGGGCCGCGATGTCGGTGGCGACCAGGGTCCCCGCGGTGCCGTCGGAGAACGCCGACAGGTTGCGGTTGCGGGCGTTCTGCGCCAGGTTGCCGTGCAGTTCGACGGCCGGCACCCCGGCCGCGTTGAGCTGCCGGGTCAGCACCTTGGCCCGCCGCTTGGTCCGGGTGAAGACGACCGAACGGCCGGGCGCCGCCAGCAACTCGACGAGCACGCCGAACCGGTCGTCGTCGCGCACGTGCAGCACGTGGTGGTCCATCTCGACGGGCGCCTGGGCGGCCGAGTCGACATGGTGTGTCACCGGCTTGTGCATGAAGGACCGCACCAGCACGTCCACCCCGTTGTCGAGGGTGGCCGAGAAGAGCAGCCGCTGGCCGCTGGACGGGGTCTGCGACATGAGCCGCCGCACCACCGGCAGGAAGCCGAGGTCGGCCATGTGGTCGGCCTCGTCGAGGACGGTGACCTCGACGGCCTCCAGTGAGGCGTGTCCGCCGCGGATGTGGTCGTCGAGCCGGCCGGGGCAGGCCACCAGCACGTCGACGCCCGCTTTCAGGGCTTTGATCTGTGGGTTCGGCCCGACGCCGCCGAAGACGACGAGGGTACGCAACCCGGCCGCGTCGGCGAGCGGGCGCACGGTGGCCTCGATCTGGGTGGCCAGCTCCCGGGTGGGCGCGAGGATCAGCGCACGCGGGCGGCCGGGCCGGGCTGGGGCCCTGGACGCGGCGAGGCGGGCCACGACCGGGATGGCGAACGCGTACGTCTTGCCGGAACCGGTGCGTCCTCGGCCCAGCACGTCGCGGCCGGCCAGTGAGTCGGGAAGGGTGGCCGCCTGAATGGGGAACGGGGTGGTGATCCCGAGCCGGTCCAGTGCCGTGGTGAGGACGGCGGGCACGCCGAGCTCGGTGAAGGTCTGCATGAAGATGGGAACTCCGGGTGGTCGATTGCTGATCATTTTACCCGGACACTGTCCGCAACCACTTCGCACCTCAAGGTGAACCCCGCGGCACTCAGCGCGCCGCATCTTTTCCTCAGCGCCGGAGATCCCCTGCCGGCCGGTACCTGAGGAGACCCCTGATGAGTGGTGAAGCGCCTTTCATCGAGCGGCGTGGCGAGGAGCGGCGTGGCGAGGACATCGTCCGGGCGAACATGCCGCTCGTCGGGCACCTGGTGAGGGAGATGCTGGCTCGCGTGCCGTCGCACGTGAACCGGGACGATCTGCTCTCCGCAGGCTACGCGGCACTGGTCTCGGCGGCACGTGGTTTCGACGCCGAGCGGGGGGTGCCGTTCGCCCGGTTCGCCGCCGCCCGGGTGCGCGGCGCCCTGCTGGACGAGCTGCGTGGCCTGGACTGGGCCAGCCGCTCGGTACGCCAGCGGGCCCGCCGTGTCGACGCCGCCCGGGAGGAGCTGATGGCCGAGCTCGGCCGGACGCCCACCGTGCAGGAGGTCGCCGACAAGCTGGGCTGCACCGTCGAGGACATCGAGCACGGCGAGGGCGACGTGCACCGGGCCACCGTGTTCAGCCTCCAGGGTTTCGCGACCGCGACCGCCGACGACATCGTCACCGAGCCGGGCGCCGGTCCGGAGGAGATGTTGCTGCGCCGGGAGCGGTTCGGCTATCTGCGGCACGCCGTCGAGGCACTGCCGGAGCGGCTGCGCACGGTGGTGCAGGGCTACTTCTTCGAGGAGCGGCCGATGGTCCAGATCGCGGCCGATCTGGGGGTCAGCGAGTCGCGGGTGTCGCAGTTGCGTGCCGAGGCGCTGGTACTGCTCCGGGACGGGCTGAACACCCACCTCGACCCGGCCATGGCGGCGGAGAACCCGCCGAAGGAGGGCTGTGTTGCCCGTCGCCGGGCCGCCTACTACGACAAGATCGCCAGCCGGGGCACCATGCGTACCCGGCTCGCCCTGACCGGCCCGGACGGCCTGCCGGTGGCCGCCTAGACAGTGCCCGGGGGCCCGGGGCCCGCCGCGGATCGCGGCGGGCCCCGGAAAATCAGCCGCCCGCGCAGGTGCCGGCCTTCTTCTGCGCGGCGATCGCCTTGTCGGCGCCCAGCTTGTAGAGGGTCAGGCCCTCCTTGGCCGGTTCCAGCCGCCAGGCGTCGGCCTCGTAGACCATGGTGTACGACTGGGCCGCCACCAGTTGCTTCGCGATCACCACGGCCCGGTCGGTGCCCTCCATCCGGGCGCTGGTGAGCTGGATCGCCAGGCCCTTGCGGGAGCAGGCGGTGTTCAGCTTGACGTAGTCGTCCTTGCTGATCGCCTGCTTGCCGGCCGACGTGTACATCTCCCACGCGCCTGCGAAGTCGCCACCGCTGAACCGGTCGAAGACGGTCTGGGCGGCGACCTTCGCACCCTCCAGGGTCTTCGGCTCGGGACCGCCGGCGGCCGCCGCCGCGGCGTTGCCGGCCGGGGCCTCGCTGTCCTCGGTGCAGGCGGCGGAGAACGTGAGGGTGGCGGCCGCGGCGAGGACCAGGGCGCCCAGACGTCGACCTGCGACGGCTCGGCGTGGTGGTTGTCCATGCGAGTTTGCAGCCAGGGCGCCCAGACGTCGATACGGGTGGTGGTTGTCCATGTCCCGCTTAATCCCATCGACAGGGCTGGCGTAACGGGCCGCCGGGGGCGATGACGGGTTCCGGACAGTCCCGCCCGCGGCCGTAACCTGCGGTGCCTCCGCTATTCTGGTCGTTTGCCGAAAGCGTTGCGGCAAACAAAAAAGGCAACCATAAGAATGGCTGCCGATCGCCGGAATGATAGCACGAAAAGGGGCGACTTTGTCAAGCTCGAACGCCGACATCGATTCCGAACAGGCGTACTTGACCACGCTCTACCAGCGGTTGGATCAATTGCGTGACCAGGCCGACAGCAGGCTGCGCGCGATCCTGCTGGAAGCGGGCGGAACCCCGCAGGGCCGGACCCAGCGGGAGGCCACCCGCGGCCACTACGCCGAACAGCTGGCCCAGTTCAATTCGGTGGAGAACGGTCTCTGCTTCGGCCGGCTCGACTTCTCCGCCGGCCGGCCCCGCTACATCGGCCGGCTCGGGCTCTTCGCCGAGGACCGTGATCAGGACCCCCTTCTGGTGGACTGGCGGGCCCCGGCCGCGCGGCCGTTCTATCTGGCCACCGCGGTCAGCCCGGAGGGGGTGACCCGTCGGCGGCACCTGCGCACCCGGGGCCGGGTACTCACCGGGATCGACGACGAGGTGCTCGACATCGAGGCCGGCGACGGCAGCGGCCGGGAGGACGTGACCGGTGAGGCGGCGCTGCTGTCCGCGCTCACCGCCAAGCGGACCGGCCGGATGCGCGACATCGTCGAGACCATCCAGGCCGAGCAGGACGAGGTGATCCGTTCCGGACTGCCCGGTGTGCTGGTGGTTCAGGGCGGTCCGGGCACCGGGAAGACGGCGGTGGCACTGCACCGGGCGGCGTACCTGCTCTACACCTACCGGGAGCAGCTCACCCGTACCGGTGTGCTGATCCTCGGGCCGAACACCACGTTCCTGCGCTACATCTCCCAGGTGCTGCCGTCGCTGGCCGAGACCGGTGTGCTGCTGGCCACGCTGGGCGACATGTTCCCGGGGGTCCGCGCGCACGCCGCCGAACCGCCCGCGGTCGCCGCGGTCAAGGGCGGCCTGGGCATCCTCGACGCGCTGGAGAACGCGGTCGCCGACCGGCAGACCGTGCCGGACGACTTCGTCGAGGTCGACCACGACGGCTATCCGCTGCGCATCGAGCGGGAGGTGCTGCTCGCCGCCCGGACCGCGGCCCGCCGGTCCGAGAGGCCGCACAACGTGGCCCGGCAGGTCTTCGTGACCGAGGCCATCCACCAGCTCTCCCTCCAGATCGCCGAGCGGATCGGCGCCGACCCGCTGGGCGGCGAGAACCTGCTCTCCGAGGCGGACCTCGCGGAGACCCGCCGTGAGCTGCGCGAGGACATCGACGTACAGCAGGCGCTCTTCGACTTCTGGCCGGTCCTCACCCCGCGCCAGGTGCTGCGCGACCTGCTCTCCGACGCCGGCCGGCTGGAATCGGCCGGCCTGCCGGCCACGCTGCTGCGTGAGCGCGGCCACGGCTGGACACCGGCCGACGTGCCGCTGCTGGACGAGCTGGCCGAGCTGCTCGGCGTCGACGACACGCTCAAGGTGCGTGAGCAGCAACGGCAGAGAAAGGCCGCGATCGAGTACGCGGAAGGCGTACTGGAGATCGTCGAGGGCTCCCGGTCGCTGGACTTCGAGGACGAGGGCGCCGAGAAGGACGAGATCCTCTCCGCGCTCGACGTGGTCGACGCCGGTGCGTTCGTCGAGCGGCACGAGGTGATCGACACGCGGACCGCCGCCGAACGGGCCGCCGCCGACCGTAGCTGGGTGTTCGGGCACGTGATCGTCGACGAGGCGCAGGAGCTGTCGCCGATGGCCTGGCGGCTGCTCATGCGCCGCTGCCCGAGCCGTTCGATGACCGCGGTCGGTGACGTCGCGCAGACCTCCGAGCTGGCCGGGACCACCACCTGGGAGCAGGTCTTCGAGCCGTACGTGGCGCAGCGCTGGCGGATCGTCGAGCTGAGCGTCAACTACCGGACGCCGTCCGAGGTGATGGCGGTCGCGGCCGACGTGCTGGCCGCGGTCGATCCCGCGCTACGGCCTCCGCGGTCGGTCCGTTCGGCCGGCGTGACGCCGTGGGCGCGCCGGGTGCCGCCGGCCGCGCTCGTCGAGGAGCTCGTCGCGGTGGTACGCAAGGAGGCGTCCCTGATCGAGGAGGGCCGTCTCGGTGTCCTGGTCCCGGAGAGCCTGGAGTCGTCGCTGGGCGCCGAGCTGGTGGCCGCCGTCCCCGGCGCGGCCGTGGGGGAGCAACCCGATCTGCTGAACCACGTGGTGCTGATGACCGTCCGCCAGGCGAAGGGCCTCGAGTTCGACTCGGTGCTGGTGGTGGCGCCCGACGAGATCATCACCGAGAGCCCGCGCGGCCTCTCCGACCTGTACGTCGCGGTCACCCGGGCCACCCGGAGTCTCGGCGTCCTGCACACCACCGACCTGCCGAAGGTTCTCTCCTCGCTGGCCTGACAGCCGGCCGGAGTTGATCAGTGAGCGCGCTCCGGCGTACCGGGGAAGGGCTGAGGAAGGACCCGCGGGGAGGGTGAGCGGGAAACGAAACGGGCCCGGCGTCGAAGGACGCCGGGCCCGAACGTGTGTCAGGCGGCCGGAGCGGGCTTGACGCCGCGGCCGATCGCGGTGTGGCCGTTGGCGTTGGTCATCGCCAGGCGGCTGCGCATCGACGTGTTGCTGGCGATGTTGGCGTAGTAGGTGGCGCGGCGGCGAGCCGTGATGCTCTCCGGGTTCTCCGGGACCGGGGCCAGCTCCGGGCTGAGGTGGGTGTTCAGGCCGTCGCGCAGCAGCGAGAGGGCCTCGGCACGCAGCTGTGAGACGCGCGACTCGGTGACGCCCAGGTCGGCGGCGATCTCCGCCATCGGGCGCTCGGCGAGGAAGTACTCGTTCACCACGGTCTGGAGGCGATCCGGCAGCGAGCCGATGGCGTGGTGCAGGTAGCCGATCTGCTCGCGGCGCAGCAGCATCTCCTCCGGGCCCGGGGTCGACTCGGTGACCAGGTCGTCGGCGCTGCTCGTGGTGAAGCCCTGCAACGACAGGACGGTGGCCCGCTGCACGTCGGTGTCGGTCTGGTGCAGCTCGCTGGTGGTGGTGCCGAGCGCCTGGGCCAGCTCCTCCGGCGTGGGCGTACGGCCCAGCGTGGTGGTGAGCTGCTGACGGGTCACGTCGGTGTTGCGGGCCTTGGACCGCACCGAGCGGGTCGCCCAGTCCAGGGCGCGCAGCTCGTCGAGGAGCCCGCCGCGGATGCGGGTGGCGGCGAAGCGGTGGAACGGGACGCCGCGGGCCGGGTCCCAGCCGCGGGCCGCGGTGACCAGGGCGTGCAGGCCGGCGCTGGTCAGGTCGTCGCGGTGGATGTGGTTCGGGATCCGGGAGAGCATGTCGCGGACCAGGTGGCCGACCAGCGGCATGTGCGTGCGGATCAGCTCCTCCTGCTCGACGACGGAGAGCACGGGCGAGGCGGTGTCGGCGATCATGTCGGCGGCGGTCGTCGCGGTGCTGGTCATTCGTTTCCCCCGGTTGCTCGTCGGCGCCCCTGGCTGGGTGGGCACCGGCTGACGAGAGAAACTTTCGAGTGCGGGGGGTGCACGCTCCGGTCACTTACGGTTGTCTACCGGTTGCATCGGGCCGTTCTGCCCGTGACGGCTCTTGGATCGGCGGGCGAGGGCTCCGGTTGAGGGTTCGCAAGCGGTACGGCAGTGTGTGCGCATGGATTTGAGCGACACCGGTTCGGCCATCGCCCTCATCTCCGGCCTGGTGATCCTGACCGGCGTGGTCGGGGTCCTGGTGCCGGTGCTTCCCGGCCTGCTGCTGACCTGGTCCGGGGTGATGCTCTGGGCGATCCTCGGAGACGGCGGCGGCGGCGCCCGGCTCGTGGTCGCGGTGCTCGCCACGGTGCTCACCGGCCTGGGCCTGGTGATCAAGTACCTGTGGCCGGGGAAGAAGCTCAAGGACAGCGGCGTGCCGGCGTCGGCGCTGCTGGCCGGCGGTGTGCTCGGCATCGTCGGCTTCTTCGTGGTGCCGTTCGTGGGCCTGATCCTCGGCTTCGTGCTCGGGATCTGGCTGGTCGAGCTGAGCCGGCTGGGCCTGGACCGGGCCTGGCCGTCGACCCGCTCGGCGCTCGGGGCGGTCGGCCTGGCCCTGCTGGTGGAACTCGCGGCGGCGCTGGCGATCGCGGTGATCTGGCTCTTCGGCCTGGCGTTCGCCTGAGAGCTACTTATGGGCGGGTGGGTCCTAGGAGCGGGTCATCCGGCGGCGTCGCCGGACGGCGAACAGCAGCAGCAGCGGCGTGCCGGTGAGCAGCACCGCCACCGAGGCCGCCGCCGCGACGGTCAGCCCGGCCGGCGCGGACGGCCGCTCGTTGGCGGCCCCACCGCCACCACCGTCGGCCGCCGTGGTCTTCTCCACCCGGGGTGAGCCGGCGGCCGCCACCTCCTCCGGGGTGACCAGCCGGCCCACCGACGACCCGGCGGGCAGCGAGAACCCCCAGTCGAGCAGCTTGGCGCCCTGTTCCCAGCCGCGCAGCGGCCGTGCCTCGGCGCCCAGCAGGGTGGCCACCAGGGTGCGGCCGTCGCGGGTTGCCGCGCCGACGTAGCTGTGCCGGGCCAGGGTGGTGAACCCGGTCTTCCCACCGAGCGCGCCCGGGTAGTTGTAGATCAGCTTGTTCTCGTTCTGGAACTGGAAGCCGCCCACCTTCGGCTTCTTCTGCGCGGGCAGCCGGGCCGTCCTCGTCAGCACGTACTTGCGGAAGTCGTCACTGGCGAAGCACACCCGGGCGATCAGCGCCAGGTCGTACGCGCTGGTGAACTGCCCCTTGCCGTCCAGCCCGGACGGGGTGACCGCGTGCGTCTGGCGTGCGCCGAGCGCGGCCGCCTTCGCGTTCATGGCGGCGACCGTCGTGGTGAGGCCGTCCTTGCCACCGCCTCCGGCCAGCCGGGCGAGCGCGTTGGCGGCGTCGTTGCCCGAGTTGAGCATCAGCCCGAGCCAGAGGGTCGCGATCGTGTACTGCCCGCCGACCACCAGGCCGACCGCCGAGCTGCCGGGCTCGATGTCCAGGTCGCCGCGGGTCACGGTGATCCTCTGAGCCGGGTCGAGCTGATCGATCGCGGTCGCGGCGAGCAGCATCTTCTGCACACTGGCCGGGGTCTGGTGGACGTGCGGGCCGCAGGCGCCGAGCACCTCGCCGGTCTCCAGATCGGCCACCAGCCAGGTGGTGGCGGTCAGGGCCGGCGGCTTCGGGCTGTTCTCCGGGACGACCAGGCCGTGGGTGGCGAGGTCGTCGCCGCCGACCCGCATGTCCTCGGCCACCTCGGCGGGCGGGATGGGCCGGGGCGGCGCGCTGGGCTTGGCGATCTTCGGCTTGGGGCACGGGATCTCGGCGCGGGCGGCCGACGCCGTCGCCGGGACTCCGGTGAGCACCAGGAACACGGCCGCACACGCCGCCACGAAAGCTCTCACGGCCAGACGTCCCCGGCCGTCAGCCGCTTCTCCAGCAGGGTGGCCAGGGGGATCGAGTCGCCGTCGCGCCCGCCCGCGCCCACGATCAGCCGCGGCATGCTGGGCGAGAGGTCGGCGCCGGTGAACCGGGCCCGCAGCGACGGCGTCACGGTGAGCACGTAGTACTCCCCGTCGTCGCCGACGGCCACCGAGCGGTCGGATTTCAGGTACCACCCGCGGATGTGCGTCCGGTACGTCGACCGGCCGTCGAGACTGCGCGCGGCCAGCGTGTGCGGGGCCAGGCCGGCCTCGGCGGCACGGCGCACGAAGTCGTCGAGCAGCGCCGAGGCCTGCCGCGCCTCCGCGCTCCGGTCCGCCTCGAGGGCGGCGGCGCGAACGGCAACGGCCCGGCGCTGCTGCTCCCGCCAGGCGGCCTGCTCGTCCTGCATGGCGCCGACCCTAACGCGAGAAGCCGGGTTCCGGTCAACCGGGCTTTCCCGGATTCTGCTCCAATTACCAGGTTCCATTCCGATAACCGGGCCCAAAGAATTGCCGGATCGCGGTGGGGAGTTGCGCCGCGGACCTTCCGCGCGCCAGACTGAGGCTTATTCGGGACCCACCTTGAGTGTCACTCAGCGTAGGTCGGCGGCGGCGGCCTCCACCGTCGTGAATGAGCCTCACCGGGCGCGGTTGATTAATTCTTCTCGGGAGTCGTTATGGCGCGGCAGGTAATCACCACCCTGATCGACGATCTGGACGGCAAGAAGGCGGATCGGACGGTCGAGTTCAGTCTGGACGGCGTCAGCTACACGATCGACCTTTCCGAGGCCAATGCCGGAAGGCTGCGTAAGGCCCTGGACCCGTTCATCTCCGCGGGAACCCGGCTGGGACGTACCACGTCGGGGCGTATCCCGTCGCGTGGCGCCGTTCCGGTCCGTACCGCGGGTTCCCGCGACGAGAACCGGCTGATCCGGGAGTGGGCGATCCGGAACGGGCACAAAATCTCCGAGCGGGGCCGCATTCCGCAGGAGGTCAGCAACGCCTACCGGGCGGCGCACGGGCGCTGATTCCCAACGGTTGTCACCGTGCCGGCGGCCCCTCACCGGCACGGTGCGTGACGTTGCCTTGACGCGGTGCGAGACCGTCGATCTCGGTGCGTGGAGCCGGTGATAACAGGCGGTAAACGGACCGGTTGCCGGAGACCGTGATAAATCCCACTCGATCATCGAGGGAATCGCAATCGGTCCGAATGGGACCCGGCTTTACCGATTAGTGAGGCGGGGCAGCTCCGCGGCGACGGCCTCCAGCACCTTCTCGTCACCCGCGTACCAGCTGGACTCCCGCGGCCAATGCGTGATCACATCGGTGAATCCCAGCTCCCGGGCCCGCCCGGTCGCTTCGGTGAAGGCATCCACGCTGGTCATCGAGTAGATCGGCGACGAGTCCAGGTTCAGGTAACGGTCCACCGATTCCAGCGGGCGGCCGGCGGACTCACATGCGGCGTGGAAACGGTCCCGGATCTCGGCCACCGCCCGCCACCATTCCTCGGCACTGTCGGCCTGCGGGCCGGTCGTCACCCAGCCGTCGCCGTACCGGGCGGCGAGACGCAGCGCCCGCGGGCCGTTGGCGGCGACCACGAACGGCGGCCGCGGCTGCTGCACCGGGCCCGGATCGTTGCGCGCGTCGACCGCCGAATACCAGGAACCGGACCAGGTGGTCGCCGGCTGCCGCAGGATGCCGTCGAAGAGTTCCAGGAACTCGGCGAAACGGTCCACCCGGGCGCGCGGCGTCAGCTCCGGGACGCCGAGGACGGCCGAGTCGAAGCCGATGCCGCCGGCGCCCAGGCCGAGGACCAGCCGGCCGCCGGAGATGTCGTCCAGGGCGGTGACCTCCCGGGCGAAGTGCACCGGGTGGCGGAAGTTCGGCGAGGCCACGTACGTCCCGAGGCGGATCCGGGAGGTGACCATGGCGGCGGCGGTGAGGGTCGGCACGGCGTCGAACCACGGGCCGTCGACCAGATCGCGCCAGCCGAGGTGGTCGTACGTCCACGCGTGGTCGAAGCCGAACTCCTCGGCGAGCCGCCAGCGCCGGCTCGCGTCGGCCCAGCGCCGGTCGGGAAGGATGACGATGCCGATACGCACGGCGGAAGCCTACGTCAGGCCGTCTGCCGTCCCTCCTCTGGTTGTTCCCTGGGGTGCTCGGCCGCCGCGGTGAACGCCTGGAGGGCGCGCAGCAGATCCTCCCGGGCGGCGACCGGCATCCGCTCCAGCACCTCGGCCAGCGCGGCCTGCCGGCGCTCCCGCAGGTCGGTCAGCAGCCGCCGGGCCGCCGAGGTGAGCAGCAACCGCACCTCGCGACGGTCCCGGGGGTCGGCGACGCGGCGCAGCAGGCCGGTGGCCTCCAGCCGGTCGCAGAGGCGGCTCGCCGAGGACGGCACCACGTCGAGGGCCTCGGCCAGCCGGCTCATGTTGGTGTGGCGGTTGCCGGCGACGATGGTCAGCACCCGGAGCTGGGCCGGCGGCACCGCGGGCTGCTGGGCCAGTCTGGCCCGTTCGAGGACGCCCACCAGCGACTCCACCGACGACTCGACAGCCGCGGCGATCTCGGTGGCGTGCTCCATGCCGTTTCCCGTCATCGCCAGTCGCGAACCCGTGAACTTACACGCATTACCCGCCGGGGGAGGTTCACGAACGTCGAAGCCGAGAAAATCTCAGCGTCGCCAGTCCAGGCAGACGGTCACGGCGTCGTCCTCCGGCTCGGCGCCGGCGTGATAGTCGCGCAGGCCCCTCATCACCGTACCCACCGCCTCGGTGGCGGGCTGCAACCGTGTCCGGCGAACCGCGCTGAACAGGGCGGACGCGCCGTACCGGACGAGCCCGCCGGGTGTGGCCGAGTGGACGCCGTCGCTTACCACGAGCATCCGGTCGCCCGGCTCCAACTGGAATCGCTGGATCTCGTAGTGCGCCTCGCCGAACATGCCGAGCGGCAGCTGCTCCTCCAGCGAAACCCTCTCGGTCCCGCCGCCGCGGGCGATCAGGCAGTGCGGCGAACCGGCGTCCACGGCGGCCACCCCGCCGCCGACCAGGTCTATCTCCAGGAGCAGCGTGGCGGTGTGAACGGCGCCGCCGTACCGGGAGTGCACCGCGTCGGAGGCCAGCTCGGCCTGCTCCACGATATCGGCGCCGCACCGGCGGGCGTTGCGCATGGCGTTGACCGCCAGCGAGGTGAGCAGGGCGGCCTCCATCCCGTCGCCGCAGCCGTTGAGCACCGTGACGGTCAGCCGGTCGCCGTCGAGGGCCCAGTCGAAGTGGTCGCCGCGCACGTCGTACGCCGGCTCCAACTGGCCCGCGATGAGGAACCGCTCGTCGCCGAGGGACCGCCCGGGCAGCAGGTCCCACTGCAACTCGGCGGCCATCGTGAGCCGGGCCCGCCGTTGCGCCCGCCGGTAGCGGTCGGTCGCGGCCGAGGCGGCGCGCAGCGCGGTGGCGAGTTCGTCGGCGTCGGCGGTGAGCCGGTCGCCGAGATCCCCGCCGGGTCTCTCGGGAAGTTCGAGGCGCAGCACCCCGACCCGCTCGCCCCAACAGCTCAGCGGCAGGTGCAGCCGGAACGGGCCGCCGTTGGCCCGCTCGGTGCCGGGGCGCTGGCTGCCGAAGCAGCGCAGCGCGGCGGCGTCGGGGTGGTCGCCGCGGCCCAGCAGCGGGCGCAGCCGGGTGAAGGTGAGGTCGGGCACCAGCACCTCGACGGTGTCGGCGGCGTAACGGCGGCGCAGATGCTCGGCGGCCACCTCGGGTAGCCGGTCGGGCGGCGCGGCCCGCAGCAGCGAGCCGAGGGGCGCCGGTTGATCAGACATTCCGGACTCCTCTCCACGGCGTCACGTTCGACCGGGCAACAGCGACAGGTATTTGTTATACGGCAAGCAATTCGCGCCGGAACCACCCCCCATGCGGGTGGCCCGGCGCGATACCCGCTGCCTCAGGCGAAGGACTTCTCGAAGTGGATCAGGCTCCCGGTACGCGGGCTCGACTGCATGCGCACGTTCTCGCCCAGCGCACGGATCAGGAAGAGGCCACGGCCCCGCTCGCTCGTCGTCGACGGAGCGGCGTCCACCACGGGATCGAAACCGGTGCCGTCGTCCACCACGTCGATGGAGCAGCGGTCCTCACCCACGTCGAGGTGCACCTCGAAACTCTCCGCCCCGGCCGCGTGCTTCACCACGTTGGCGCACGCCTCGGTGAGGGCGATCTCCAGATCCGCGCCGGCCTGACGATCCACTCGCAGGATCGTCAGGGCGCAACGCAACAACCGGCGCACCGCCGGAACGCTGTCCACCTCGCGGGGCAGATTGAGCCGGACCGACATGCGCATGCCTCTTCTGTGCCCGATCCGCCGTCCGGCTAACCACGGCCGAATGGTGATCACCGCGCCGAAACGTGTTATCCATGGTGCCCGCGCCCGTCTCCCTCATCGGCGCGACCCGCGCCCGGAGGGCAGGAGCAGACCATGACACGACAACCCGGCATCGCGATCGTGACGGCCGCCCGCGCGGGCGACCCGGCCGCGGTCGACCGTCTGGTCGCCGGTTACCTGCCGCTGGTCTACACCATCGTGGGCCGGGCCCTGGAGGGGCACGCCGACGCCGACGACGTCGTGCAGGAGGTCATGCTCCGGGTGCTGCGCAACCTCGGCGAGCTGCGCGACCCGGCGGCGTTCCGCTCCTGGCTGGTCGCGATCACCGTGCGCCAGGTGCGGGAACGCTTCCGGAACCGGCCGCCGGCCGTCGAGCTGGATCCCGAGCCGCGCGATCCCGGCGCCGACTTCACCGACCTGGCGATCACCCGCCTGGAACTCTCCGGACAGCGCCGGGAGACCGCCGAGGCGACCCGCTGGCTCGACGAGGAGAACCGGGAACTGCTCTCGCTCTGGTGGCTGGAGGCGTCCGGCGAACTCACCCGCGACGAGATCGTCGAGGCCACCGGCCTGGGCCGCCAGCACGCCGCGGTCCGGATCCAGCGGATGAAGGGCCAGCTGGAGACCGCCCGCGCGGTGGTCCGGGCGCTGCGCCCGCCACGCTGCCCGGAGCTGTCCACCACCCTGTCCGGCTGGGACGGGCGGCCCGGCGCGCTCTGGCGCAAACGCATCGCCCGGCACACCCGCGACTGCCGGCAGTGCGCGCCGGCCTGGCAGGACATGGTGGAGGCCGAGCGCCTGCTCGCCGGCATGGCGCTGGTGCCGCTGCCACCGGGCCTCGGCTCCGCCTTCGGCAGGATCCAGATCAACACCCTTCCCGGTACGGGTACGCCGGCCGCGAACGTGACGGTGGCGGTGAAGACCGGTGGCGCCGTGACGTCGAAGGTGCTGGCCGGGGTGCTCGCCGCGGGCCTGGTGACGGGCGGCGGCGCGCTCGCGTACACGTACCGGGAACCGGCGGAGCCGCCCAGGCCGGCGGCGGTCGTCGCGGCACCGGAGGTCTCCATCGCCCCGGCCGCGCCCTCTTCCGCGCTGTCGCCCTCGGCCGTGCCCACCACGAAGTCGCCGTCGCCGTCGGGGAAGGCGACCGCCGTGCCCGCCGCCCGCTCGCCCAAGAAGGGCGCCGGGGTGTGGAAGTTCGCCGGTTCGAAGGGCGCGCTCAAGGACGTCGGCGCGGGCTGGTACTACGACTGGGGACCGGCCGACGACGAGGTGCCGGGCCCGGCCGGCGTCGAGTTCGTGCCGATGATCTGGGGCGCCGCCGACGTCACCGGCGCGACCCTGAAGCGGGCGAAGGCCGAGGGCGACGTGCTGCTCGGCTTCAACGAGCCGGACCTGGCCGAGCAGTCGAACATGACCGTCGAGGCCGCGCTGGCCGCCTGGCCGAAACTGGAGGCGACCGGGATGAGGCTGGTCAGCCCGGCCGTCGCGTTCGGCGGCGACACGGCCGGCGGCTGGCTCGACCGGTTCATGACCGGCGCCGGGGCGAAGGGGCTGCGGGTCGACGCGATCGCCCTGCACTGGTACGGCTCGGACTTCAGCGCCGCCGCGGTGAACCAGTTCCTCGGCTACGTCGACGCCGTCCACCGGCGCTACGGCAAGCCGATCTGGGTCACCGAGTTCGGCCTGATCAATTTCGGTAGCTCGCCGCGCTACCCGAGCGACGCGCAGAAGGTCCGGTTCATCAAGGGTGCCACCGCCGGCCTGGAGAAACGGTCGTACGTCGAGCGGTACGCCTGGTTCGGGCTGCCCGCCGTCGGTGACAGCGCCGACTTCGGCCTCTACACCGATGCGGACAGTCCCACGGCAGCGGGGAAGGCCTACCGCGCCGCCGGATGACCGCCGTGAACCCCGGCCGGCAGCCGGACCGGGGATAGGCTTCGGTGATGATTCGCTTCGGCTACAAGGCGTCGGCGGAGCAGTTCGCGCCGGCGGAGCTCCTCAGATACGGCATTCTGGCGGAGGAGCTCGGGTTCGACTCGGTCTTCGTCAGTGATCACCTGCAACCGTGGCGGCACGACGGCGGCCACGCTCCGGCGGCTCTGCCCTGGCTGGGGGCGCTCGCCGCGCGCACCGAGCGGGTGCTGATCGGCACCAGCGTGCTCACGCCGACCTTCCGCTACCACCCGGCCGTGGTGGCGCAGGCGTTCGCCACGCTCGGCTGCCTGGCGCCGGGCCGCGCGATCCTCGGCGTCGGCTCCGGCGAGTCGCTCAACGAGGTTCTGCTCGGCACGCGGTGGCCGGACGGCAAGGAGCGGTTCGCCCGGCTCAAGGAGGCCGTGCTGCTCATCCAGAAGCTCTGGGCCGAGGACCGGGTCACCTACGAGGGCCAGTTCTACCGGACCGAGAACGCGACGATCTACGACAAGCCGGATGTGCCGGTGCCGATCTACATCGGCGCCTCCGGGCCGGCCGCCACCCGGCTGGCCGGGCGGATCGCCGCCGGGTTCATCACCACCAGCGGCAAGGGGCACCCGCTCTACACCGACACGCTGCTGCCGGCCGTCACCGAGGGCGCCGAGAAGGCCGGTCGCAAGATCGACGACCTGGATCTGCTGATCGAGGTCAAGGTCTCCTTCGACGACGACATCGAGCGGGCCCGCGACGACACCCACTACTGGGGCGCGCTGGCCCTCTCCCCGGAGGAGAAGACCGGCGTCGAGGACCCGGTGGAGATGCAGCGCCTGGCCGACGCCCTGCCGGTCGAGCGGACCGCGACCCGCTGGATCGTCTCCTCGGACCCGGCCGAACACGCCGCGAAGGTCGCCGAATACCTGGACATGGGCTTCAAGCACCTGGTGTTCCACGCGCCCGGCCCGGACCAGGAGCGATTCCTGCGCCTCTACGCCGACCAGATCCTGCCGCAGCTCCGCGCCCGCGGCTGACCCCGCCGGCCGGACACTCACACCGAGCGGAGGTTGCCCCGGTCGCCGTCGGAGCCGCCGCCCTCGCCGTTGATCACACGCAGGTTGGGACGGGCCTGGGCACGGTGCTGGCCGGTGGTGTCCGGGTTCTCCCGCCAGCGCCGCCGGTTCGGGATCTCCCCGGCCGGTCGGGCGGCCGGCGGCAGCGAGGCGGGCCCGGTCGCCGTGATCGAACGGCCGGCCGCGCCGGAACGGCGTTCCACGCCGCGGCGTTCCCCGCGGCGCCGGTCCGGGAATCCGAGCCCGGCGCTGTTCGGGTAGTCGAGGCCGGTGCTGTTCGGGTAGCCGAGGCCGGCGCCGTCGGGGGCGGTCCGCTCGGGATGCCCGGCGATGCTGTTCGGGGACGGCCAGCGGTGTGGCCCCGGACCGGCGGGCAGCCGGTCGATCGTCGGGCGCCTGGGGGCGTTGAGTCCGGTTTCGCCGGGTTCCGGGCCCACGATGATCGGCGGCGCCGGGCGCGCCGTCCCGTCGGTGAGCACCACGATGCTCTCCGGCGTGGTGGCCCGCGCGGCCCGGCGCCGGGCCAGGAGCTCGCGGAACACGGCCGACATGCCGGTGAGCAGCGGGGTGCCGGTGAAGGCGGGGCGCCGGGCCACCGGGACCTCGGTGACCCGCAGGCCGGCGGCCCGGGACCGGACGGTGATCAGCGGCTCACCGTCCCGGCCGTCGCCGCGGGCCGGTTCGGTCCCGGCCACCCGGGGCAGTCCCAGCCGGTCGGCCACGTCACGCCGGAACGCCCGGAGACCGGAGCCGGCGCCGGACGGGCGGCAGCCGAGCAGGACGCTCATGAGCCACAGCAGGATCAGGTCGGTGAACCGGGCCGGAGTGTGCACGCCCTCCGCCACGTCGGCGCCGGAGTGCAGCGCCTCGACGAGGCGGGGCAGCTCGGCCGGGTCGGCCGAACCGTCGCCGGGCACCGTGACGACCACGTCGCCGATGGCCGCCTCGACCCCGCAGGCGAGGGCGTTGCCGGCCCCGGTGCGGGTCTGGCGGATCATCCGGGCGGCCCGGGGCAGCCCACGGACGATCTCCTCGCCGGGCCCCACCACCACGATCACCTCGTGCACCGGAGGCAGCGCGCCGAGCAGGATCGGCAGCCGGTCCGCGGTGGGGACCGGAATCACGACACTCACGGAGGGTGATCTCGGGGCTTTCGGCACTGGCATGTGGGACGGGCTCCCCGGCTCGACGTCAAGGATGCGCCCGAAGCTACCGTCCAGCCACCCGCCTGCACCCTGGCCTATCGGTTGAGTGTGATCATCTGCGCGGACCGAACCGGCGGAGACGCCCCTCCTGCGTCGTGGGAGTGTGACCGAGCGTACAGAAGCGTTTGGGTAGGGTGATCGATGTGCGAGCCGGTGGAGGAGCTGTGAACATCGAGGCGATCGTCTTCGACCTGGACGGGGTCATCATCGACACCGAGGAGGTCTGGGAGGAGGTCCGGCGGGCCTACGTGGCCGAGCACGGGCGGGAGTTCCTGCCCGACAGCCAGGACCGGATGATGGGCATGAGCACCGGGGAGTGGTCGGCGCACCTGGCCGGCGAGGTGGGCGTCCCCCGTACCGCTCCGGAGGTCGCCGCGGACGTCCTGGGCCGGATGGCCGGGCGTTACCGCGAAGCCCTGCCACTGATTCCCGGATCCGTCGAGACGGTCCGGGCGCTCGGCGCCCGCTACCGCCTCGCCCTGGCCAGCTCCTCGGCGCGGATCCTGATCGACCAGGTGCTGGAGACCGCCGGGCTGACCGGCGCCTTCGAGGTGACCCTCTCCACCGAGGAGGTGCCGCGTGGCAAACCGGCCCCGGACGTCTACCTCGAGGCGGTCGGCAAACTCGGCCTCACCCCCGGCGTCTGCGCCGCCGTGGAGGACTCCAGCAACGGTCTGCGCTCGGCCGCGGCGGCCGGTCTCACCGTGATCGCCGTCCCGCACGGCGTCTACCCGCCGGCCGCGGACGCGCTGGCCGGAGCCCGTCTGGTGGTCGGGTCGATCACCGAGGTCACGCCGGAGGCGATCGCCGCCCTGTGACGGTGGTGTGAAAGCCCGTCGATCGGGGTAGTCCGCGGCCACTTAGGGAGGTGGCCCGTGGCGGGACTCCGGCTCGACGTGGGGTTCGTCGACTATCTGATTCTGGCGGTCTATTTCGTCACCGTGCTGGGGGTCGGGTTCGCCGCCCGGCGCGCGATCCGTTCCAGCGCCGACTTCTTCCTCTCCGGCCGGTCGATGCCGGCCTGGGTGACCGGTCTGGCCTTCATCTCGGCCAACCTGGGCGCCCTGGAGATCGTCGGCATGGCCGCGAACGGCGCCCAGTACGGCCTCATGACGCTGCACTACTACTGGATCGGCGCGGTGCCCGCCATGGTGTTCCTCGGCATCGTGATGATGCCGTTCTACTACGGCTCCAAGGTGCGCAGCGTCCCGGAGTTCCTGCGGCTGCGCTTCAACCGGCCGACGCACCTGTTCAACGCGGTCAGTTTCGCGGTGGCCCAGGTGCTGATCGCCGGTGTCAACCTGTACGCCCTCGCGCTGATCCTCCAGGCCCTGCTCGGCTGGCCGCTCTGGACGTCGATCGTGATCGGCGCCTTCATCGTGCTGGCCTACATCACGCTCGGCGGCCTCTCCTCGGCCATCTACAACGAGGTGCTCCAGTTCTTCGTGATCGTGGCCGGTCTGCTGCCGATCACCATCATCGGCCTGGTCAAGGTCGGCGGCATCGACGGCCTGTTCGACAAGGTCCGGCAGACCCCGCTCGGCGACGCCGGCCTGCACACCTGGTCGAACACGGGCGGCACCGACAACCCGCTGGGGGCGAGCTGGATCGGCATCGTCTTCGGGCTCGGTTTCGTGCTGTCGTTCGGCTACTGGACGACGAACTTCGCCGAGGTGCAGCGGGCCCTGAGCGCCAAGGACATGAGCGCGGCCCGGCGGACCCCGATCATCGGCGCCTTCCCGAAGCTGCTGATCCCGGCGATCACCGTGATCCCCGGGCTGATCGCCCTGGTCACCGTGCAGGGGCTGGGGGCGGACGAGGGGGTGTACACGTACAACAACGCGATTCCGCTGCTGATGCGTGACCTGTTGCCCAACGGTGTGCTCGGGGTGGCGGTGACCGGCCTGGTGGCGTCGTTCATGGCCGGCATGGCGGCGAACGTGAGCGGGTTCAACACCGTCTTCACCTACGACATCTGGCAGACGTACATCCGGAAGGACCGCGACGACGCCCACTACATGCGGGTGGGCCGGATCGCGACCGTCGGCGGCATCGTGGTCGGCATCGGCACCGCCTTCATCGCGGCCGGGTTCGACAACATCATGAACTACATCCAGGCGCTGTTCTCGCTGTTCAACGCGCCGCTGTTCGCCACCTTCATCGTCGGCATGTTCTGGAAGCGGATGTCGGCGTGGGCCGGGTTCTGGTCGCTGCTGCTCGGCTTCCTGGCCGCGTTCACGCTCTACATCCTGCACCTGACCGAGGTGATCGAGTTCAACTCCGACCTGGAGCAGAGCTTCTGGGGCGCCGGGCTGGCCTTCGTGACGGCGGTGGTGGTGGCCGCGCTGATCACCCCGTTCACGCCGGGCAAGAGCGAGGACGAGTTGCGCGGCCTGGTCTACGGGTCGGCCGGCGACACCCTCGTCGAGGACCGGGTGTGGTGGCGCAACCCGGTGCTGCTCGGGGTGACCGCGGTGATCCTGGCGTTCGTCCTGTACATCCCGGTCTGGTGAGGAGGCTGAACGATGGCGAGGCTATTCGACGTACGGCGGGTGATCGGTGGCCTGTTCGTGCTCTACGGCGTGATCGTCACCCTGATCGGGATCTTCGACGGTCCCTCCGAACTGGAGAAGGCGCAGGGCGTACGGATAAATCTCTGGATGGGTCTCGGCATGCTGGCCTTCGGGCTGCTGATGCTGCTCTGGCTGCGGCTGAACCCGCCGCCTCCGCTTCCGGAGCCGCAAGCGGAGCCGGAGCCGGACGAGGACCGCGCGGCCTGACCGGTCAGCGGGCCGGGAAGCGCAGGATCCGGTCGTCGCCGTCGCGGATGTCGCCGCGGCCGTCGGTGTTCGAGGTGGTCAGCCACAGCGAACCGTCCGGCGCCACGGCGACCGTGCGCAACCGGCCGTACCTCCCGGTGAACTCGGCCTTCGCCGAGCCGCCGCCGAGCGGCACCGTCCACAGTCGTTCGCCCTTGAGCGCGGCGACGTAGAGGGTGCCGCCGGCGACGGCGGCCCCGCTCGGGGAGGCCTCGTCCGTGCCCCACTGGACGATCGGGTTCGCGAACCGGTCGTCGCTGCCGCGGCCCTCCACCTCGGGCCAGCCGTAGTTCTTCCCGGGCTCGATCAGGTTGACCTCGTCCCACTGGTTCTGCCCGAACTCGATGCCGTACATCCGGCCCTGTGCGTCCCAGGCCAGGCCCTGCACGTTGCGGTGACCCAGGCTCCAGACCGGGGAACCGGACCACGGGTTGCCGGGCGCCGGGTCGCCCTCCGGGGTGAGCCGCAGGATCTTTCCGGCCGGGTCGTCGCGGTCCTGTGAGCGCGACCGCTCGCCCGCGTCCCCGGTGGCGGCGTAGAGCATGCCGTCCGGGCCGAACGCGATCCGGCCGCCGTTGTGGTTCCCGGCCTTGGCGATCCCGTCGAAGATCACCTCCGGGTCGCCGCCGGACCTGCGGAACCGGACGATCCGGTTGTCGTCGGCGGCCGTGTAGTACGCATACACCCAGTCGTCCTTGACCGCGAGCCCGAGCAGGCCGCCCTCGCCGCCGGCGTCGACCGCGGCGAGCCGGCGCAGTTCGCTGGGCTTGCCGCCCGGCCGCACCTGGAGGATGCGGGCGGTGTCGCGCTCGGCCACCAGGGCGGTGCCGTCCGGCAGGAAGGCCAGACCCCACGGCACGTCCAGGCCGGTGGCCACGGTCTCCGGCGCGGAGAGATCCGGGGTCCGCGGGGAGGTGACCGAGGGCGCCGGAGCACCCGAGCGGGCCGGCACCGGCGCCACCGTCGGTGCGACCGCCTCCCCGTTGGAGGAGCAGGCGGTCAGAACGGCCACACTGGTCGCCGCGAGGGCCCGGCGGATCGATGCCATTCCCCAACCCTGCCACGCATCTCCGGAGACGGCTCGCCGAGATGTGCCCTATATGCGGTAAATGACGCTGTTTGCCGGATCGGCCGGGTCGATCCGGCCCAAGATGGGGCCGCGTGGTGCCGAGCCGCGTGGGGCGGAGGTCTGGGCTTTGCGAGCTTTGGCACGGCGGGTCACGGCCGCGATCCTCACCCTCACGACCCTTCTGGCGTACGCCCCACAGCCGGCCCACGCCGACCGGGCGCCGGGCGCCGAGTCGCCGATCGCCTGGAAACCGTGCCCCGGGGACGCCACGGTGCAGTGCGGGACCATCCGCGTACCGGTCGACTGGTCCGCGCCGTCCGGCCCCCGCCTCGACATCGCCCTGGCCCGCAGCCCGGCCACCGACCGGGCCACCCGGGTCGGGACGCTGCTGGTCAACCCCGGTGGCCCCGGCGTCTCGGCGGCCAACCTGGTTCTGGACCACGAGTACTTCGGCACCGACGTGCGCCGCCGCTTCGACATCGTCGGGGTCGACCCCCGCGGTGCCGGCCGCAGCGCCCCGATCCTCTGCGACCAGGCGCTGGTAGACCGGAAGCCGGCGCCCCTGTTCACCACCGAGGCCCAGTTCCGGCAGGCCGGCGAGTACAACCGCCGGCTGGCCGCCGACTGTGCGAGCCGCAGCGGGGCGGTCTACCTGCACGCCGACTCGATCAGCGTGGTCCACGACATGGAGGCCGTCCGGATCGCCCTCGGTGAACAGCGGATCAGCTTCTACGGCGCCTCCTACGGCAGCCTGCTCGGCCTGCTCTACGCCGAGCGCTATCCGGACCGGCTGCGCGCCCTGGTGCTGGACAGCGTGATGGACCACAGCGCCGGGGTGGACGCCTTCCTCACCCAGACCGCGGATGCCGTACAGGCCGCCTTCGACCAGTTCGTGGCCTGGTGCGCCCGGGACAGCATGTGCGTGCTGCGCGGCCGGGACATCAAGCTGATCTGGGCGGAACTGATGCGGCGGGCCAGGGCCGGGCAGCTGATCGACCCGTACGACCCGCCGGCCCGGATCGGCGCCTGGGAGCTCGTCTCGGCGGCGTTCAGCGCGTTCTACGACCCGCAGTGGTACTCGTTCGCGTACTACCTGAAAGACGCGTACGAGCCGCAGCCCGCACCCGTGCCGGCGGCCGGTTCCCCCGTCCTGGAATCGGCCGACCTCACCCCGCACAGCTTCGGGGCGGTCATGTGCCAGGACTGGTGGCTGCCGGTCGACGGGTTCACCGCCTACCAGGGCCGGATGCGGGCGCTGGCGGTCCGGGCCCCGCAGATGCTTGCCTCGCCGCTCGCGCTGAGAGCCTTGGGCGGCTGCCTCGGCCGCGAGGCCCCGGTCAACCCGCAACGGCCGATCCCGCCCGTCCCCGGGCCGGTCCTGGTGGTCAACTCCCGGTACGACCCGGCCACCGCGTACGTGTGGGCGCAGCAGGTCACCCGGCAGCTCGGCCCGGCCGCCCGGCTGCTCACCTACCAGGGGTGGGGGCATGTGGCGTACACGCACAGCCCGTGCGTCAGCGGCGCGGTCGATCGTTACCTGATCGGGCTGACCATGCCCGCGTCCGGCGCGTCCTGCCCGGCGATCGAGCCGAAACCGTTCGGCGTCGGATGAGGAGTCGGCCGATCGGTTGTGCGCCGCGCCGATCCCCGGTAGGCAGGGATAGATGGCCGACGTTGTCCAATCTGGAGGGCCGATGCGGATCCTGCCCGCGCTGACAGCGCTGTCCCTGACCACCCTGGGGTTCGTGGTCACGTCCCCACCGGCCCTGGCCGGCGGTGGCACACCGGTCAAGGAGCCGACCGCGGTCGGCTACGGCGGCGCGGTCGCCACGGTCGACGCCACCGCCACCGCGGTCGGCCTCGACGTGCTGCGGCGCGGCGGCAACGCGGTGGACGCCGCGGTCGCGGCCGCCGCCACGCTCGGCGTCACCGAGCCGTTCTCGTCCGGCATCGGCGGCGGCGGATTCCTCGTCTACTACGACGCCCGGAAACGGGCCGTGTTCACGATCGACGGGCGGGAGACCGCGCCGGCCACCGCCACCGACAAATACTTCATCGACCCGGCGGACGGGCTGCCGTACGACTTCAGCGAGGCCCGGGTGAGCGGGCTCTCCGCCGGCGCGCCCGGCACCCTGGCCACCTGGGAGGAGGCGCTGGACCGGTGGGGCACCCGCTCGCTGGCCGCCTCCCTGCGGCCCGCCGCCCGGGTCGCCGAGCAGGGCTTCGAGGTCGACGCCACGTTCCGTCAGCATGTCGCCGACAACGCCGCGGCGTTCGGCCAGTTCACCTCGAGCCGGGAGCTCTACCTGCCGGGCGGGGCGCCGCCCGCGGTCGGCACGATCCAGCGCAACCCCGACCTGGCGGCCACCTACCGGCTGATCGCGGAGAAGGGCACCGGCGTCTTCTACCGGGGCGCGGTCGCCGGCGACATCGTCGGGACGGTCCAGCACCCGCCGGTCGCGGCCGACCCGTGGGGCACCTGGGCGTACCCGATCCGGCCCGGCGTGCTCACCAGGGCCGACCTGGCCGGCTACCGGCTGCGGTTCCCGGCCCCGACCCGCTCCGACTACCGAGGGCTCACCGTCTACGGCATGTCCACGCCGTCCAGCGGCGGCACCGCGGTCGGCGAGGCACTCAACATCATCGAGGCCGGGCTGCCCACCTCGGCGACCGCCACCGACCGACTGCACTACTACCTGGAGGCGTCGGCGCTCGCCTTCGCCGACCGGAACCGGTACGTCGGGGCGTACACCGATCGACCGGTCCTGAAGAAGTTGATCTCGGATCGCTGGGGCGCGCAGCGGGCCTGCGAGATCGACCGCACGAAGGCCCTGGTCAAGCCGGTCGCACCCGGCGACCTCAACGGCTCCGGCTGCGCCACCGCCACCGTGGGCGGCGCCGTCGAGGAGGGGCAGAGCACCACCAACCTCACCGTCGCCGACCGCTGGGGCAACGTCGTCGAGTACACCTTCACCATCGAGGCGACCGGCGGCAACACCATGGTCGTGCCGGGGCGCGGCTTCCTGCTCAACAACGAGCTGACCGACTTCAACTTCGCGCCCACCCAGGGCTCCGCGCCCGACCCCAACCTGCCCGGCCCGGGCAAGCGGCCGCGCAGCTCGATGTCGCCGACCATCGTGCTCGCCGACGGCAGGCCGTTCCTGGCGCTCGGCTCGCCCGGCGGCGCCACCATCATCACCACCGTGCTCCAGGTGCTGGTCAACCGGCTCGACCTGGGCATGACCCTGCCGGAGGCGATGGCCGCGCCGCGCGGCTCGCAGCGCAACAGCGCCGGCATCCAGGCCGAGGCGGCGTTCCGCAACCAGTACGGTCCGGTGCTCACCCCGCTCGGCCACACGTTCGCCGCGGACGTTGCCGAACTCGGCGCGGCCACCGCGATCGAGTTCACCCGGGGCGGCGGCTTCATCGCCACCGCCGAACCCACCCGCCGGGGCGGCGGCGCGGCCGCGGTGGTCCACCCGAAGCGCTGACCGGCGGAGCATGGGGGAGGATCGGCCCCATGTTCTGTGCGAAGTGCGGCGCGCCGCCGTCCCTGGACGGTGGCGCGCACCGGTGTGTCCGGGTGAACGATGGCGAGCTGGAGACGTTCGCCGTGGCCAGCCGGCGGGTGATCCGGTTCGCGGTGACCTACATGATCGTCGCGGTGGCCACCGCCGTGCTGGCCTCGGTCGGGGCGGACGCGCTGGTGCGGGGCGCCACCGACCCGACCGGGGTGGGCCCGATGGGCTTCATGGTGGTCTTCGCCATGATCGCCGGGTTCCTCGCGCTGGTCTGCCTCATCGGACTGGTGGTCTGCACCATCGTCTGGATCATCAGCGCCCACCGGGTCACCGACGCCGGCCCCGGCATCGCCGGCTACAGCGCCCTGTTCCTCACCCTCGCGCTGATCACCGCCAGTTACGTGCTGTCCGGGCAGTTGCACGCGTACGCCGTCACCGGTCTGCGGTTCGGCGGCCTGCTCGTGCTGATCATCGGGGTGGTGCTGACCCGTAACCGGATCCGGCGGCTCACCGACATGCCGATCCCGTCCGGCAAGAAGTCGCTGATCACCGAGGAGGACTGGAAGGCGTCCGAGTGGGACCCGGAGGTCCAGCGGGAGATCGAGCGCCGGGGCCGGCCGACCGACTGAGGCCCGGGCCTACCCGGTCAGCGGCAGCCGGAGCAGCACGGTCGTACCGGTGTCGCCGCCGGTCAGCTCGACGCTGCCGTGGTGCTTCTCCACCACGGCCCGGCTCAGCGTCAGACCCAGGCCACTGCCCGGCAGCGTACGGTCGTGGCCGCGCGCCGTCCGGAAGTGCCCGGTGAACATCTGCTCCCGCTCGGCGCGCGGCACGTCGGTGGCGGAGTCCGAGACGGCCAGCTCGGCGTCCCGCCCGGTGCCGCGCAGCGACACCGTCACGTGACCGCCGTCCGGGCTGAAACGGACCGCGCTGCCCAGCAGGTTCTCCACGACGTGCCGCAGCCGGTCCCGGTCGCCCGGAACGATCAGCTCACCCGGCAGGTCGGCGTCGATCACCACCGGGGCGCCGTCGATGGCGGCCCGCGCCCGGTCGACCACCTCACGCACCACGGCGGCCAGATCCATCGGGGTACGCCGTACGTCCGCATGCCCCGCGTCCAGCGCCGACAACTCCAGCAGCTCGTCGATGATCTCCCGCAGCTGGTCGGTGTTCCGCTCGATCACCTCGATCAGGCGCGGCCCGTCCCGGACCAGGGTCGCCTCGTCCGCCGACCGCAGCAGCCCGGTGTAGGTGCTGATCGACGTCAACGGCGTGCGCAGCTCGTGCCCGATCAGCGCCAGATACTCCTTCTTGCTCCGGGCCAGCTGCCGTTGCAGGTCCTCCGCCCGGCGCCGCTCCACGAACTGCCCCAGATGCGCGGCGATCCCCAGCATCAGCGCGACCAGCTCGTCCTCCGGATCCTCCACCGAGTCGGCGAAGACGGTCAGCACCCCGATCGGCCCGGTCCCGTGGTGCACCGGGATCGCCAGCGCGGTGTGCAGCCGGCCCGCCGAGGTGCCCGGCGAGATCAGGCTCTGCGCCCGGCCCACGTCCCGGATCCACAGCGGCTTGTCCACCTGCCAGGCGCGACCGGCCAGGCCCTGACCGTACGCCAGCCGCTCCGGCACCGGGATGCCCGACGGCCAGCCCGGGGCACTCCACCGGGCCGCCGCCCGGATCGTCCCGTCGCCGACCGTCCACAGTTCGGCGTGCACCCAGTCCAGGGTGGCGACCACCGCCTCCAGCACCCGCGGCCCGGCCGCCTCGATGCTCGGCGCCTCCGCGAGAGCCGTCGTGACGGCCAGCTCACAGCTGCGGAATCGTTCCGCCCGCCGCTGCCGGGTCACGTCCTGCACCGCCTGGACCGCCCCCAGCACCCGCCCGTCCAGACCGTGGATCGGCTGCGCGTCCATCAGGAAGTACCGGGTCCGGTGGCTCCGCCCCTGCGCGGCGATCGGCGTGTCCCGGACCCGCTCCCCGCGCAGCGCCCGGAACAGCCCCAGATCGTCCCGTTGCAGCGGCACCCCCGAGATGTCGGCCAGCCCGGTGACGTCCTCGATCGGCGAATCGCCCCAGAGCCGGCGCATCCGCTCGTTCGTGAACACCACCCGGCCCTCGGCGTCGCACGCGGTCACCCCGTCGTGCAGGCTGTCCAGCACCGCGTCCAGGAACCGGTGCTGCTGCTCCAGCTCGTGGCGTGCCAGCCGCTCGCCGATCAGCAGGGTCGCCACCTCGGCCGCCTCGGCCACCGCAGTCACCTGCTCCGGCGTCCACTCCCGCGGCCGGTGGTCGTAGGCGCAGCACACCCCGAGCACCAGCCCCCGCCGGTCGTACACCGGACAGCCCAGGTAGGCGCCGTCGTCCCACCCGATCACCCCGTCCGGCACCCGCTCGTCCAGGCGCGCGTCCTCGATGATCAGGGGCTCGCCACCGCGTGCCACGATCCCGCCGAGCGAGTTCTCCAGCCCGGTGCTGGTCACGTCCGCCCAGTCCGTCGAGACGCCCCAACTGCCGTACAGCCGCAGCCGATCCTCTTCGATGAACTGGATGCAGGCGCTCGGCGCGTTCGCGGCCCGCGCCGTCAGGGCCGCCAGTTGATCCGCGGACCCGCTGGTCAGCACCCCCCGATGCAGGGCGGCCGGAAACAACTCGGCCCGGCTCCCGTCGACCGCCGTCCCCCGCGAGGGGTCAGCGGCCGCCGGCGGAGCGGAATGCCCGCCGGCGGCCGACCCCCCGATCGGCGCGCCCGGCCGTCCCTCACTCGGAACCGCCGGACACGCTGCCTGGGACGCGGCCGATCGAGGATCGACCGGACCCGCCCCGGGAGGTTCGGCCGCGTGCGCGACTGCCGCGGCTTCCGCCGCCTGCGCCCTTCCGGACCGCCCGGCGCCGCCGGGGACATCTCGCCGCATGGCCGACCTCCACCCCCAGCGTAGATGCGCGAAAGGGTTGAAACCGGCAAATCCTCACCGGTCGCGAACGGATCGGCGGTTCAGCTCCGCTCGTACCGGAGATCGCTGATAGGCCGGCCCGCGACGGCCCCACGCCTCTCGAACTTGGTCTCCGGCCGCCCGTGCGGCATGGCCGCGAGGCGCCGCAAGCCCGGATCCGCGTCGAGCGTCTCCGCCATGGCCACCGCGTACTCGGGCCAGTCGGTGGCACAGTGGAACACCCCACCCGGCCGGAGCCGCTCCCGGAGCAGGGTGACGTTCCCCGGCTGGATCAGCCGCCGCTTGTGATGCCGCGCCTTGGGCCACGGATCCGGGAAGAACACGTGCACCGCGTCCAGCATCCCCGGCGCGATCCGGTGCACCAACTGCATGGCGTCACCGCACGCCACCCGGACGTTGGTCAGCCCGAGATCACGGCTGAGCGCCAGCAGGTTCCCGATCCCCGGCGTGTGCACCTCGACCCCGAGATAGCCCCGCCCCGGATCCGCCGCCGCCATCGCCGCGGTGGCGTCCCCCATCCCGAACCCGATCTCCAGCACCACCGGCATCTCCCGCCCGAACAGCGCGACGAGATCCAGCGGAGTCCGGTCCCCGTCCTCGACGGTCATCCCGTACCGCGGCCACAGAGCCGCATGCGCGTCCGCGTGACGGCTGCTCATCCGCCCACGGCGCGGATGAAAGGTACGAATCGGCCTGGCTGCGTCGGTCCCGGTCTCACTCATCGCGGCCCACGATAGGACGCCGACCCCGCCGACCCGAAATCAAACCCTCCCCGGTACGGCGTCCCCGCCCCCGAAGAATTCACCCCGTCCCGTCCTCTCCGCCACCTGACCGCAACGCAAGCACGCGAGCCGCCGCCGGGCCGGTCCGCCCCTCACCCTCAAGGCCGGCCGGACATCCCACTCTCAGCCCGGAGAACCGTGGCACCGGCTCGCGAGCCGGTGCCACAGTTCTCCGGGAGTGCGGTGGGGGCTTTCCGCGTACTGATGAATGGGTCAGCGGGGCAGCGGCTGGACGCTGGGCTGGGAGCCGGTGCGGATCGGGGTGTGGGCGCCGGTGGCCAGACCGAGGAGGGTGACCCAGGATCCGCCGTTCTTCTGGCTGGTGATGACGGCGCGGGCGCTGTCGATGTAGGCGAGTTCCCGGTCCATGGCGCTGCCGACGGTGCGCTTGGCGCCGGTGGCGGTGTCGTATTCGATGACGTGGACCGGCTTGCTCTCGGCCGGGGTCTCGCCTTCCTGGTAGGCGGTCCAGGAGAGCTTCGCGCCGTCCGCGCGCCAGCTCGGCACGACGGCGAAACCGCTGTTCTGGAGGCTGCCGCCACCGTAGGCCGCGACCGTCTTCTCGTCGCCGACGGAGACCGTGCCGATGGTGAGGCAGGAGTCGTAGACGGACTCGCAGTCACCGCCGCGGAAGGCGACCCGGGTTCCGTCGGGTGACCAGGCGACCGCGTCGTCGGTGCGGAGCCGTTCGTTCAGGGAGCCGGTGGCCTTCGTGGTGGCGGTGCGCTCGGCCGGCAGCGCCTCGGTACGGCAGTCGCGCGGGAACAGCACCTCCGGCTTGGCGGCCGCGGCGCCGGCGGCGATCCGGTACACACCGGGGCCGCCGGAGCAGGACAGCGAGGCGAAGGCGATCCATTTGCCGTCCGGGGACCAGGACGGGCCGGCCGCCGGGCGGGTGGTGAGGCGGCGCTGCCCGGTGCCGTCCGCCTTCATGGTCCAGAGCTGGCCGCTCTTCAGGTAGGCGAGCTGCTGGCCGTTCGGCGACCAGCGGGGCCGGGCGTGACCGCCGCCGGTGGTGAGCCGCTTCTCGGTGGGGCCCTTGCTGACGTAGACGTCGCCGCCGCGCACGTAGGCGACCAGGCTCGGCAGTGTCGTCGCCGCCTCCGCCGCCACGGGCTGGAAGAGCGAGCCGCCCAGTCCGATCGCCGCCGCCAGCGCCACGCTTCCGAGCTTCTTCATGGCCGAACGCCCCCCGAGATCCGCCAGTTTCCGCTTACACCAGGGGTAATCGTCGCAACCGAGCTGCACCTAAGCGGTTACCGCGCGGATACTTGGAAAAATCTTGCCCGATCTGGTGACATCCGACAGTACGGACGTCATCCACCGTCAGTCCGCGTCGAGGTAAAGGGTGGCCACCGCGCCGAGCAGCAGCAGCCCGCCCACGATGGTGGCGGCGCCGAGCGGCTCGTCGATCAGGACGACGGCGAGCAGTGCGGCGGTGAGCGGCTCGAGCAGGGTGACCATCACGGCCACGCTCCCGGAGATGCGGCGCAGCCCGGTGTAGAACAGCGCGTACGCCAGCGCCGTGGTGACCGCCCCGGCGTAGACGAGCAGCGCGACCGGGGTGGCCCGCGGGGTGAAGGACAGCCCTTCGACCGCGGCGAGCGGCAGTAGGCTGATCGCGCCGATCACGCAGGACAGGGTGGTGAGGGTCAGCGGCTCGACGCCCTGGGTGGTGTGCCGGCTGACGGCGGTGGACGCCGCGTAGACGACGCCGGACCCGATCGCGGCGAGCAGCCCGTAACCGGCCGCGGTGGCGGTGCCCGGTTCGACGGTGGCGCCGGCGATCAGCACGAGGCCGGCGATCGCGGCCACCGAGGCGCCGAGGGCGGCGGCACCGGGCCGCTGCCGGGTGCGCAGTGTCTCCCAGGCGCTCAGCAGCACGGGAGCGAGCCCGAGGCTGACCACGGTGGCGATGCTGACCCCGCCGAGACGGACGGCCACGAAGTAGAGGGCCTGATAGGCGGCGAGCCCGACCCCGGCCACCGTGATCGCGAGCGGTGCCGCCCGGAACGCGGCCACGATCGGGCGGCGGGCCGCCAGGCCGATGAGCAGCAGGACGGCGGCCGCGACGGCGAGCCGGTAGAAGCCGATGGCCAGGGCGCCGAGGCCGGTGCGTTCGGCGACGACCTGGACGACGACGCCGGTGGTGCCCCAGAGGACGCCGGCGGCGGAGACCTGCAACAGGCTCAGCCGGGCACCGGGGACGCGGGACGAGAGAGTGGTGGTGAACACATGCGCTCCGTGCGGAAGTGAGTCGTCAAGGGCCGGCGACGGAGCGCAAGGCGAGACAGCCGGTCAAGCAGGACTCGACCGGCGTGGCGGCGCTCCGGTCAGGAGCGCGGCGGCGGCAGGACGCCGGGGAAGGGACTCACGCCCGGCAGCCTAACGCCACATCGGCGGGCGCCGTTGCCCGGTGTGGGGGAGCACACCGGGCAACGGCACCGATCAGGCGGCCGGAGCGGCGGTGGCGGCCCACATCGCGGTGAAGGCGGCCGCCTCGCCGGCGAGCCAGCTCTCGACATCGGCCGGACGGGCCGCCGCGTCGATGCGGTGGGCGACACCCCGTCGCAGATCGACCAGGACCGGCTCGGCGTTGGGCAGGATCTGGTCCATGTGGCGGGCCATGAGGTGCAGCATCGCGGTCGCGGCCTCCGCGCTCGGCGGCTCCTCGTCGAAGTGCAGCCGGACGGCCTCGCGCCTGCCGTCGGCATAGCGCAGGCCGAAATGTGGGTTGATCTTCACGGCCAGGGGCCCGACCGTGGCGATGGCGTCACGGGTCTGCGCCAGATCGACCCGCTCCGGGTCGCCGAGCGACGCCAGGTAGGTGCGGGCGCCGGCGCGCAACGCCTCGTAGAGCGGCTTCCAGCGGTCCTTCACCACGTCGACGACGCCGCCGAGGTAGCTGCCGCCGGTGCGGAACGCGATGTCCGCCTTCAGTGCCTTGACGAGCTGGCCGTGCGGGTTGAAACCGCTCCGCCGCTCCCGCTGCCGGCGCAGGCCGCCGACGAAGGTGGCCTTCGCCGGGCCGGTGCGGGACACATACCGTGTGAAGCCGAGCATCGTCGCATAGGGAGGGATCACGGGCACGGGGGTGGTGGTCGAGATCGTCACGTCGTCTCCTCACTCGCGCTGCGGAAATCCGCCGAAGATCCGCAGCTCAGGTCCCCTCTTTCGTACATACATTCTAATCGACGGGTACGACATTCCCAACGTGGAAGGAGTCCGATGAACGAGGCGGGAGCGCGGGTTCGGGACACCCGGCGGCGGCTGCGTGCGGACGGTCCCGGATGGACCCGCGGACCGGAGCTGGACTTCGAGGCGGTGACCCTGCCGGAGTGGGACTGCGATCTGCTCCGCGACCTGCTGATCGCGGAACGGGTGGAGACGGTCGTCGAGGTCGGGCTCGCCTACGGCGGTTCGGCGCTCGCGATCGGGGAGGCGCTGCTGGCCGTCGGCGGGACCCGGCCACGGCATGTCGTGATCGACCCGTACCAATCGGAAGGTTTTCATGACACCGGCTGGAAGCTTCTGGTGGAGGCGGGCCTGGACCGGATCGCCGAGCTGATCCGGGAGCCGTCGTCGATCGCCCTGCCCCGGCTGCTCGCCGGAGGGACCGTGGCGGACGCGGCGTTCGTCGACGGCAGCCACCGGTTCCACGAGGTGTTCGTCGACCTCTACTTCCTTCGCAGGATCGTGAAACCGGGCGGGCTGATCGTCCTGGACGACGACTGGGCGCCCTCGGTGCGGACCGCGGTCCGCTACTACGAGCGCAACCTCGGCTGGACGGTGATCCCGGCGGCGTTCGCGCGGGGCACCCGGATCGCCGAGGGCGTCCGGACCGCCGAGCGGATGCGCGTCTCCGGCGGCACGGGCGTGACCGGCGAACCTCGCTGCCGGGCCGTACGCCTCCCCACCGACTTGCGCGAACCCGCCTTCGACGACTTCCATCCGTTCGGGGAGGACGCGTGATCCGCCGGCGTGAGCCGGCCGACCTGGACCGCTGCGTGGCGGCCCTCCGCGCGGTGCACGAGGTGGACCGCTACCCGCTGAACTGGCCGGCGGATCCACGCCGCTGGCTGGCGCCGGAGGAGCAACTGTGCGCGTGGGTGGTGGCCGGCGCGGACGGCGCGGTGCTGGGTCACGTGGCCGTGCACCGGGGCGGCGAGCTCTCCCGGCTCTACGTCGTGCCGGCCGCGCGCCGCTGTGCGGTGGCCGGCCGGCTGGTGGGCGCCGCCCGGGAGTGGGCCGCCGGGCAGGGCCACACCCTCACGCTGAACGTCCCGGAGGACGACCGCCGTGCCGGGACGGTCGCCTTCTACGAGGCGACCGGTTGGCGCCACACGCACACCGCCGTCGCCGACTGGACCGTCGGTGGGCGGCCGGTCCGCCTTCGCCACTACGTCGATGTCAAATGATCGACAAGCGTCCACGCTGAGCAGCGCCGGTCACTGACGGGCCCCGCCGCCACCACCCACGCGGGGCGCCGGTCAGCTGTCGTCGCGGCCCTGCTCGGCGAGGAAGCGCTCCAGCTCCGCGCCGAGCTCCTCCGCGGTCGGCAGCGGCGTGTCCGAGCCGGCCAGCAGATTGCCCTGACGGCCGCGGATGAAGGCGTCGTACTGTGCTTCCAGCGAGGCGACCAGGCGGGTGGCCTGCTCGTCGTCGGTGATCTGCTTGTCCACCTCGACGCGGACCAGCTTGGCGGACTCACGCAGCTCACCGGTCGGCAGGGCCAGGCCGGTGTTCGCCGACACCGAGTCGAGCAGCAGCTCCGCGGCCGCCGGATAGGCGGTCTGGGCCAGATAGTGCGGGACGTGGGCGGCGTAGCCCAGCGCGTCGTGGCCGGAGTCGCCGAGCCGGAACTCGAGAAGGTTGCCGACACTGGCCGGCACCTGGACCCGCTGCAACCACGACTCGTGCTCGCCGAGCAGGCGCTTGTCGGTGGCGTGCGCGGTGACGCCGACCGGGCGGGTGTGCGGGACGGCCATCGGGATGGCGTTGAGGCCGACCGTGACCTTGACGCCGAGACGGTCGATCAGGCCGGTCACCGCGGCGATGAAACGCTCCCACTGGAGGTCCGGCTCGGGGCCCGCGAGCATCAGGAACGGTGTGCCCAACCGGTCCTTGACCAGGTGCAGGGCGAGGACCGGGTCCTCGTAGCTGGTGAAGTGGTCGGCCTCGAAGATCATCGGAGGGCGACGGGACCGGTAGTCCAGCAGCTGGTCCAGGTCGAACGTGGCGACGACCTCGCTCTCCAGCTGCTCCAGCAGATTGTCGCGGGCCAGCTGGATGGCGCTGCCCGCGTCGACGAAACCGGTGAGCGCCTGGATGAGCACCGGGCCGTCCAGAGCCGGCAGGTCACCGGTCACCTCATAGAGCCCGTGTGGGTCGAGCACGCTGCGATCCTCTCTCGAAGCACGCGCCCGCTGACGCGGGCTTCTCCCTGCCAACCTCGGGCCGGCGTTTCTCATTCCGGCCCCTCGCATCATCTCGTACGCCGTACGCGCGCCACACGGCTGTGACGGTGAACACCCCGCGCCGTGGGGGGACGTGCGCGCACCCCGCACAATGGGTCCCCAGATCCCTTCCCTCGCCCCCTCGGAGTGATCTTGACTCGACCGCAGTCCGTACCCGAGACCACCGCCCCGCCCGGAACCCTGTGGACCCGGATGAAGGCCGACCCCCAGTACGCGCCCGAGCATCTCGCCCTGGATGCGATCCGCCGGCTCGGCCCCGAGGCCGCCGACTGGCACGCCCGGATGCGCGCCGACCGTCCCGAGCTGGAGCCGGAGCAGCTGGCCGGGCTCGCCGTCCGGCACTTCACCAACCTGGCCCGCGTCTCCGGGGCGGTGTCCGGCGCGACCGGCCTGCCCGGAGCGGTCCTCGACGTCGGTGTGCTCGCCTGGACCCAGGCCCGGATGGTGCTGCACATCGCGGCCGCCTACGGCGCCGACCCGGCGGCCCCGGAGCGCGCCACCGACCTGCTCGTGCTCCAGCGGGTGCACCGGCTGGCCGAGACCGCCCGGACCGCGCTCGGCGTCGCGGCCGGACGGGAGCGCGCCAGCCGGATCTTCACCGGTGACTCCGGGCGGCCGCTCGCCGGCGTACTGGTCACCCTGGGTGTGAAACTCGCCCGGATGGCCGGGCTCAAGGCCGCGAAGCGGCTGTTCGCCAAGATGATCCCGGGCGCCGGCATGATCTTCGGCACGTGGGTGAACTCGGCGGCCACCAAGGACCTGGCCCGGCGCGCGGGAGAGTATTACCGCAAGCCCTAAGGTTCTGCTCCGGCGGCCCGAAAGTGCTGTCGTGCTGGGATACCGGAAGTCCGCCGTCGCCCTGTCCGCCGTCGTGCTGCCACTGCTGATCGCCGGATGTTCCGCCTCCTCGGGCAAGCGGTCCGGGGACGACGAGACGACCTCCGGCGTCGGCACCAGCTGGATCCTGGTGGACCAGGGCCAGGCGACGCCGTCGCCGAGCACCACGCCCGGCACGGCCTCGCCGACCCCGTCGGCCACCCTGCCGCCGCTGCCCACGGCGTCGCCGAGCGCGAGCGGCAGCGCCACACCGAGCTGTACGCCGCGGAACCACTCCACGCCGATCGAGGGGCTGGCCGTCACGCCGTCCAGCACCAGCGCGGTGGTCACCTGGTACCACCCGGGCGGCTCGAACATCGTCGACTACCGGGTCACCGCGATCAGCCAGGACCTGGTCAGCGGCGTGCAGCCCGAGATCGGCTGGACCCGCAGCGCCCCGGCGAAGTGCGGTGAGGTCAGCGCCACGGTGTCCGGCCTCCAGCCGAAGAGCCACTACGTCTTCTCGGTCGACGCGGTGCTGAGGGCGGACGACCTGCAGCGGGAGGGCACCTACACCCGGACGGTCGCCCGTTCCTACGTGGTCACCACCACGTAGGGGCGCCGGCCGGTGACTCTCTAAGCTTCCCGGCATGGAGAGCATCGTCGACACGGTCGTCCTGGTGGCGATCTCGGTGGTCGGTGCGGCCCTGGCCCGCCGGCTGGGCTTCGTGGCGCCGCTGGTCCTGCTGGTCGCCGGGCTGGGCCTGTCCTACGTGCCCGGCTTCCCGGACGCGCACCTGGAACCGGAGCTGGTGCTGATCGGGATCCTGCCCCCGCTGCTGTACGTGGCGGCGCTGCAGACCTCGGTCCCCGCGTTCCGGCTGGCGCTGCGGCCGATCCTGCTGCTCGCGGTCGGTCTCGTGGTCGTGACCGCACTGGTGGTGGGCTTCCTCGTACATCTGCTTCTGCCCGCCGTGCCGCTCGCCGCGTGCGTCGCGCTCGGGGCGATCGTCGCCCCGCCGGACGCGGTCTCCGCGACCGCGATCGCCCGCCGGGTCGGCCTGCCGCGCCCGGTCGTCACCATCCTCGAGGGCGAGAGCCTGCTCAACGACGCGACCGCGCTCGTCATGGTGCGGGTCTCGGTCGGCGCGCTGATGGGCACCGCGATCGGGTTCTGGGAGATCACCGCCGCGGTGGGCCGCGCGGCCGGCGGCGGGCTGCTGATCGGCCTGGCGTTCGCGGTGGCGGCGGCCTGGCTGCACCGGAAGGTCGAGGACCCGCTGCTCGACGACGCGGTGGCGCTGCTCACCCCGTTCGTCGTGGTGATCGTCGCGGAGACCCTGCACACGTCCAGCGTGGTGGCCGTCGTCATCGCCGGGCTCTACCTCGGGCACCGCATCCCCTACCTGCTGTCGCCCACCTCCCGGTTGCAGACGGACGCGGTCTGGCGGCTGATCGTCTTCCTGCTGGAGGGCGTGGTCTTCCTCCTGGTCGGCCTGCAACTGCGCGACGTGCTCAGCGCCATCGAGACCGACACGGCCACCACCGTCAAGGTCACCGCCGTGGTGTTCGGGGCGCTGCTGGTGATCCGCTTCCTGTGGATCTACCCGGCCACCTATCTGGCCCGGCTCATCCCGCGGATCCGCAACCGGGAGGACCGGCCGCCGGCGACCGTGCCCACCGTGATCGCCTGGGCCGGGATGCGGGGCGTGGTGACCCTGGCCGCCGCGCAGACGCTGCCGGAGCCGGGCGTCGACGACGTCCCGGTCTACCCGCGTGAGCTGTTCGTGTTCGTGGCCTTCGCGATCATCGTGCTCACCCTGCTGGTGCAGGGCACCACCCTGCCGTGGCTGGCCCGCCGCCTCGGCGTCCGGGAGGACAGCGGCGCCGAGGACGCGCTTGCCGAGGCCGGGGTGCAGCACGCGGCCGGGCGGGCGGCGCTGGAGGCGCTGGAGGAGCACGCCGACGGCGCGCCCGAGTCGGTGGTGGAGCGGCTGCGCGGGCTGGTGGAGAACCGTGGCAACAACGCGTGGGAGCGGCTCGGCAGCCAGGAGCGGGAAACCCCGTCGGCGGCGTACGGTCGGCTGCGGCGGGAGATGATCAGTGCCGAACGGCACGTCTTCAAGACCGCCCGGAACGAGGGGCGGATCCCCGAGGAGGTGCTGGTCCGCGCCCAGCGTGAGCTCGACCTGGAAGAGTCCCAGCTGCAACGGAGTGACGATTGACCTGCCAGCATCTCAAGGAGGCGGTGGAAGCCGCACCGCTCAGCAGCTATCCGGACGGCTGTCCCCAGTGCGTGGCCGCCGGCTTCCAGAACTGGGTGCACCTGCGGCTCTGCCTGGGCTGCGGGATGGTCGCCTGCTGTGACTCGTCGCCGCGGCGGCACATGTCGGCGCACCACGCCGCCGAGGGCCATCCGGTGATGCGGTCCTTCGAGCCCGGCGAGTCCTGGCGCTGGTGCTACGAGGACGAGCAGCTCGGATGAGGATCTGCTCCGGGGCTCAGCTGTGGGAGTGGGCGGTGGTGGGGGAGGGGATGCGGGCCAGCACGGACTCCGCCTCGCGGGTCACCTGGCCGGCGTCCTGGGTGCGGGCCAGCTCGTAGACGTCCACGGTGCGGGCCGCGATGGCCGGCCAGTTGAAGTCCTCGTGGACCCGCTCGTGGGCGCGGAGCGCCAGGGCCCGGGCGTACTCGCGGTCGGCCAGCACCGAGCCGGCCGCCCAGGCCAGGGCGGCCGGGTCGTTCGGGGCGAACTTCACCCCGGTCACGCCGTGCTCGACGATCTCGGCGAGGCCACCGGTGTCGGCGGCCGCGACCGGGGTGCCGGCGGCGGCCGCCTCCAGGGCCACCATCCCGAACGGCTCGTAGATGCTCGGCACCACGTAGCAGTCGGAGGCGCCCATCAGGGCGGTCAGCTCGTGCCCGTCGAGGAAGCCGGCGAACGTCACCTCCGGATGGTCGGCGGCGAGCTCCTCCAGCTCGGCCCGGTACGGCCCGTCGCCGGCGATCACCACCCGCAGACCGGGGAACCGGTCCCGCAGCTCGGGCACGGCGGACAGCAGGTGCTGCACGCCCTTCTCGTAGACCAGCCGGCCGGCGCAGCTGACCAGCGGTCCGGAGCCGGCGTACCGGGCGCGGGCGGCGGCCACCGCTCTCGGCCGGGCCCGCCAGCGCAGCGCGTCGACCCCGTTGAAGACCACGTCGGTACGGTCCGGTTTCACCCCGAACAGGCGGCCGACCTCGCGTTTCATGTACGCCGAGCAGACGATCGCCCGGGCCGCGCCGGTCGCCAGCCAGCGTTCGATGTCGTCGATGGTGTGGTTGTGGGCCTCCGGGAGCCAGCCCTGGTGACGGCCCGACTCGGTGGCGTGGACGGTGGCGACCAGCGGCACGTCCAGGTGGTCGCTCACGGTCATCGCGGCGTGCGTCACCAGCCAGTCGTGGGCGTGCACCACGTCGTACCGGCCGGTGCGGGTGGCGCGCAGCGCGGACCGGGTCAGCGTGTGGTTGAAGGCGACCGCCCAGGCCAGCAGGTTCCCGTCGACCACCTCGAAGCCCGGCGGGTCGTCCGGGGCGCGGATCACACGGACGCCCTCGGCGTACTCCTCCAGGAGCGTGCCCGGCGTGTGCCGGGTGACCACCGTGACCTCGTGCCCGGCCCGGACCAGCGTGGTGGCGAGCGCGTGCACGTGCCGGCCCAGCCCGCCCACCAGCAGTGGCGGGTACTCCCAGCTCAGCATCATGATCCGAAGCACCGGTGCCACCTCCCTCACGTCAGGTACCGCTGTTTCACTCGTAGCACCTCGGCGACCGATCGCGCGGAGAAAAGGCAGCCGGTGGCCCGGTGGGGCGAGTCCCCCTCGGCGGTGTCACCCAGCGAGCCGACGCCCGTCTCGCCGAGATGCGCGGCGAGCCCGGTCAGCAGGCCCTCGACCGGCTGGCCGGTGGCCGCGCAGGCGTCCGCGTACGGGCCGATCAGCCATGTCCAGACGGCGCCCTGGTGGTAGGCCGGGTCGGGTTCGGCGGGCGGGCGGCTCTGGTAGCCGTACTCGGACGGGGCGAGGGTGCGCAGGCCGAGCGGTGTGAGCAGGGCCTCGCCCACGGCCTGGACCGCGCCGCCGGGACGGCCGCGCATCGGGGCGTACGGCAGCGACCAGGCGAGCAGCTGGTACGGCCGCAGCGACGGGTCGTCGTGGTAGGCGCCCGCGCCGAGCGGGTAGGTGGTGGCCGGGCCCTCGACCACGTCGTACAACCAGCCCTCGGGCGCCGGGAAGCGGGCCTGGAACGACTCGCGCGCCAGCCGCAGCCGGGCCCGCGGCTCGGCGTCGTCGCGGCCGGTCTCGCCGAGCAGTTCGCACATCGCGGCCAGGGCGTTCACCCACAGCGCGTTGATCTCCACGGGCTTGCCGACCCGCGGCACGGCCGGGAGGTCGCCGGGGGCGCCGGGCGGGATGGTGAGCCGCAGCAGCCCGTCGGCCGGGTCGAGACTGAGCGGGCCGGACCCGTCCAGGCGGTGCCGCAGGAGCCGGCCGAGCGGGATGGCCAGCTTGGCGGCCAGGGCCCCGTCGCCGGTCCGCGAGACGTGCCGGTCCACCGCGTGCACCAGCCACAGCGGAGCGTCCAGCGGGTCGTGCCGCAGCCACGGGGCGGCCGGGCCGGACGGCTCGCCGACCGCCGCCCGGGTGCGCGAGATCAGCAGCTCACGGCCCTCGTCGACCCGGCCGGTGTCGAGGAACAGCCCCTCGTAGGCGATCATCGTGTCGCCGGCCCAGCGGCCCTGCCCCGGGTAGCCGGCGACCACGTCGGGCCCGTCCGGGGTGCGGATCACGAAGCGGTCGGCGGCGAGGACCAGCGCTTCCCCGTACCCCTCGGCCTTGGAAAGGGTGACCAGGCGATGGGCGCGCTCGCGCTCCGCGGCGATGACCGCCGGCACGGGTGGCGGTGTCTCGCCGAGTCCGCCGGCCCACACCGAGATCCCCAGAGTCTGGCCCGGCCCGGCCTGCTGGAAGAAGCTGCCGGCGTGCCAGAGGTCGTCGTCCGCGCCGTCCTCACGGGTGTGCACGCCGACGTGCCAGAACCCGGCGGGCTGCCAGCCGGGACCGTGCAGCCGGTAGGCGCCGTCGACGATCACGCCGTCGGCGACCGGCTCCACGGAGAGCGCCGGGCCGCTCGCCCGGCGGGAGGTGCCCTCGGTCCGCCAGGTGCACATCGCGGCGACCGCCAGACCGATCGGGCCGGGCGCGCTGACCACCCGGTGCGCCACGGCGAGCGACGGATGGCCGTGCCGCATCGCCAGCTCCCGTTCGACCACCACGTCGCCGATCCGCCAGCGCCACCGTGGCAGCCCGTCGACCAGTCGGAACACCTCCAGGTGGGTGTGCCCGGCCGGGTCGATCGCCCCGGACGCCCACTCGTGGGTGTAAAGCGGGATCTTGACCCCGGAGGGCAGCGTCACGGTGAGATCGAGCGAGGTGAGCGCGACATGTCCGGAGGTGACCAGCAGGGCGTGCCGCCGGCGGGTGCGCAGACCGCTGATCGTGCCCGCCGCGTAGCCGCCGAGGCCGTCGGTGACGAGCCATTCCCGGCCGCCACCGGCCTCGGCGGAAACGGACCCGCAGACCTGCGGCCCGAAAATGATCTGATCGTTGCGCGGCACGATGACCCAAACCCCCGGATGGGGAGATATCAGTGGCTAACCGGACAGTCGGGCCGACGTTAGCAGTGAAGTCCGCGAGAATGACCTCTGACGCGGCCGCGCAGGGTTAGCCGGTCCCACGGATGGGCATGCACTCGCCCGCCGACCGCGATCATACGGACGGCCGAGGGGCGGGAGCACGATATGCAGGTCTGGCCTGGTCACCGGTACCCGCTGGGCGCTACTTACGACGGGACGGGCACGAATTTCGCGATCTTCTCCGAGGTGGCCGAGGCGGTCGAACTCTGCCTGTTCGACCCCGCCGGCAACGAGCGGAAGGTCCAGCTCCACGAGCAGGACGCGTTCGTCTGGCACGCGTACCTGCCCGGGGTCGAGCCGGGGCAGCGGTACGGCTACCGCGTCTACGGCCCGTACGAGCCACATCGCGGGCTCCGGTGCAATCCGCACAAACTGCTGATCGATCCGTACGCGCGGGCGATCGACTCGGACATCGACTGGCATCCGTCGCTGTACGCGTACGACTTCGACAACCCGGATCAGATGTCGGATCTGGACTCGGCGCCGTACATGCCCAAGGGCGTGGTGGTGAACCCGTACTTCGACTGGGGCAGCGATCGGCGCCCGGACATCCCGTACCACCACTCGGTCATCTACGAGACCCACGTCAAGGGGCTCACCCAGGCGCACCCGGACATCCCGCGGGACATGCGCGGCACCTACTCGGCGATCGGCCACCCGGCGATCATCGAGCACCTGAAGAGCCTCGGCGTGACCGCGGTCGAGCTGATGCCGGTCCACCAGTTCGTGCACGACAACCGGCTGCACGACCTGGGGCTGCGCAACTACTGGGGTTACAACACGCTCGGGTTCTTCGCGCCCTACCACGGCTATTCGGCGATGGGCTCGCTCGGGCAGCAGACCCAGGAGTTCCGCGGCATGGTGAAGGCGCTGCACGCGGCCGGCATGGAGGTCATCCTCGACGTCGTCTACAACCACACGGCCGAGGGCAACCACCTGGGCCCGACGCTCTCGCTGAAGGGCATCGACAACCGGACCTATTACCGGCTGGTGGACGATCAACCCCAGTTCTACATGGACTACACCGGTACGGGTAACAGCCTGAACGTGCGCAGCCCGCAGAGCCTCCAGCTGATCATGGATTCGTTGCGGTACTGGGTGACCGAGATGCATGTGGACGGCTTCCGGTTCGACCTCGCCTCGACGCTGGCCCGTGAGTTCTACGACGTCGACCGGCTGTCGACGTTCTTCGAGGTGGTGCAGCAGGATCCGGTGGTCGGTCAGGTGAAGCTGATCGCCGAGCCGTGGGACGTCGGGCCGGGCGGCTACCAGGTGGGCAACTTCCCGCCGAACTGGACCGAGTGGAACGGCAAGTACCGGGACACGGTCCGCGACTTCTGGCGCGGCGAGCCGGCCACCCTGGCCGAGTTCGCCTCCCGGATCACCGGCTCGGCCGACCTCTACCAGGACGACGGCCGTAAACCCTTCCACTCGATCAACTTCGTGACGGCGCACGACGGGTTCACCCTCAACGACCTGGTGACCTACAACGACAAGCACAACCAGGCCAACGGTGAGGACAACCGGGACGGCGAGAGTCACAACCGGTCCTGGAACTGCGGTATCGAGGGCCCCACCAGGGACGAGAACGTCCTGGCGCTGCGGGCCCGGCAACGGCGCAACTTCCTGGCCACGCTGATGCTCAGCCAGGGCGTGCCGATGATCTCGCACGGCGACGAGATGGGCCGCACACAGCAGGGCAACAACAACGCGTACTGCCAGGATACCGAGCTGAGCTGGATCGACTGGCAGAACGCCGACGAACAGCTGCTGGAGTTCGCCCGCAAGGTGACCGCGTTCCGGCACCGGCACCAGGTCTTCCAGCGCCGCCGGTTCTTCACCGGCCTGCCGGTGACCGCCCGCGGCGGCGGCGACCCGCTGCCCGACCTGGAGTGGTTCACTCCGGACGGCCGGCAGATGGCCGGCGACGACTGGGGCAACGACTTCGGCCGGGCGGTGGCGCTCTTCGTCAACGGCGAGGGCATCCGCGAGCGCGGCCAGTACGGCCAGCGTCACGTGGACAGCTCGTTCCTGCTCTTCTTCAACGCGCACGACGCGCCGCTCGAGTTCACCACTCCTCCCGCCGAGTACGGGGAGAAGTGGGAGAAGGTCATCGAAACCGCTGATCCGTCCCCTCACCGCCCGGCCATCGTGGAGGCTGGGCACAAGATCTGGGTGCCGGATCGGTCCCTCATCGTGCTGGACAGGACGGTGTGATGCCCGACAACAGGCCGAGCGGTACCTATCGCGTTCAGGTCCGCCCCGACTTCCCCCTGCACATCACCGCCGAGCTCGTCGACTACCTCGCCGATCTCGGGGTGAGCCACCTCTACTCGGCCCCGTTGCTGACGGCGGCGCCCGGCTCCGAACACGGCTACGACGTGGTCGACCACTCGTCGGTGAACCCGGCCCTGGGCGGCGCCGACGGGCTGCTGCGTCTCAGCCGCGCGCTGAAGGCGGCCGGTCTCGGCCTGGTCGTCGACATCGTGCCCAACCACGCGGGGATCGCCGTCCCGCATCTGAACCCCACGTGGTGGGACGTCCTTCGGCGAGGCCAGAAGTCGGACTTCGCCCACTTCTACGACATCGACTGGTCGCGCGGCCGTCTGCTCGTCCCGGTGCTGGCCGACGCCCCGGACGCCCTCGACGACCTGCGCGCCGAGGACGGCGAGCTGCGGTACTTCGACAAGCGGTTCCCGATCGCCGACGGCACCGGCGACGGCACGCCACGGGAGATCCACGACCGGCAGCACTACGAGCTGGTCAACTGGACCCGCGGCGACACCGAGCTGAACTACCGCCGCTTCTTCGCCATCACCGACCTGGCCGGCCTGCGCGTCGACGATCCGGAGGTCTTCGACGCCACCCACGCCGAGATCCTGCGCTGGTACCGGGAGGGCATCGCGCAGGGCATCCGGGTCGACCACCCGGACGGGCTCCGGGACCCCGCCGGATATTTCGCCCGGCTGCGGGAGGCCGCCCCGGACGCCTGGATCGTGGTGGAGAAGATCCTCGAGCCGGGCGAGAGACTCCCCGCCTGGCCGGTCGACGGCAGCACCGGCTACGACGCGATGTGCCTGCTGAACGGCGTCTTCGTAGACACCGGCACGGAGGCTTTCTTCGACACCCTGGACCACCACCTGACCGGTGTCACCACCTCCTGGCAGGACCTGGTCCACCAGGCGAAGTACACGGTCGCCACCGGGTGCCTGGCCGCCGAGCTGACCCGCCTGGCCGATCTGGCGCCGACCGTCGAGGACGCCCCCCGGGCCCTCGCCGAGCTGGCCGCCTGCTTCCCGGTCTACCGGTCCTACCTGCCGGCCGGGTCCCGGTACCTGGCCCAGGCCCGGTCCGAGGCGGGCCGTCGCCGGCCACACCTGATCAGCGCGCTCGACCAGCTCACCGCACGCCTGCGCAACCCCGCCGACGAACTCGCCATCCGGTTCCAGCAGTTCACCGGCGCGGTGATGGCCAAGGGCGTGGAGGACAACGCGTTCTATCGATGGACCCGGTTCGTGGCCCGCAACGAGGTGGGCAGCGATCCGGCCAGGTTCGGCACCACCCCCGACGAGTTCCACGAGGCCGCCCTGGAGCGCCAACAGGACTGGCCCGGCTCGATGACCGCGCTGGCCACCCACGACACCAAACGCGGCGAGGACGTACGGGCCCGCCTCGCGGTCCTCGCCGAGGTGCCCGGTGACTGGACCGAGGTGGTGCGCCGGTGGACCCGGTTCGCTCCGCTCCCGGACCCGTCATTGGCCCATCTGATCTGGCAGGTCACGGTGGGCGCCTGGCCGATCTCCCGGGAGAGGCTCCAGGCGTACGCCCAGAAGGCCGCCCGCGAAGCCGGGACCGGAACCTGCTGGCTGAACCCCGACGAGTCCTTCGAGACCGCCGTACGGCAGATGGTCGACCGGATCTACGACGATCCGGCCCTGCACCGTGAGGTCGCCGACTTCGCCGCCTCGATCACCCCGCCCGGCTGGTCCAACTCGCTCGGCCAGAAGCTCCTCCAGCTCACCATGCCCGGCGTGCCGGACGTCTACCAGGGCACCGAGCTGTGGGACCACTCGCTGGTCGACCCGGACAACCGGCGGCCGGTCGACTTCGCCGAGCGCCGCGCCCTGCTCAACCGCATCGACGACGGCTGGCTGCCGCCGGTGGACGCGACCGGCGCGGCCAAGCTGCTGGTCACCGGCCGGGTGCTGCGGCTGCGACGGCAGCGGCCCGAGCTGTTCGGCTCCTACCGGCCGGTCTACGCCGAAGGGCGGGCCGGGCACCACGTGGTCGCCTTCGACCGCGGCGGTGTGGTCGCCGTGGCCACCCGGCTGCCGATCGGATTGTCACGGCACGGCAGCTGGGGGGATACCAGCCTGTCACTGGACGGTCACAGTTGGACGGAAGTGTTCACGAACACCAGCTACGGTGGCAATCGACTGCCGGTGGCCGAGCTGCTGCACACCTATCCCGTCGCTCTCCTGGTGAAGGAATGACTGTCTTCGAGGTATGGGCTCCGGACAAGCGGGTCAGACTGCGTCTCGGCGACCATGACCACGCCATGGAGGCCGGCGTGGATGGCTGGTGGCGGGCCGACCTGCCGGCCCCCGCCGACGCCGCCTACGGCTTCCTCCTGGAGGGGCGGGAGCAGCCGCTGCCGGACCCGCGGTCGCCCTGGCAGCCGGACGGGGTGCACGGCCTGAGCCGGCTCTACGACCACTCCGCCTTCGCCTGGACCGACCAGGCGTGGACCGGCCGGCAGCTGCCCGGCTCGGTGCTCTACGAGCTGCACGTCGGCACGTTCACGCCGGAGGGCACGTTCGACGCGGCGATCGAGCGGCTGGACCACCTCGCCGACCTCGGCGTCGACCTGGTCGAGCTGCTGCCGGTCAACGCCTTCAACGGCACCCGCAACTGGGGCTACGACGGGGTCTGCTGGTTCGCGCCGCACGAGGCGTACGGGGGACCCGACGGCCTGAAACGCTTCGTCGACGCCGCACACGCCCGGGGCCTCGGCGTCGTGCTGGACGTCGTCTACAACCACTTCGGCCCCTCCGGGGCGTACGCGCCGATGTTCGCCCCCTATCTGAGCGGCGGCAGCAACCCCTGGGGCAGCGCGGTCAACCTGGACGGCCCGGGTTCCGGCCACGTGCGCCGCTACATCATCGACAGCGTCCTGATGTGGCTGCGCGACTACCACGTCGACGGCCTGCGGCTGGACGCCGTGCACGCGCTGCACGACGAGGGCGCCGTGCACCTGCTCGAGGAGATGGCGGTCGAGGTCGAGACGCTCGCCACCGAGCTGCGGCGGCCGCTGTCGCTGATCGCCGAGTCCGACCTCAACGACCCCAAGCTGATCACCCCGCGCGAGGCGGGCGGGTTCGGCCTGCACGCGCAGTGGGACGACGACGTGCACCACGCGCTGCACACCCTGCTCACCGGCGAGCGCCAGGGCTACTACGGGGACTTCGGATCGCTCGACTGTTTGCGTACCGTGCTGGAGGGTGCGTTCTTCCACGCCGGCACCTGGTCGTCGTTCCGCGGCCGCCGGCACGGCCGCCCGGTCGACCGGCAGCGCACCCCCGGGCACCGGTTCGTCGCCTTCCTCCAGAACCACGACCAGATCGGCAACCGGGCGGTCGGCGACCGGCTCACCGCCACCCTCTCGCCCGGCCTGCTGAAGGTGGCCGCCACCCTGCTGCTCACCTCACCGTTCACGCCGATGCTCTTCATGGGCGAGGAGTGGGCGGCCAGCAGCCCCTGGCAGTACTTCACCAGTCACCCGGAGCCCGACCTGGCCGCCGCCGTTCAGAACGGACGGCGTAAGGAGTTCGCCCGGCACGGCTGGGCCGAGGCCGACGTCCCCGACCCACAGGACCCGGCCACCTTCGAGCGCTCCAAACTCGACTGGTCCGAGCTCCAGAAACCCGGCCACGCCGAGATGCTGGAGCTGCACCGGAAACTGATCCGGCTGCGCCGGAGCATCCCCGGCCTCACCGACCCGTGGCTGCACAAGGTCGAGGTCCGGCACGGCGACCGGCACGTGGTGATCCGTCGCGGGCCCAACGTGGTGGCCGCCAACCTGGCGGACACGCCCCAGACGGTCAGCGTGCCGGCGCTGCCCCGATCGGTGCTGCTGGCCACCTCGCCCGGCGTGGTCGTCGAGCGGGACCGGCTCGTCCTGCCGCCGGAGAGCGCCGCCGTCGTCGCGGTTCGCTGACGTGCCACGATCCGCCATCATGTGCTGGTGAGCGTGCGGAAATCACGGAAGAAGAAGAAATCCCACTGGTGGGACTCGTGCAACCCGGCCTGTGACTGTGACATCCCCGGCTGCGACTGCTTCTCGCTGAGCACCATGGTGCGGCTGTCCTCGGTGCTCTTCTTCGAGAAGAGCCGGTCCGAGCGCGTCGTGGTCGGCGCGATCCACGGCTACCGGAAGGTCTCGCCGAAGCTGCCGACCCGCTGTCGGTACACGCCCACGTGCAGCGCCTACGCGTTGCAGGCGATCGACCGGCACGGCCTGCGGGCCGGGCTGCGGCTCACCGCGGGCCGGCTCGCCCGGTGCCGTCCCGGTGTCCCGTTCGGCACCGGGGACCCCGTTCCCTGACACCGTCGTGCACCATGACTCGTCAGGGACGAAGGGACGGGTCGATGGGGGACGAGAACAGGCCGCCGGGCGAGCAGCCGGGTCAGCAGTGGCGGCTGCCCCGGCAGTTGCAGATGGCGCCGGAGCTGGTCCGGCTGCTGCTGCGCACCCCGCCGCCCCCGGCGCCGGGACAGCCGGAGCCGACCGCCGAGGAGATCGCCTCGCAGACGCTCGCCCAGCAGGAGGTGATCGAGGAGGTCATCACCGAGGTCCAGAACGCCATCGTGGTGGACCGGGAGTACCGGTTCAAGGTGTGGCGGCTGGCCGGGCTGGGGCTGCTCATCGTGATCACCATCGCGGTGGTGCTGGGGCGGTTGTTCGTGGGCGGGCCGCCGTCGGTGGCTGAGCTGCGTGAGCAGGCCGGCGTCGACTCGTGGACCGAGCTGAAGATCGGGGTCAAGGACGATCAATTCGGTACGGCCTACTACAACCCGGTCACGAAGCAGTGGTCCGGTTTCGACATCGACGTGGCGTACATGATCGCGGAGGATCTCGGGTTCCGCCGGGAGGACGTGCGGTTCTACGGCATGGAGAGCGAGGACCGGGCCCGGATGCAGGCCAACGATCCGGTCTCCGGCGAGCGGGTGTCGGTGCAGATGGTGATCGCCAGCTACAGCATCACTCAGGAGCGCGAGGACCGGCCGGGGGTGACGTTCTCCCAGGGCTACCTCGACACCGAGCAGTCCGTCCTGACCCTCAAGGACCATGCGCCGGTCGCCGCGCTGAAGGACCTCAAGGGCAAGCGGGTCTGCAGCCTGTCCACCTCGACCAGCCAGTCCGCGCTCGGCGAACTCGGTGCCATCGTGATCCAGAAGAACCGCGTCCGGGAGTGCTTCGCCCTGCTCGACATCCGGGACGTCGAGGCGGTCAGCACCGATGCCGCGATCCTCGCCGGATGGAAGAACCAGTATCCCGACAAATACTCGCACTTCGACCTCGGCCTGGACCTCACCGAGCGCTGGGGCGTCAACGTCGGTGAGAATCTCGCCCTGAAGGAACTCGTCGACCTCACCCTCTACCGCTCCTGGGCGGATCCGAAGGACAGCCGCTGGGAGGAGGCCTACGACCGCAACTTCCAGGTCGAGGTGGAAGCCAACGGCGACACCCCGATCGCGGTGGCCCACCAGCCGAGGGCCGAGCGGCCCGACGTGCGCTGGCTGCCGTGGGAGGACCCGCTCGGATGAGCGAGATCGAGATCCACACCGGCGCCGTCAGCAAGGAGCGGCCGCTGCCCCGGCAGAGCTACCGCGCCGAGCTGAACTGGCTGCTCGCCGTCCTGCCCGGCTTCCCGCTGCTGCTGCTCGTGCTGCGGTTGTGGTACCTCAGCCGGCAGGACCTGCCCACCATGCTGCTGCTCGTGCAGTACATCAACCCGCTCGGCATGGTCGGCGCGCTCTTCATCACCCTGAGCTGGACCATCCCGGCCGCCATCCTGCTGGTCCGGGTGCTCGGCGGCATCCTGCTGGTCAGCGTCCCGGGGCGGACCGCCAACTCGTTCCTCGCGGTGACCGCCCTGCGGATGCCCGGCTGGGTGGTGGTGATCGCCGCCGGGATCGCCGCCTTCACCTGGCAGTTGAGGATGCTGCCGCTGCTCATGATGCTGATCGTCGCCATCCTCGGGCTCACCGCGGTGCAGGGGGCGCCGGGGGAGCCGTGGCTGATGTGGTGGCTCACCCTCGGTGTGCCGGTCCTCACCGGGATCCTGGTCTGGCTCTTCGTCTGGCCGGGGGTGGTGGCGGCGGTCCGTGCCGGGGAGTGGGCGACCGCGGTGCTCCTCGCCGTACCCCCGCTGTTCGGTCCTCTCCTGACCGGTCCGGTGCCGGAGCGATGGGCCCGGATCGCCACCCACTGGCCCGCCGTGGCGGCGGCCTTCGCCATGCCGTTCGTGGTCGGCGTCGTCTTCCTGCGCGCCCCCGTGCTGCCGGACAGCGCCGTCGAGGTGGCGCCGGAGAAGGAGCCGGTCCGGGTCGTCCGCGGCCAGCTCATCGCGGTCGACGACACCTCCACCACCATGCTCCGGCCCACCGGCGAGGTGATCTTCATCCCGAACGGCGAGGTCCGCTCCAAGACCCTCTGCCCGCAGGCGGTACAGCCGCCGGAGAGCGGCGTCACCGTCCGGGGATGGCCGGTCGAGGCGTCCGCACTCCAGTGGATCGCACCGACACGCACCGTCACCGAAATCGATCCACGGTGCCTCGGGCGCCCGCTTGACCGGGGTTGAGTGTATTTTCAGCAACGACATGTGCGACATGCCGCCCACCACGTGTAGATAGGTTGGCGCCGACCTGGCAGGCTGCACGCCATGACCTTGCACCTCCGGTGGGCGGCCGTGACCGACCAAGGACACGTCCGGAGCAACAACGAGGACTGTCACTACGCCGGTGATTGGCTTCTCGTCGTCGCGGACGGCATGGGCGGCATGGCCGCCGGCGATCTGGCCAGCCGGATCGCCATCGAAGCCATGGTCTCGCTCGACACCCCGATCGACACCGAGCATCAGATGGACGCCCTGCACCGCGGGCTGGAGTTGGCCAACGGCCGGATCGCCGAACAGGTGGCCGCCGACCCCTCCCTCGCCGGCATGGGCACCACGCTGACGGCGGTCCTCTTCAACGGCGAACGGGCCGCCATGGCCCACGTCGGAGACTCCCGGGCGTACCTGTTGCGCGAAGGCCGCCTCAACCAGCTCACCAAGGACGACACGTACGTCCAGATGCTCGTCGACCAGGGACTGATCAAACCGGAGGAGGCGGCCGCGCATCCGCGGCGGGCCGTCGTCACCCGGGTTCTCCAGGGGGAACCGGTGACCCCGGCCTACGTCATCGTCGAGCCGCGGCCGGGCGACCGCTGGCTCCTGTGCAGCGACGGGCTCACCGGTGTGGTGCCGGACCCGGTCCTCGAGGAGGAGCTGCGCACTGTCCAGGATCCCAAGTCGTGCGCAGAGCGTCTCATCGATCTCGCGCTCCGTGGCGGTGGGCCGGACAATGTGACGGTGGTAGTCGCCGACGTGACAGCCGGGGACTGACCCGCTCCCCTGTCTGAAGGTGGCTCTCGTGGCAGTCATCACCACGGCGCTGATCCTGGGCCTGGTCGCGTTCGGTGAACTCGTCCTCGGCACCCCGCGCCACTTCACCGCCACGGCGCAGCTGACCGCCGGGGTCGTCGCGGCCACCGTGTGCATCGCCGTCGGCCGCGGCCGGACCGGCTTCCCGCGCCAGTGGCGACTGTTCGCCGCGGCCGGCCTGGCCGTCTGGACGCTCACCCGGGTGTGGTGGGCGCTCGGCGACCCGCCGCCGGCCGTGTACGGCCTCGGCTACCTGGTGCTGCCCGCCTGCATGCTGCTCGGCCTGCTCGGCGCCGTGCACACCCGCCCACGGCCGGTGCCGATGTCGCCGCTGCGCGACCAGATCGCCCTCGTCATCGACAGCGCGCTGATCACCGGCTCGGTGCTCGCCCTGGTCTGGTCGGTGATCCCCGGCGACCCGCTCGGCGACCTGACCGGGACGGCCCTGCTCGGCTACGTCATCGCCGACCTGATCCTGCTCACCATGGTGGTGCTGCTGCTCACCACCCGGCCCGACTCGCCCGCCGGGCGGCGGCCGCTGCGGCTCGTCGGTGTGGCGCTCGTCGCCTTCGGCGTGGCCGACACGATCCGGCTCCTCGACGGTGGCTCAGCCTGGCTTCTCGGGCTGGAGAACGCCGGGCATCTGATGGGGCCGGCGTTCATCGCGCTGGCCGCGCTCAGCCCGAGCCGTCCGGCGCTCACCCGGCCGGCCGCCGAACTCCTCCAGCGGGACTGGTTCCGCCTGCTACTCCCCTACGGGCCGGTGCTGGTGACCGGGGCGGTGCTGGTGGCGGGAACGGTGGCGGGCAACGCGCTCACGCCGTTCGAGGCCTACCTCGGCTGGCTCGGGCTGGCCCTCGTGGTGACCCGGCAGATGCTCACCATCGTGGACAACACCGTCCTGTTCGACCGGGTCGCGGAAACCCAGCGGCGGTTGCACCATCAGGCGTACCACGACCCGCTCACCGGCCTGGCCAACCGGGCGCTGTTCCGGGAACGCCTGGTACTCGCCATCGACGCCCACCACCAGCACAGGGTGCCGGTCGCCGTCCTCTTCGCCGACCTCGACGACTTCAAACTCATCAACGACACGTTCGGGCACGCCATGGGCGACCGGGTGCTGCACGCCATCGGCGAGCGGATGCGGGCCTGCGTGCGCCCGCAGGACCTGGTGGCCCGGCTGGGCGGCGACGAGTTCGCGGTCGTGCTCGACCAGGCGCCCCAGCCCGCGCCCGCGCCGCGACGCCGTCTCCGGTCCCGCTGGGGCATGGCGGCGCGAGGCCGTCGCTACATCCTCTCCGCCGCGGGGGTACGGGTGACGAGCGGCCCCAGCACGCCCGGTCAGCCGCTCGGCCGTTCCGTGGACGGTCCCTCGCGCACCACCGAACCCGTCCTGCCACACGTCCCGTCCTCTCGCCGGCCCGCCTCCCACCAGCCGAACGGCGGGCCGCCGGCCGGGTCGGTGCCGGTCGTCTCCGCGTTCGGTCCCCCAACCGCCGGCGCTTCCACGGCCGCGCCCGGTTCCGGGCCGGTTGCTGAGGCCGTTCCGCACTCTGGAGCCGCAACCCTTTCCCCCGGAGCCGGGGCGGTGCCGTCGGCGGATGACGCCGGGCCGGTGGGGGAGAGCTGGGCCGCGGAGGCCGAGGCGATCGGGCAACGGCTGATGGCAGCGTTGCGGGAGCCGTACATCATCGATGGCCGCTCGGTCGGGGTCGGCGTCAGCATCGGCCTGGTCGCGGCGGACCCGGGCGACCGGCTCTCCGCCGACCTGCTGCTGCGCCGCGCCGACGCCGCGATGTACGCGGTCAAGCGCCGCGGCAAGGGCGCCCTTATCCGCTACACCGGCCGCCGCGACTCCGGCCCCAACGCCGACCTGCCGCAACTGCTGGCGGGCGCCCTCGCCGACGGCGGCAGCCCGGCCGAAGCCGGGTTCGAGGTCCACTACCAGCCGATAGTGCGGCTCGGCGACAGCGCGACCGTCGCGGTGGAGGCCCTCGCCCGCTGGACCGACCCGGTGGCGGGCCCGGTCCACCCCGACGTCTTCGTCACGATGGCCGAACGCACCGGCCTGGTCGCCGCCATCGACGACTTCGTCCTCGACCGGGCGTGCGCCGACGCCGCGGTCCTGGCCGAACGCTTCGGCCGCCCGATCGACCTGCACGTCAACGTCTCCGCCGGCAGGCTGGGCCAGCAGGGCCTGGAGGACGCGGTGGCCGCCGCGCTGGCCCGGCACGGAGTGCCGGCCGCCCGCCTGGTCATCGAGATCACCGAGACGCTGCGCATCCCCGACCTGCCCCGCGCGGCCGCCGTCGTGGGCAGGCTCCGGGCCTTGGGCGTACGGGTGGCACTGGACGACTTCGGCAGCGGCTTCAACGCCCTCGCCCAGCTCCACGCCATCCCGGTCGACATCGTCAAACTCGACTCCACCCTGACCGACGTGTCCAGCGCCTCGGACCGTTCCGGCGCCCTGTGCCGTTCGGTGCTGTCCATCTGCGCCGAACTCGGCATCACCGTGGTGGCCGAGGGCCTGGAAACCCCCGAGCGTTCCGCGACCCTGGAGGAACTGGGCTGCCCACTGGGCCAGGGCTACCTCTTCGGGGCTCCCGCGCCGCTCGCCCAGCTGGGTCCCTCGCCCACCGACTAGAGATCTTTCGCGGTCGGCGTTTCGCTCCTTTTCTCGTACGCGTGTCGTCGTCGCCGCCTTTCAGGGCCGTCCCGTCCGGTCGGCGCGCGCCCACTGCCCGCTCCGGCCTGTGCCGCGCCCGCCGGGCTGAGATCGGTGCCCGGGCAGGCCGAGCGGGTTGCCACCCCCTCATATGCCGCCGGTCACGGCCCGCTCGCCTTTCGGTCCCGCTGGGTGGGTGGTCGCGGTGTTGCCGGCCAGGCACCCGGGTTGCCCGCTCTCGGCCGTTGCGCCGGTCACTCGGGGCGGGTTGTCGCGCTTACACCAGGGTGGGGCGCACACGAAGGCGGTGTCGTGGTCGCCTACGTGGCATATGGCCGCCCACGTAGTGGTTTCCGTGTGCGCTCACCCCGAAAGCCCGAACGGCGATGTTGGGTGATCGCAGTTCGGGCCGATCTTGATTCCTGGTTGCTATCCGGCGGTAGATCATCGCTCATGATCTATTTTCGCCGGAAGAACCTGGGTTACCGGATACAGCCGGACGACCACGGTCGCGCAAGATCGCGCCGCCCGGCAACGATCGCCCAAGATCACGGTGAGTGACTTTCAGGCAGATTTCCCTGGCGCGACCGGCATCAAGCGCCACCGCCCGCCTGGCGCGAGTGGCGTGACGGCTGGAATACCGCCCCGGATGCCTGGTGACCACCACCGCGACCACCCGCCCAGCGCGAGCGGCAGCACGTGCGGGGGTATCCAACCGATCTCAGCCCGGCGGGCGCGGCACAGGCCGGAGTAGGCGACAAGCGTGCGCCGACCGGACGGAACGGCCCTGATCAGACGGGGACGAGGACACTCGTACCGGAAAAGAAGCCGGAAGCGAAACGCGGACCTCGACCACAAAGGCACTACAGGGGCGCGCCCGCACCGAGTCACCGTGCGCGTGGGTTGGTGCGGCGGGTGGGCTCCGCCGTGGTCGGATCCTCCGGCCACGGGTGACGCGGGTAGCGGCCACGCATCTCGGCCCGCACCTGCGGATAGCCCTGCACCCAGAACGACCCGAGATCCCGGGTGACCGCCACCGGCCGCCCGGCTGGGGACAGCAGATGCAGCAGAACCGGAACCCGGCCGTCGGCCAGCCGTGGCGCCTCCCGCCAGCCGAACGCCTCCTGCACCTTCACCGCCAGCACCGGCGCCGCCGGATCCCGGTAGTCGATCCGCACCTGTGAGCCGCTGGGCACCGGCAGCCGTTCCGGGGCCACCTCGTCCAGACGGCCCGCCACCCGCCACGGCACGAGACGTCGCAGCGCGGCGGCGACGTCCAGCTTCGCCAGGTCGGCCCGGCGCCGGGCGGAACCGAGATCCAGCCAGTCCTCCAGGCTCGTGAGCAGCGCGGCATCGGACACGTCCGGCCACGGATCGCCGAGCGCCGCGTGCGCGAAGGCCAACCGCTGCCGCAACTCCTCGGTGTTGCGGCTCCAGGTCAGCAACCCGAGCCCCGAATCCCGCAGCCCGGTGATCAGGGCCTCCCGGACGAGCACCGGGTCGGGATCGCTCAGCCGACCGGAGACCAGCGTGATCGCCCCCAGTCGCTGAACCCGCCGGGCCACCACGTCCCCGTCGATCCAGCCGATCTCGGTGGTGTCGGTGAGCAGGGGCGCGGCCACCTCCCGAGCGGTCTCCTCGTCGATCGGCGCGGCACCGCGGATCCGCGCCACCCGTGCCCCGGCCGGCCGATCGGCGTTCGCGACGGCGAGCCACGGTGTGCCGGCGAGCGAACTCCCCGCCGGCAGTTCGGCCGCGGTGCCACCGGCCATGAGGTACGCCCGCCCGCCCGGCTCCCGAGCCCGCGCCACCCGCTCCGGGAACGCCAGCCCCACCACCAGCCCGGCCGCCAGGTCGTCACCTAACGCCGGGCTGTTGGGCGGGGCGACCCGCTCACCCGGGGCGGGCACCCGCGCGTGTGTGCCGTGGCGGGTTGAGGCGGCCGGCTCGCCCGTGGTGAGTGCCTGGGCGGCCGTGTCGCGGTGGGATCGGGCGGCTCGTTCGCCGGGGCTGGAGGCCTGGGTGGGTGTGTCGCGGTGGGATCGGGCGGCTTGCTCTCCCGGGGCGGGCGTGGCGATCTGGGCGGGTGTGTCGCGGGGGGATGGGGACTCCGGGTGTGGTGGCTGGGTGGCTCGGTCGATGGCGCGGGTCAAGCGGCGGACCTCGGCCCGCCAAACGACGTCGTTCGTGGCTCGGGAGCGGCGCCACGCGGCGACCACGTCGTCGGTGGCCGCCCGGTCGTCGTCGAGGACGGCGACCAGTTCGGCGGCGCGCCGGGCTCCGATCGTGACGGCGCCGTCGAGGAGGGCGCGGGCCCAGCGCGGGTGGAGGCCGGCGCCGGCCAGGGCGCGGCCGCGTGAGGTGACCCGGCCGTCGGAATCGAGGGCGCCGAGATCGTGCAGCACGGCGGTGGCGGCGCGGAGGGCGCCGGCCGGTGGCGGGTCGGGCAGGGCGAGCCCGGCGCCGTCGGGATGGCCCCAGAGAGCCAGGTCCAGGGCGAAACCGGTGAGGTCGGCGGCCGCGATCTCCGGCTCGGGCTGGGCGGGCAGCCGGTCGTGCAGGGCCGGTGACCAGCACCGGTAGACGCGGCCCGGCGCCTCGCGGCCGGCTCGCCCGGCGCGCTGGTCGGCGCTGGAGCGGGAGACCGGCACGGTGGCCAGGGCGCCGAGGCCGCGGGCGTGATCCATCCGGGGCACCCGGCTCAGCCCGGCGTCGACCACCGCGCGGACCCCCGGGACCGTGAGGCTGCTCTCGGCGACCGCCGTGGCCAGCACCACCCGGCGCCGGGGGCCGGCCCGCAACGCCGCGTCCTGAGCCGAGCCGGATTGGCGGCCGTGCAGGGTGACCACGTCGGCGTCCAGATCGCGGAGGCGGCCGGCGACCGTCTCGATCTCCCGTGCTCCGGGCAGGAAGACCAGGACGTCGCCGTCGCCCTCGGACAGGGCACGTCGCGTCGTCACGGCCACGTGGTCGAGCAGGCGTGGGTCGACGCGCAGGCCGTGCGGTGGCGTCACCGGGCCGGCCGGGGGAGCCCAGACCACCTCGACCGGATGGGCCCTGGCGTGCGCCGTGACCACCGGCGCCGGGGTGCCCGGCTCACCGATGACCGTGGCGAGACGGTCGGCGTCCGCGGTGGCCGAGGTGGCGAGCAGGCGCAGGTCGGGGCGGAGCGCGGCGCGGACCTCGACCAGGAAGGCGAGCGCCAGATCGGAGTCGAGATGCCGCTCGTGGCACTCGTCGAGAATCACCGTGCCGGTGCCGGCGAGCTCCGGATCCGCCTGTAGGCGCCGGACCAGAAGACCGGTGGTGACGACCTCGACCACGGTCTCGCGGGACACCTGACGCTCGCCGCGCACCGCGTAACCCACCCGGCCACCGGGGCGCTCACCGAGCAGCGACGCCATCCGGCGGGCGGCCGCCCGCGCGGCGACCCGCCGTGGCTCGGCCACGATGACCCGGCCGCCGGTGGCGAGCGCCATCGGGACCAGCGTGGTCTTGCCGGTGCCGGGTGGGGCGACCAGGACCGCGGCGCCGGAGTCGGCGAGGGTGGTGGCGACCCGGGGCAGCACGGGGCGGACCGGGAGGTCGGGAAGAGCGTCGGCGGCGATGAGCACGGGCCCAGTCTGGCTCATCCCTGTGACACTTCCGCGGTTGTCCACAGGCCGCCCACCGCCTACCACATTCCCGGCGCGAACGGGCGTTGTCCACAGAAGCCGTTACGCCCACCGGCGTCGTCCACAGGCGAGATTTTCTTGCGTGTTTCGTGGCAGGGTGGCGGACGAACGAGCCCTGTTAATTCTTCGGTCCGCCGGTGCACACGGCGGGCCGTGCCTGATTGACTGGCCAAGATCGACGAGGGGGTGACCGATGGGTGTGGTCGATGTCTTCAACGCTCTGCCCACGGAGCGTCTGGAGGAGGAGCTGCTCGCCTGCTGCGCGGCGCCCGCCTGGGCCGGCCGGGTGGCCGCGGGTCGGCCCTATGCCGACCGGGCCGCGATCCTCGCCTCCGCCGACGCCGCGTCACGGGCGCTGAGCTGGTCCGATGTGCTGCTCGGGCTGTCCGCTCACCCACGCATCGGCGAGCGCGCCGCCGGGGAGTCCAAGGAGGCCGCCTGGTCCCGGGTGGAGCAGTCGGCCGCGGCGGTCAGCGCTGACGAGGAGACCAAGGCCGCCCTCATCCTGGCGAACAAGGAGTATGAGGCCCGGTTCGGGCACGTGTTCCTGATCTTCGCGAGTGGCCGCACGCAGGCCGAGATCCTCGCTGTGGCACGGGAGCGCCTCGGCAACGACGACGCGGGAGAGCGGGCGATCGTGTCCGACGAGCTGCGCCGGATCGCGCGGCTGCGGCTGGAGCGGGTGCTCGATGCCCTCTGACGGCGTGACGGCCGAGTTCCACGCCCGGATCTCGACCCACATCCTGGACACGGTGACCGGCGAGCCGGCCCGGGACGTCTACGTCCGGCTGGAGCGCCGCGACGCCGACGGCTGGGGCACCATCGCCGAGGGCCGCACCGACGACGACGGCCGCCTGCGCTACGAGGTGCCGATGCACGCCTGGCAGGCCGGCGGTTACCGCCTCTTCTTCTACGTGGAGCCCTATCTGGGCGGCGACTGCTTCTTCCCGGAGATCACGATCGCCTTCCACGTGCACGACCCGAATCGTCACTACCACGTGCCGTTGCTGCTGAGCCGGTACGGCTACACCACCTACCGAGGGAGCTGACCGTTGGCGATCGTTCTCGGACCGAACCGTTACGGCAAGGCGGAGACCCGTCTCGTCCGGGTGCACCGCGACGGGGAGACGCACGGCCTGGTCGACTTCAACGTCAGCGCCGCGCTCTCCGGCGACCTGACCGCCACCCACCTGACCGGGGACAACTCCGGTGTCCTGCCGACCGACACGATGAAGAACACGGTGTACGCGTTCGCCAGGAAGCACGGGGTCGGCGAGCCCGAGGCGTTCGCCCTGCTCCTGGCGCGGCATTTCGTCGCCACCCAGCCACAGGTGCACGGGGCAAAGGTGTCGATCGAGTCGTTCGCGTGGGATCGGCTCGGCCCGCACTCGTTCCGGCGGCGCGGCGATCACACCCGCACCACGGTGGTCACCGTGACCGAGGAGGCCACCCAGGTGGTCTCCGGCGTCACCGGCCTGGTGCTGCTGAACTCGACGGATTCCGAGTTCCACGGTTTCGTGCAGGACGAGTTCACCACCCTGCCGCCGGCCACCGACCGGATCCTGGCGACCGCGGTGGACGCCCGCTGGCGGCACCGTGACGACGGTGGGGACAGTGCCGACTGGGCGAAATCGTTCGAGGGCGCCTTGGAGGCGCTGGTCGGCGCCTTCGTCGGCACCTACAGCTATTCGCTGCAACAGACGCTGTATGCGATGGGCAGCCGGCTCCTGGAGGCCCGGCCCGAGGTGGCGGAGGTGCGACTGGCGCTGCCGAACAGGCATCACTATCTGGCCGACCTGTCGCCGTTCGGGCTGGACAACCCGAACGAGGTGTTCATCGCCGGCGACCGGCCGTACGGGTTGATCGAGGGCAGCGTGACCCGCGACGACGCGCCGCCGGCGACCGCGGGATGGTGGCTGTGATCCTCGTCGAGAACGCGGCGGTCGCCACCGTCGACCCGGCCGGGCGGGAGCACACCACCGGTTACGTGCTGGTCGGCGACGACGGGCGGATCGCGGCCGTCGGGGCGGGCCGGGCGACCGCGGTGCCCGAGGGCACCCGCCGTGTCGACGGTTCCGGTTGCCTGGTCACGCCCGGTCTGGTGAACACGCATCACCACCTGTACCAGTGGGCGACCCGCGGTCTGGCGCTGGACGAGACGCTGTTCGGCTGGCTGACCACGCTCTACCCGATCTGGGGCCGGCTGGACGCCGAGATCGTCGGTGCGGCGGCCGGGGCGGGCCTCGGCTGGCTGGCGTTGTCCGGCTGCACCACGAGCATGGACCATCACTACGTCTTCCCACGCGACGGCGGCGACGTGCTGGCCGCGGAGATCGAGGCGGCGCGGTCGATCGGCGTGCGGTTCCATCCGACCCGCGGCTCGATGGACCTGAGCCGCAAGGACGGCGGCCTTCCACCCGACCACGTCGTCGAAGACACCGACGAGGCGCTCGCCGCCACCGAGGAGGCCGTCGACCGCTGGCACGACCCGTCGCCGGACTCGATGCTGCGGATCGCGGTGGCCCCCTGCTCGCCGTTCTCGGTGACGACCCGGCTCATGGAGGAGGCCGCGACGCTGGCCCGGCGCAAGGGGGTGCGCCTGCACACCCACCTGGCCGAGACCGACGACGAGGAGGAGTTCTGCCGGAAACAGTTCGGCTGCACCCCGGTGGAGTACGCGGAACGCGTCGGCTGGCTCGGTGACGACGTCTGGCTGGCACACGGCGTGCACCTGGACGACTCGGCGATCGCCAAGCTGGGCGCCACCGGGACCGGCGTGGCGCACTGCCCGAGTTCGAACGCACGGCTCGGCGCCGGCATGGCCCGGGTTCGCGAGCTGCTCGACCACGGCGTCCCGGTGGGGCTGGGCGTCGACGGGTCCGCCTCGCAGGAGGTCTCGCATCTGGGGGCCGAGTTGCGGCAGGCGCTCTACACGGCCCGGTCGCGTGGCGGTCCGACGGCGATGGACGCGCGGGAGGCGCTGCGGCTCGGCACCATCGGCGGCGCCCGGTGCCTCGGCCGGGCGGACGATCTCGGTTCGCTGGAGGTCGGCAAGCTGGCCGATCTGGTGATGTGGCGGCTCGACGGGCTGGGGCACGACGGCATCGACGACAAGGTCGCGGCGCTGGTCTTCGGCCCACCGGCGCGGGTCGACCTGGCGCTGGTCGGCGGCCGTCCGGTGGTCGAGCGCGGCGAGCTGGTCAACGCCGATGCCGACACCCTCACCGAGCATGCCCGGCGGGCGCATCGGCGACTCATGGACGCCGGATAGAGAAGTAAGCCACAGCGGCCGGGGGGTGGTAGACCGGTGGGAAGGACCATGAATAATGCTCGATTACGGTACGGGGGAGTAACCACACTGAGAGGAATCGTCAACGATGACCGAGATCCTGTCCGACGAGGCCCTGGCGTTTGTCGCCGACCTGAACCGGCGCTTCCGGCCTCGCCGTAACGAGCTCCTCCAGGCGCGTGCCGCGCGCCGAGCGGAGATCGCGGCCGGGGCCACGCTGGGCTTCCTTGCCGAGACCGCGGACATCCGCGCGGCTGAATGGACGGCGCCGCCCGCGCCGGCCGATCTCCAGGACCGGCGGGTCGAGATCACCGGGCCCACCGAGCGGAAGATGACGATCAACGCGCTCAACTCAGGGGCCAAGGTGTGGTTGGCGGACCTGGAGGACGCGAACACCCCACACTGGTCGAACGTCGTCGACGGCCAGCAGAACCTCTACGACGCCATCCGGCGCACGATCACGCTCGAGACCGAGAAGAAGACGTACGAGCTGAACGGTGGGCCGTACCCGACGATCGTGATGCGCCCCCGCGGCTGGCACCTCGACGAGCGGCACCTGCCGGTCGACGGTGAGCCGGCGGTCGGCGCGCTGGTCGACTTCGGGCTCTACTTCTTCCACAACGCCAAGGAGTTGCTGGAGCGCGGCAGCGGGCCGTACTTCTACCTGCCCAAGATGGAGTCCCACAAGGAGGCGGCGCTCTGGAACGACGTCTTCACCTACGCGCAGGAGGCGCTCGGCATCCCGGTCGGCACGATCCGCGCGACCGTGCTGATCGAGACCATCCCGGCCGCGTTCGAGATGGAGGAGATCCTCTACAGCCTTCGGCCGCACCTTTCCGGGCTCAACGCCGGTCGCTGGGACTACCTGTTCAGCATCATCAAGTACTTCCGCGACAACCCGAACATGATCCTGCCGGACCGCGCGGCGGTGACGATGACCGCGCCGTTCATGCGGGCGTACACCGAACTGCTCGTCTCCACCTGCCACAAGCGGGGGGCGTTCGCCATGGGTGGCATGGCCGCCTTCATCCCGAGCCGTCGTGACCCGCAGGTCAACGAGGTCGCCCTGGCCAAGGTGCGGGAGGACAAGGAGCGCGAGGCCGGCGACGGGTTCGACGGCTCGTGGGTGGCCCACCCCGACCTGGTCCCGGTCTGCAAGGAGATCTTCGACCGGGTGCTCGGCGACAAGCCCAACCAGCTCGCCAAGAAGCGGCCCGACGTCGCGGTCGACGCCGCGGACCTGCTGCACGTGGCCGGCACCGGCGGGGCGGTCACCCGGGCGGGGCTGCACAACAACGTCAACGTGGCCCTGCAGTACCTGGAGGCGTGGCTGCGCGGGAACGGCGCCGTCGCGATCCACAACCTGATGGAGGACGCCGCCACCGCGGAGATCTCCCGCTCCCAGGTCTGGCAGTGGATCCACAACGGGGTGAAGCTCGAGGACGGCACGCCGATCACCGCGGAACTGGTCGGGCGGATCGAGGACGAGGAGCTCGCGAAGATCCGCGAGACGGTCGGTGACGAGGCCTGGGCGGCCGGGCGCTACGACGACGCCCGCAAGCTTTTCGAGCTGGTCGCTCTCGCCGACGACTTCGCCGACTTCCTCACCAGCGCCGCCTACGACTCCATCGACTGACGCGCCGCCGCGACGGCGGGCACCGCGTGAAGGCAGGGCAAGACGGGCGCGATCAGCGCTCGTGGGTAGCCCCGGAGGGGCGCCGCTGTGCGGCGGCGTCACTCCGGGGTGGCCGTGACGGGGGTGGAAGCCTGGTCGCGGCCGATGGGTGCGGGCCACAACCGGCACGCGGAAGCGGAGCCGGGCCGAGATCGACCGGGGGAGGCCGTGGATGCGCCTGAGCGGACAGGACTACGACGAGATCGACGCGGGTCTCGCCGGGCACGACGCGTTCCTCCGGGCCCGCTATCCGGGTGAGCGGGCCGGGCGGCAGCCCGTCCACACCGTGTACGTGCCCGCCGACCGCCTCGACGACTTCCGTGACTGGGGCGCCATCGCGATCCGGGCCATGGAGGAGCACGACTTCCCGTGGCCCGACCCCGCGGTCCGGGCCAAACTCGCCCGTGAGCCGATCGAGGACCTGCGCGTCGATTTCGAGGACGGCTACGGGGTCCGCGACGACGATCAGGAGGATGCGGCCGTCCGCCGGGCCGCCGGGATCCTCGCCGCCGGGCCGCGGCCACCGTTCCTCGGCATCCGGATCAAGTCGCTGGAGGCGGCCACCCGGCGCCGCTCGCTGCGCACGCTGGATCTCTTCCTCGGCACCTACCAGGATCTGTTCACCGTCACGCTGCCCAAGGTCAGCGGTCCGGACCAGGTCACCGCGATGGTCACCCTCTGCGAGAAGCTGGAGAAGGCGTACGGGCTGAGCGCCGGCGCCCTCACCTTCGAGATCCAGGTGGAGCTGCCGTCGGCGGTGCTCGCCGCGGACGGGACCGCCACCGTCGCCCGGCTGATCACGGCGGCCGGCGGGCGGTGCACCGGGCTGCACTACGGCACCTACGACTACAGCGCGGCCGCCGGGGTGGCCGCCGCCTACCAGTCGATGGAGCACCCGGTCGCCGACTACGCCAAAGCTGTCATGCAGGCGGCCGCCGCGCAGACCGGGGTGCGGCTCTCCGACGGCTCCACCAACGTCCTCCCGGTCGGCGGCACGGCCCAGGTGCGCGAGGCCTGGGACCTGCATCGCCGTCTGGTCCGCCGTTCCCTGGAGCGGGGCTACTACCAGGGTTGGGACCTGCATCCCGCCCAGTTGCCGACACGGTACGCGGCCACCTACGAGTTCTTCCGCGACGGCCGGGACGCGGCCGTGACCAGGCTGCGCCGCTACCTGGACCGGCAGGACAGCGGCATCGCCGACGAACCGGCCACCGCCCGCGCGCTGGCCGGCTACCTGCTGCGCGGCCTGGACTGCGGCGCCCTCGACGACGCCGGCTTCCCCCGCGCCGAGCTCACCGCGCTCGCCTGAGCCGAAACGACGCCGGCCGCGACCACGCCGAGGGACGCCAGCCGCGAACGACGCCGAAGTGTGCCGACCCGCGAACGGCACCGAAGGGTTCGAACTCTTCGGCACCGGCGCGAGTACTACCAGGCGGCATCACGCCGAATGCGGGGAGGACACCGTGCACGACCGCCTGACGAGAACCGTCCGTGCCACCGGAACGGAGCCACCGGACCACACCTGTGAGCGACCGTCCTGGAGTTGCCGCGCCTGCGGGCAGCCGTGGCCGTGCCCGCCCGCGCGGGTGTCGCTCATGGACGGTGCCGACCGGGTCATGCTCGCCATGTACATGTGGGCGCACCTGGACCGGGCGATGACCGATCTGCCGCCCCGCTCGCCCGCCGAGTTCTACGACCGTTTTCTGAGCTGGACGGGTGCGGATCTGGTTCAGGCCTGAGGGGCCGCGGGCGCGATCTGGTCCCGCAACCAGGACGGGTCGGGGTTGACGTGCCCCCGGCCGCCGATGACCACGGTGGGTACGGTCTCGTCACCGCCGGTGATCTCTCGGACCGCGGCCGCCGCATCGGGGTCCTGCCAGATGTCGATCCAGCGCAGCCGGGCCGCCTCGGGGCCGAGCCGGGCCCGCAGTCGCAGGCAGTAGGGGCAGCCGGGCCGCCAGTAGACGACCGGCCGATCGTCGCCGGCCCCGCCTGACGTGCGCGGGAAGGCGAGCGGCGACAGCACGAAGGCGAACACGAGGAACACGGCGAGTAGCAGCGCCGCCGATCCGGGCGCGCCGTCACCGATCTTCACCGCGGCGATGAGCACGCCGCAGAGGGCTGTCAGGAGTGCCAGGCTCCACCGTCGCACCATGGACCGGGAGGGTACTCCGCTACCGGCGGTAACGAAACGACTGACCGGCCGGGATGGGCGCGGGCCGAAACAAAGCGCCGATAGAGTCCGATCATGGCTGATCTGGTGGTCCGGTCCCGGCGCGTGGTCACACCCGAGGGGGAGCGGGCGGCGGCGGTCCTGGTCGGGGAGGGGCGGATAGCGGCGGTTCTGCCCTACGACGCCGGCGCCGGGGCGGCCGAGGACGTGGATCTCGGCGACACCGCGCTGCTGCCCGGCCTGGTGGACACGCACGTGCACGTCAACGAGCCGGGCCGGACCGAGTGGGAGGGTTTCGCCACGGCGACCCGGGCGGCCGCGGCCGGCGGGGTCACCACGATCATCGACATGCCGCTGAACAGCCTGCCGCCGACCGTGACCGGCGAGGCGCTGAGGATCAAGCGGGCGGCCGCGGCCGGGCAGTGCCACGTCGACGTCGGCTTCTGGGGTGGCGCGATCCCGGGCAACGCGGCGGATCTTCCCGGCCTGCACGCGGCCGGTGTCTTCGGTTTCAAGGCGTTCCTGGCCGATTCCGGGGTGCCCGAGTTCCCGCCGGTCGACGCGGACCAGCTGGCCACCGCCATGAACGCGGTGGACGCCCTGTTCGTCGTCCACGCCGAGGATCCGGATCATCTGCGCGACGCGGCGAGCTCGCCCGCGTACGCCGACTTTCTGGCCTCCCGCCCGGAGGGCGCCGAGCACGCCGCGGTGGCCACGGCCATCGCGGTGGCCCGCGCGGCGGGCCGCCGCGTGCACATCCTGCATCTCTCCGCGGCCACCGCACTGCCGTTGATCGCCCAGGCCAGAGCAGAGGGGGTACGGGTGACGGCGGAGACCTGCCCGCATTATCTGACGCTGGACGCGGCCGGGATCCCGGACGGCGCCACCGAGTTCAAGTGCTGCCCGCCGATCCGGGACACGGCGAACGCCGACCGGCTGTGGGAGGCGCTGGCCGACGGCCTGATCACGTGTGTGGTCAGCGACCACTCCCCGTGCACCCCGGACCTGAAGCGGCGGGACACCGGTGACTTCGCGGCGGCCTGGGGCGGGATCGCCTCGGTGCAGCTGGGGCTTCCGGTGATCTGGACCGCGGCCCGGGATCGCGGGCACACCCTCGCGGACGTGGTGAAGTGGATGGCGCGCCGCCCCGCCGATCTGGTGGGATTGCGGGACAAGGGCCGGATCACTCCCGGCGCCGACGCGGATCTCGTCGCCTTCGAGCCGGACGCCGAGTTCGTCGTCGACGCGCACGCGCTGCATCACAAGAATCCGGTCACCCCGTACGCCGGGAAGAGGTTACGGGGTGTGGTGCGCACGACCTGGCTGCGCGGACGCGCGGTGACCGGCGATCGGGCCGGCGGGAAGTTCCTGAGCATCGACAGGGAGAGCTGATGGAGTTCACTGCGCTGCCCGATCTGGCGTCGCGGGCGTTCGGTGGCGGTGTCGTGCACGTCAACGACGAGTTCTTCGCCGCCGCCGACCACCTGGTCCTGCCCGATCCGCCGGGGCACGCGCCGAAGACCTTCGACCACAAGGGACAGGTGTACGACGGCTGGGAGACCCGCCGTCGCCGTGTGCCGGGGCACGACTTCGCGGTGGTCCGGCTCGGCGCGCCCGGCATCGTCCACGGCGTCGACATCGACACCGCGTTCTTCACCGGCAACTACCCTCCGTTCGCCTCGGTGGAGGCGGTGGAGCTGCCCGGCCATCCGGGCCCGGACGAGCTGGCGGCCGCCGACTGGGTGGAGATCCTGCCGAAGTCGCCGCTCAAGGGCGACAGCCGCAACCTCTTCCCGGTGGCGGACCGGCGCCGCTTCACCCACGTACGGCTCACCATCTTCCCGGACGGCGGGGTGGCCCGGTTGCGCGTGCACGGCGAGGTGGTGCCCGATCCGGCGCTGCTGCCGAAGGTGTTCGACGTGGCCGCCGCCGAGTACGGCGCGACCGTCGTGGACTGCAGCGACATGTTCTACGGTCACCCGCAGCGGATGCTGATGCCCGGCCTGGCCCGCAACATGGGCGACGGCTGGGAGACGTCCCGCCGGCGGGACGACGCGAACGACTGGGTGCTGGTGCGGCTGGCCGCCCCGGCCGTGCCGCGCCTCGCCGACCTGGACACCAGCCACTTCAAGGGCAACGCACCCGGCTGGGCGGCCCTGACCGGCATCGACGCCGGTGAGCGCACCTTCGAGCTGTTGCCGCGGACGGCGCTGCGCCCGGACACGCCGCACCGGTTCCGGCTCGCCAAGGCGCCGGTGGTGACGCACGTGCGACTGGACATCTTCCCGGACGGCGGCATGGCCCGGCTGCGGCTGCTCGGGCGGGCCGATCGCGGATTCCTGCGGAAGCGGCTCGGTCGATGAGCGAGCTTGCGAGCGAATCATCAGGTTCAGCGCTGACCCGGACGGTGACTCTGGTGCTCGCCGACCGGGCGGGCCGGGTGCTCGGCGCCCTGCCACCGTTCTCGGTCGGCACACCGTGGTGGCAGGAGGTCGCCGACGTGGTGGCCGGCGCCGGGATCGACGTGACAGTGCTGCGCCTGTTGTACGGCGACCGGCCGGCCCCGCCCGGCGGGCACGTCACCTACCTGGCCGTCTGCGACGAGGCGCCGGCCGGGCTGGTCCCGGCCGAGGTCGGCCTGTCGCCGCATCCGAACCGGGCGCCGTACGCCGAGTTCGGTGGCCCGGAGCGGTCGCTGGCCTGGGCGGCCGGCGCGCTGGACCGGATCGGGCTGCACGGCGCGGTGGCCCGCCAGCAGCGGACCTGGAACCTGTCGGCGATCTGGCGGTTCGACGGGCCGGACGGGACCCCGGTGGCCTGGCTCAAGCAGGTGCCGTCGTTCTTCGGGCACGAGCCGGCCGTGCTGCGGATGGTGGACGCGGTGGAGCCCGGTCTGGTGCCCTACCTGCTGGCCGCGGGTGACGAGGGCCGGATGCTGCTGGCCCATGTACCGGGGGAGGACCGGTACGACGGGGGCCCGGCGCTGCGGGCGGAGATCGCGACCGCGTTCCACCCGGTGCAGCGGCACTTCGCGGGCCGGGTGGATGAGCTCCGCGCGCACGGCGTTCCGGCAATGGAGGTGGATGCGCTGGTGAGCGTCGCTTCGCCGTACATCTCGGAATTGCCTGGCTTGGGGAAGTTGATCGATGATCTTCCCCGGAGGCTGGAGCAGGTGGAGAAGTGTGGTCTCCCGGACACCCTGGTGCACGGTGATCTTCATCCGGGCAACGTCCGGACCGGGGAGGAGGGTCTGACCATCGTGGACTGGGGCGACTCCTCGATCGGCAGCCCGGCCCTGGACGCGCTGCGGCTGGAGGTCGATCCGGAGCACTGGGCGGCGCTCTGGCCCGACGGTGACGCCCTCCGCGCCCTCGACCTGTTGCGCCCGGTGCGGGAGTTGCGGGCGGCGGCCACCTACGCGAACTTCCTGGCCCGGATCGAACCCTCCGAACATCCTTACCACGACGCGGATGTCCCCGGCCGGCTCCGCGCCGCGGTGGAGTGCGCGAGGCATTGACGGCTATACGGTGTCAGGCATGGAGGACGCCCGCCGGCACTACCTCGACCTGATCCGCGGAGACGGCGCCGAGCTCTCGCCCGCACTGGCCCGGGCGTTCGGCGCGGTGCCCCGGGAGATCTTCGTGCCGGACGGTTTCCTGAGCCGCGACGGCCGCCGTGTCCTGCCCGCCGACCCGGAGTTCCTGGCCACGGTCTACCGCAACGACGTGCTGGTCACCAAGATCAGCGACGGCCGCCCGGTCAGCTCGTCCAGCCAGCCGTCGCTGATGGCGATCATGATCGAGGCGCTCGACCCGCGGCCCGGCATGCGGATCCTGGAGATCGGCGCGGGCACCGGCTACAACGCGGCCCTGCTGGCCGCCATGGGAGCGACGGTCACCACGGTCGACGTGCAGCCCGACGTGGCCGCCCGGGCGCGCTCCGCGCTGGCCCGCGCCGGCGCCTCCGGGGTCCGGGTGGAGACCGCCGACGGTTACACGGCCGCCTTCGCGGGAGACCCGGAGCGGTACGACCGGATCATCGTGACGGTCGGCGTGGCCGGTGTCTCGCCGCACTGGCTGGACCGGCTGGAACCGGGCGGCCGGATCATCGTCCCGGTCGAGCACAGCGGTACCCACCCGGTCCTGGACGTCCGTACCGGCGGCGCCGCGACCGTGGTGTGCCCGGCCGGGTTCATGAGCGCGGCCGGCCCGCTGACCGCCCGGCACCGGCACAGTCACCCGGAGCCGGTGCCCGGCATGACCGGTCTGACCGAGACGCGACGACCGTGCTGGCGGCCGGAGCTGGCGACACTGGCGTACCGGGATCTCTGGTACGCGGCCGGCGCCTGGCACCATCGGGTCACCCAGGCGGCGCTCCCGGACCGGCAGCAGAGCTGTCTCGCGGTGCTCGACGAGTCCGGCGAGTCCGGCGCGGTCGTCCTGGCCGACGGGGCGATCCTGGCCTCCGGCGCGGAGCGGGACCGCTACACGGCGATCGGTGCGGCGCTCGCCGGACGGTGGGATGCCCTGGGCCGGCCACCGATGAGCGCCTGGGACGTCGAGCTGGTGCTGACCGGGCCGCTGTGGACGCCCTACCGGTGGACGGTACGCAGGTAGGTGAGCACCGCCAGGACCCGCCGGTTGGTGTCGTCGGTCGGCGGCAGGCCCAGCTTGGCCAGAATGTTGCCGACGTGCTTGCCGACCGCCGGGTCGCTGATGAACAGGGCCGACGCGATCGCCGAGTTGGACCGCCCCTCGGCGATCAGGGCGAGCACCTCCCGCTCCCGGCCGGACAGCCCGGCGAGCGGATCCCGCTGGCGGCTCAGCAGCCGGCGGACCACGTCCGGGTCGACGACCGTGCCGCCGTCCACCACGGTGCGCAGCGACGCCACGAAGTCGGCGATGTCGGCGACCCGGTCCTTGAGCAGGTAACCGACGCCGTCGCCGGTGCCGATCAGGTCGGCCGCGAACTCCTGCTGCACGTACTGGCTGAGCACCACGACGGGCAGCCCGGGGCGGTCCCGCCGCAGCCGTACGGCCGCCCGCAGCCCCTCGTCGGAGAAGGTCGGCGGCATCTTGATGTCGGTGATCACCAGCTCCGGGTCGTGCTTCCCGACCGCGGTGATCAGCTCGTCGGCGTCCCCGACCGCGGCCACCACCTCGAACCCGAACCGGACCAGCACCCCGACCAGGCCCTCGCGCAGCAGCACCCCGTCCTCGGCGAGGACCACCCGGGTCACAGCTCGACCCGCAGCAGCGTGGGCCCACCGGCCGGGCTGGCCAGCAGGAGCCGTCCACCGGCCGCCGCCACCCGGTCGGCCAGCCCGGTGAGCCCGCTTCCGGCGGCCGGGTCGGCGCCGCCCCGCCCGTCGTCCTGGATCTCCAGCACCACCCCGTCGCCGGAGCGGGTCAGGCGCACCTGGGCCGAGGTGGCGCCCGCGTGCCGGGCCACGTTGGTGAGCGCCTCGGCGGCCACGAAGTAGGCGGTCGTCTCGACCCGCTCCGGCAGCCGGCCGATGGTGCCGGGCGCCTCCACCGTCACCGGCACCGGCGAACTCGCGGCCAGCTCCCACAGCGCGGCCGCCAGGCCGACGTCGCTCAGGGTCTGCGGGCGGATCCCGTGGATCAGGTCGCGCAGCACCACCATCAGCTCCTTGGCCTGGTCGTGGGCCTGGCCGAGCGGCGCGGCGGCGGGGGAGTCCTCGGGCAGGTCCAGCCGGGCCATGCCCAGGTGCAGGGTGAGGCTGGTGAGCCGGTGCTGGGCGCCGTCGTGCAGGTCCCGTTCGATGCGGCGCCGCTCGGCGTCGAACGCGTCGGCCAGCCGGGCCCGGGACTGCGACACCTCGGTCAGCTGGTCGCGCAGGCCGTCGCCGCCGCTGCCGAGCAGCCGCCGGGCCAGCGCGCCGTGCACCGCCGCCAGGCCACCGATCAGGTAGAGCCAGACCGGGATCAGGACGATCCCCAGCAGGGTGAACGGGATCGACGCGGGGCCGCCGTCGATGGTCAGGTCACCGAGGTTCCACTCGGTCACCCAGGGGCTGAACAGCAGCGTCGCCTCCAGCGTGATCAGCACCCCGGTGAGCAGCAGCACCGGCGGGGCGAACAGGGCCAGCACGACGGCGTACAGGACGGCCCGCCAGGTGGACTCGTGCCCGAACAGGCTCAGCGGGTTGGTGGCGCTGATCCGGTGCGGCGCCACCAGCGGCCGGGCGTCGATCATCCGGAGCCGCTGCCGTTCCAGGGCGGCCAGCGGCAGTGCCACCAGCGGGCTGAACGTGGCGATCAGGGCGGCTCCGAGCGCCATGAGAACGAGCACCACGAGTTCGGGCGCCGTTCCGTGGATGAGGTTGCGGCCGGCCACCAGCCACGGGATCAGCAGCAGCCAGAGGACGAAGGCGAGCGGCGTGACGATCACCGCGGTGATCGACAGGTAACCGGCCGCGCGCCACGGCCAGGTCGTCCGGAGGTAGCGGCGGTCCCGCAGGGCGGTGGCGAGATGCTCGGCGTTCAACACCAGGTCACGGTAGCCAGCGCGCTCCGGCCCGGCCCAGCCGTTCAAACACCCGGTCAGGGGTATGCCTAGGCATACCTACCAGGTCCCCGCCCGGCGGTCACGCCAGGGCCGTCCGTCCGGGTCATAGATCATCCGGTACGCCGGAAGCGCCCACAAACGCTGATACCACGGCAACGGCCGCGTCTCGTGCGGGATGAGCCGCCCCGGCGGCCGGGGCCCCACCCGCCCGCCGTCGCGCCAGTCCCGCAGCCGGTCGGCGGCCCCGGTCAGCGCCGCGATCGCGCTCTCCGGGTCCAGCAGGTCCTCGTCGTCGCCGTCCTCGCGATCCAGGTGCTCGCGCATCAGCGCCAGCCGCAGGTCGCGGGCGAACCGCCGGGCGCCGTCGCCGAGCCCCGCCGGATCGGCCGGGGCCCGCCCGTCGGCGGTGCCGTCGAGGACCGCGCAGGACAGCTCGCTGTCGTGCGTCCACGAGCGGCGGTTGAAGTTGTCGCTGCCCACGCTGCACCAGACGTCGTCGATCACGCAGACCTTGGCGTGCACGTAGATCGGGGTGCCGACGTGGTTCTCCAGGTCGAAGACGTGCACCCGGTCGGCGGCCGCCCGTCTGCACAGCTCGATGGCCTGTTCCCGGCCCACCTGGTTGGGCGGCAGCGCGAACGCGCCGTCCACGTCCGGATGGCGGGGCACCACGGCCACCAGGTGCAGCCGCGGATTGGCGCGCATCGCCTCGGCGAACAGCTGGGCCACCTCCGTGGACCACAGGTACTGGTCCTCCAGGTAGACGATCCGGCGGGCCCGCTTGATCGCCTTCGTGTAGCCGCGGGCCACGCTGCGCTCGCCCAGCGTCGCGAAGCCGTACGGTGGTCGCATCGCCGGATAGGTGCGCAACACCTGCACGGTGTGCGGGCCGCACTCCGGCGGATCGGGCGGAAGGTCCGGCAGCGGATCGGGGCGCATGTCCTCGTGGCGCAGCCGGTCGGTGACGGTGGCGATCGGGCCGTTCTGGTCGAGCGGCACCCGGTCGGTCCAGCGTTCCCGGAACGAGCGGTCGAGTGTGCCGACGACCGGGCCGCGCAACGCCAGCTGCACGTCGTGCCAGGGCGGGTTCGGCCCGTACGCGGACGCCATCCGCACCGCCTGCGGGTCGCCGTGGTGCCGGGCGTCGTCGCGGCGGCTGTGGCACAGGTCGATCCCGCCGGCGAAGGCGATGTCCCGTTCCGGTCGTCCCGGGTGCCGCAGCACCACGAGCTTCTGGTGGTGCGACCCGCCCCGGCGGACCCGCTGGTCGAGCAGCACCTCGCCGCCGGCCGCCTCGATCTCGTCGCTCAGCGTCCGGTTCTCCTCCTCGCTGTAGGCGAGTTTGTCCAGATGGGAGCGCCAGAGCAGCCCTTTCACGACGACACCGCGCGCGGCGGCAGCCGCGAACACCTCGGCGACCGTGGGCCCGCCGTCGCGGACCCGTTCGTCCGGGTCGCCGCGCCAGTCGGTGAAGAACAGGTGATCACCGGGCTCCAGCGCCCCGATTTCGGTCACCAGCCGATCGAAGTAATTTTGCCCGTGAATGAGTGGCTCGACCGTGTTTCCGGTGTTCCATATGGGTATGGAGGTGTCCGGGTTGCCGCGTTCGGCAGCGGTGAGAAGCCATTCCTGCGGCGGCACAGCAACCCCTTCGAGGTCGACGACGCCCTCACCGTAAGCCTCCCGCCCGCCGCCCGCATGCGGAGCGGGACACCCCGACCCCCGCCGAGGAGTGGAACCATGAGCAGCGAGCCCCTGACCACGACACCGGTGACCGCGGCCGCCGACACCGCCGAGACCGGACTGCTCATCGCGGTCCTGCTGCTGGTGCTGCTGGGCACTACCGCGATGCTGATGATGTCCTGATCGACAGCACCGTCGGGGTCGGTGTTCAGCCCAGCTCCCGGATCTGCGCCGCGTAGGCGCCGGTGCCGCAGCCGATCTCCAGGCACCGGCCGTGGCCCGGGCCGAGCTGCTCGGCGATCGCACGCCGGATGCCGAGCGGGTCACCGGGCGTGGTCGTCGGCAGGAACTCGGTCTCGTACCAGTCGGCGATCTCGTCGTAGGCGGCCCACATCGTCAGAGGACCCACTCGTCGTCGCGGATGATGTCGACGGTGCCCTTCGGGCCGGTGCCGGTCACCGTGATGCCCTCGCCGCCGATCACCACGTCGGTGTGCACGCCCGACGTGTTCAGGCCCAGCGCCTCCCGCCGCTCCACCGGCAGCTCCCGGGCGCCCGGCACCGAGAACGGGAAACTCGCGCCCCAGGCCACGTGACAGGCGGCGTTCTCGTCGAAGAGCGTGTTGTGGAAGACGATGCCCGCCCTGGCGATCCGGCTGTCCGAGTCCACGAGGGACACCTCGCCCAGGTAGCGGGCGCCGTCGTCGGTCCCCAACTGGGCCTCCACGGCGTCCGCGCCGGAGTCGGCCGACACCGCCACGATCCGGCCCGCCGAGAACTCCAGCCGCAGCCCGAGCACCAGCCGCCCGTTCAGCACCAGCGGCTTCGTCACCCGCAGCACACCCTCGGCGGTCCGCCGGTCCGGGCTGGTGAACACCTCCTCGGTGGGGATGTTCGGCATGTACGGGACACCGTCGTCGTCGATCAGCCCGCCACCGGTCCAGCGGCAGCCGGGGATCAGGCCGACCGTGAGATCGGTGCCGCCCCCCGCGTACCGGATCGAGGTCAGCTCCAGAGCGTCCAGCGCGGCACCCCGCTCGGCCAGTGTCGCGGCCCGCGCCCGCCAGGCCGCCGCCGGATCGGCGGTGTCCAGGCGCATGGCGGTGGCCACCGCATCCCACAGCCGCTCCACATCCGGCTCGCCGAAGACCTGGGCGGCCCAGCCGGGATTCGGCGCGCCCACCGCGGTCCAGCGCAGCCGGCCCAGCACCGTCTCCCGCATCAGCGCGGTCTCCTCGGCGGGGAACGCCGCCGCCTTCACCGGGTCGGCGCCGTCGAGCACGTGCGGGTCGGGGTCGCCGAGCAGGGCGATCGAGGCGATGCCCTGCTCGGACCACTCCCGGATGCGCTGCAACGCCCAGCCGCGACTGGTGGTCAGCGTCTCCAGGCCGGCGTGGTCGACGGCGGATCGGCGCATCGGGCCGTCGAACCAGAGCGGTTCCACCCAGGCTGCCCCGGCGGCGTACGCGGCGGCCACGACCGCCCTGGCGATCTCCAGGTGCGCGGTATCGGTACGAAGAATGACTCCCTGCCCGGGCTGGATGTTCACGCCAGCCCGGACCACGACATCGGCGAAACGCTCGATCCGGTCCATGCCGGTCAGCCTAATCAGTCCGTGTGCGGTACGCGTGCCGCCGGAATGACGCCGAGGCCGCCCTTCCGGAAGTCCCCGAACGCCTGCCTCAGCTCCTCGCGGGTGGCCGAACCGGCTGATGTGCCATGCGCCCCCGGCGTCGGATGTCCGATGACAGCGCACTCGATCATGCCGAGGCCCCGGAGAGAGGACCGACTACGACGCGGGCCGGCTTGTCCTTCAATTCCGGTACGTCCGGCGCCGACCCCCGGTAGCCTGGCGCGGGACTCTGTGTCGGTTTGGGGGTCGATGGCCGTGGACCTGGGTAGCGCTGCGGGACGGCCGGAAGAGGTCCCGATACCCCGGGTTCTGTGGGCGTGCGCGGTCGCGGTGTTCATAGCCACCCTGCTCGTCGCGCCGATCGCCACCCACCGCCCGCCCGTTCGCCCGAACCTGGCACTCGTGCTCTTCGTTCTCATGGCCGCGGCCGATCTGCTGACCACGCATCTGCTGCTGCAGCAGTTCCTGGTCGGTGGCCGGCTGGCGACGCTGGGACTGTCCTCGGCCTACCTCTACTCCAGCCTGATGATGCTGCCCTACGCCGTCATGTTCGCCCAGGTGCAGCGCCGGGGTCCCAGCTCGATCTGGGCCGAGGTCTGCCTACCGTGGCTGGCGGCGTTCCTCTTCTTCGGGTTTCCGGTGCTGGTGGCGGTGCAACAAAGGGTCGTCGCCGCGCTGCCGGCCCGGCTGAGCCGGCAGGCCCAGACCCGGCGCCGAGCCGCCGCCGCGATCGCCGCCGCCCTGATACTCGCGCTGGTGGCCGCGGTGACGGGGCTCGTCATCGGTGCCGCCGACCGGCTGCCCCAGTTTTACCACGGCGACACGCAGACCGCGGCCGGCGGGTGGGTGGTGGGTGCAGGGCTCCTGGCCGCGGCCGTCAGCCTGCTGGTGGTGGCCAGGGACCTGCGTCACCGGCCACCGGTGGAACGGTGGGTGGTGGTGGCGATCAGCGCGACCCTGGGCTCCGCAACCCTCCACATAGTCGCTACGGAACGCTACACGCTCGGCTGGTACGCGGGACGGGTCGCTATGCTGATCTCCTCCGGGGTGGTGCTGGTGGCCCTGCTCGCCGAAACCGCGACTCTTTATCGCCAGCTCTCGGCAGCCCACCACGAACTGAGCCGCAGGGCCGAGCAGCTCGCCGCCGCCAATCTCGAGCTGGAGGCCACCGGCACCTGGAAGAGCGACATCATCGCAACCCTCACCCACGAGATCAACCAGCCCCTGGCCGTGATCTCGGCCTACTCCGAGGAACTGACCCACGAATGGGACACCACCACCGACGACGAACGCCGCGCCGCCGTCCAGGCATTGGGCAAGCGGGTCGACCAGTTGCTCGACATGGCCGCACACCTACTCGCGCTATGCCGCGCCGAGCCGGGCCAAATACATACCCAGCCCGTCGCGCTGCCGGTCAGACAGGCCCTGACGCGGGTCACCGACAACCTGCCCAAGAAGGCTCGTAAGCGGGTCGACGCAACCTGCGGCCAACCCGGCGCGGCAGTGTGGGCCGACCCGGTACACACCCACGAAGTCCTGACCAACTTCGTCACCAACGCCGTCAAATACAGCTCCGGCGACATCCATCTGTCAGCGGCCCTCGACGACACCGGCAACGACATCCTGTTCGCCGTCAGCGACGAAGGCAACGGAGTGCCACCGGACTTCGTCGCGCACCTGTTCGACCGCTTCACCCAGGTCGGGCAAACCGGACCACGGACCGGCGCCGGTTTCGGGCTGTACCTGTCCAAGCTGCTCGCCGAGGCGAACCACGGCCAGGTCTGGTACGAGGACGTCGTTCCACACGGCAGCCGGTTCATACTGCGCCTGCCCCGCGCCCAGCAGAGCCCGCAAACGGCGGCATCGCTGGACCTGAGCCTCCCCCGCACTGATGGGGCGCCGAACGCCTGAACCTGATGGCGGGTGTGGCTCAGACCTCTCTGATCTTGGCGAAGACGCGGCCGATCACGGCCAGTTCCTCATCGTCCAGGTGATCGATGAAGCTCTTGCGAACGGTCTCCAGGTGGGCCGGGGCGGCATCGCGCAGCGCGGTCAGGCCCGCGTCGGTGAGCACGGCCTCCTGGCCGCGGCCGTCGTCGGGACAGCTCTGCTTGCGCACCAGGCCGCGCTTGACCATGGAGCTGATCTGGTACGTGATCCGGCTCGGCGAGAACACGAGACGGCTGGCCAGCTCACCCATCCGGATCCGGCGGCCGGGCGCGCCGGCCAGGGCGACCAGGACGTGGTAGTCGTTCATGCTCAGGCCGGTGGCGGCGCGCAACTCGTCCTCGAGGCGGGTGTGCAGTGCCCACGAGCTCTCGATGAAGGTGCGCCAGTGCGCGAGCTGCGTGGCGCTCAATGGGCCGGCCATGCCCGAACCGTACTCCTCCAAATCTGAAATACCAGCCCGATTAGGGTACGGACGTGAAGACTCGCCAAGCCACCCCCGACGACGCCGACGAGCTGATCCTCCTGCGGGCCGTCCTGCTGCGGACCTTCGGGCGCGACGACTGGAACGACGACTGGCGTGAGCCGGCCCGGAGATCACTGGTCCGCCGCCTGGGAGCGGCCGAGCCGACACTGGCCGCCTTCGTCGTCGAGCGGCCCGAGGGCGGCGGTCTCGCGGCCTGTGCCGTCGGCACCGTGGAGGAGCGCCTCGGCAACCCGTACAACCCCGAGGGCCGTGTCGGGTACGTGTTCAGCGTCGCCACCCACCCGGACATGCGGCGGCGCGGCTACTCCCGGGCATGCGTGGAAGCGCTCCTGGAGTGGTACCGCGACCAGGGCGTCAACTCGGTGCATCTGACCGCGTCGCCGGACGGTGAGCCGCTCTACACCTCGCTGGGCTTCACCCGCAATCCCGATCCGGCGATGCGGGTGCGGCTGTGACCGAACTGCGGACCACCCGCCTCCGGCCGCGGCCCTTCCAGCCCGGTGACGCCCCGGCCGTTCAGGTGTAGGCGGGTCACCTCCACGACTACCTGCACATCCGCGGGGAGTGGAGGGACCGCCTGCTCTTCGCCGCTATCCGGCCGCGGGAGACTTGAGCGCGCCGGTGAGGGTGCTCCGGAGCTCGCCGAAGTCGACGTCGAACTCGGTCAGGATCTGCATGGCCAGGCCCTGACCCTCGCGGAGCAGGCCGAGCATGATGTGCTCCGGCGCGATGAAGTTGTGCTTCAGCCGGATGGCCTCGCGCAACGACAGCTCCAGCACCTTCTTGTTGCGCGGCGAGAACGGCCTGTGCCCGGTCGTCACCGAGGAGAAGCGCCCGAAGATCCCCCTCTTCTTCGGGGCCGGCCGCGGCAGGCGCAGCGCACCGGCCCCGAAGTTCTCCTCGATGGCGGCGCGGACCGCCTCCAGGTCGATGCCGATCGCCTTGAGGGCGGCGGCGTCCTCGGCGTCCCGGTCCGCGACGGTGGTGGCCTCGCTGCGGTCGCCGACGTGCCGGATGATCGCGGCCCGGACCGAGGCCTGGTCGACCCCGGAGCCGGCCAGCGCCTCGCGGACCGTGTCGTTCTCCCCGGCGAGCAGGCTGAGCAGGGTGTGCTCGGTGCCGATGGTCTCGTGGCCCAGCTCGCGGGCCTGCTCCTGGGCGCCGACGACGACGGCGCGGGCCTCCTTGGTGAATCGCTCGAACATCTCAGCCCTCCCGTGGATCCGGCATCGGCATCAGCTTGGCGTGCTTCTTGTGCACACCCTGGCGGGTCACCTCTAGCGCGTCGGCGATCTCCTGCCAGGACCAGCCCTTGGCGCGGGCATTCGCCACCTGTAGGCGCTCCAGGCCCTCCAGGAGGCGGCGCAGCGCCACCACCGCGCGCAGCCCGGCTCTCGGGTCGGCGCTGCTCGCGGCGGCGGCGAGGTCGGTTGCCTCAGTCATGCCGTCAACTTACGTTGACAGCCCGCTCTCTGTCAACGTTGGTTGACGCCGCCGGCTGCCAGGGCTTTGTCGACTGGGTTGAGACAGCTCTGAGGGCCGGCCGATGGGGCACCGGAACGCGAAGAGGCCGGCCCCGAAGGGCCGGCCTCTTCCGCGTGGTTCCTCTCGGTCTGGTGCGGGTCAGTCCCAGGCGGGCAGGCTGCCCAGGGAGACGGTCAGCTCGACCGGGTGGTGCACCGGCGCCGCCACCGTGAACCGGGCGCCGAACGGGTCCCGCAGCTCGGCGAAGGCGGTCAGCCCGGCCTCCGACGGCTCGGTGATGACCGCGCCGCCCAGTGTCTCGCACCGATCGGCCGCGGCCCGGATGTTCTCGACCTGGAAGGCGGCACGCCACCAGGCGCCACGGTAACCGGGCGCGAGGCCGGCGACGGCGTCGTGGGCCTGGTTGAGCCACTCGCCCGAGCCGAACTCGTGGCGCAGCAGCCAGCCGAACGCGAAGCCGTAGAAGCGGGCCGCGGCGTCCGGGTCATCAGTGATCAGTTCCGGCCACGACATGGTGCCGGGCTCGCCGCCGGCCTGTGCGCCGGCGAAGTCGTGACCCTGCCAGAGGCCGATGATCGCGCCGGACGGGTCGGCGACGATCGCGCGCCGGCCGCCGTGCGCCTCGGCCGGTTGGCTCACGCAGTGCCCGCCGGAGAGGGCGACCTGCTCGAGCGTCTCCTCGAGGTCCGGAGTGCTGAGGTGGGTCAGCCACCCGTCCGGACGGTCGGGCTGACTCCGGGTGAGGCCGGCGACAGCGCGCCCCCCGAGCTTGAACCGATCACCCGCAGACTCCCAGCCGAACAACTCTGCGTAGAACTGTGCCGCGCGTGCGGGGTCCGCACTCGCCAGCTCCACCCAGCAAGGTGTCAAGGGTGCATAACCTCTGATCCGCATGAGCCGCTCCATGGTGGACATCCCCAGTCGCTTCAGCACTCTACGGCACTGATAACGCTTCGTCACCACCAGCCGGTTCATTGTCCGGTTTAGAACAGTATTAAACTACGGTACGTGAGCACCTGAGTGATCCAGGTGACGCCTGCCCGGAGCTGCCACCACGCCGTGCAGCAGCACCGATACGGCGACAGGGGACTCGGCCGTCGCCCGGACGGGGTCCCCCGGTCGGGGAATCGTCATGAGTCGCTGCATACGCTACGTAATAAGGCTGCCGAGGTAACGGATACCGAGCGTTGCGATCACGCAGTGTTCCAACCCGGGCGCAAGCCACATCGGACGGTGGGGTCACGCCCGCGCCTTGCCCGCCAGGAGCATCTCGAACCACACCGTCGATCCGCGCACCGTCGGGTCGGTGCCCCACGAATCGCTCAGCTCCTCGATCAGGCCCAGCCCGCGGCCCCGGCTGGCCAGGGCGTCGGTGCGGGCCCGGATCACACTGCCCCGGGTGCCGGTGTCGGCCACCGACACCAGCAGGCGTTCCGCGTTCAGGTCGACGTGCACCTGAGCCGGCGTGCCCGCGTGCAGCAGCGCGTTGGTGGTCAGCTCACTGGTGCAGAGGATCGCCGCGCCGATCACCGGCTCCGGCACGCCCCACTCCCGCAGCCGGGTCGTCATCCACTGCCGGACCCGGCTCGGTCCGGTCGGCTCCGCCGCCACCTGCGTGGTCGCGGACCGGCTCAGCGCCAGCGCGTGCTCCACGGCCAGCACCGCCACGTCGTCGTCGGTGGTGCCCTCGACCGCCGCGGTGGCCAGTGAGCACATGTTCCTCGGGTCGCCGCTCGGAGACGCCGCCGCGGCGGTGACCAGCGCGTCCAGCCCGTCGTTGAGCGGACGGCCGCGCCGCTCCACCACGCCGTCGCTGAACATCAGGATCGTGTCGCCCGGCTCCAGCCGCAGTGTCCCGGTCTGCCAGCGGCCGCCCAGGCCCAGCGGCGCACCCGGCGGCACCTTCACCAGCTCGGCCGTGGCCGGCTCGCCACCCCGCCCGGCCCGGCGCAGCACCGGCGGCGGGTGGCCCGCGCTGGCCAGCGTGACCGAACCGTCCGACGGGTCCAGCACCCCGTACACGATGGTCACGAAGATCTCCTCGTTGCGCGACTCGGCGCCCAGTGAGCCGACCAGCCGGTCCAGCCCGGCCAGCACGCTCGGCGGCGCCGGATCGGTCAGCGCCAGTGCCCGCAGCGCCGCCCGGACCTGGCCCATCACCGCGGCCGCCCGCACGTCGTGCCCGGCCACGTCGCCCAGCACCATGGCGAGCCGGCCGTCGAGCAGGTGGAACGCGTCGTAGAAGTCACCGCCGGCCGCGTTGCCGTCGACGCCCACGTCATATCGTGCGGCGATCCGGAACATGTCCAGCTCGGGCAGGTGCTCGGGGAGCATGCTGCGCTGCAACAACTGCGCGGTCCCGTGTTGGGCCTCGAATCGGCGGGCGCGCTCCGCGGCCTGCGCCACCAGCTCGGCCGCGGCCTTCAGCAGCGCCCGCTCGGCGGGCAGCCAGACATGCGCCCGGCGGAAACCGACGGTCAGCGCGCCGCGCAGCGACGGCGTCCGCAGGGGGAGCGCGGCCAGCGCGCGGACCCGTCGCTCGTGCCGGTCGGTCGCCACCGCGTTCAGCGGCTCGCCGTCGGCCACGAACGTCGCCCGCCCACTCTCCGCCGCCGCCACCGCCGGGGCCGCCGGGTCGGCGCTCACGCGCCGCCACACCGGGGGGAGCCGCTCGTCGGCCTCGTCGAGCATCTCGCCGCGGATCCGGCGGACATATCGGTACGCCAGGCCGTCGTCCACTGCCAGCACGCAGTGGTCCAGGTCGAAGGAATCCATCGCGTACGCCAGGACGACGCGGGTCACGTCGTCGATGGTGAGCGCGCCGGCCAACCGGGCGGTCAGCTCACCCAGGCTCTGCAGCCGGTGGATGACATGCGTGGTCTCGGCCGCCACGGTCAGCACCCCGGCCACCGTGCCCCGCGACGAGCGGATCACCGAATGGCCCCGGGTGTAGAAGGCCGGCTCGGTGTGGCCCGGGGCGAACTGCACCTGGCTCTCCGGCTCCAGGATGGCCCGCCCGGTGCGGTGCACCTGCTGGATCACGTCGCCCAGGCCGGGCTGATCCCAGGCCGGGCCGAACGCCCGTGCGGCCGGGGCGCCCAGCGCCGTCGGGTGCAGGGCGTCGAGGACCTCGGCATACGCGTCGTTGTAGAGGACCAGGAAGTCGTCGCCGACGGTCAGCAGCATCGGCACCGGGGAGGCGAGCACCAGCTCGACCGCGGCGCGGACCGCCGGATCCCAGCCGGTGATCGGGCCCAGCGAGGTGCCGGACCAGTCGAAGGCGTGCACCAGCGTCGCGCAGCCCAGGCCGGTGTGCTGTGCGCCGGCCGTCTGCGCGGGCAGTGTGGTGATCGGAGACGGGTGGAGACCCCCCGACCCGTACCCTCCCGAGCCGACCATGCGGAAAGCCTATCCCGACTGGTCCGTTTGTACGATGCCCCACCGGCCGTCCGTCCGGTTATTGACCGTTCCCGCGTATCGTCCGCGGGCGGTGCCGACGACGTCTCACGCTCGGTGTCACCTACCGTCACCAGGTCATCGGTGATTCGATCTTGGTCAACGGAACGGTCGTTCACCTATAGTCGCGGCGTGATCGAGCCACCCCGCGGTGTGATGCGCCACAACGCCGAACAGCACCGGACGGATCCCGTGGACGATCACACCGCCCCCGACCTCCTGGACCAGCGGTACGACGCCCTCGCGGCCTGGTCCGAGTCGGCGGAGACGATGACGATGGCCGCGGTCCGGGCGGAACCGTCCCCGGCGTACGCCCCGGGGGTTGAAGCGGACGTGCCGCACCATGCCGCGCCCTCGCGCCGCGCGCGCGTCGCCGTCGTGGCCACCGCCGGGGTCGCGGTGCTGGCCGCCGCCGCGACCGTGATGACGTGGGGCGGGGACGAAACGGAGACGCCCGCGGTTCCGGTCGCCGCCCCGGTCCCGGTCGAGTCCGCGGTCGAGACCGTGCCGCCGCCCGCGCCCACCCCCTCGGCGAGTGCCGTCACCTCGCCCTCGGCCACCCCGTCGCCCTCGACATCCCCCAGCCGCAGTGCGACGGCGAAGCCCCGGCTCACCGTGCCGACCGGCCGGGCCTCCCGGAGCGCCTCGACCGCGCCGGCCGGTGGCGCCCCCGTCCTCAGCGCCTCCTACGGCTACCAGTTCGACGACACCGGCTACCGCGGATCCGTCCGGGTCAGCAACACGGGCACCGTGGCGGCCACCGACTGGACCGTCGCCCTCACCGTGCCCGGCGCCGAGACGGTGACCGTCACCAGCGGCGCCGTCACCGCCGGCCAGTCCGGGAGCGCCGTCACCTTCCGCCCCTCCGGGGCCGGGGTGCCCGCCTCCGGCTCGGTCTCCTTCAGCTTCACGCTGGCGCCCGCGCCCACCGAGCCGCCCACCGGCTGCGCTCTCGACGGGCGACCCTGCTCCTGACTCTGCGTGTCCTCTCGGGTACCGATTGTCGGATGCGCATGGTATTCCGGAGTCCTACGGTTCGTTGAGGACCCATCGCGGCCTTGACGACGCTTGTCAGGAGGACGGATGGCCGGTGACGGGCTGAGTCGTGGCCTCAGCGAGATGTGGCGGTCGGTGGTGCTGTACCTGCCGTCGATCCTGGTTTTCCTGGTGATCCTGGTGGCCGGCTATCTGCTGGCCCGGCTCGCACGGACGGTCACCGCCAAGGCGCTGCGGCGGGCCGGGTTCGACCGGGCCGTCCAGCGCGGACCCGCCGGGCGGCTGCTGCGGCCCGGGGCGCCCAGCGCCACCGACGTCTGCGCGCGGCTCGCCTTCTTCGTGGTGCTGCTGTTCGCCCTGCAACTGGCGTTCGGCGTCTTCGGTCCCAACCCGGCCAGCGACCTGGTCAACGCATTGCTCGGCTGGCTGCCACAGGTGTTCGTCGGGATCGTCATCGTGGTGGTCACCGCCGCGATCGCCGGGGCCGCCCACGACCTGATCCTGGCCGTGCTCGGTGGGCTCGGCTACGCCCGGGTGCTGGCCAAGGCGGTCGCCGCGGTGATCGTCACGCTGGGCGTGATCGCCGGGCTCGACCAGGTCGGCATCGCCACCTCGGTCACCCGCCCCCTGCTGGTCACCATCCTCGCCACGGTCGCCGGCGTGATCATCGTGGGCGTCGGCGGCGGCCTGATCCGGCCGATGCAGCAGCGGTGGGAGGGCTGGCTCGACCGGGCGGCGGCGGAGTCGGCGGCCATCCGGGAACAGGCCCGCGCCTATGCCGAGGAACGAGCCCGCCAGGCCGCCGGGCAGCCCTCCACCGCGACAGAGCCTCCGGCGCCTCCAGCCGCGCCGCCGGTGTCTGCTTCCCCGGCCTCTCCTTCTCCCGCGGCGCCGTCTCCCGAGTCCTCGCCTCCTGCCGGAACGGCCGCCGCCGCCGTTGCCGGCGCGGACGACCGGTTGGCTCCGCCCGCTGCCGACGGCGCCGGCCGGGCGTATTCCGGCGACGGCGTGGCCCGGTCCGCGGATCCCGGCCGGGGTGGCGAGAACCGGCACTTTCCGGACGACACCGAGGAACTGGCCTGGGAAGCCCGATGGGCCGAGGAAGAGCGGCGGGTCCGCGAGCAGGACGGTGACGAGACACAAATGATCGTCGCGTCGCCGGCCGGCTCCGGCGACGACGAGAACACCACCGACCTGCACCCCGAAGAACGCACGACCGACCTGCACGCCGGCGAGCCCACCACGGGCCCGCATTCCGGCGAACGCACGACCGACCTGTATTCCGACGAACGCACCACCGATCTGCACGGCGGCGAACCCACCACGGCCCTGGACACGGTGCGAATGTCCAACGACACCGCGGGGACCACGATCCTCACCCCGGGCGTCCGCCCGGGGCAGTCCCCGGCCGGCGGACCTTCCGGCCCGGAGGAGACCACGGTCCTGACCGCCGGTCCCTCCGCGGACGAGGTGACGGTGATCCGGAGCCCGGGCACCGCGTCCGGCCTGCAGATCGTCGACGGCGCGGGTGAGGAGCGGACCCAGGTGGTGCCGCTCCCCGCCCACGATGACGATCCCACGACGGACTCGCGGCCAGGCGGGACGGGCACGAACTGAACATGCCGTGCGAATGGCGGAGGGCCGGCACCGGAATTCCGGTGCCGGCCCTCAGGGTCGGGTGTCGATCACTGGATGGGGCGAGCCCGACCCGGTGACCCGTGCGGCCTCAAGCCTGCCGATCAGGTCAGCGTGCGGCGGGGAGGGTCCGCGCCAGCGTGCAGACCGCGAGGAGACGGCGGAGGACCCAGTCGTTCTCGGTCCAGTCGATGAAGCCCTCGGGGGCGACCCAGCCGTGCTGGTAGGCGGCGTCGCGGACACCCTCGGCGTAGGCGGCGAGCAGGATCGCGGTGAGCGGGCGGTTGTCCGCGTCGAGGCTGTCCCGCACTCCGGCGGCGTGCTGGTCGATCACCGACATCAGGCCGGGGCTCTCCTGGGCTGCGGCGAGACCGCTGACCCCGACCGACGCGGTGAGGTCGGCGAGCGAGGCGAGAGCGGTGCGCTGAGCAGCGCGGGCGGCGGCGTTGCTGAACAGGCCATTCATGGGAAGAGACGTTAGGTAGCCCAGGGTGACCGACGGTTCGCTGCGAGTTGCAGGCGGGTTGAACTCGAAACCGTGGGGAACTTGCCAGGATCTCGGAAGGAGAAGTGGTGGGGACGCGAATCGGGGGCGACGGCCCGGACGAACGGCATCGGCGGCCGGAGGGTCTCGACGACCTGACCGTGGAGGCGCTCGGGAAGCTGAGCGAGGCGCTGGAGACGGTGGACCGGGTGCGCGGCCACCTGTACTCGGCGCATCAGCTGACCGGTACGGCGGACTTCGCGCTGGACGCGGCGGTCTCGCTGTTCATGCAGGCCGGGCACACCGAGATGGCGGAGCGGATCCAGCGGGAGCTGATCGGCCGCAACGTCATCCCGGGGCACTGGACGTTCCAGATCGTCGAGGAGTTCGACGACGGGTACTACGCCGAGTTCCGCGAGGTGGAACGCCAGGCCCGGGAGCGGTTCGCCGGTGGGCGGCGGCACCTCTACGAGGCGGAGCTGAAGGGGCGGCGGCGAACCGCCCGCCCCGATTACTCCGAGTAGTCGGCAGGCTCGGGGCGGCGGCGCTGGGCGTCGTCGGCGATGATCACGGTGGCCACGAGCGCGGCCACGACGACGGCGAAGAACCACGAGGCGTCATCGATCAGCTTCGCGGCAAGCGGCGCCTGGAAAGCGGCGAGCAGAAAACCCAGCCAGGCGAAGCGACGCTGACGTTCGGAGAGGAATCCGGGAGATCGCACTCGGACAGTCTGGCTCGAAATGGACGCATCGCCGTCACCCGTTCGGCCGATTATGCGTTGTCCGATGGTGCCCACCGTCTTGCGTCTTCGTCGCTCAATCGTCGTGGTCGCCAGCCTGACCGCGCTGGTCGCCGGGGGTTTGATCGCCCTTCGTGAGGCGCCCGTCCCGGCGCCCGCGCCCGCTCAGCGGGCGGTGCCACGGCCGGGCGAAGCCCGGGTGGAGGTCGGGCCACTGCATCAGCGCACCGGAGCGCTACTCACTCTGGGTGATGCGGCAAGCCGGGTACGGGTACGCTTCGCCGATCTCCCGGGTCTCCTCTACCGGATCAGCGCCGCCCCGGACTCCGGTGTCGCCCCGAGGGTCGCCCGGCACGGCGGCCGGGTGGCGGTGAGGCTGGAGAACACCGGCCGGGACGGCCTGGACGAGGTGCGGATCGTGCTGAACCGGGACGTCCGGTGGGACATCCGCCTGCCCGGAGGCGCCGGCGAGCAGCATCTGAACCTGCGTGACGGCCGGGTGGAGCGGGTCTACCTGGGTTCCGCCGGGCTGACCGAGGTGTGGCTGCCGGAACCGGTCGGCACCGTTCCGGTCGTGCTGGCCGGCGGGTCGGGGACGGCGATGCTGTCGGCCGGTGGCGGCGCGCCGTTCCGGGTGCGGTTCGACGAGGGCGCCGGGTCGGTGCGGACACCGTGGACCGCGAACGACGGCACCCCGGCCGGAACCGTGCTGCGGGAGCCGGGATTCCGCCGGTCCCGGGACCGTTACGCGATCCGGGCGGCCGGCGGCCTGGGCACACTCGTGGTGCGCCGCGACGGGATCCCGGCGGTACGGCGGGCCGAAACGCCGAGCTCACGCCGTACCGGAAATGGCTTTCGCTAAGACCCGGAAACGACCGCCCGGAGGCGGCCGTCCCGAGAGGATGGAAGGTCACATGCCGGGGCGGTCGACCTGGCCGCGCCACGCGCCGGTCTCGATGCCGCCGCGGCTCTCGATGAACTCCTTGAAGCGATGCAGATCGCCCTTGACCTTGCGGTCGATCATGCCGAGCTTGTCACCGGCGGTCTCGAGGAGGCCCTGCGGGTCGAAGTCCATCTGAACGGTGACCCGGGTGTGGGTGTCGTCGATCCGGTGGAAGGTGACCACACCGGCCTGCTTCTCGCCGTCGGTGGAATGCCAGGCGACCCGCTCGTCCGGCAGCTGCTCGGTGATCTCGGCGTCGAACTCGCGCCGGACCCCGGCGATCTCGGTCTTCCAGTGGGTGTGGGTGTCGTCGAGCTGACGGATCTCCGTGACCCCCTCCATGAATCGGGGGAACTCCTCGAACTGGGTCCACTGGTTGTAGGCGCTACGAACTGGGACGTCGACGTCCACGAACTCGGTGACGATGCTCACGCTTTTCTCCCTTCGCTAGCTTCCCAAGCCTGTGCGGCGTTCTCGAAGATCTCCCCGTCGGGCAGCGCCGCCAGCAGTCGCATCACGTCGTCCGGGGCTTCGAGCGTGCGCGCCGAACGCTCCAGCGCGATACGGTTCCCGGGGAATGCGGACAGGCCGATGTAGCTGCCGAACCGGCTGAACGCCTCGCCCTGGGTGCTGCCGATCCCCGCGGGGACGCCACGGCCGTAACCGCCGGGCGCGAACGTCACCTCCGGCTGATCCTCACCGGCCGGCTCGGGTGTCATCCACTCCTCCACACGCCCTCCGGCCGCCCCCCGGACGTTGCCCCGGGTCTCCCTGGCCATCCTCTCGTCGAGGACGGCGCCGTGCTTCGTGTTTCCCCGTTCCATGATTCAGGGGGTGCCCGGGGTGCCCGGGGCTAAACGCGGAGCCAGCGGGGTTTCCGGATCCCGGTCGCCGGCCTGGCGTAGCCGCCCGCGCTGCACCTCGGCGTTGACCTCGACACCGAGGAGCAGGGCCAGGTTGGACAGGTAGACCCAGATGAGGAACGCCATCACCGCGCCGAGGCTGCCGTAGGTGCGGTTGTAGGAGCCGAAGTTGGCGACGTACAGCCCGAAGCCGAACGACGTGGCGGTCCACACCGCGAGGGCCGCCACACCGCCGAGGGTGAGCCAGCGGAACCGGGGCTGCCGGACGTTCGGGGCGATCCAGAACAGCAGCGACAACAGCATGATCGCGATCCCGACGAGCATCGGCCAGCGGCCCACCGACCAGACCCGGCGGACGGTCTCGCCGGCGCCGAGGGCGTCGCCGACCGCGTCGACCAGCGGGCCGCTGATCACCATCCCGGTGCCGGCCACCGCGAGCAGCACGAGCGCCACGCCCGCGAGGAGGAGCTGGAGCAGGTGCAGGGACCACCAGCGGCGGCCCTCACGGACGCTGTAGATGCGGTTGGAGGCGCGGGTGAAGATGGCGACGTACCCGCCGGCGGACCAGATCGCCAGCGCCAGGCCGAAGCCGAGCAGCACCTTCGCCGAGGTCTGCCGGACCAGCAGCGCGTCGACCACGGCGAGCAGGCTGTCGTTGGCGACGACCGAGCCGAGCCCGATGTCACGCAGGATGCCGATCAGCGCCGGCACGGCGGTGGCCCCGTCGGTGACCAGGTTGATCAGCGCCACGATCACGACGAGGGAGGGCAGCAGCGCGGTGACGGCCTGGAAGGTGAGGGCCGCCGCGTAGTCGGTGCAGTCGTCGTTGATGAAGCCCGTGAGGCTGCGCCACAGGACGCCCCGCCAAGTTCGCCAGCTCAAATGCCGGATCTTCGCCGGCACCGCCCCCACGGCCACGCCCGCCTGTACCCGCCCCCGGTTTGTGGCAAACCTCAGCGGGTAGCGTCGGCGCGTGGACACCGTGGACGCCATCGTCATCGGGGCCGGGCACAACGGGCTGGTCGCCGCCAATCTGCTCGCCGACGCCGGCTGGTCGGTACGGGTCCTGGAGGCCACCCCGCACCCGGGCGGCGCGGTCCGCTCCGGGCACGTGACCGCCCCCGGCTACCTGTCCGACCTGTTCAGCTCCTTCTATCCGCTGGGCTACGCGTCCCCGGTGATGAAGGCGCTGAACCTGGACCTGCGCTGGACGCACGCGCCGGACGTGTTCACCCATCTGCTGCCGGACGGCCGGGCCGCCACGGTGAGCCGGGAACTGGACCGGACGATGGCGTCGATGGAGGCGTTCGCGCCCGGCGACGGGGAGCGCTGGCGTACCGCGTACCGGGAATGGCGGGGTGTCTCGGACCGGATGATGGACACGCTGTTCACCCCGTTCCCACCGGTCCGGCACGGCCTCGGCCTGGTCCGGCAGCTGCGGGTGGGCGGCTCCCTGCGGCTGGCCCGCCGCCTGGTCCTGTCGGTGCGCGAGCTGGCCTCCGAGCTGTTCCAGGGCGAGGGCGCGGCCCTGGCCCTGGCCGGCTGCGCCCTGCACACCGACCTGTCCCCGGAGGAGGCCGGCGGCGGCGTCTACGGCTGGCTGCTGGCCATGCTGGCGCAGCAGGTCGGCTGGCCGGTCCCGGTCGGCGGCGCGGGCGAGATCACCTCGGCCCTGCTCCGGCGTTTCCCCGGCGAAATAAGCTATGGGGCGCCGGTCACCCGGGTCCTGGTGGCCCGCGGCCGCGCGATGGGCGTGCGCACCGCGGACGGCCGGGACTGGCGGGCCCGGCGCGCGGTGATCGCCGACGTACCCGCCCCGGCGCTCTTCCTGGACCTGGTCGGCGAGCGGTGGCTGCCGCCGCGGATGACCGAGGACCTGGCGCACTTCCGCTGGGACGGCGCCACCGTGAAGGTCGACTGGGCGGTGCGCACGAGGATGCCGTGGACGAACCCGGCGGCCGCCGGCTCCGGCACGGTGCACCTGGGCGCGGACCTGAACGGCCTGACCCGGTACTCCGCCCGGCTCGCCTCCGACGAACTGCCGAAGCATCCGTTCCTGCTGCTCGGGCAGACCACGACCGCTGATCCGTCCCGGTCACCGGAGGGCACCGAGTCGGTGTGGGCGTACACCCATCTGCCGCACCGGCCGTCCTGGACGGCCGACGAGATCGCCGGGCACGTGGAGCGGATCGAGGCGGTCGTCGAGGAGCACGCGCCCGGTTTCCGGCGCGAGGTGGTGGGCCGCAACGTGTTCGGCCCGGCCGACCTGGAGCGGGAGAACCCGTCCCTGGTCGGCGGCGCGCTCGGCGGCGGCACCGCGGCCGCCTTCCAGCAGCTGTTCCTGCGCCCGGTTCCCGGCCTGGGCCGCCCGGACACCCCGGTGGACCGGCTGTTCCTGGGCAGCGCGTCGGCGCACCCGGGCGGCGGCGTGCACGGCGCGCCGGGCGCGAACGCGGCCCACGCCGCCATGGCCCGTGACCGGCGGCTGACCGGGGCCGCCTACCGGGCCGCGGTCGACGGCGCGCACCGGGTGATCTACGCCTGACGTTCCGCGATGCCGGGAGAACCGCGAAGACCTGGGCTTACGCTGCGGTGACGCCCGGGGCGATGTTTCGGCGTTCGGGCCCCCGGGCAATGGCTCCGCGTACCCGACCCCAGCATCTGGAGGAGACCCCGTGCGCATTGCGATGATCTCCGAACCGGCCGGCCGGGCCGATGAACTGGCCGCCGCGCTGGCCGAGCTGGGCCATGACGTCCGCGTCTACATCCGCCGCGCGGACCCGGACTCCGCCGAGGTGGTCGTCACCCCGGCCGGTGTGCACGTGGTGAACGTGGTGGCCGGCCCGATCCGGCCGATCCCCTCCGACCTGCTGCTCCCGCACATGGGCGAGTTCGCCCGGGTGCTCGGCGAGCAGTGGCGCGACGGCTGGTCCCCGGACGTCGCGCACGCCCACTTCTGGACCAGCGGCCTGGCCGCGGTCACCGCCGCCAAGCAGATCGGCGTGCCGGTGGTGCAGTCCTTCCACGAGCTCGGCGAGTTCGACGGCGCCGCGCGGGGCCCGTCCCGGTCCGGCTACGAGCGCGCGCTCGGCCGGGCGGTGGACCGGGTGGTGGCACAGACCCAGGACGAGGTGGGCGAACTGGTGCGCATCGGCGTGCCCAGGGCCCGTCTCACCGTGATCCCGTCCGGTGTGGACAGCGAACGGTTCACCCCGGAGGGCCCGGCCGCCCCGCGCGAGGACCCGGAGCTGCCCCGCATCCTGTCGGTCGGCAAGCTGGTCGAGCGCAAGGGCTTCGGCGACGTCATCCAGGCCATGCGCTACGTTCCCGGCGCCGAGGTGGTGGTCGTCGGCGGCCCGCCGCCCGAGCAGCTGCCCGCCGACCCGGGCGCCGGCCTGCTGCGGTCGATGGCCGAGCAGTTCCGGGTCGCCGACCGGTTCCGGCTCGTCGGCTCGGTGCCGCAGCGGGAGCTGCCCAGCTGGTACAGGTCGGCGGACGTGCTGGTGGCCGCACCCGGCGACGAGCGGTCGGCCCTGGAGGCGATGGCCTGCGGGCTCCCCGTGGTCGGGACCGCGGGGGGCACCCTGACCGAGACGGTGGTCGACGGGCTCACCGGCGATCTGGTGCCGGCCCGGGACCCGCGGGCGCTGGGCGGGGCGCTGCGCCGGCTGATCAACGACAGGGTGCGCCGGTTCGCCTACGCGACCGCCGCCCTGGACCGCGCCCGCCAGGCGTACTCGTGGAAGCGGGTGGCCGCACAGATCGGCTCGGTCTACGCCGGCCTGCGCCGCAGCAACGCCACGGTGTAGACCGGCATCAACCGATCGGTGGACGGCGACGACCGCCCGCTGTTCGATTCGGGCACGGTGCCCGCCACGCGACGCTGTCCGCATGACAGTCATCGAGGTCGAGAACCTGGCGAAGAGGTACGGCGAGACCGTAGCCGTCCGGGACGTGTCGTTCACCGTCGAGGCCGGCGAGATCTTCGGGATCCTCGGCCCGAACGGCGCCGGCAAGACCACTACCGTCGAGTGCATCGCCGGGCTGCGTACCGCCGACTCGGGCCGGATCACGGTGCTCGGGCGCCCGGCCAGCGACCCGGAGCTGCGCGCCCGGATCGGGGTGCAGCTCCAGGAGAGCGAGCTCCAGGACAAGATCACCGTCCGCGAGGCGCTGGAGCTGTACAGCGCCTTCTACCCGAACCCGGCGGACTGGCGCGAGCTGGCCGGCGACCTGGGCCTGACCGCCAAGCTCAGGACCCGGTTCGGCAAGCTCTCCGGCGGCCAGAAGCAGCGGCTGTCCATCGCGCTGGCCCTGCTCGGCAACCCCGAGGTCGCCATCCTGGACGAGCTGACCACCGGCCTCGACCCGCAGGCCCGCCGGGACACCTGGGAGCTGATCTCCGGCATCCGCGACCGCGGGGTCACCCTGCTGCTGGTCACCCACTTCATGGAGGAGGCCGAGCGCCTCTGCGACCGGATCGTGGTGATCGACAAGGGCGCGGTGGCCGCCCTGGACACCCCGGGTGGACTGATCAACCGGGCCGGCGACGAGCAGCGGATCCGGTTCCGCCCGTCCGAGCCGTTCGCCGACGAGCTGCTCACCGCCCTGCCCGAGGTGCGCGAGCTGAGCCACCAGGGCCCGCGGATCGAGATCATCGGCTCCGGGAACCTGCTGCACGCCGTCATCTCGGTGCTCGCCCGCGACGGCATCGTCGCCGCCGAGCTGACCCTGGAACAGGCCACCCTCGACGACGCCTTCGTACACCTCATCCGCGGGGAGTGAACATCATGTCCGTCTTCATCAAGCTGACCCTGTCCGAGTTCCGGCTCACCCTCCGCGATCCGCTCTACGTCTTCTTCACCCTGCTCTTCCCGCTCCTGCTGATCACCATCCTCGGCAACGTGCCGACCATGCAGGAGACACCGCCGGAGCTGGGCGGTCTCCGGGTGATCGACGTCTACGCCGGGGCCGCCCTCGGGCTGGCCATCGGCATCATCGGGTTGCAGGGCCTGCCCGCGGTGCTCGCCACCTACCGTGAGCGGGGGATCCTGCGCCGGTTCGCCACCACCCCGGTACGCCCGGCGCTGCTGCTGGCCGCGCAGCTGACGATGAACCTGGCCACCGTGCTGGTGTCCGCCGTCCTGGTCTACACGGTCGCCCACCTGGCGTTCGACGTGCCGATCCCGGAGTCGCCGCTCACCCTGCTCCTGGCGATCCTGCTCAACTGCTCCGGCGCGTTCGCCATCGGCCTGCTGCTGGCGGCCCTGGCGCCGACCGGCAAGACGGCCAACGCCATCGGCACCTTCCTGTTCTTCCCGATGATGTTCCTCGCCGGGCTGTGGGCGCCGCGCGAGCTGATGCCCGAGGTGCTCCAGCGGATCGGTGACTTCACCCCGTTCGCGGCCGGCCAGGACCTGATGAACGGCGCCCTCACGGGACAGTCGCCGGAATGGCTGTCGATTACCGTACTCATTGGATATCTGGTGATCTGCGGCGCCGCCGCGGTGAAGTTCTTCCGCTGGGAGTGACCATGGAGGGCCCCACCCGGGATCTGACGCGCCCGCTCCTGGCCTACGGGACGCTGATCTGTTCGCTGTTCCTGGTGCTGGTGGCCTGGGACACCCCGGTGCCCCGGACGGATCTGCCCACCATCCTGACCGCCACCGTGCTGACCGCCTGCTGGATCGCCTGGTGGGTCGACCTGCACCCGGGCTGGCAGCGCCGGAGCGGCCTGATGGCGGTCTTCCTCACCGGCCTGATCCTCCTCAACCTCTGGCTCGCCTGGTGCAGCCCGCTCTTCGGCATCTACACCTGGTCCGGCTACCTCTTCATCGGCTACGCGGTCCGCGGCATGTGGCCGCTGATCGTGCTGGTGCCGGTCGCCGCGGTCAACGCCTTCGCCCAGGTCGGCGGATGGGTCACCTTCGCCCGCGCCGACGGGTTCGTCATCTACCTGGCGGTCCTGGTCTGCAACCTGCTGATCGCCGAGACCATGACCCTGATCGGGATCCGGGCCGACCGGAGGTCGCAGAGCCGTGAGGACCGGATCGACGTGCTCGCCGAGGCCAACGCGAAACTCGCCGCCGCACTCAGGGAGAACGCCGGACTGCACGCCCAACTGCTGGTCCAGGCACACGAGGCGGGCGTCCTCAACGAGCGGCAGCGGATGGCCGGCGAGATCCACGACGTCCTCGCCCAGGGCCTGACCGGCATCGTCACCCAGCTCGAGGCGGCCGAGTCGCACCCGGCCGAACGGGACCGGCACCTGGTGGCGGCGAAACGCCTGGCCCGGGAGAGCCTCACCGAGGCCCGCCGTTCGGTCCAGGCGCTGCGGCCGCAGCACCTGGACGCCGCCCGGCTGCCCGAGGCGCTCGACGAGGTGGTCCGGGCGTGGGCCGGCATCCACGGCGTCCGCGCCGACCTGACGGTCACCGGGCCGGCCCGGCCGATGCTTCCCGAGATCGAGACGACCCTGCTGCGGACCGCCCAGGAGGCCCTGGCCAACGTGGCCCGGCACGCCGCCGCCGGCCGGGTCGGCCTCACCCTGTCCTACATGGAGGACATGATCACCCTGGACGTCCGCGACGACGGCGCCGGCTTCGACCCGGACGCGCCGCGGGAGGTCACCGAGGAGGGCGGCTTCGGCCTGCACGCGATGCGGGAACGCCTCACCCGCATCGCCGGAACCCTCGAGGTCGAGTCGGAACCCGGCGGCGGAACCGCGATCTCCGCGTGCGTTCCGGCCATCGCGATCGGAGCAGCATGAGCGAGCTTGCGAGCGAATCATCGAGCTGGGTGGTGACCGGCGACGGCGACGCCCTGTCGATCGGCGGCAGCTCAGGTGGTAAATCATGGCGACGCCGGAGCGAAGCGGAGGTGGCGGCATGATCAAGGTAGTCATCGTGGACGATCATCCGGTGGTGCGCGACGGTCTGCGCGGCATGTTCACCGGCGACGGCCGGTTCACCGTCCTCGGCGAGGCCGGTGACGGCCGGGAGGCGCTCGCCCTCACCGAGGCCGTCGCCCCCGACGTCGTGCTGATGGACCTGCGCATGCCGGTGATGGACGGCGTCACCACCATCCGCGAGCTCAAGGCCCGCGGATGCACCGCCCGCGTGCTCGTGCTGACCACCTACGACACCGACAGCGACGTGCTTCCCGCGATCAAGGCGGGCGCCACCGGCTACCTGCTCAAGGACACCCCGCGCGAGGAGCTCTTCCGGGCCGTGCTGGCGGCACACCGCGGCGAGTCGGTGCTGTCCCCGGCCGTCGCCGGCCGGCTCATGGGCCAGCTCCGATCACCCGCCAAGGAGCCGCTCAGCCAGCGCGAACTGGAGGTGCTCGGCCTGATCGCCCGGGGCTGCACCAACCGGGAGACGGCCAAGCGCCTGTTCATCAGCGAGGCCACGGTCAAGACACACCTGCTGCACGCCTACGCCAAGCTCGGCGTCCGGGACCGGGCCTCCGCGGTGGCCACGGCGATCGGTCAGGGCCTGCTCCGCGGCGATTGAAAAACCGTTTCCGGTACGGGAGACGCGAACCGCCGTTGCCATACCCGCGATCGTCTGCCGGGCCGGGCCCGGCGTCGCGCCCGCCGGGCTGAGCTGCCCACTCACCCTCTTCTCGGCGCGCCCCGGTACGTGCCGAACGACCACAGGTTGCCCTCCGGGTCACGAGCCGTGAAGTCCCGCGAACCGTAGTCGGTGTCGGCCGGCTTCCGCAGGATCTCCGCCCCGGCGGCGGCCGCCCGCGCGTACAGGCCGTCGACGTCGTCGGTCACCACATACCCTCCGAAACTCCCCGGGGCCAGGTCGTTCCACGGGTTGGCGGGGTCGTCGCGCACCGAACCGAGCATGACGCCGCCACCGGGCGGCCAGCTGAGCTCGGCGTGGTCGACCGTGTCGCCCTCGCCGTGGACCACGGTCTCCTCGAAACCGAACGCCTCGACCAGGAACCGGATCAGCGCTCGGGCGTCGTTCGCCTTCAGGGTCGGCCACACCTGCGGGGCCGGTGCTCGAGAATCAGTCATACCGTCCATCGTCGTCGCCGGGTCCCGCATGCGCTTGGACGAAACCGAAGTCACCCCCCAGCTCGACGGGCGCCTGGCGCAGCCCGGAATTCCCGAATTCGTCGGCCAGCCAGCGGGACGGCGCGCACCCCGCGAACACCCGGAAGTCCCGGACCAGATGTGACTGGTCGGCGTACCCGTGTGCGGCCGCCACATCGGCCAGCCGCACCCCGGGCCGCATCGCCCGCCGGGCGCGGTCGAAGCGTGCCACCCGGGCCGCCTCCTTCGGCCGGATCCCCACCTCGGCCCGGAACCGGTCGGTCAGGTGCCGCGGACTCCAGCCCACCTCCGAGGCGAGCCCCGCGACACTGACCGGGCCGGTGCCGAACAGACGGCGTACCGCGTGCGCGGCCCACGACGGCCCGGTGTCCTCCCGGAGCAGCCCACCCAGCACGGCGTCGAGCACCGCGAACCGGGCCGGCCAGTCCGGCGCGCACCGCAGCCGGTCCCGCGTCTCGCCGACGAACCGGTCACCGAGCAGCGCGCCCGCGTCCACGTCCAGGTTGGCGAGCTCGGCCGCGGGGACCCCGAAGATCGCCCGGCAGCCCAGCGGGTGAACCGCCACCTGCACCCCGGACTGACGGCCGTCGTGGGTGATCAGTGCGGGCGCCAGGTGCAGCCCACCGGCCAGCGCCCGGTACCGGCCGGGTGCCTGACGCGGATCCGGGTGGGCGGCCATGACCAGCGGATCGTCCAGCGTGAAGATCAGCGTCAGGTAGGGCGACGGCAGCCCCCGGTGCCGGGCCGGCGCCACCCCGCGCTGCCGGTAGCCGGTGTAGCGCCCGATCCACGGCCGCAGCCCCGGAGCCGGGTAGGACCACGCGTACTCGTCCATGCCGGCCAGTCTCCCCCCGATCCGCGCGGATGCGAAGATCTGGCGCATGCGTGCGGTGGTGATCGGAGCCGGAATCGGTGGGCTGGCGGCCGGGGTGGCCCTCCGGCGGCGCGGCTGGGAGGTGACCGTCCTGGAACGGGCGCCCGCCCTCGAACCGGTCGGTGCCGGGCTCGCCGTCGCCCCCAACGCGCTGCGCGCCCTCGACGCCCTCGGCGCCGGCGAGCGCATCCGTGAGCTGTCCGGCCTCCAGGGCACCGCCGGGATCCGCCGCCCCGACGGCGGATGGATCACCCGGACCGACGCGTCGAAGGCGGCCGCCCGCTACGGCGAACCGGTCATCGTGGTGCACCGGGCCACCCTTGTCCGCACGCTCGCCGAGCAGCTCGCGCCCGGCGACCTCCGCCTCGGCCTGCCGGCCGGCGACGTCGATCCCGGGACCGGGCGGGTGGTCACGGCCGACGGCACGCTCACCGCCGATCTGGTGGTCGCCGCTGACGGACTTCATTCACCGGTACGGGCGAAGCTGTTCCCCACCCACCCCGGCCCGGTCTACACCGGCGTCACCAGCTGGCGCATCGTCGTGCCGCACCCCGGCGGAACCCTCGTCGCCGCCGAGACCTGGGGCGCCGGGAAGGTCTTCGGGGTGGCCGTGCTCGGTGACGGCCGCGTCTACTGCTACGCCACCGCACCCGCCGTCGAGGGTGGCCGCGCCGGCGACGAGAAGGCGGAGATGCTGCGCCTCTTCGGTGACTGGCACGAGCCCGTCCCGTCGCTGATCGCCGCCGCCACCGAGGTCGTCCGCACCGACATCCGCTGCCTCGACGAGCCGCTGCCCCGCTTCCACACCGGCCGGGTCGCGCTGCTCGGTGACGCCGCCCACGCCATGACCCCGAACCTCGGCCAGGGCGCCTGCCAGGCCCTCGAGGACGCGGTCGTGCTGGCCCTTCACGCCGACGACCTGCCCCGTTACACGGCGGAGCGGCTCACCCGTACCACCGAGGTGGCCCGAGCCTCCCGCAGAGTGGGCCGCATGGCCAACCTCGGCCACCCACTCGCCGAGCGCCTCCGCAACGCGGGCATGGCCCTGGGCGGCAGGCTCGGCCCCGGCCTGATCCTCCGCCAGATGGACCCCGTCCTCACGTGGCGCCCACCCACCTGACGTCCACCCGCCCAGCCCCAGCAGCAAAGATCCGGCTGGACCTCAGAGCTGTCCCGACCGCACTGAGACAGCTCCCAGGGCCAGCCGGGAGGGTCAGCCGGCCAGGGCCTGGGCCAGGTCGTCGCGGAAGGAGCGCTCGCTCTCGGTGACGGTCTCGCCGCCGATACCGAGCAGGCCGCCGCTGGAGGCCGCGCCCACCACCTCGTCGGCGATCTCCACGAGCCAGTGCCGGTAGGTCTCGGCATCCGCGGCCGACGCCTTCGCGGCCAGCAGCGCCGCCACCTCGGCGGCCCGGCCCACCACGTCGGCCGCGTAACCGGCCGGGTCGGCCGGCTCGATCACCGGCGCCTCCTCACCGATCTCCGGGTCGCCGGCCTCGGCCACCGCGGCCGCGGCGACGGCGGCGACCAGCGGGCTGGCCGAGGCCCTCCCGTCGGAGATGCGGTCGAGCCCGGCCGCGCTCTCGGCACGGGTCTTGCGGGCGCTGTCCGGGGTGGCGGCGCTCGCCGCGGTGAGCACCGACTGTGGAAGGCCGGTCAGCAGCCCCCACTCGGCGTCGGTGAAACCCAGTTCGGCGTAGAGCGGTCGATCCGTCACGCGTGTTTCCCTTCCGGTGAGTCAGTCGTCAGCATTCTTGTCTACCCGTTCCGGCCCGCTGATCCACCCGTGTCACGATCGTCGGCATGTCGCGCCGCACCGTCTGCCTAGGACTGTTCGCCGTCTGGGCCGTCCACGACGTGGAGGAGGTGCTCACCGCGACCTGGTGGTCCGGCCGAACCACCCCGCGCCTGCTCGCCGATGGCTGGCCGTCCGCCCTGGTGGAGAGCATCGGCTCGACCACTCCGCGCTTCGCCCTGGCCGCCGCTGTCGTCGGCGTCGTGGTCCTGTCCGCCGCGATCCGGGGCGCCCGTACCGGCGGCCGTTCCCCGTTCTTCCGCGCCGCCCTCCTGGTCTTCGGCTGGCACGGCGCCGTCCACATCGGCCAAGCGATCGCCCTGCGCGACTACGTCCCCGGTCTGGTCACCGCTGTCACCCTGGTGATCCCGTACTCGATCTGGGCCTGGCGCCGCCTGCCCCCGGCCTTGCTCCCCGGTCGCATCATCGCCGTCGTCGCGTTCGCCGCCATAGCCGTGACGGCCGCCGCCCAGGCCCTGGCCCGCCTACTCCTCTGACCACGCTGAGCGTCGTGTGTGCGCTGGCCGCTTCTATCGCGGCGGTGCCCGAACACGGAGCCCGCGGCGTGTGCGCCCACCCGTTCTGGGGAGCCGGGCGGGAGCCGCGAGGGTGGCTGGAGTGGGCGACCGGTCGCGAGGGTGACCACCGGGATCAGCCCGGCGGCCGCGCTGCGGCATGGAGTGGCAGCGCGGCCGTGCGGAACCGGCGGGACGGGAAGGATGCGGTTGAGAACGCTCAGACCCGTACGATATCGGCGGTTTCAGGGTTTGGCCTCGTAGACGATGTTGAACGGGGTCTCGGCGACCCGGCGGAAGTGGGTGAAACCGGCGTCGGTGGCCAGGCGGCGGATCGGCTCCTCGCCGGCCTGGGCGCCGAGGGAGTAGCCGCCGTCCTGGGAGAGGGCGCTCGGCACGCAGAGGAACGCCGAGAAGGCGTAGTAGACGCGGCCGACCGGGTTGAGGTTGTCGGCGACCGTGGCGCCGGCGGCCGGTTCGACGATCATCCAGGCGCCGGACGGGGTGAGCTGGGCGCGGATGTGCCGGGCCGCGCCCAGCGGGTCGCCCATGTCGTGCAGCGCGTCGAACGTGGTGACCAGGTCGTACGGTCCGCCGCCGAAGCCCTGCGCACCCGCCGCCTCGAAGCTGACCCGCCCGTCCAGACCGGCGTCAGCGGCCCGTTTGCGGGCCTGGTCGACCGAGCCGTGATGGTAGTCGGAGCCGGTGAAGACCGAGTTCGGGTAGGCCTGGGCCATCAGCACCGTCGACGCACCGTGACCGCAGCCGACGTCGGCGACCCGGATGCCCCCGCGCAGCCGGTCCTCGATCCCGTCCAGGGCCGGCAGCCATTCGGCGATCAGGTGGGCGCTGTAGCCGGGCCGGAAGAAACGCTCGCAGCCGGTGAACACGTCGTCGTCGTGCTGGTGCCAGCCCAGCCCGTCACCGGTACGGAACGCCGCGGTGATCCGTGGCTCCGCCTTGAGCGCGCCGAGCGCCAGCTGGAAGGCCCCGGGCGCGAAGATCGGCCCGTCCGGGTCGGTGAGCGCGAACGCCTGCTCGGGGGTGAGCGAGTAGCGCCCGCTCGCCGGGTCGAACTCCACGTAGCCACCGGCCGCCTGGCCCCGCAGCCACTCCTCGACGTAGCGGGGAGCGGTGCCGGTCCGTTCGGCGAGTTCCTCCGGCAGCGCCGCGCCGGTGGCGAGGGCCCGGTACAGGCCGAGCCGGTCGCCGATCACGACGCCGCCGGCGGCCATGGTGGCGCCCAGGTCGCCGACGAACCGGTGCACGAATTCCATCAGTTTCGCTTCGTTGACTGTCATGCTTCGTTTCTAGAAGCCTTCGAGGCCCAGGAACTCCGTGTCGGCTACCTAGCTCGACGGGCGTGGATACCTAGACCGGCACCTAGACTCCGCGGCATGGGCCGGGCCCTGCTGGAACGGGATCATGAGCTGAGCGAGCTGGGCCTGGTGGCCCGGCGGGCGCTGGACGGGCACGGCTCGGTCGTCCTGGTCACCGGCGAGGCGGGGATCGGCAAGTCGAGCCTGGTCGACGCGATCCGGTCGGTGCTGCCGGCCGAGGGCCGCCTGCTGGTCGGCTACTGCGACGACCTGGCCACCCCACGGGTGCTGGGACCGCTGCGCGACCTGGTCGGCAAGGTCGGCGCGGGGCTCACCGAGGCGCTGTCCTCGGGTGACCGGACCCGGGTGTTCGAAGCGTTCCGGAACGAGCTGGACTGGCCGGGCCACCCGACCGTGCTGGTCGTCGAGGACCTGCACTGGGCCGACGAGGCGACGCTGGACGTGCTGCGCTTCCTGGTGCGCCGGATCGCGGCCCTGCCGGTGGTGATGGTCGGTACCTACCGGGACGAGGAGATCGGCGCCGACCATCCGTTGCACGGCCTGCTCGGGCTGGCCGCGAACACGCCGATGCGCCGCCTGCCGCTGGCCCGGCTGTCCGCCGGGGCGGTCCGCAGCCTGGTCGGTGACCGGGGGCTCGACTCGGCCCGGGTCTTCGCGGTCACCTCCGGAAACCCGTTCTTCGTCACCGAGGTGCTCGGCACCGGCGACACCGACGGCGTCCCGGCCACGGTCACCGAGGCGGTGTACGCCCGTCTGCAGTCCCTGGACCGGCCCGGCCGGGACGCCCTGGCCCAGCTCGCCGTGGTCCCGTCCGCGGTGGAGTCCTGGCTGGTGGCCGCGATCGTGCCGGGTGGTCTGGAGGCGCTCGCCCCGGCCGAGCAGCGGGGCATGCTGACGGTCACCCCGTCCCGGGTGGCGTTCCGGCACGAGCTGATGCGCCGGGCGGTCGCCGCGTCGCTGCCCGCCTCCCGGCGGATCGCCGCGAACCGCGCGGTGCTGGCCGCCCTGCTGGAGCGGGGTGACGCCGACCTGTCCCGGCTGGTGCACCATGCCGCCGAGGCCGGCGACGCCGACCGGATCGTCCGGTACGCGCCGGCCGCGGCCGCCGAGGCCACCGCCGCCGGTTCGCACCGTGAGGCGGCCGCCCACTACCGGCTGGTTCTCGAACACAAGGCGGCGTTCCCGCCGGAGGCGCGGGCCGGTCTGCTGGAGGCGTACGCCGAGGAGTGCTACACCCTGGGCCTGGCCGAACCGGCCGTCACCGCCCAGCGTGAGGCGGTGGCGCTGCGCCGCGGCCTGACCGGCCCGGCCGCGCTGGGTCTCGCGCTGCGCCGCCTCTCCCGGGTCCACTGGTACGCCGGCGACCGCCCGGGCGCCGAGACGGCCGCCACCGAGGCCGTCGAGGTTCTGGAGCGGGCCGGCGACGACGCGGCCCTCGCGTTCGGACTGAGCAACCAGTCGCAGCTGCACGCCCTCGGCGGGCAGACCGGCCCGGCGGTCGTGGCGGGGGAGCGGGCGATCGCCCTGGCCCGGGCGACCGGCGCGGCCGGGGTGCTGTCGCACGCGCTGAACAACGTCGGCTACGCCCTCTGGGACCGCGGCGATCCGCGCGGCCACCGGTTGCTGACCGAGAGCCTGGCCGTGGCGCTCACCGCGGGTGAGGACGATCACGCCTGCCGGGCGTACGCCAACCTGGCCTGGCACCTGATCGACGACCTGCGCCTGCGGGAGGCGTGCGAGCTGCTCGACGAGGGGATGGCGTTCGCCGAGCGCCACGAGGTGCTGGGCTTCCTGCGCTACCTGCACGTCACCCGTTCGATGGCCCTCTTCCGGCTGAGCGAGTGGGACGAGGCGGACCGGCACGCCCGTTGGGCCGACGGCGCGCCCGCCGTGATGCGCAGCCCCGCGCTGGTGGTGCGGGGCCTGGTGCGGTTGCGCCGGGGCCGGCCGGGCGGCGAGGCGCCGATCGAGGAGGCGTGGGAGGTGGCCCGCGGCATCGGCGAGGGACAGCGGGTCGGCCCGGCGGGCGCGGCGATGGCCGAGGCGGCCTGGCTGCGCGGTGACCCGGCCGCCGCCGGCCGGCTGACGCCGGTCTTCCAGCGGGTGCTGGCCGCGGAGGGCGGCCGCCGGCTGGGCGCGTTCGGCTACTGGCTGCACCGGCTGGGCGCGGAGGTCCCGGTCCCTCATCCGTACGCGCCACTCGTCGACGGCAGCCCGCACGAGGCGGCCCGGCGGTGGGCGGAGGCTGGCTGCCGCTACGACCAGGCGCTCGCACTGAGCCACAGCGACGAGGAGGAGGACCTGCTGTCGGCGGTCCGCATCCTCGACTCCCTGGACGCCGAACCGTTGGCCCGCCGGGTCCGGTCCCGGCTGCGTGAGCTGGGCTTCTCCCGGATTCCGCGAGGGCCGCAGCCGGCCACCCGGGACCATCCGGCGGGACTGACCGGCCGCCAGGCCGAGGTGCTGCGGCTGCTGGCCGAGGGCCTGAGCAACCCGGAGATCGCGGCGCGGCTGGTGCTCTCGGTCCGTACCGTCGACGCCCACGTGGCCGCCGTCATGGCGAAACTGACCGTCCACACCCGCCGGGAGGCCGTGTCCCGGGCCCGCGCGATCGGCCTGCTGGAAGAATGATCGGGTGCGAGAGGTGGTGGACGGGGTCTTCGAACTCCGCTCGGTCTATGTCAATGTGCACGTCGTCGTCACCGACGACGGGGTGGTGCTGGTCGACACCGGGCTGCCCGGCCGCACGCCGCTGATCGAGCGCGGCCTGCGCAAGATCCAGCGATCGCTGGGCGAGGTGACCACGATCCTGGTCACCCACCACCATGCGGATCACGTCGGCGGCCTGGCCGACCTGCGGAAACGGACCGGCGCCCGGGTGATCGCACACGCCGCCGACGCGGTCTGGATCACCGGCCACAACCGGCCCGCGCAGCCGTCCGGCCGTCTCGCGAAGCTGGCCGAGCGCCTGATCGGGAAGGTCGAGCCCACGAAGATCGACCAGCTGATCACCGTGGACGGCTCCGAGCCGCTGCCCGGGTTCACCGCCCTGCACACTCCGGGCCACACCCGCGGCCACGTCTCCTACCTGCTGGACCGCTCGGGCGGCATCCTGTTCGCCGGGGACGCCGCCGCGAGCCGTCGCGGTCAGGTCACCGGCCCGCCGGCGCCGGTGACCGCCGATCCGGCACGGGCGGGTCAGAGTCTGGCCCGCCTCGCCGAACTCGAGTTCGACCACGCGGTCTTCGGTCACGGCCGGGCCGTCTCCGGCAGGGCGGTGGAAGCGTTCCGCAAGGCCGTCTCCGGTTAGGACCGGGTAGGTACGCAAGCGCTTCCGTACCCGTTATGCTGGGATATTGATCTTCGGCAACAGCTTGGGAGTTGTGCAGTGCCGAAACCTGGCCCCGGGCTACGCCTCATCGACGTCGCCCAGCGCGCCGGCGTCTCGCTCGCCACCGCCTCCCGCGCCCTCGCCGGACGGGAGGGCGTCAGCGAGGAGGTGGCGAACCGGGTCCGGCAGGTCGCCGACGAACTGGGGTACGTGGCCAACCCGTTCGCCCGTACCCTGGCCGGCGGCGCCAGCACCACGGTCGGGCTGATCGTGCACCAGGTCGACGACCCGTACTTCGCCGAGATCGCCGGCGGCGTCATCGGCCTCGCCGACGAGCAGCGGCTGCTCGTGCAGATCTGCCACTCCGGCCGCGACCCCGACCACGAGCTGCGCCAGATCCGCCACCTGATCGCCCAGCGCGCCGGAATCGTCATCATCGCCGGGTCCGGGTACCACGACCCGCGCGTCGAAGCCGAAGCCGAAGCGGTCCTGGCCGGATACCAGCGCGGCGGCGGCCGGGTCGCGGTGATCGGCCGGCACGCGCTCGGCGCCGACGCGGTCCTGCCCGACAACGAGGCCGGTGGCCACGCCGTCGCCGCCCACCTGCTCGAACTCGGTCACCGCCGGATCGCCGTCGTCGCCGGGGTCCCCGGGCTCAACACCGTGATCGACCGGATGGCCGGGGTGGCGTCGGCGCTACGCGAACACGGGCTGTCGCTGGACGACCTGCCGGTCGTGCACACCGACTTCGTCCGCGAGGGCGGCCGGACCGCCACCGAGCGGATCCTCGCCGAACACCCGTCCACCACGGCGATCATCGCCCTGAACGACGCCATGGCCATGGGCGTGCTGGCCATGCTGCGCGAGCGCGGCATCGGTGTGCCGTCCCGGATGTCGGTGGTCGGCTTCGACGACGTCTCGGTCGCCGCCGACCTGGCGCCCAGCCTCACCACCGTCCGCCTGCCGATGACCGACATGGGCCGGATGGCGCTCGAACTGGCCCTCGAACCACCCGGCGCCGGCCCGCGCCGCCGCCCCACCGGCCACCAGCTGATCGTCCGCGACTCCACCGGCCCGGCGCCGGATCAGTCGAGGTAGACGTCGTCCAGGTCGGACGGTTGGAGACCGGCCCGGATCGAGGGTGTCGACCGCTCGTCCACCAGGCCGGCCGCAGTCGCAGTCGTGCCGCGCCGGCCGGGTCCCGTGCCGTTCTCCGGTCGGCGATCTCCCGTACCAGGGCGTCCGGGTCCTCGGCGCCGGTCACTGGTCCTGGTTGACGAATCCGGGATGGTCGAGCAGGAAGGCCGCGACCCGGTCCTCGGTGACCGCCTTGAAGAAGTCGTCGACCTCCTCGTTGAAGCGCTCACCCAGATATTCGCGCCGGCCGTCCTGGGAGTAGACGCCGCCGCCCGGCAGATTCACGGTGACCATGTCGTCGACGTTGATCGACTGCAACTCCACCGCCCAGTCGACGATGGTGTGGCCGCCGCCGGCGAAGGTCAGCGACTCACCGGCCGCGTCCATCACCTTCAGCAGTTTGGCCGGGTCGCTGACCACGGACTTGCTCATCGCCTGCTTCGCCATCGCCCGGATGAACTGCTGCTGGTGGCGCTGCCGGTCGTAGTCGCCCATCTTCGGGCCACCCTTGAACTCGTAGCGCTGCCGGACGTAGTCGAGCGCCTCCCAGGCTTTCAGGTGCACCGGCTTGTCGCTCTTCTTGTAGAACTTCTGCGGTCCGGTGTAGGGGTGCACACAGCGGTGATGGCCCTGACAGGCGGGGATGCGGTCGCGCGTGCTGCCGTCCGGCTTGAGGTGCTCGGACTTGACGTCCATGTCGATGACCATGTCGACGCCGCCCATCGCCTCGACGATCTTCTTGAAGCCGCCGAAGTTGATGATCGCGCCGGCGTCGAACGCCTTGATCCCGGTGCGGTTGCTCACCGTCTTGGCCAGCAGCTGGAAGCCCTGTTCCGGGCTGAAACCGCCGTTCTTGAGGCGGCTGCCGTACGACATCGCGGCATTGATCTTGGTGGTGTCCGCGCCGGTGCCGGACGCCTTGAACGCCGGGATGTCCACGTACAGGTCCCGGGGCATCGAGAAGAGGTACGCGCTGTGCCGGTCCCGCGGGATGTGCGCGATCACGATCGAGTCGGCGAGCGGCGCCGTCTTGTCGTCCCGCGGGTCGATGCCGACCAGCAGCAGGTTGAGCGGCCCGTTGATGTCCACCTCACGCTTCGGTGTCACCGCCTCCGCCGGGGCGTCGATGTCCTTGAGCAGACTGTTGTCGGTGACCTGGTCGGTGTAGTCCGACAGCAGCGTCTGCCCGGCCACCACCGCCCCACCCCCCGGCACCAGCAGCAGAACCCCGGCGACGACACTGATCCGTGCCCACAGCGGCGCCCGGCGTTTCTTGGACTTGCCCACCCGTTCCGACCTCCCCGTTGCGGTAACCCGCGCATGGTTGCACGCACACGCAACCACCAAGGTCATCGATCGTGAGCGCTCCCATCGCCAGCATCGCCCAGGGCCCCGATCTTCCGCCCGGCCCTGCCCGAACTCCCAATCCGGGCCTTTAGGCGGGGGTCAGGAGGTTCTGGCCGACGACGACGGGGACGGAGAGGGTCTTGTAGCCGACCGTGTCGAAGAGGACCATCATTCGGTCCTCCTCGTAGTTCATCACCATGCCGGTGCCCCACTCGTCGTGGCGGACCCGGCTGTGGACCGGGAACGGGCCCTCCGGTTCGGTGGCGGCGATCTCCTGGGCGATGCCGTCGGCGCAGTTGTCGCAGTGGCCGCACGGTTTGCGGAGGTCCTCGCCGAAGTAGGCCAGCAGCGTCTCGGTACGGCACTGCCGGGACTGGGCGAAGCCGCGCATCATGTCGGTCCGGGACCTGACGACCGCCTGCTGACGTTCGTACTCCGCCGATGCGGCCTCGGCCGCCGCGGCCGGGAGTGGCGCACGAGCCGGGACCGACAGTTTGCGTCCCGCGAGGGTCCGGACGGCACCGACCTGTTCCAGCAGGTTGAGGTACTGGCCGAGCTTGCGGGGGCCGAGCCCGGTGGCCTTCTGCAGCGCGGTCTTGCCGGCCGGTCCCTTGTGGAGTTCACCGGCCAGGTCGCGCAGTTCGCCGGGGTCGGGGGAGCCGCCCTGGAAGAAGCGCTGGATGGCCTCGTCCTCGGAGCGCCAGAGCAGCAGGGCGCGGGCCGGTTCGCCGTCGCGGCCGGCGCGGCCGATCTCCTGGAAGTAGCTGTCCGGGGAGTCGGGCAGGGCGACGTGCGCGACCCAGCGGATGTTGGGCTTGTCGATGCCCATGCCGAACGCCGAGGTCGCCACCATGATGTCGACCTTGTCGTCGGAGAAGTCGGTGTGCCGCTGTTCGCGGACGCCGGCGGCCATCCCGCCGTGGTAGAAGGTGGCCGGGTAGCCGGACGTGGTGAGGCGTTCGGCGAGTTCCTCGGCGGCCCGCCGGGTGGCCACGTAGATGATGCCGGGCCGTTGCTCCTCGTCGAGCAGTGTGGTGAGGCGGCGCCACCGGTACGCGTCGTCCGGGCAGTACGCGACCTCGAGGAACAGGTTGCGCCGGTCCAGTCCGGACACGTGGATCTCGGGTTCGCGCAGGTGCAGCCGGGTGATGATGTCCTCGCGGACCGGCGGCGACGCGGTGGCGGTGAGCGCCAGGACCGGCGGCCGGCCGAGCTGTTCGATCATGTCGCCGAGGGCCAGGTAGTCGGGCCGGAAGTCGTGGCCCCAGGCGGAGATGCAGTGCGCCTCGTCGACGGCGACCAGGCCGGGTCCGAGGGAGCGCACCTCGGCCAGCCGGTCCGGGTCGCTGAGCTGCTCGGGTGTGATGAAGAGGAACTCGGCCTCGCCGCGGCGGATCGCCTCGACGGCCTCGCGCTGCTCCTTGGGCGTCTCCGCGGAGCTGACCCGGACGGCGCGGATCTTGGGATCGTCGCGTTCGTTGAGTGCGGCGATCTGGTCCTGCTGGAGGGCGAGCAGCGGGGAGATCACCACGGTCGGCCCGGGCAGCAGCACGGCCGGGATCTGGTAGATGGCCGACTTGCCGGCGCCGGTCGGGAGCACCACGAGGGCGTCCCTACGGCGGAGCACGGCGCGCATCGGCTTGAACTGGCCGGGCCGCAGGCGGGGCCAGCCGAACCTGGTGCGGGCCACGCGGCGCAGGCGTGGCCCGTAGACGGGGAGCATGGCCGCCCCGATACCCCTATTTGCCGCCGAACATGCGGCGGATCGCCCAGAGCAGGAAGAGCACCGCCAGGGCGATGCCGAGGAGTCGGACGGCGTGCACCTCGGACCAGTCGACACCGGTCGCCGCGACGGTAGTGAGCACGTGCACATCCTACTGATCGGGAGCCACAGCAAATAGAAAGGTTTGTTGACTAAAGTCTGCGGAGGGTGTGAACATAGGTCCCCGACGGGGAGCGAAAGTATCGGAGGTACGGGGGCTCATGTCCATTCACGGCGAATTGCCGGAGTTGGCGGCCGCGGTCCTACAGCCGGGTTTCGTCGGTACGACCGCCCCGGACTGGATCCGCCGGTGGCTCGGCGCCGGCCTCGGGGGAGTGGCCCTCTTCGCGCGCAACGTGGAGTCACCTGGACAGGTGGCCGCGCTGACGGCGCAACTGCGCGCCGAGCACCCGGATGTGATCGTGGCCATCGACGAGGAGGCCGGTGACGTCACCCGGTTCGAGTCGCGGCTCGGCAGCTCCCGGCCCGGCAATCTGGCGCTCGGCGCGATCGACGACGCCGATCTCACCGAGGCGGTCGCCCGCGATCTCGGCCGGGAACTGGCCGACGCCGGCATCACCCTGGACTACGCCCCGGACGCCGACGTCAACAGCAACCCCAAGAACCCGGTCATCGGGGTACGGGCATTCGGCGCCGAACCGCACCTGGTGGCCCGGCACACCGCCGCCTTCGTCAGCGGGCTCCAGGAGTCCGGGGTGGCCGGATGCGCCAAGCACTTCCCGGGGCACGGTGACACCGCCGTCGACTCGCACCACGATCTCCCGGTCATCGACCGCACCGCGGCCGAGCTGGCGGCCTGCGAGCTGGTCCCGTTCCGGGCGGCGATCGCGGCCGGCGCCAAGGCGGTGATGACCGGGCACCTGCTGGTCCCGGCGTACGACACCGAGCTGCCCGCCACACTCAGCCCGCGCATCCTGACCGGCCTGCTGCGCGAGGAATTCGGCTTCGACGGCCTGATCGTCACCGACGCCATCGAGATGCAGGGCGTCCGCCGCCGCTACGGGCTGGAGGGCGCCATCGTCCGCGCGCTGGCCGCCGGGGCGGACGCGGTCTGCGTGGGCGGCGAGCACGCCGACGAGCAGATCGCGATCCGGCTGCGGGACGCGATCGTCGCGGCGGTGCGGTCCGGGGAGCTCCCCGAGGAACGACTGCACGACGCGGTACGCCGGGTCCGTGCCCTCGGCTCCTGGACCACCCGCGTCCAGACCGCCACCGGCGCCCGGGCGGTCGCGGACGCCGCGGCCGGCAACGAGGTGGCCGTCCTCGGCTCGACCGTCGGGTTCGAGGCCGCCCGCCGCGCGGTCCGGGTGACCGTCGCCGACGGTGGCCCCGAGCTGCCGGTGACCGGAGTCCCGCACGTGGTCGAGTTCGCGCCGGCCCGCAACATCGCGATCGGCAGCGAGACGCCGTGGGGTGTCGGCGAGCCGCTCGCCGAACTGCTGCCCGGCACCACGTCGATCCGGTTCTCCGCCGACGACCTGGAGTCGCTGGCCGACCCGGCGGCCCCGGTGCTGGCCGGCGCCGGTGGGCGCCCGCTCGTGCTGGTGGTCCGGGACGTGCACCGGCACCCGTGGATCGCCGGCACGCTGAGCCGGGTGCTGGCGATCCGCCCGGACGCGATCGTCGTCGAGATGGGCATCCCGGTCGCGGTGACCGGCGGCGTCCACATCGCCACCCACGGCGCGACCCGGGCGCTGGGCCGCGCCGCCGCCGAACTGATCGCCGGGCTGAACGTCCCGGCCCCCCAGCCGATCGCCGCCTGATGTGGCCGGGGTTGCTCGCTCCGCGTACCGTTGAAAGGGTGTTGATCTCTCAGCCCCGCCACCGCATCGCCGCCGCTCTCGCCTCGGCCGCTCTCGGCCTCGCCCTGCTCACCGGGTGCGGTGACGACGTGAGCTGCGGCCTGGACCAGTGCACCGTGACCATCGCCCGGGAGAACAACGCCAGCGTCGACGTGCTCGGCGTGGAGGCGAAATTCGTCTCCGCCGACGAGGACACGGTGACCCTCGACGTCGCCGGTGAGCAGATCCAGCTCACCAAGGGACAGCAGGCGGTCGAGGCCGGTGGTCTGACCTTCTCCCTGTCGAGCGTGACGCAGGACCAGATTCAGGTGGAGGTGTCACGCTGACGCATCACGTTTGACGATCGTCGCGCTCGGTCACATTGGGGGGCATGTCCTCCACAGCCTCGAACGTCAAACACACCGCGTCACGGGCCGCCGAGAGCAAGCCCCTGGAGTTCCTGGCCCGGGGCGGCTTCATCGGGTACGGCATCATCCACCTGCTGTTCGCGTGGATCGCGTTGCAGGTGGCCTTCGGCGGCGGCTCCGGTCAGGACAGTGACCAGTCCGGAGCCCTGCAGACCATCGCCAGGCAGTCGTTCGGCAAGACGTTGCTGATCGTCATCGCCGTCGGCCTGGCCGCCATGGCGATCTGGCAGGCCTTCGAAGCGGCCGTCGGTGAGAGCGGCCCGCGGGACCGCACCGCGACGGCCGAGCGGGTGCTCTCCGGCGTCCGGGCCGTCCTGTACGCGTACCTCGCCTGGATGGCCGTCAAGATCGTGCAGGGCGCGAACGCCTCGATGGGTGACAGCTACCAGAGCAAGACCTCCGGCCTGATGTCCGCCGAGGGCGGCCGCTGGCTGGTCGCGCTGGCCGGGCTGGTGGTCCTCGGTGTCGGCGCCGGCATGGCCGTCTACGGCTACAAGCGCAAGTTCGTGAAGCACCTCAACACCCAGCAGATGACGGCCGGCACCCGCCAGCCGATCATCCGCCTCGGTGTGGCCGGCTACATGGCCAAGGGCACGGCGTACGCGATCGCCGGTCTGCTCTTCGTCACCGCCGCCGTCAACTACGACCCGGACAAGGCCCGTGGCCTGGACGCGGCGCTCAAGACGCTGGCCGGCTACTCCTGGGGTGTGTGGCTGCTGGCCCTGATCGCCGTGGGCATCGCGGCCTTCGGCGTCTACTGCGTGGCGCAGGCACGCTACCGAAAAATCTGACTCTAGACCGTGAGTGGCGGCGGATGTGAGCTATCTCCGACATCCGCCGCCGTAGGTGTGCCCGCACCCCGAGAGGGCAAGGCTTCACCTCCGTGGAGGCGATACCAGTGACCAGCGAGAGGACCGTCCTAGTGGCCGTCCTGGGGGCGGCGACCGTGGCGCTCCTGTTCGTCGAGATCGCGCACCGGGTGTTGGTGCGGCTCGGCCGCAAGTCCCCGCTCGCCGCCGATCTGGCGCGGAAGCTGCACCGGCCGTTCCTGATCACCGTCACGCTGCTGACGGTGCAGCAGGCGGTCCGGATCTGGGCCGGCGACTTCCCCGGCCGCTCCGGCGTGATGCACCTGCTCGTGCTGTTCTGCATCGGCGCGATCGCCTGGCTGGTCGGCGCCACGCTGCTGGTGCTGGAGGACGTGGCGCTGGCCCGATGGCGTACCGACGTGCCTGACAACCGCAGGCGCCGGCGGATCAAGACCCAGGTGGTGATGCTGCGCCGGGTGACCGTGGCCGGCATCGTGGTGCTGACCATCGGCGTCATGCTGGTGACCTTCCCGGACGTCCGCGCGCTCGGCGCCAGCCTGCTGGCCTCGGCCGGGCTGATCACCGTGGTGGGGGCGCTGGCCGCGCAGAGCACCCTGGGCAACATGTTCGCCGGCCTGCAACTGGCGTTCAGCGACGCGATCCGAGTGGACGACGTGGTCGTGGTGGAGCAGGAGTGGGGCCGGATCGAGGAGATCACCCTCACCTACGTGGTGGTGCAGATCTGGGACGACCGCCGGCTGATCCTGCCCACCTCGCACTTCACCACCAAACCGTTCCAGAACTGGACGCGTACCGGGTCGGCGGTGCTCGGCACGGCCGAGATCGACGTGGACTGGGCCACCCCGGTCGAGTCGGTCCGGGGCGAGTTGCAGCGGGTCTGCGAGAGCAACGACCTGTGGGACGGCCGGGTCTGCGTGCTCCAGGTGACCGAGGCGATCAACGGCCGGGTCCGGCTGCGCGCGCTGGTCAGCGCCGACGACGCGGCCGCGCTCTGGGACCTGCGCTGTCTCGTACGGGAGCGGCTGGTCGGCTGGATCTGGCAGCATCAGCGGGAGGCGCTGCCGCGGATACGCGCCGAGGTGGAGTCGGTGGCGCCCGAGCCCGCCTGGGTGGGCGGCCACTCCGGTCCGGGCCCGTCGTCCGACGCGGCCCGGGTGTTCAGCGGCGGGCTGGACGGCGACACCCGCGGGCTGGTGTTCGGAGGCCCGGTCCCGGTTGCCGCGAAGCGCAAGGATTGAGGGAGCGGGGACGAGGGCATACACCGCTCACATACGGGATGAAGGGGAGACGCGATGACCCGGTCGATCACCGAGCACTCCACCGCGGAACTGGTCCAGAGGGCCAGTGAACAGCTCAGCCGCCTGGTGCGGGACGAACTGGCGCTGGCCAAGGCGGAACTGGCGGAGAAGGGCAAGCACGCCGGGATCGGCGCCGGCCTGTTCGGTGGCGCGGGAGTGCTGGCCGGGTACGGCGTGGGCGCCCTGATCGCGACCTCGATCATCGCACTGGCCCTGGTCCTGCCGCTCTGGCTGGCCGCGCTCATCGTTTCCGTGGTGCTCTTCGCGGTCGCCGGTGTGCTCGCGCTGCTGGGCCGCACGCAGATGCACCGGGCCGTCCCGCCGGAACCCCTGGCCGCGATCGAGAGTGTCAAGGCCGATGTCGACGAAGTGAAACACGCGGTCAAGGAGCGTGGGAGCGTATGAACGACTCTGTCTGTGCTCCTTACCCCGGAGAGACGGGAAAGCCATGAGCGAAATCAACGGTTCCGCGGCCAAGCCGGATCTGGTGACGCTGCGGGAGGAGATCAGGCAGACCCGATCCGACCTCGGTGAGACGGTGCAGGCGCTGGCCGCACGCGTGGACGTGAAGGCCCGCGCCCGCGAGCAGGTCGCCGAGACGAAGGAGCGGGTGCGGTCCCGGGCGGCCATGATGACCGGCCGGGTCCGGGAGGCGGCGAACGGCACGGCCGTCCGGCTCCGGGAGGCCGATAAGCGCGATCTCGCATATCGCGCCGGTTCCCGGGTCCGCGCCAATCCGTGGCCGACCGTGCTGACGATCGCCGGATTGGCCGCGATGGCCGGTATCGTGCTGATCGTCCGAGGGAGGCGCTGATGGCGGGAAAGCTGAGGAAGGTCGCCCTCAAGCCGGTGAACGTGGCTTTGGGTGTCGCGGCCGGAGCGCTGGCCGGCCTCCTCTTCAAGGAGGCCTGGAAACTGGTCTCCGGTGACGACGACGCCCCCGATGCCGGTGACCCGGATCGTGGCTGGGGCGAGATCCTCGCGGCCGCCGCGTTGCAGGGGGCGATCTTCGCGGTGGTGAAGGCGGCGGTCCACCGCGGCGGCGCGATCGGTACCGAGAAACTCACCGGAACCTGGCCCGACTAGATCATCTTCCGTATTGACAGGAGTCTTGCCGGTCCCCCGGTTCGTTCCCGCTTCGGCGGGAAGAAGTGGGGGGCCTTTTCCATATCGGTCACCCATTATTGGATTCTTACGAGGGGGAGCTTTACAGCCCGATTTTCGGGTACAGTGTGGCCAGTTTTTGCGTACGTGGTTCGCTGCTTCCGCTCGACCGCGAGACGTCGGCCCCATCCCGGGTGGGTCGGCAGTTGTCACGAGGTCGGGCGGATGGGACGTCCTCCTGAAAGGCCGCCTCGCGGTACCGCTGCTCGAAAACGGTCATCGGCCCCGCGCTGCCGCGGTTGGGCGGGCCGGCATTTTCAGAAGGAGAGTTCAGCATGGCGCAAGGAACCGTGAAGTGGTTCAACGCAGACAAGGGCTTCGGCTTCATCACCGTCGACGGCGGGGGTGCTGACGTGTTCGTCCACTTCTCGGCCATCCAGACGAGCGGCTACCGCACTCTGGAAGAGAACCAGCGGGTTGAGTTCGAGATCGCTCAGGGCCAGAAGGGCCCGCAGGCGGAGCAGGTTCGCCCGCTCTGAGACTAATCCGCCGGTCGTGAGACCGGCTCGCCGGCCGCCTGGCGGAGGCCGGCCCGACCGTGGCCCCGCACCCTCATCGAGGTTGCGGGGCCTCTTTCGTCACCGCACTACGGGACGGGCTTCTGCGCACTGGACCGCCGGCGCATCCCGACGGCGATCAGCAGGAGCCCGGCCATGATCAGGCCACCGCCGACGACGGCCCACACCGTCTGGCCGCTCATCGCGCTGTAGGGCAGCACATCCAGCCCCTGGAGTGTCCATACTCCACCCAGCACGATCGCGACCAGGCCCAGGGACATGGCGAGCCAGCCCTTCAACCGCGGCCTCTCGGTTTCATTGTTCACCATTTGTCGTGCACCTGCGGGCGAATCAACTCATCGTAGACGGTGTTGATCATTTCTCCGGTTTCCGGCGAGAGAGCCGGGACCTCCGCGGCGGCCGCGTTCGCCCGTGCCTGTTCGGGGTTGCGGGCGCCGGGGATCACCACCGTCACGGCCGGCTGGTCGATGATCCAGCGGAGTGCGAATTGCGCCATGGTGACGCCGGCCGGAACCAGCGGGCGCAGTCGGCCCACCGCCTCCAGCCCGGTACGGAAGTCCACTCCGGAGAACGTCTCGCCGACGTCGAACGCCTCACCGTGCCGGTTGTAGTTGCGGTGGTCGTCGGCGCCGAACGTGGTGCTCTCGTCGTACCGTCCGGAGAGCAGCCCGCTGGCCAGCGGGACCCGGGCGATGATGCCCACCCCGGCCTCGGCGGCGGCCGGCAGCACACGCTCCAGCGGCTTCAGGCGGAACGCGTTCAGGATGATCTGGACGCTGGCCACACCGGGCCGGGCGATCGCGGTGAGCGCCTCCTCGACCCGCTCGACGCTCACCCCGTACGCCGCGATGCGCTTCTCCTCGACCAGGGTGTCGAGCGCGTCGAACACCGCGTCCGAGGAGTAGACCGGAGTCGGCGGGCAGTGCAGCTGCACCAGGTCGAGGGTGTCCACACCGAGGTTGGCGCGGGACCGGTCGGTCCAGGCCCGGAAATTGTCCAGGTGGTAGTTGCCCGGCTCCTGCGGCAGGCGGCGGCCCATCTTGGTGAAGACGGTCAGGCCCGGACGGTCCTTCAGGAACGAGCCGATGATCTGCTCGCTGCGGCCGTCACCGTACACATCGGCGGTGTCGATGAAGGTGACACCGGCGTCCACGGCGGCCCGCAGGGTCGCGTGCGCGTCGGCCTCGCTGACCTGGCCCCAGTCGGCTCCGAGCTGCCAGGCGCCGAGGCCGACCACGCCCACGGTGCGCCCCAGCTTGCGAAAGCTTCGATTTTCCACGCCGTGACACTACCGCTCGTCTGTTAGCGTCAAACAATACGTACGTACGGTTTTGGAGGTCGGTATGTGGGACCCCGCTGTCTACCGCCGGTTCGGCGCCGAACGATCACGCCCGTTCTTCGACCTCGTCGGGCGGATCGGCGCCGACCGCCCGCGTGCCGTCGCCGACCTCGGCTGCGGACCCGGTGAACTGACCCGCACGCTCGCCGAACGCTGGCCGGACGCCCGGGTCACCGGTCTCGACTCGTCACCCGAGATGATCGCCAAGGCGACCGCCGAGCCCGGCCCGGTCGAGTTCCGGCTCGCCGACATCAGCGACTGGCGGCCCGGCCCGGACACCGACGTCGTGGTCACCAACGCCGCCCTGCAGTGGGTGCCGGGACACCCGGAGATGCTCGCCCACTGGGCGCGCGAGCTGCCGTCCGGCGCCTGGCTGGCGATGCAGGTGCCGGGCAACTTCGACAGCCCGGGCCACCGTGCGGCGCGCGAGCTGTCGCCGGTCGAGCTCCGATCAGATCCGGTCTACGACGCGGCGGGCTACGCCGAGCTGCTGACCGCCGCGGGCGCCGTCGTGGACGCCTGGGAGACCACCTACGTGCACCTGCTGCCGGCCACCCCGGAGGAGCATCCGGTGCTCCGCTGGATGGAGGGCACCGCGTTGCGGCCGGTCCGGGCCGCGCTCGACGACGCCGGCTGGGCGGCGTTCCGGGCCGCGTTCTCGGAACGGCTCACCGAGGCGTATCCGGAGCGGCACGGTCTCGTGGCCCTCCCGTACCGCCGTATCTTCGTGGTGGCTTCTATTTAGGGGGAACCTTCCTTGACCGACCTGACGTCGTTCATCGCCGGCCTGCCCAAGGCCGAGCTGCACGTCCACCACGTCGGCTCGGCGTCGCCGCGGATCGTCGCCGAGCTGGCCGCCCGCCACGAGGGCACCTCGCCGGTCCCGGCCGACCCGGCACGGCTGGCCGAGTACTTCGAGTTCCGGGACTTCGCGCACTTCATCGAGATCTACCTGAGCGTGGTCGACCTGATCCGCGACGACGAGGACGTCCGGCTGCTCACCTACGAGATCGGGCGCGAGCTGGGCCGGCAGAACGTCCGGTACGCGGAACTGACCGTCACGCCGTACTCCAGCGTGCGGCGGGGCATCCCGGCGAAGGCGTTCTGCGAGGCGATCGAGGACGCCCGCTCCGGCGCCGCCCGGGACTTCGGGGTGGACCTGCGGTGGTGCTTCGACATCCCGGGGGAGGCCGGCCTGCCCGCGGCCGAGGAGACCCTGCGGGTCGCCCTCGACGAGCGGCCCGACGGCCTGGTCAGCTTCGGGCTGGGCGGCCCGGAGATCGGGGTGCCACGGCCGCAGTTCAAGCCGTACTTCGACCAGGCCCGCGCGGCCGGCCTGCACAGCGTGCCGCACGCCGGCGAGACCACCGGCCCGGAGACCATCTGGGACGCGCTCCGCGAACTCGGCGCCGAACGGATCGGGCACGGCATCGCGGCCGCCCAGGACGAGCGGCTGATGGCCCACCTCGCCGAGAACGGCATCCCGCTCGAGGTCTGCCCGACCTCCAACCTGCGCACCCGGGCGGTCACCGACCTCGACCAGCACCCGATCACCACCCTGGTGGCGGCCGGCGTGCCGGTCAGTGTGAACTCGGACGACCCGCCCATGTTCGGCACCACGCTGGAGCAGGAGTACGCCACCGCCGCCCGGCTGCTCGGCCTGGACACCGCCGGTGTGGCCGACCTGGCCCGCGCCGCGGTCCGGCACAGCTTCCGGCCCGGCGACGGGAAGGCCGCCCTGCTCGCCGAGATCGACGCCTACCAGGCGGCTCAGGGGTAGAGCGGGTCCTGCCAGCAGGCGACCATCGTCAGCGTGCCGATGGTCAGGATCGCCAGCCAGCGAACCAGCCGCCGCCGGTTGAACCGGGCCGGATCCTCCTCCGGCCCGGTCTTCGCCTTGCTCAGCACATCAGGCATCAGCCTCTCCCGTCGTCCTCCGCCGGTTAGTCGGGAACCGCCGTCCAGCTCTGGTGCCGCTGGTCGGTGTCTTTCTGCAGAACCAGCACGCGGCGCGTGCCGAAGCGCTGGGCGCCCACGCCGATCACCAGGTCACCGGTGGTGGCCCGGATGGTGAAGCCGTACGCCGAGGCACGCAGCGTCCACCGGGCCGCCGCGCCGCCGGCCTTGCAGTCGCCCTGCACCAGCGGCGCCCCGGTGACCGCGGCCCCGCCGAGCGGGACCACACAGCGGTTGCTCGCCTTGGAGACCAGCGAGTAGGCGCCGCCCTCGGCGGGCACCAGCTGCCACTGCTGCTGGGTGCCGCCCTCGTCGCTGCCGAGGACGACCGGGGTGCCGTCGGCCGCGCGGGCCGCGTACAGGTCGGCCGCGCCGCCGGTCAGCGAGTTGGTCAGCACGAACCAGGAGTTCTGCACCGGGCTGGCCGACGGCGCCGTCTCGGCGGTGCCCTTGGCGTGGTAGCCCAGCCTCCGGTTGCGGACCTCGACCCGGTACTTCGCGTCCGGCCTCAAGCCGATCAGACGGGCCCGGGTGGCGCGGGTGGTGGCCACCGGCTCGCCGTCCACCGACACTTCGTACTCGGCGTCGTCGGCGGCCGCGCTCCAGATCAGCCGGACCGAGCCGCTGGTCGCCTCGCGGATCTCCAGCACCGCCTGCACACCGTCGCCGGTCACCTCGGGCGGCGCCGCCGGGACCCCGTTGCCGCCACCGGGCTGGTCGCCGGTGCCACCCCCCTTGGGCGGTTTGGTGTGGTGGGCGACCGGGGTGATCTCCACCTGCGGCAGCCCGGCGGAGACGCTGGGCTGCGGCGCCGGTCCGGTGCTCGCCGAGACGCTGGGCCCGGGCGTGGGCGTGGAGGCGCTCGGGTTCGGCTTCGCCGCGCTCGGCGCGGGAACCGGCGCGGACGGTTTCGCCGGCGGGGGGCCGGCCGGCGTCTCGGGGTCCGGCACGGTGGCGCCCGGGGCGTCCGGGATGTCGTCGCCGCCGTCGCTGCGCAGCAGGAACTCGCTGAGCGCCACGTTCCAGTGTTTGGCCAGGTAGCTGCCCGGCTTCGGGTTGGTGCTGAAGTAGTCGTCGTGACCGCAGTCGAGGCGGATCTCGTTCTTCTTCGGGCACACGTTCTTCACCGGCTTGCCGGTCCGGTCCGGGGCGCACAGCAGGTCGGACTCGTCCAGGCAACCGCCCGCCCCGGTGGCGTTCGGCGAGTCGGTGAGGACCGCGCCGAGCGAGCGGGTGAGCTGGTGGGCGGCCATCGCGGCGCTCCAGCAGCCGGAGTCGACCCGGGCGTACGACGGGCCGCCGTTGTTGCGGTTGCCGCGGCCGGACCGGGTGTCGTTGACGTAGGTCGAGATGCCGCAGTACAGGTTCGTGTCGGCGAACATCAGGTACTTGCGGTCGGTGCGGTTGTAGCCGAGCCCGCGCAGCGCGTCGATGGTCGCGGTGAACGTGCGCAGCGAGCCGTCCGGCAGTTCCACCTCGGCCACGTCGGCGCGGCACTCGGGCGTCGTCACGTACCGGATGTGGCGGGAGCCGCCGGTCTCGCCCGCGCTGGCGTCGTAGATGGCGTCCACCCCGGCGGCCCAGGTCCGGAACGAGTTCAGGAACTTCGGGTACCGGCTGGCGCTGCCCGACTCGTGCAGGTAGAGCAACTGCACCCGCTTGCCGGTACGGCCGTCGCCGGCGCAGGCCACGTCGTCCGGGCCGAGGATGAAGTCGGCCTGTCCGGGAGCGGCGTCCGGCACCAGCGCCGGGGCGTCCGCGGTGATCGCGCTGCCGCCCTCGTCGCGGGCGATCTCGGCGTCCCCGGGCACGTTTCCGGTCTCCCGCCGGACCGGGGTGATCTGGTCGCTGCCGGCGGTCACCGGGGCGACGTCACGGCGCACCGCGAGACCGGCCGGGGCCGGGTCCGGGCCGTGCGTGCAGACCTCCTCGTACAGCTGGTACGCCCCGGCGCAGACCGAGCCGGAGGAGGCCAGTTTGAGTCCGCTGTAGACCAGCCCCTGCTCCGGGGCGTCGCTCGGCAGCGAGGTCAGCGAGAAGTCGTCGGACGGCCCGGAGCCGATCACGCTGGGGCCGATCACGCCGCCGACACCGAGCAGAGCCAGGCCGAGGGCTACCGGAAGGAGCCGGAAGGTCGCGGAGCGTGTGCGCGCCGGTTTCGGGGGGCTCGCCGCGCGGCGCCGTCCTGGCGGCGACCCGCGGAACGTCGGCCGGCGATGCGCGGACACGGCGTCTCCTCGTCGAGCTGTGTGGCGGTGGGAGGGGTCCATGGGGTGACCGCCTCCCACCGCGCGGTGGCTTCGCGGTTCGCGGCGTAGGGGACGCGCTGCGGGTTGCGATCCGGGAAGCCGGATGGGATCGAGGGGAACCCTGCCAGCCTCGCGTCCCCAGGGGAACGTTCTTAAAACAGATATAAGCCAGGGCTGTTTCGTTCGGGGGATACGGCTCATTCCCGTCCTCGTTGCCAGCGACGTCGTCCCGGATCGCGGTCGCGTGCCGGTCGGCCTCGTCCGACCAGCCCGAACCTGCTCGGCTGCTTGGGGGTGGCATCCGCGTCGGCCAGCAACATGACCACGCTGGCGCCACCCATGGCGGCCCGGTCCAGGCTGAGCGACCCGCCGGTAGCCTGCGCCACCCGGCGGGCGATGTCCAGCCCCAGACCGGTGGAACCCTGATTGCTCTGCCCGCGCCGCAGCGCCCCCTGTGGATCGGGGATGCCGGGGCCGGCGTCGTCGATCCGCAGCGCCACCCAGCCGTCGCGCCGGGACAGCCCGACCTCGAAGGCGGTGCCCTGCGGGGTGTAGCGGAAGACGTTGCCGAGCACCGCGTCCAGTGCGGCGGCCAGCTCGGCCCGGGCCACCGGCACCGGGATCCGCAGGTGCGCGCCGACCACCCGGTACTGCCGCTCCTGGTCGCCGGCGAGCGCGGACCAGAACATCATCCGCTCGCGGACCACCTCGCTGGCGTCGCACAGCCCGTCCTCGGGCGTGGCGGCGACCCGGTCGGCGACGGCCTGCCGGGTGGTGTTGATCAGGTGGTTGACCTCGTCCTCCAGGGTGGTGATCGCCTGCCGGATGCGCCGGATGCCGCGGCGGCGATCGACCTCGTCCGCGGTGAGGTCGATGATCTGGGTGTCGTCCGGGTCGAGCGCCTCGGCGTCGAGCCGCAACGCGGTCAGCGGGGTACGCAGCCGGTGCGACAGGTCGGCGACCAGTTCCCGCTCGTCGGTCCGGGAGGTTACCAAGCGGTCGGCCATCCGGTTGAAGGCGTAGCCCGCCTCGGCGAGCTCGCGCGGCCCGGACGGGCTGATCCGTACGCCGAGGTCCCCGTCCCCCACCGCGAGCGCCGCGTCGACGAGGTTGCGGGCCGAGTCCACCGCGCCCCGGGCCAGCCGGTCCACCACCACGACGGCGCCACCGACCAGCACCACGGCGAGGCCCAGCAGCAGCCACCAGTCGCGGGCGGTGTTCCGGTTCAGCGCGGAGGCGGGCACGAACGCCTCGACCACCAGGATCCGGTCGCCGACGGTGACCGGTCGCAGGTGCACCACGCCGCCGTCGACGTCCTCGACGGTCGGCTCGGGCGTGGTCGCGGCCCGGTCGATCAGCGCGCCGTCGGCCCGCCCGCCGGTGGACGGGGCGAGGCCCGGGGTGTGCACCACCGGCGCGCCGCCGGCCAGCGTGGTCGCGGCGGCCAGGCCACGTTCGCCGGTTCCGGCCGCGATGGCGCCGGCCACCGTCGAGGTACGCGCGGCGGCGTCGGCGAGAGCGGCCTCCCGGTGATCGTTGCGCAGGCCCCAGCCGAGCGGGACGAGGAAGACGAGTGCGGCGACGGCGGTGGTGGCTGCGGTGGTGTACGCCAGCCGCAGCCTCAGTCCGGCGCCACCAACCGGAATCCGACCCCCCGCACGGTGCGCAGGTAGCGGGGCTTCGCCGCGGATTCGCCCAGTTTCCGGCGAAGCCAGTACAAATGCACGTCGATGGTCTGGTCCTCGCCGACCGATGGCTGTCGCCATACCTCCTCCAACAGCTCGCGACGGGAAACCACTCGGCCCGGACGGGCGGCGAGGTAGGCCAGCAGGTCGAACTCCTTGCGGGTCAGCGCCAGCGGCTGATCGCCGAGGGTGGCGCTGCGCTCGCCGACGTCCACCCGCAGCTCGCCCACCTCGTGGACGGCGGGTTGCGCGGCCCGGCTGGCCCGGCCGACGCGGCGCAGCACGGTGGCTATGCGCGCGTCCAGGTGGGCGCCGGTGAACGGCTTGACCATGTAGTCGTCGGCGCCGGCCCGCAACAGCCGCACGACGGTCTGCTCGTCGTCGCGCGCGGTGGCGATGATGATCGGCACGTCGGTGATGCCGCGCAGCATCCGCAGCGCGTCCGATCCGTCCAGATCGGGGAGTCCGAGGTCCAGCACGACGAGGTCGGGCGTCTCCGCGGCGACCCGCCGCAACGCTTCCAGGGCGGTGCCGACGGCGTGCACGGCGTGCCCTCGATCGGCGAGCGAACGGAGCATGGCGCCGCGCACGACATGGTCGTCTTCGACGAGCAACACCGTGGCCATGCGAAGACCGTAGCGTCCATGGCAAGGCAGAACCTAAAGGGTGATCGAGCGAGAGTCTTTGATGACTCTCAGTGATGGAATACGATCCGAAGTACCGATGTCTTTCACACTCTTTCCCGATACCCGCCGCACACTCGCACTGGGGTCCCTGGCCGGCCTGAGCGTCGGCGACGCTCTCGGCGCGCAGTACTTCGTGCCCGGCAACCGCCCCTCCGACCTTCTCGAGGGACGCCTCCCGGAACCACCCTGGGAGTGGACCGACGACACCGAGCAGGCCTGCTGCCTGGTCGCCACCCTGGCCGAGGGAGACTTCGACCGGGACGCCTTCGCCACCCTGCTCGCCGCCCGCTTCGAGCCGTACCGCGGCTACGGTCCCGGCGCGGTGACCATGCTGCGCGAGATCCGGAACGGCCTGCCCTGGCCGATCGCCGCGGCCGCCGCCTTCAACGGGCAGGGCTCCTGCGGCAACGGCGCGGCGATGCGCGCCGCGCCGCTGGGCGCCTGGCACGCGGATTCCCTGGCCCACGCGGCCGTCCAGGGGGTACGAGCCGCGGAGGTCACCCACGCGCACCCGGAGGGGATCGCCGGTGGCGCGGCCGTCACCGTGGCCGCCGCGGTGGCCGCCGCCGCCCGGCTCAACGGCCACCGGCCCGAGCGCGGTCAACTGCTGCGCGCCACGGCGGGGCACACCCCGGCCGGAGTGGTCCACGACGGCCTGATCGAGGCGGCCGGTCTGACCACGACGGTCGTGGAGGCGGCCCACCGGCTCGGCTCGGGCGGGCAGGCGACGGCTCAGGACACCGTGCCGTTCGCCCTGTGGGTCGCCGACCGGTTCCTGGACGACTATCCGGCGGCCGTGGCGGCGTGCGTGGTCGCCGGCGGGGACGTCGACACCACCGCGGCGATCGCCGGGGGAGTCGTGGCGGCGTACACCGGTGTGGAGGGCGTCCCGGCGGCGTGGCTGTCGGCCCGCGAACCGCTTCCCGCCTGGTCGGCGGAGGCCGGCGGGGAATAGCCGGGGCCGGTGGGGACTGGGGAGCCGGGCGAAACGGGGCGGATAGCATCAGGGTCGGCCCGGAGCAGCCGAGGCCGACCCACACGAATGGAGATCACCGTGTCTGCACCCCGTACACCCGCTGTGGCCGACCCCCTAGTCGTCCCGGCCGGGACTACGGCGGCCGACGCGGTGGCCGCCGCGGGGCTTCCCGCGCACGGGCCGAAGGCGATCGTCGTGGTCCGTGAGGCCGACGGCCGGCTGCGCGACCTGAACTGGGCGCCGGCGGCCGACGCCGAGGTGACCCCGGTCGCCGTCGACACCCCGGACGGCCTCGACGTGCTGCGCCACTCCACCGCGCACGTGCTGGCCCAGGCCGTGCAGGACGTGTTCCCGGAGGCGAAGCTGGGCATCGGCCCGCCGATCCGGGACGGGTTCTACTACGACTTCGACGTCGAGAAGCCGTTCCAGCCCGAGGACCTGACGAAGCTCGAGAAGCGGATGCAGGAGATCATCAAGGCCGGGCAGACCTTCAACCGCCGGGAGTACGGGACCCTCGACGAGGCCAAGGCCGAGCTGCACGCCGAGCCCTTCAAGCTCGAACTGGTCGACATCAAGGGTGACGTGGACGAGGAGGCCGCCGCCGTCGGTGCGGGCGAGCTGACCCACTACGACAACCTCGACAAGGACGGCAACCGCGTCTGGGGCGACCTGTGCCGCGGCCCGCACCTGCCGTCGACCCGGCTCATCCCGGCGTTCAAGCTGATGCGGTCGGCCGCCGCCTACTGGCGCGGCTCGGAGAAGAACCCGCAGCTGCAGCGGGTCTACGGGACGGCGTGGCCGTCGCGGGACGAGCTCAAGGCGTACCTCAACCGTCTCGCCGAGGCCGAGCGCCGCGACCACCGCAAGCTGGGCACCGAGCTGGACCTCTTCTCCTTCCCCGACGAGATCGGGTCGGGTCTCGTGGTCTTCCACCCGAAGGGTGGGGTGATCAAGCGCGAGATGGAGGACTACGTCCGGGCCCGCCACATCGAGGAGGGCTTCCAGTACGTGGGCAGCCCGCACATCACCAAGGAGGGCCTGTTCCACACCTCGGGACACCTGCCCTACTACAAGGACACGATGTTCCCCCCGATGGAGCTGGAGGGGGCGAACTACTACCTCAAGGCGATGAACTGCCCGATGCACAACCTGATCTTCAGGTCGCGCGGGCGGTCCTACCGTGAGCTGCCGATGCGGCTGTTCGAGTTCGGCACGGTCTACCGCTACGAGAAGTCCGGCGTGGTGCACGGCCTGACCCGGGTGCGCGGCCTGACCCAGGACGACTCGCACTCCTACGTCACCGCCGAGCAGGCCCCGGCCGAGATCAAGCACCTGCTGAACTTCGTCCGCTCGCTGCTCGACGACTTCGGCCTGGACGACTACTACCTGGAGCTGTCGACCCGCGACCCGAAGAGCGACAAGTTCATCGGTACGGACGAGCAGTGGGAGAAGGCCACCAAGGTCCTGGAGGACGTGGCTACCGAGTCCGGCCTGGAGCTGGTGCTCGACCCGGGTGGCGCGGCCTTCTACGGCCCGAAGATCAGTGTCCAGGCGAAGGACGCGATCGGCCGTACGTGGCAGATGTCGACCATCCAGTACGACTTCAACCAGCCCGCCGGGTTCGGTCTGGAGTACCAGGCGGCCGACGGCACCCGGCAGGAGCCGGTGATGATCCACTCCGCGAAGTTCGGCTCGATCGAGCGGTTCTTCGGCGTGCTGGTCGAGCACTACGCGGGCGCGTTCCCGGCCTGGCTCGCGCCGGTGCAGGTGGTCGGCATCCCGATCCGCGACGACCACGCCTCGTACCTCGAGGAATTCGTCACGAAGCTTCGTAAGGCAGGCATCCGGGCTGAGGTGGACCACTCCACCGAGCGGATGCAGAAGAAGATCCGTACCGCCCAGCAGCAGAAGATCCCGTTCATGGCGATCGCCGGCGACGACGACGTCAACGGCGGCACCGTGTCGTTCCGCTACCGGGACGGCTCCCAGCGCAACGGCGTCTCCATCGACGAGGCGGTCGCGCACGTGGTCGAGGTGGTTCGCTCCCGGGTCAACACCGGGCCCTCGGCGGTCTGACCGCGGTCCCCGGCCTCCACCGCCCGGCGCGATGTTCGGTGGAGGCCGGTTCCGCATAGGATGCGGACGTGGACGATCTGGGTGAGCCGGACGGGCTGGAGCGGCTCTGGACGCCGCACCGGATGACCTACATCTCGGGCGAGGACCGGCCCGAGGGTGGGTACGAGAAACCGGCCGGCTGCCCGTTCTGCCTGGCGCCCGGCCGGCCCGAGGCGGAGACGCTGGTGGTGGCGCGGGGCGAGCTGGTCTTCGCGGTGCTCAACCTGTACCCGTACAACCCGGGGCACCTGCTGATCTGCCCGTACCGGCATGTGGCCGACTACACCGACCTCACCGAGCGGGAGACGGTCGAGGTGGCCGCGTTCACCCGGACGGCGATGCGGGTGATCCGGGCGAGCAGCAGCCCGCACGGCTTCAACCTGGGGATGAACCAGGGCTCGGTGGCCGGCGCCGGGATCGCCGCCCACCTGCACCAGCACGTGGTGCCGCGGTGGGGCGGCGACGCCAACTTCATGCCGGTGGTCGGCCGGACCAAGGTGCTGCCGCAGCTGCTCTACGACACCCGGGACCTACTGGCCAAGAACTGGCCCTAGGGGTCTGTGTTGTGAGGGAGGGCTGGGCTGCGGCGTGGCCCAGCGGCCAGACGACACCTGGACCTCGCCTCGCTCCTGCCCTCCATCGAGCTGATCATCGCGGCTGGCGCAGCGACGCGTTCCTGGCGGCGATGGACACCTCCGCCGACTTCTACTTCGACTCACTCAGCCAGGTGGAGCTGCCGAGCTGGTCGGCCGGGCGGGTGACGCTGCTCGGCGACGCGGCGCACTGCCCGTCACCGGCCTCCGGGCAGGGCACCAGCTTGGCCCTGACCGGGGCCTACGTGCTCGGCCGGCATCTCGGCACCCCCGGCGGGCTCGCCGCCTACGAGGCCGAGATGCGGCCGTACGTGGAGAAGAACATGGCCTTCGGCCGGAAGATGGCCCAGGACATGGTGCCCGGCAGCCGCCTCGCCATCGCCTTCCGCAACTACGGGATGCGGACCCTGCGCTTCCACCCGCGCAAGGAGCAGGTGATCGACAAGGTGCTCGCGCCGATGCACGAGGCGGCCGACGCCATCGTCATCTAGCGACCGCGTGCTCCTTGCGGACGGCCTCGGCCAGGTGTGGGGGCATCGGCTCGTGCCGGATGTAGTGCCGGGTGAAGGTGCCGGTGCCCGAGGTGAGCGCGCGCAGCTCGACGGCGTAGCGGACCAGCTCGGTGGCCGGGACCTCGGCGCGGACCAGGCTGGCCTCGCCCTCGCCGCCGGACTCGCTGCCCATCGGGCGGCCGCGGCGGCCGGACAGGTCGCTCATCACCGCGCCGACGTACGACTCCGGCACCCGCACCACGATCTCGTCCACCGGCTCGAGCAGGGTGATGTGGCCCTGTTCGGCGGCGGCCCGCAGCGCCAGCGCCCCGGCCGTCTGGAAGGCGGCGTCCGAGGAGTCGACACTGTGCGCCTTGCCGTCGTAGAGGGTGACCTTGACGTCCACCACCGGGCAGCCGGCGGCCAGGCCGCGCTCGAGCTGGGCGCGGACACCCTTCTCCACCGACGGGATGTAGTTGTGCGGCACGGCGCCGCCCACCACCCGGTCGACGAACTGGAAGCCCTCGCCGCGGGGCAGCGGCTCCACCTCGATGTCGCAGACCGCGTACTGGCCGTGGCCGCCGGACTGCTTCACGTGCCGGCCGTGGCCCTTGGCCCCGCTGCCGAACGTCTCCCGCAGCGCCACCTTGACCGGCTCGGTGTCCAGCTCCACGCCGCCCGAGCGGAGCCGGTCGAGCACCACGTCCGCGTGCGACTCGCCCATGGTCCAGAGCACCAGCTGGTGGGTCTCGGCGTTGCGCTCCAGGCGCAGCGTCGGGTCACCGGCGACCAGCTTCGCCAGGTTCTTGGCGAGGGCGTCCTCGTCCGAGCGGGTCTTGGCCACCACGGCGATCGGCAGCAGCGGCTCGGGCATCCGCCACGGCTCCATGAGCAGGGGATCGTCCTTGCCGGACAGGGTGTCGCCGGTCTCCGCCGAGCCCGACTTGGTGATCGCGCAGAGGTCGCCCGCCAGGCAGGAGGGCACCTCGCGGAGCTGGGCGCCGAGCGGGGAGTAGACGTGCGCCACCCGCTCGTCGGCGTCGTGGTCGGGGTGCCCGCGCTCGGCCATGCCGTGCCCCGAGACGTGCAGCGTCTGATCGGGGCGCAGGGTGCCGGAGAAGACCCGGACCAGGGAGACCCGGCCGACGTGCCGGTCGATCGTGGTGCGGACCACCTCGGCCACCAGCGGGCCGGACGGGTCGCAGGTCAGCGGCGGACGGGGTGAGCCGTCCACCCCGGTGACGACCGGCAGATCGTGCTCCAGCGGCGACGGGAAGCCGCTGGCGATGACGTCGAGCAGCGCGTCCAGGCCGACGCCGGTGCCGGCGCAGACCGGGACGACCGGGTAGAAGTTCCCTCGTGCGACGGCCTTCTCCAGGTCCGGGACCAGGGCGTCCGTGCTGATCATCTCGCCGCCGAGGTAGCGGTCCATGAGGGTCTCGTCCTCGCTCTCCGCGATGATGCCCTCGATCAGCGTGTTCCGGTCGTCGGCGATCGGGTTCAGGTGCTCCGGTTCGGCCTCGCCCGCCCGCGGCGGGTAGCCGGCCGAGTAGTCCAGCACCCGCAGGGTGATCAGCCCGAGCAGCCCGGCGATGGCCTGCCCGTCGTCGGCGAGCATCGGCTGGTAGATCGGCATGACGTTCTCGCCGAACGCCTCCTGGCAGTCCTGGAGCGCCTGGTCGTAGTCGGCGCGCGGGTGGTCGAGGCGGGTGATGGCCACGGCGCGCGGCATGCCGACCGCGGCGCACTCCTCCCAGAGGGACACCGTGGAGTCGTCCACGCCGTCGACCGCGGAGACCACGAACAGCGCGCCGTCCGCGGCCCGCAGCCCGGCCCGCAGCTCACCGACGAAGTCGGCGTACCCCGGGGTGTCCAACAGGTTGATCTTCACATCGCCGTGCATCAGCGGCGCGCAGGCCAGCGCCACCGAACGCTGCTGCCGGATCGCCGCCGGATCGTGATCGGTCACCGTGGTGCCCTCGGTCACCCCGCCCGCCCGCGGAATCGTCCCGCTGGCCGAGAGCAGCGCCTCGACCAGGGTCGTCTTCCCGGAACCGGAGTGGCCGACGAGCACCACGTTACGAACTCTGCCGGGGTCGGTCACCGCCGGCGCACCGGCGCCGGCAAGCCCTTTCTCCGAAGTCTTCTGCGCCATGCCGAGCGCTCCCGTCGTTTCCCGTTTGTTACGCCGCTGTTGTTTGAATCCCACACCCGGCGCGGTAGTGGTCGCAAGGACTTCAGGCCTGTAACTGTGCCGGATGGTGACGATCCGGCCAACCCGCGGCCTGAGCCGTACCACCGCTGGTCGCACCCCGTTATGGTGGGACGGCCATGGCAAAGATCGTTCAAACAACGGCCCGCGCCGTCGTCGCCTATGTCGTCGACCCCGTCGCCCGTTATCTTCTCCGGATCGGCGTCTCACCCGACGCGGTCACCATCGCAGGCACGATCGGCGTGCTGTTCGGTTCGTACCTCGGTGCGCAGGGTCACCTGTTCTGGGCCACCGTGATCGTAACCGCCTGTGCCCTCACCGACGTGCTCGACGGCACAATGGCCCGGATACGGGGTGGTTCCTCCAAGTTCGGGGCGTTGCTCGACTCGTCCATGGACCGGATCGCCGACGGCGCCGTGTTCGGGGCCGTCGCCTACTACCTCGCCACCGAGGGCAACCCGTACGGCGGTGTCGTCGCGGCCCTGATCAGCCTGGTCTTCGGGCAGGTCGTGTCGTACGTCAAGGCCCGTGCCCAGAGCCTCGGCCTGAACGCCGACGTCGGCATCGCCGAGCGCCTGGAACGGCTGCTCATCGTCGGTGCGGGCGGCCTGCTCGGCGCGGCCGGCCTGGAGTGGGGCCTGCCCGCCGCGCTCTGGGTGCTGGCCGTGCTCTCCGTGATCACCGCCTTCCAGCGGCTGCTGCACGCGCGGCGCACCGAGCCGAAGGCGCCGGCCGAGTGAAGGACCGGCTGATCGAGCTCGGCTACCTGGCCGGGTGGCGGGTGGTCCGTGCGCTCCCGCTGCCGGTCGCCCGGAGCCTGTTCCGGACGGCGGCCGACCGGGCCTGGAAGGGCGACGGCCCCGGCACCCAGCGGCTGCGGCGCAACCTGCGGCAGGTCGTCGGCGAGGACATGCCGGAGACCCTGGTCCGTGACGCGCTGCGCTCCTACGCGCGGTACTGGATGGAGGCGTTCCGCCTGCCGACGCAGGACCGTGCGCAGTTCCTCGACGGATTCTTCATGGTCCCGGAGAGCTACCAGAAGCTGAAGAAGGCGGCCACCGACGGCAATGGCGTGATCCTGGCGCTGCCGCACGTGGCGAACTGGGACGCCGCCGGCGCCTGGGTGTGCTCGCACGACTGGCCGTTGATCACGGTGGCCGAGCGGCTCAAGCCCGAGGGCGTGGCCCGGGCGTTCCTGGCGTACCGGGAGAAGCTCGGCATGAAGGTGCTCCCGCACACCGGCGGCGAACGGTCACCCCTGGAAGTGCTCACCGAGCACCTCGGGAAGGGCTGGGTGGTGGCCCTGCTCGGCGACCGGGACCTGTCCCGCTCCGGCGTCGAGGTGGAGTTCTTCGGCGGGCGGACCCGGATGCCGGGCGGGCCCGCGCTGCTCGCCATCCGTACCGGGGCGCCGCTCTTCGCGGTCGACTGCTGGTACGACGAGCGGCGGGTGATGGCCCGGATGCGCGAGATCACCCCACCCGCCGACGGGCCGCTCGACGAGCGGATCAAGCGGACCACCCAGCAGCTCGCCGACGCGTACGCGGCCGGCATCGCCGACCACCCGCAGGACTGGCACATGCTCCAGAAGCTCTGGCTCTAGGAGGCGCCGTGCGGATCGGGATCGTCTCGCCCTACTCGTTCGACGTCCCCGGCGGCGTGCAGAACCACATCATGGACCTGGCGGAGGCGCTGCTCGGCCTCGGTCACGTCGTCAGCGTGCTCGCGCCCGCCGACGACGACGCGGAACTGCCGGACTACCTGGTGCCCGCCGGGCGCGCGGTGCCGCTGCCGTACAACGGGTCGGTGGCCCGGATCGCGTTCGGGCCGGTCTCCACGGCCCGGGTCCGGCGCTGGCTCAAGAACGGCGAGTTCGACGTGCTCCACGTACACGAGCCGTTCTCGCCCAGCCTGTCGTTCCTGGCCGTGGTCTCCGCGCGCGGCCCGGTGGTGGCCACCTTCCACACCGCGATGACCCGGTCCCGGGCGCTCTCCGGGTTGCAGCCGTTCCTCCAGCCGGTGGCGGAGAAGATCACCGCCCGGATCGCGGTCAGTGAACTGGCCCGGAAGGTGCAGGTCGAGCATCTCGGTGGCGGCGCCGTCGAGATCCCCAACGGGGTCGCGGTGGTCAAGTTCGCCTCGGCTTCGCCATTGCCGGGATGGCCCGGCCAGGGTGGGACGCTGGGCTTCCTGGGCCGGTTCACCGAGCCGCGCAAGGGCTTCCCCCTTCTGCGTACGGCGTACGTGTCGCTGGCTCGCGAACGTCCCGGGCTGCGGCTGCTGGTGGCCGGCCCGGGCGACCGCGACGAGCTGTACGACGGCATCCCCGCCGACCTGCACGACCGGGTGGAGTTCCTGGGCCTGGTCTCCGAGGCGGACAAGGCCCGGATGCTGCGCAGCGTCGACGTCTACGTGGCGCCGAACACCGGCGGCGAGAGCTTCGGCATGATCCTCACCGAGGCGATGGCGGCCGGCTCGACGATCGCGGCGAGCGACCTGGACGCGTTCCGCCGGGTGCTGGACGGCGGCCGGGCCGGCGCGCTGTTCCCCAACGGCGACCAGGCCGCGCTCACCCGGCTGCTCGGCGAACTGCTGGACGACCCGGCCCGGCGGGCCGCCCTGGCCTCCTGCGCGCGTCAGGTGGTCGGGACGTTCGACTGGCCGAGTGTGGCCAACCGGGTGCTCGAGGTGTACGCGACCGCGATCGAGGCCACCGACGGGAGGGTTTTCGACGACGAGTGGTCCTGACCACCACCGCGGTGACAGACGGGCACTACGATGCCCGGCATGTGGTGGGTGGTGGGAGTCGTCGTGCTGGCCGCGATCTTCTCGGCGTACCTCGGCTGGACCGCCCAGCGGGTGGAACGCCTGCACGCGCGGGCCCGGTCGGCCGAGCGGGCGCTGGACGCGCATCTGTTGCGCCGGGCCGCGGCCGCCGCGGTGGTCGCCGAGCAGGCCGAGTCGGTGGAGCTGTACGCGGCGGCCCGGCTGGCGCTGGACGCCGAGCCCGGCGAGCGGGAGACGGCGGAGAACGACCTGACCCGCCAGTTGCAGAACGTGGCCCTGGACCCGGCCGACCCGGCGGCGCGCACCCTGGTGGCCACCAGCCGGCGTGTCGTGCTGGCCCGCCAGGTGCACACCGACCAGGTGCGGGACGCGCAGAACGCCCGCCGCCGGGTGGTCGTCCGCCTGCTCCGGCTGGCCCGCCGCTACCCGCGGCCGGAGTACTTCGACATCGTCGAGCCGGTGCTGCCCGAACTCCCCCCGGCCCCACTGCCCGCCACGATCTGAACGGGCGAGGGGCCCCGCTTTCGCGGGGCCCCTCGTCTCAGCTCATCTACCAGCCGCGCTCGGAGAGGCGGTGGGGGACCGGCTCGTCCTCGACGTTGATGCCGACCATGGCCTCGCCCAGGCCGCGGGAGACCTTGGCGATCACGTCCGGGTCGTCGTGGAAGGTGGTGGCCTTCACGATGGCGGCGGCGCGCTGGGCCGGGTTGCCGGACTTGAAGATGCCGGAGCCGACGAAGACGCCCTCGGCGCCGAGCTGCATCATCATGGCCGCGTCGGCGGGGGTGGCGATGCCGCCCGCGGTGAACAGCACGACCGGCAGCTTGCCCAGCTCGGCGACCTCCTTGACCAGCTCGTACGGCGCCTGGAGCTCCTTGGCGGCGACGTACAGCTCGTCCTCGGGCAGGGTCTGCAACCGGCGGATCTCGGCCCGGATCCTCCGCATGTGGGTGGTGGCGTTGGAGACGTCACCGGTGCCGGCCTCGCCCTTCGACCGGATCATGGCGGCGCCCTCGGTGATCCGGCGCAGCGCCTCGCCCAGGTTGGTGGCCCCGCAGACGAACGGCACGGTGAACTGCCACTTGTCGATGTGGTTGGCGAAGTCGGCGGGGGAGAGCACCTCGGACTCGTCCACGTAGTCGACGCCGAGCGCCTGGAGCACCTGGGCCTCGACGAAGTGGCCGATGCGGGCCTTGGCCATCACCGGGATGGAGACCGCGCCGATGATCCCCTCGATCATGTCGGGGTCGGACATGCGGGAGATGCCACCCTGGGCGCGGATGTCGGCCGGCACACGCTCCAGCGCCATGACCGCGACGGCGCCCGCGTCCTCGGCGATCTTCGCCTGCTCGGCGTTGACCACGTCCATGATCACGCCGCCCTTGAGCATCTCCGCCATGCCGCGCTTGACGCGGGCGGTTCCGACGGCGGGCTGGTTCTCAGACATGGGGATTCGGCTCCTCGTGCGGGTTATCGGATGAACGGGATACTACGAACGCGCAGTACGTGTTCCGATAGCCAATCGGCTCCCCGGTGGCCTGCTTTACTACGCCAGCAGGCTCGGGACCTTCTCGAAGAGCTCGGTGGTGAAGGTCATCATCGAGTGGAGCATCCAGTTGCCGGCCAGCAGCAGGGCCGCGCCGATCGCGATCGCCTTCGGGACGAAGGAGAGCGTGGCCTCCTGGATCTGGGTGACCGACTGGAAGAGGGAGACGGCGAAGCCGACCACGAGGGCGGTCAGGAGCACCGGCGCCGCCATCTTCGCCGCGATCGTCAGGGCCTGCATCGCCAGCTCAACCACCATCGTGTCCGTCATGCCCATCAGTTCGGGAACTTGAGGAAACGCCGGAGTGCGCGACGGGGGCCCCTCGGTTGCCGTCCGGTTGACGCCTCGAGTGGGCCCGGTTCCCCCTCGTGCCTATTGTGGGGGCCGTGAACATCGGAGTGCTGGCCCTGCAGGGCGACGTACGTGAACACCTGGCCGCGCTGGCCGAGTCGGACGTCCTGGCCCGGCCGGTCCGCCGGCCGGAGGAGCTCGCCGACGTCGACGGACTGGTGATCCCCGGCGGGGAGTCGACCGCGATCAGCAAACTGGCGGTCTCCTTCGGGCTGCTCGACCCGATCCGCAAGCGGATCGCCGACGGCATGCCGGTGTACGGCTCCTGCGCCGGCATGATCATGCTGGCCGGGACCGTGCTGGACGGCCGTCCGGACCAGGAGTCGTTCCACGGCATCGACATGACCGTCCGGCGCAACGCGTTCGGCCGGCAGGTCGACTCGTTCGAGGCGTCGGTGGAGATCGATGACATCGAGGGCGGCCCGTTCCACGCGGTCTTCATCCGCGCGCCGTGGGTCGAGGAGATCGGCGGCGACGTGCGGGTGCTGGGGCGCGTGGCCGAGGGGGCCGCCGCCGGTAGGATCGTGGCAGTTCGGCAGGGGAACCTGCTCGCCACGGCTTTCCACCCGGAGCTGACCGGCGACCTTCGTGTCCACCGGTACTTCGTCGAGATGGTCCGCCAGGCCGTACCCGTACGGTAGACACGGAGGTTACGCATGTCCGGCCACTCCAAGTGGGCGACGACCAAGCACAAGAAGGCCGTCATCGACGCCAAGCGCGGCAAGATGTTCGCCAAGCTGATCAAGAACATCGAGGTCGCGGCCCGGACCGGTGGTGGTGACCCGGCCGGTAACCCCACGCTTTACGACGCCATCCAGAAGGCGAAGAAGTCGTCGGTTCCGAACGACAACATCGACCGCGCGGTCAAGCGGGGCTCCGGCCTCGAGGCCGGCGGCGCCGACTGGCAGACGATCATGTACGAGGGGTACGGCGCGAACGGCACCGCCATCCTTATCGAGTGCCTCACCGACAACCGCAACCGGGCGGCCACCGAGGTGCGCACCCGGCTGACCCGCAACAACGGCACGTTCGCCGACGCCGGCTCGGTGTCGTTCCTGTTCAACCGCAAGGGCGTGGTGATCGTCCCCAAGGGTGAGCTGACCGAGGACGACATCATGCTCGCCGTGCTCGAGGCGGGCGCCGAGGAGATCAACGACCTCGGCGAGGAGTTCGAGGTGGTCAGCGAGCCCGGTGACCTGATCGCCGTGCGGACGGCGCTGCAGGGCGCCGGCATCGAGTACGACTCGGCCGAGTCCTCCCTGGTCCCGAGCATGACGGTCGAGCTGGACGAGGACGCGGCACGCAAGGTGCTCAAGCTCATCGACGCCCTGGAGGACTGCGACGACGTGCAGAACATCTACTCCAACGCCGACATCTCCGACGAGGTCATGGCGACCATCGACGCGTGAGCGATGCGCTGCGGGAGGCCGGCCCGGTCGGGCCGGCCTCCCGGCGTTCTCAGAGCGGATCGGTGCTCAGCGAGGCCATGTACTGGATCAGGCCGAGCACCAGCAGGAAGCTGCCGATCGCGTAGCCGAGCGTGCGGCGCAGCCGGCTGCGCAGGCTGGCGTGCACCCAGGCGATCTCGGCGTCGGCCAGCGCGTCCAGGGAGGCTCTCGCCGTACCCCCGATGATCGCGGCCTTGCGCAGCGCCAGGCTGCCACCGGACCGCGGAAGCGCGACCACCGGTTCCGGAGGGCGCAACACGCGCACCTCGACCTCGTAGACCTGGTCCTCGCGCCACTGCGCGGTCCGTGCCAGCAGGCGCTTGCGCACGTAGCCGCCGGTCCGGCGCAGCCAGCGCATCCGGCGCCAGTGCCCGGCCAGGTCGGTGAGCACGGCCAGATAGATCTCCTCGGACACCGGCGCGCCACCGACCAGGCGGAACGCCTCGGCGCGCAGTTCGGGGGCGTGCAGCGTGACGAAGGCGACGTACTCCGGTGGCGGCTCGTCGTCCATCGGCGGAATGAGGCGCATAGCGGACCTCCCGTCCCCATCGTCGAGGCGTGTCGGCGGAGGCCGCAAGTGGCCCGGGTACTAGGGTGTCGAACACACGTACGCGAGGGGGAGGCAGTCTGTGCGCGTGCTCGGCATCGATCCGGGGCTGACGAGATGCGGCGTCGGCGTCGTCGAAGGGGTGCCGGGACGGCTCGGGAAACTGGTCGCCTACCAGGTGGTCCGCAGCGAACCGGACGAGGACATCGCCCACCGCCTGCTGCACCTGGACCGAACGCTTGCCGAACTGGTCGAGCAATACCAGCCGGACAGCGTCGCCGTCGAGCGGGTGTTCTCCCAGCACAACGCACGGACCGTGATGGGCACGGCGCAGGCCAGCGGGGTCGCGATCCTGGCCGGGGCGCGGGCCGGGCTGCCGGTGCAGACCTACACCCCGAGCGAGGTGAAGGCGGCCGTCACCGGCTCCGGCACAGCCGACAAGGTCCAGGTCACCGCCATGGTGACCCGGTTGCTGAGACTGGCCGCGCCACCGAAGCCGGCCGACGCGGCCGACGCCATCGCCATCGCCATCTGCCACATCTGGCGCGGGGGCACCCGTGCGAAGATCGAGGCCGCAGCAGCCCGCAGGAGTAACCGATGATCGCCAGCGTGCGCGGTGTGGTCACCGCGATCCTCCATGACAGCGCCGTGGTCGAGGTCGGCGGTGTCGGCATGCGGGTGCTCTGCACGCCGAACACGCTGGCCGGGCTGCGCACCGGCACCGAGGCCCGGCTCGCGACCACGCTCATCGTCCGGGAGGACTCGCTCACCCTCTTCGGCTTCGCCGACGAGGACGAGAAACAGCTCTTCGAGCTGCTCCTGACGGCCAACGGCGTCGGTCCGCGGATCGCGCAGGCGGTGCTCGCCGTTCATCAACCCGATGTCGTACGCCGTGCGCTGTCCGGTGGCGAGGTCGCGGTCCTGACAGCCGTCCCGGGTATCGGCAAGCGCGGCGCGGAGAAGATGATCGTCGAACTCAAGGACAAGATCGGCCCGGTCGGGCCGGCCGGCGCCGGCTCGGCCGGCCTGCTCAACGGCGCGTGGCAGGAGCAGGTCCGCCAGGGTGTGCTGGCGCTCGGCTGGACGGCGTCGCAGGCCGATCAGGCGGTGACCGCGGTCGGCGAGACGATCGACGGCGAGACGCCCCCGGTCCCGGTGCTGCTGCGCCAGGCCATCCGGCTGCTGGGCAAGACCCGATGACCACCCCGGAGGACGGTCTCGTGTCGCCGGACCCGTTCGACGAGGAGCTGGACGCCGAGGCCAGCGTCCGGCCCCGCCGGCTGGCCGACTTCATCGCACAGCACCGGGTCCGCGACCAGCTGGAGCTGCTGCTGAAGGCGTCGATGGGCCGGGGCACGCCGCCCGACCACATCCTGCTGTCCGGCCCGCCCGGCCTGGGCAAGACCACCCTGGCCAACATCGTGGCCGCCGAGCTGGGCACCGGCATCCGGACCACCAGCGGCCCGGTGATCGAGCGGTCCGGCGACCTGGCCGCCATCCTGACCGGGCTGGCCCCGGGCGACGTGCTCTTCATCGACGAGATCCACCGGATCGCGAAACCGGCCGAGGAACTGCTCTACAGCGCCATGGAGGACTTCCGGGTCGACGTGGTGGTCGGCAAGGGCCCGGGCGCCACCGCCATCCCGCTGGACGTGGAGCCGTTCACCCTGGTCGGCGCCACCACCCGGGCCGGTCTGCTGTCCGGGCCGATGCGTGACCGGTTCGGTTTCGTGGCGCACCTCGACTTCTACTCCCACGAGGACCTGGACGCGCTGCTGCACCGCTCGGCCCGGATCCTCGGCGTGCGGATCACCGCGGAGGGGTCGGCGGAGATCGCCCGCCGGTCCCGGGGCACGCCGCGTATCGCCAACCGGCTGCTGCGCCGGGTCCGGGACTTCGCCGAGGTGCGGGCGGACGGCGTGATCACCGAGGAGGTGTCGAAGGCGGCCCTCCAGGTGTACGACGTCGACGCCCTCGGGCTGGACCGGCTGGACCGGGCGGTGCTGCGGGCGCTGATCGAGTCGTTCAAGGGCGGCCCGGTCGGCCTGTCGACGCTCGCCGTCGCGGTGGGCGAGCAGAGCGACACGGTCGAGGAGGTGTGTGAGCCGTTCCTGGTCCGGGCGGGACTGCTCGCCCGGACCCCGAGGGGCCGGGTCGCCACCGAGGCGGGCTGGGCGCATCTGGGCAGAACGCCACCCGCCGACGGTCGCCCGGGCGTCTTTCAGGGTGACCTGTTCGCCCGGGAAGCCTGATTCTCCCTCGTGATGCGAACGTGACGTGTGCCGCATTCGTTATCTCAAGGTTGACCGATTAGACTCGCCGCCGTTCCAACCGAACTCTCTGCATATCGCCACCGGCGCCCGCCCACGATGCGCCGGCGGCTGACGGAAGGCTTTCTAGGTGCTCAACGCAGCTGACCCAGCGAGCGGTGGCGGAAATTTCTCGTTCCTGCTGATCCTCGTCCTGCTCTTCGGGTTCATGTATTTCGTCATGATCCGTCCGCAGCAGAAGCGGCGCCGGGAAGCGGCGGACATGCAGAACTCGCTCGCCCCGGGTGACGAGATCGTCACCATCGGCGGCCTGCACGGCATCGTCACCGGGATCGTCGACGACCAGGTGGCGCTCGAGATCGCGCCTGGTGTCGAGGTCCGGTTCGCGCGTCCCGCGATCGCCCGGGTCGTTCAGAAGGCGGGCGAGGCCATCCCCGAGCCCGACGAGGCCCCACCGGTCGCGGACGAGCCGGAGAGCCCCGTCACCGAGACGCGCAAGCAGGACTGACCCGAAGCACGCCCATCGCGCCGGTCCGGGGTGACGCCCCCGGCCCGGCGCGTCCGCCCGCCGTTCGACCGTCGACGGCCGGTCACAGACAAAGAGCGCCGCGCCGTCGCGCGGCCGAAAAACAGGGAGACCTAACGCCGTGGCACGACCACCACAGGGACAGATGCATCCTGGACGCCAGCTAGGCGTGCTCGGTCTGGTCTTCGTCGTCCTGTATCTGTGTGTCTTCTTCGCCGCCGGTGCGGAGGGCAGCTGGAAGCAGCGGCTCGAGCCGAAACTCGGCCTGGACCTGATCGGTGGCACGCAGGCCACCTACATCGCCTCCCAGCAGGGCGCCCCGCCCCGCCCGGAGGACATGGAGCTGGCCCGCGAGATCATCCAGAGCCGGGTCGACGCTCTTGGCGTCTCCGAGGCCGAGGTGGTCATCCAGGGCAACAACACCATCGTCGTCTCCCTCGCCGGCAAGGCCGATGAGCAGCTCAAGGGACTGGAGCAGGCCGCGAACATGCGGTTCCGCCTGGTCACCGGCGTGACCGGGGACGTCTCGTCGGTCGCCCTCAACCCGCCGAGCCCGGCCCCGAGCGCGTCGGCCAGCGGCAGCGCCGCCCCGTCGCCGTCCGCCGGCGCCAGCAGCGCCCCGGCCCCGAAGGTCGGCGACGCGAAGCCGTCCGCCACCCCGTCGACCGGCGGTCAGGGCGGTGGCGCGGCCGCGCCGAGCCCGAGCGCCACGCCGTCGGCCACGCCGTCCGCGACCCCGTCGCCCGCCGCGTCCGCCGCGGCGCCGGCCCCGGTCAGCGCGGACATCGAGGAGCAGCGCGCGGCCATCAAGAAGAAGGTCGGCGCCGACGCCTGGGCCGCGGCCGAGAAGCTGACCGCGCCGGTGGACCTCAGCGCCGACCCCAAGGCCGGCCTGCCGTTCAAGGCGTTCGCCGACCTGAGCGGCACCGAGGTGGCCGCGCTCAGCCCGCAGATGCAGTTCAACGTCCCGACGATCGGCTGCGAGCAGCTGAACGCGCGGCCGAACGGCTCGATCGACGGCGTCGAGAGCGAGGTCGTCGCCTGCCAGGACGGCGTCTACAAGGTGATGCTGGACAAGGCCGAGGTCGTCGGCGACGACATCGACGAGGCCAGCCCGCAGCTCGACACCCAGCAGAACCAGTGGGTCGTCTCGCTCGACTTCAAGAGCGAGGGCCAGAAGAAGTGGACCGCCCTCACCAAGAAGGCGTACGAGGCCGGCCCCAGCGAGCCCTGCTACGTCGCGGTCACCTCGATGTACGCCGACGCCGACCACTGCGCGGTGGCCGTGGTCCTGGACAAGGAGATCATCTCCGCGCCGCAGATCCAGGGTGTGCTCACCGGCCAGTCGCAGATCACCGGTGACTTCAACGGGGCCAGCGCCAAGAAGCTCGCCGACCAGCTGAACTTCGGCGCCATCCCGGTGACCTTCGACGCCGGCCCGGCGCAGACCGTCTCGGCGACCGTCGGTGACCAGCAGCTGCAGGCGGGTCTGCTCGCCGCGGCGATCGGCCTCGGCCTGGTCGCGGTCTACGCGTTCTTCTACTACCGGCTGCTCGGCCTGGTGATCTTCCTGAGCCTCGGCCTCTCCGCGCTGCTCACCTTCGGCGCCCTGGTCTTCCTGGGCCGCTCGATCGGCTTCACCCTGACGCTGGCCGGCATCGTCGGCTTCATCGTCTCGCTGGGTGTCGCGGCGGACTCGTTCGTCATCTACTTCGAACGTCTCAAGGACGAGATCCACGAAGGCCGGAGCCCGCGCAGCGCGGTTCCCCGGGCATGGCAGCGGGCCAAGCGCACGATCATCTCGGCGAACGCCATCACGATCATGTGTGCCGTGGTTCTCTACATCGTGTCGATCGGTCAGGTGCAGGGCCTCGCCTTCGCGCTCGGCCTCTCGACGATGCTCGACCTGCTCGTGGTGTTCCTCTTCCGGCACCCGATCATGTCGCTGCTCGCCAGCACCCCTGCGTTCATGTCGCCCAGGGTCAGCGGCCTCGGCCGCGCCCTGCGCAGCGGCCAGACCGAGGAGTCCGGCTCCTCGCGCGTGAAGGAGGCCTGACATGGCCCGACCCGGTTTCGCGACCCGCCTGTACCAGGGCGAGGCGAACCTCAACATCGTGGGCCGCCGCAAGATGTGGTTCACCATCGCGGCGGCGCTGGTGGCGATCGCCATCGGCAGCTTCGCGATCAACCGCTTCCACCTGGGCATCGAGTTCGCCGGTGGCAGCGAGTTCAGCGTCCCGGCCCAGGTGGACGGGAAGACCCTCCAGCAGTCGGAGATCCAGCAGGCGGTGGAGACCGCGGTTCACGGGGTGGACCCGGAAGCTCAGGTCAACGCGGCGCAGCAGGTCGGCGACGGGGCCGACGCCAACTACAAGATCCGTACCTCCGAGCTCTCCGCCGCCGAGATGGCGGAGGCCAAGACCGCGCTCGCCGAGGACCTCGGCATCGAGGTGACCGCGATCAGCGACCAGCAGGTCTCCTCGGCCTGGGGCGGGGCGGTCATCGACAAGGCGATGCTCGGCCTGGTGATCTTCCTGGTGCTGGTCTCGGCGTACCTGGTGGTCCGCTTCGAGTGGCGGATGGCGGTGGCGGCGCTCACCTCGCTGCTGTTCGACCTGATCTTCACGGCCGGTGTCTACTCGCTGGTCCAGTTCGAGCTCACGCCGTACACCGTGATCGGCTTCCTGACGATCCTCGGTTATTCGCTCTACGACGTGGTGGTGGTGTTCGACAAGGTCCAGGAGAACACCCGCGGCATCACGGCGAGCAGCACCCGGACGTACGGCGAGGCCACCAACCTCGCGGTGAACCAGACCCTGATGCGCTCGCTGAACACGGGCCTGGTGGCGCTGCTGCCGGTCGGCGGCGTGCTCTTCATCGGCGCCGGCCTGCTCGGCGCCGGCACGCTCAAGGACCTGGGTCTGGTGCTCTTCGTCGGTATGGGCGTCGGTGTCATCTCCTCGATCGTGTTCGCCGCCCCGGTGCTGAGCTGGCTCAAGGACCGGGACCCGAAGATCAAGGCGCACAATGCCCGGGTGCTGGCCCGCCGGGCGCAGCGGTCGGACGACGTGGCCCGTGGCGAGCGGTCCCGCTCGGCCGGCGCCACCGAGGGCGACGAGGTGTCGGTGCTGGCCGGCACCAGCACCCCGCGGCCCGGTGCCCGTACCACGCAGAAGCGTGGCGGCACCAACCGCCCGGGGGCCAAGCGCCGCTGACGTACATCGTTGACGGAACGGCCCGCCACCCTCCGGTGGCGGGCCGTTCCTTCTGCGCCGGTTTCGGCCGGGCACCCCGTCCGGGGCAGACGCTAAGCTGTCCGCCGTGAGTAGCGAGATCCCACCGGTCACCGGTGACAGCGGACCCGAGCTGGCGGCGCTGGTGGCCGGCGGCGCGGTCGATGTGCGGGACTTCCCCAAGCCGGGCATCGTGTTCAAGGACCTGATGCCGTTCTTCGGTGACGGCCCGAGGTTCCGGCGGGTCGTCGACGGGATCGTGGCCCACTACGGGGCCGGCTCGTTCGACGTGGTGGCGGGTGTCGAGGCGCGCGGGTTCGTGGTGGCGGCGGCGATCGCGTACGCGACCGGGGTCGGTGTCGTCCCGGTGCGCAAGGCCGGCAAGCTTCCCAGGCCGGGCTTCTCCGCCTCGTACGCGCTGGAGTACGGCGAGGCCACGCTGGAGGTCAGCGAGGACGCGTTCGTGGCCGGACAGCGGGTTCTGGTGGTCGACGACGTGCTCGCCACCGGCGGCACGGCGGCCGCGACCATGGACCTGGTCGAGCGGGCCGGCGGCGTGCTCACCGGGTTCACCGTGTTGATGGAGCTGGCCTTCCTGAACGGCCGGGAGCGGCTCAGCCCGCGTAAGGTACACGCTCTGTTGACCGTTTGATCCTGCTTCGATGTTCTTCGCCCGGCCAGGCCTGCTTATTCGTAGGTTCGGCCGGGGTACTCGGTAGGGCGGTGCGGGTAGGATGGGCGTTCCAAGGTGACCAACCCTGGTTTTGATCCCGGCAAACCTCTGGATCCCGGCAAACCTTTGGATGCTGGCGAACCTTTGGATCTCGGCGATTTGGTGAGGAGGCCGGTGTCCAGCGACGTCGCCCCTCCGGCGGAGGGCACGGTGCAACCGACCCAGAATTCGGGCGATGCTACGCCCGGCGACAAGATCGCTGGTGGCGATCTGGAGAACACCCAGCCGCTCTCGCCCGTGGACGAGCCGGGCAGCGGTTTCGGCCTGGCCAGCGCTCCCACCGGGCGGCGGGTGCGGGCCCGTCTGGCCCGCTTCAACGCCCCATGGCAGAGCACGCAGGTCAGCGAGGTCCTCGAGCCGCTGATCGCGACCCACCGGGCCAGCCACCCGAAGGCGGATGCCCGGGCGCTGCAGAAGGCGTTCGACGTCGCGGCCCGCTGGCACTCCGGCCAGTACCGCAAGTCCGGCGATCCGTACATCACGCATCCGCTGGCCGTGGCGACGATCCTGGCCAACCTGGGCATGGACACCACGACGCTGGTGGCCGCCCTGCTGCACGACACCATCGAGGACACCGACTACTCGCTGGAGAACATGCGCAACGACTTCGGCGCCGAGGTGGCGCTGCTGGTCGACGGCGTGACGAAACTCGACCGGGTCAAGCTCGGTGACGCGGCCAAGGCCGAGACGATCCGCAAGATGGTCGTGGCGATGGCCAAGGACCCGCGGGTGCTCGTGATCAAACTGGCCGACCGGCTGCACAACATGCGCACCCTGACCTTCCTGCCCCGCGCCAAGCAGGAGCAGAAGGCCAAGGAGACGCTGGAGATCCTGGCTCCGCTGGCCCACCGCCTCGGTATGAACACGATCAAGTGGGAGCTGGAGGACCTGGCCTTCGGCACCCTGTTCCCCAAGCGGTTCGAGGAGATCAACCGCCTGATCGGGGAGCACCAGCCGCAGCGTGAGGCGCTGCTGCGCCAGGTGACCAACCGGGTCCAGCTGGACCTGAAGTCGGCGAAGATCAAGGCCGAGGTGACCGGCCGCCCCAAGCACCTGTACTCGATCTACCAGAAGATGATCGTCCGGGGCCGCGACTTCAACGACATCTACGACCTGGTCGGCGTCCGCATCCTGGTCGACACGGTCCGCGACTGCTATGCCGCGCTGGGCGTCATCCACGCGAACTGGCAGCCCGTGCCGGGCCGGTTCAAGGACTACATCGCGATGCCGAAGTTCAACATGTACCAGTCGTTGCACACGACGGTCATCGGCCCGACCGGCAAGCCGGTCGAGATGCAGATCCGCACCTTCGCCATGCACCGCACGGCGGAGTTCGGCATCGCCGCGCACTGGAAGTACAAGGAGCAGAAGGGCGCGACGATCGTCGGCCCGCCGGCGCACATCGACGAGATGACCTGGCTGCGGCAGTTGCTCGACTGGCAGCGCGAGGCGAGCGACCCGTCCGAGTTCCTGGACGCGCTGCGGTTCGACCTCTCCAGCCAGGAGGTCTACGTCTTCACGCCGAAGGGCGACGTGATCCCGCTGCCGACCGGCTCGACGCCGGTCGACTTCGCCTACGCGGTGCACACCGAGGTCGGGCACAAGTGCATCGGCGCCCGGGTCAACGGCAAGCTGGTGCCGCTGGAGTCCCCGCTGTCGAACGGCGACGTGATCGAGATCTTCACGTCCAAGTCCGCGACGGCCGGCCCCACGCAGGACTGGCTCGGCTTCGTGAAGAGCCCCCGCGCCCGGACCAAGATCCGGCAGTACTTCAACAAGGAGCGGCGCGAGGAGGCGATCGAGGACGGCAAGGAGGCGATCGTCAAGGCGATGCGCAAGCAGGGCCTGCCCCTGCAGCGCATGCTGACCAGCGAGAACCTCATGACGATCGCCCGCGATCTGCACCTGGCCGACGTGGCCTCGCTGTACGCCGCGGTCGGGGAGAGCGCCGTCTCCGCCCAGTCGGTCGTGCAGAAGCTGGTCGCCGGCTTCGGCGGCGAGGAGGGGGCGGTCGAGGACATCGCCGAGACCGCCGTCGCCACCCGGCCCCCGCGTAACCGCAGTTCCGCGCAGGATCCGGGCGTCGTGGTGAAGGGCGTCTCGGACGTCTGGGTGAAGCTGGCCCGCTGCTGCACCCCGGTGCCCGGCGACACGGTGTTCGGCTTCGTCACCCGCTCCGGCGGCGTGAGCGTGCACCGGGAGGACTGCGCCAACGCGGAGGACCTGCGCGAGCAGGCCGAGCGGATGGTCGAGGTCAGCTGGAAGCCGACGTCGGCGTCCACGTTCCTGGTGGCCATCCAGGTGGAGGCGCTGGACCGGCACAAGCTGCTGGCCGACGTCACCCGGGTGCTGTCCGAGGAGCGGGTGAACATCCTGTCCGCGACGGTCACCACGACCCGGGACCGGGTGGCGGTCAGCCGCTTCACCTTCGAGATGGCCGACCCGAAGCACCTGGGTCACCTGGTGGCGGCGGTCCGGAAGGTGGACGGCGTGTTCGACGCCTACCGGGTCACGTCGGGCGCGTAGCCCGTACCGAAGCAGAAAAAGGGCGACCCCCGCGGGGGCCGCCCTTTTCGCTGAGCTCAGGTCAGGAGACCGTCATGGTCTTGATGAGGAGCTCCTTCTTCGGGCGACCGCCGCCGGGGCTCGGCTCGAACTTGCCGTCGTCGCCGGCCTTGACCACGTCCTTCACGATGTCGAGGCCCTTGGTGATGGTGCCGAGCAGCGTGTAGTTCGCCGGGAGCTGGGTGTCCTCGGCGACGATGAAGAACTGGCTGCCGGTGCTGTTCGGCATGCCGGTGTTCGCCATCGCGATCGAGCCCGCCGGGTACGGCTTCTCGGTGTCGGTCGGCAGGTTCTCCTCGGCCATGGTGTAGCTCGGGCCGCCCTGGCCGTCGGTGTCGCGGTAGCCCTCGCCGGTGGCGAACGGGTCACCGCACTGGAGAACCCGGAAGCCCTCCTTGTTCACCAGGCGGTGGCACTTGGTGTTGTCGAGGAACTTCTGCTCGGCCAGGTGCTTGTAGCTGGCACCGGTGCACGGGGTCTTGGCGAGGTCGATGTCGGCCGCGATGACACCCAGGCCGGTGTCGAGGGTGAGCACGGCGGAGCCGGTGTTCGGCACGTTGGCCGGGGGCAGGCCGACGTCCTTCACCTTGCCGCCGCCGGCCTCGTCGACCGGGGTCCAGGTGCAGTTCACCGTGCCCGCCGGCGGGCCGGCCGCCTCGGTCTTCTCGTCCTTTTTCAGGGCGCGGATGACGAAGAACGCCGCTCCGGCGATGAGGATCACCGCGGCCGCCGAGCCGAAGATCGCCTGGCGCTGCCGGCGCTTGCGTGCGGCCGCCGAGCGCTCGGCCATCTCCTTCTCGAGCCGGGCCCGCGCTGCCGCGCGCTGCCGGTCCTTGATCGACGACACGGTCTCCTCCATGCTGCTGCTCTCGTCCTTCGAAGTCACGACTGGGCGCTCGCCGAGGGAGCCGCGCTGGCGGCCGCACCGATGGTCAGCGTCTTGATGGTGATCTTGTCCTTGGGCTTGACCTTGTTACCGGCGGAGTCGTCGACCGTGGGGATCTTGGCGATGGCGGCGAGCGTGTCCAGCCCGCCGGTCACCTGGCCGATGATCGAGTACTGCGGCTCGTCGGTGGGGGTGAAGTCCTTGTGGAAGATCAGGAACTGGCTGCCGTTGCTGCCCTTGGGGTTGCCGATCAGAGCGACCGTGCCCTTCGGGTAGACCACCTGGGCTGCCGGGGCGGCGCTCGCGCTGGGCGCGGGCTCCGGCAGCACCGGAAGATTCTCGTCGTAGAAGCTGTAGGTCGGCCCGCCCTGACCGGTGCCGCTCGGGTCGCCGCAGCGCAGCGCGCCCTCGGTGGTGAGCTCGTGGCACTGGGTGTTGTCGAAGAAGGTCTTCCCGGCCAGGTGGGTGAAGCTGGCCGCGGCGCACGGGGCGCTGGCCACGTCGAGACTCACCACGATCGGCTCACCCTTGTCGGTGGTGACCGTCATCGTCTCGGTGCCCTCCTGGGGCAGGTCCTTGGTGGGCGGGGTGCCGACCTCTTTGAGGTCGGGGTTGGTCTGCGCGTTCTGTGGAGTCCACAGGCAGACGTCCGCGGCGGTGGTGTCGGCCGGCTCGTCGCTGTCGAACGCGCCACCGATCCAGGCGCCGCCGACGGCGATGAGGAGCACTGCCAGAGTGGCGCCGACGCCCGCCGAGATCCGGCGACGACGGCGCTCGCGGTCAGCCCGGCGGGCCTGTTGCCGATCGTATTTCGCCCGCGCGAGTTTGCGCTGCCGGTCCTTGCTGGAAGCCACCGAACGCTGTCCCTTCCCGGTACATGTCAAGGGGTGCGGCACGCCACACGACCCGCAAGAGTGTACGGGTACCTCCTGAGAAAGTGGCGTGCGCCCGCCCGGCTACTCTCGTTACGATTCGCACCCACCCCCGCGAGAGGCTGACCCCGTGCTCGTCACCGGCTTTCCGGCCCAGGCCTTCGGCACCAACTGTTATGTGGTCGCCGCCGGTCCGGGGGAGCAGTGCCTGATCATCGATCCGGGGATCGGCGTGCTGGATCAGCTCGAGGAGATCCTCGCCGAGCACCGGCTGTCACCGGCCGCGGTGCTGCTCACCCACGGCCACCTGGACCACACCTTCTCGGTGGCGCCGGTCTGCGGGGCCCGTGGCATCACGGCCTACGTGCACCCCGATGACCGGGAGATGCTCGCCGATCCGGCCAAGGGGCTGAGCACCGACCTGACCGCCCTGTTCGGCGGCCGCCTGCCGTACACCGAACCCGACGACGTCGCGGAGCTCACCGACGGCGCGACCCTGACCATCGCGGGCGTCGAGGTGACGGTCGACCACGCGCCCGGCCATACCGGCGGGTCGGTGCTGTTCCGCCTGCCGGGCGAGTCGTCGGAGGAGATCTGCTTCTCCGGGGACGTGCTCTTCGCGGGGTCGATCGGGCGCACCGACCTGCCGGGCGGCAGCACCCCGACGATGATGGCCAGCCTGCGGGACAAGATCCTGCCGCTGGCCGACGAGACCGTCGTGCTGCCCGGCCACGGACCGGCCACCACCATCGGCCGTGAGCGCGCGTCGAACCCGTACCTGCGGGAACTGATCGCCGCGCCCGGCCGCTTCCTGTAGGAGATTCTCACGTGCCTATTTCCGGTTTCCCCGAGTGGCTGCCGTCGCAGCGGATCATCGAGCAGCGGGTGCTCGACCGGATCCGGTCCACCTTCGAGCTGTACGGCTTCGCTCCCCTGGAGACCCGCGCCGTCGAGCCGCTGGACATCCTGCTGTCCAAGGGCGAGACGTCGAAGGAGGTCTACCTGCTGCACCGGCTCCAGGAGGAGGAGGGCGCCAAGCGGGAGGACCAGCTCGGCCTGCACTTCGACCTGACCGTCCCGTTCGCACGGTTCGTCACGGAGAACCACGGCAAGCTCCAGTTCCCGTTCCGGCGCTACCAGATCCAGAAGGTCTGGCGCGGCGAGCGCCCGCAGGAGGGCCGCTACCGCGAGTTCCTCCAGGCCGACATCGACGTGGTGAACCGGGACACGCTGCCGTTCCACTTCGACACCGAGATGCCGCTGGTGATCGGGGACGTGTTCCGGTCGCTGCCGATCCCGCGGGCCACCATCCTGGTCAACAACCGCAAGATCTGTGAGGGCTTCTACCGCGGCCTCGGTCTCGAGGACACGGCGCAGGTCCTGCGTACGGTCGACAAGCTCGACAAGATCGGCCCGGAGAAGGTGGCGGCCGCCCTGGTGGAGACCGCCGGCGCCACCGACTCCCAGGCCGCGCAGTGCCTGCGGCTCGCGGAGATCTCGGCCACCGACGGCTCGTTCGCCGACCGGGTCCGGGCCCTCGGCGTCACCGACCCGATGCTCGACGAGGGTCTCGCCGAGCTGCTCCAGGTGGTGGAGACGGCCAACGAGCACTCGCCGAGCCTGGTCCGCGCCGAACTCAAGATCGCCCGTGGGCTGGACTACTACACCGGCACGGTCTACGAGACCCTGCTGGAGGGCTACGAGCGGTTCGGTTCGATCACCTCCGGCGGGCGCTACGACAACCTGGCGTCGGTGGGCAACACCCGCTTCCCCGGCGTCGGCATCTCCATCGGAGTGTCCCGCCTGCTCGGCCTGCTCTTCGGCCAGGACGCGCTGACCGTCTCCCGGTCGGTGCCGACCTGCGTCGTGGTGGCCCTGCCCAGCGACGACCGGCGCGCCGAGTGCGACCGGATCGCGGCGGCCCTGCGTGGGCGGGGGATCCCGACCGAGGTGGCGCCGTCCGCCGCGAAGTTCGGCAAGCAGATCCAGTTCGCCGACCGGCGCGGGATTCCGTACGTGTGGTTCCCCGGCGAGCCGGACACGGTGAAGGACATCCGCTCAGGTGAGCAGGTCGAGGCGGATGCGGGGACCTGGCAGCCGGCGCCCGACGACCTCCACCCGAACGTGTCCGCGCGCTGACTAAGAGTCATATCAGGACGGTCCGGCGGCTACCTTGAGGGGATGCCGCTGGACCAGACCGCCCTGCTCCTCGAGTTGGAGCCCGTCGTCGCCGCGAACCTCGACCGGCATCTGGCGCTCGCCAAGGAGTGGTTCCCCCATGAGTACGTGCCGTGGAGCGAGGGCCGCACCTTCGACGGTCTCCTCGGTGGCGAGGCGTGGCGGCCGGACGACTCGAAGCTGCCGGACGCCGCCCGTACCGCGCTGATCGTCAACCTGCTCACCGAGGACAACCTGCCCTCGTACCACCACGAGATCGCCACCCTGTTCGGCCGGGACGGCGCCTGGGGCACCTGGGTGCACCGGTGGACCGCCGAGGAGGGCCGGCACGGCATCGCGATCCGTGACTATCTGACCGTCACCCGTGGTGTGGACCCGGTGGAGCTGGAGCGCGCCCGCATGGAGCACATGCAGTCCGGCTACGTCAACCGGCACGACGGCGACGTGCTGCACTCCATCGCGTACGTCGCCTTCCAGGAGCTCGCCACCCGGATCTCGCACCGCAACACCGGCCGGGCCACCGGCGACCCGATCGCCGAGCAGTTGCTGACCCGGGTCGCCGCCGACGAGAACCTGCACATGGTCTTCTACCGCAACCTGCTCAGTGCGGCCTTCGAGCTGGAGCCGGACCGGGCCATGCGGGCGGTCGCCGACGTCGCCGCCGGCTTCCGGATGCCGGGGGCGAACATCGCGGGCTTCGGGCGCAAGGCGGTGGCCATCGCGCTGGCCGGCATCTACGACCTGCGCCAGCACCGGGACGAGGTGCTCGCGCCGGTGCTGCGCCAGTGGAACGTCTGGGACCGTACCGATCTGCGTGGTGACGGTGAGCGGGCACGCGAGCAACTCGCGGCGCAGATGAGCGAGCTGGAGGCGCAGGCCGCGCGCTTCGAGGAGAGGAGAGAGGCCCGAAACCACCGGTACGCCTAGGCAGGCTCCTGGATTAGGCGGTTGTTTCGGATTTGTTCCGATTAACCTCAACAGTAGCTCGAGGCTCTGTTGAGGAGGGGCGGTGGACGCAGACGCCGATCCGCGCCACGGGCGGCTGCTGATCATGGGTGGCGCGGCCGGTTCCGAGCTGCTCGGCAGGTTCGTGGAGCTCGCCGGATCGGGGGCCGCGCGCATCGTGGTCATCGCCACGGCCAGTGAGTCCCCGGAGAGCACCGAGTCCGCCTACCGGGAGAGATTCGCCGGCCTCGGCGCGGGGGACGTCCGCGCGCTGAGGTTGGCTCACCGGGCCGCCGCCAACGCGCCGGAGACCGAGTCCGTCCTGCGTGCCGCGACCGGTGTCTTCTTCACCGGCGGGGACCAGGAGCGGATCACCGGCGTGCTGGGCGGCACCGCGACCGACACGTTGCTGCACGCCCTGGTCGGTGAAGGGCGGGTGGTGCTCGCCGGAACCAGCGCGGGCGCCGCGGTGATGTCCGCCACCATGATCATCGGCGGGGAGCGCCCCGGCGTGGCCGCGGACAGCGTGCGCACCGGCCCGGGGCTCGAATTCCTGCCGTGCGTGCTGATCGACCAGCACTTCGCCGAGCGGGGGCGGCTCAACCGGCTGCTCAGCGCGGTGGCCCGCTACCCGCACGAACTGGGCGTGGGCATCGACGAGGACACCGCCATCCTGACCGGGGGCGACACCTTCGAGGTCCTCGGCAGTGGAGCGGTGACGGTGGTCGACGCCGGCGCCGCGACCGACATCCGGGTTCCGCCGGCCGGGCCGATCACGCTCGCCGGCGCCCGCATCCACGTGCTGCCGGCCGGCTGCACCTTCCACCTCTCGGGCCGCCGACCCGGCACCGGCCCGCCCCCAGAACGGGAACCAGCCGCATGAAGATCGAAAGCCTCCGCCGCCTGCGCGGACCCAACGTCTACCTGTCCCGGCCCGCCGTGGTGGCCCGGGTGGACCTCGGTGAGCTCGCCGGCGAGGAGACCACCGACGTCACCGGGTTCACCGAACGCCTGTTGCGGGCGGTGCCCGGCCTGGCCGAGCACCACTGCGCCGCCGGAGTGCCCGGCGGGTTCGTGAGCCGGCTGCGCAACGGCACCTACTTCGGCCACGTCAGCGAGCACGTCTGCATCGAGTTGTCCCAGCTCATCGGACGGGACATCAGCTTCGGGCGGACCGTCGCGGCGGACCGGCCCGGGGTCTACGACGTGATCATCGAATGTCCGGTGGACGAGTCGCCCGAATCGTCGGTGCCGGGTGAGCTGCTGGAGGCCGCGATCGGGCTGGTCCTGGAGGTGCACAGCGGCTCCGGGCCGTCGGCCCGCACCCTGGCCGAGCGGCTCTCCGGGCTGGCCGAGCTGGCCGAACGGGAGGCCACCGGGCCCAGCACCCGGTCGATCATCGCGGCCGCCCGCCTTCGAGGCATCCCGGTGGAACGGTTCGACGATCTCAGCCTGGTGCGGCTGGGCTGGGGCCACCGCCGCCGGCTGGCCTGGGCGGCCATGACCGACCGGACCAGCGCCGTGGGCGTGGACATCGCCGGGGACAAGCACGTCACCCGGCGGCTGCTCGACGAGGCGGGCATCCCGGTCGCTCCCGGCGGGGTGGCCGCCACCGCAGGCGACGCTGTTCGACTCCTCGGTGAACTGGGCGCCCCCGTGGTGGTCAAGCCCCGGCACGGCCGGCAGGGGCACCTCGTGGCGCTGCACCTGGACACCGCCGACGCCGTCGAGCGCGCCTGGGCCGCGATCGGCGGCGAGGTGGTGGTGGAGCGGCACCTCGCCGGCCGCGACTACCGCGTGCTGGTGGTGTCCGGCGAGGTGGTGGCGGCCGCCGAACGGGTCGCCGCGCACGTCGTCGGCGACGGCCGGGCCACGATCGCCGAGCTGGTCGGGCGGGTCAACGCCGATCCGCGCCGGGGCGCCGGCCACTCCCGGGTGCTGACCCGGATCGTCCTCGACGAGGCGGTGGAGGAGGTGCTGCGCCGTACCGGGCACACACCGGAGTCGGTTCCGGAGGAGGGCCGGGTCGTCCGGCTGCGCGATGCCGCGAACCTGTCCACCGGCGGCACCAGCCGGGACGTCACCGATCAGGTGCACCCGGACGTGACCCGGCTCTGCCGGCGGGTCGCCGCCCTGGTCGGCCTGGACATCGCCGGGATCGATCTGCGTCTGCCGGACATCGCGGCGCCGGTGCCGCCCACCGGGGAACAGGCCACCGCCGGGGTGATCGAGGTCAACGCCGTACCCGGGTTGCGGATGCACCTGGCGCCGGTGCACGGCCGGGCCCGCGACGTGGGCGACGCGATCGTCCGGGCCATGTTCCCGGGCGGTTCGGACGGGCGGATCCCGGCCGTCGCGATCACCGGCACCAACGGCAAGACGACGGTGACCCGGCTGACCGCCCACCTGCTCAGCGGCAGCGGCATGCGGGTCGGCATGACCAGCACCGACGGGGTCTCCATCGACGGCCGGATCATCCAGGTCGCGGACGCCACCGGGCCGCGGTCGGCGCAGATGGTGCTCGGCGACCCACAGGTCGAGGTGGCGGTCCTGGAGACGGCCCGGGGCGGGCTGCTGCGGCGCGGGCTCGGCTACGACTGGTCCGACGTCGGGGTGATCACCAACATCACGGCCGACCACCTGGGCCAGGACGGGCTCGACTCGATCGAGGACCTGGCGCACGTCAAGGCGGTGGTGGCCGAGCGGGTCCGGGACGGCGGGACGCTGGTCCTCAACGCCGACGATCCGTGGGTGCGCAGCCTGGCCGGCCGGCCCCGGGTACGGGCGGACCGCAAGCGCCTGATCTGGTTCGGTCTGGACGCCGGGAACCCGGTGCTCGGGGAGCATCTGGCCCGTGGCGGGGCGGCGTACGTGCTGCACGACGGCTGGCTGGTGCAGGCGACCGGCGCGCGGCGGACGCCGCTGATGCGGTTGGCCGAGGTGCCGGGGGCGTACGGCGGTGCGGCCCTGCACGTGGCCGCCGACACGCTCGCCGCGATCGCCGCGGCCCGGGCCCTCGGCGCCCGTCCGGAGAACCTGGCCGACCGGCTCGCCGAGTTCGACCCGAGTGTCGAGAACCCCGGGCGGGGCACCCTGTTCCGGGTCGGCGACGTCTCGGTGTTCGTCGACTACGCGCACAACCCGGCCGCGCTGGCCGCCACGCTGCGGACGCTGCACCGGCTGTGGGGCGCCGAACGCTGCGTGGCCGCGGTCACGCTGCCCGGGGACCGGCGCGAGGACCTTCTGGCCGCCTCGGCGCAGGTTCTGGCGGACGGCCTGACCCGGGTGGTGCTCTACGAGGACGAGGACCGGCAGGGCCGGCCGGCCGGCGAGGTCGTGGCGCTCATCGAGCGGGAGATGCGGGCCCGCCGCCCACAGTTGACCGCGGTGCGGGCGGACGGCTACCGCTCGGCGGTCGCTGCGGCGCTGCGGCTGGCCGGGCCCGGCGAGGTGGTCCTGGTGATCTACGAGAAGTGGGAGCCGATGCGGGCCCACCTCGCCGAGCTGGGCGCGGTGCCGGGCGGCGGGGCGCCGGTGCTGAGCGGGGTCACGTCACTGTCGTCGCGGGCCGCCGGGGCGGTTCCGCACGTGACCCGCGAGCTCACCGGACTCCCGGCGCGAGGGTGACGACATTGACAGATCAAGGACAGACTTGATCTCTCTCTGTAGTGAAGTGTTGACCGATCGTGAACGCCTCCGGAGTGGACTCACCCGGAAGGTTGAGAGTGAAAGTTCCGACGAAGCGGGCATTCGCTGCCCATCGTCGTGGCGCTATGTGGCGGCCTGGTGGCGGAAAGCCCTTTCCCGCACGGTGCGGTAACCCGTACGAGCGGCTTCCGTGACCGAACTGACGGTAATGATGCGCAGGTAGATCGCCTGGTGATGGGTCGAACTGGTGACCGATTGGGACTAACATCCTCGCCGTCGATGGGGGATGCTCGGAGTCCGATGGTGGGCCCGACTCGCCCGGCGTCGGGCAGCATGGCGGTGCGGTCCGGCGATCTTCTCGAAGCGCGCATGTGGGGGCACATGAGCACGACGGACCTGCCCGGTTCGGGGTTGCTCGCCGGTCGTTACCGACTGGTCGAGCGCCTCGGTGCCGGCGGGATGTCAGTGGTTTGGCGAGGGTTCGACGAAGTGCTGGGGCGGCAGGTCGCGGTGAAGGTCCTGCCGCCGTCGACGAGCGCGGACCCCTCGTTCCGGCGCAGGCTGCGCGCGGAGGCCCAGGCCGCCGCGCGGCTGACGCATCCCAACATCACCAATGTGTACGACTACGGCGAGGCCACCACGGTGGATGGCGAGCCGGTGCCCTATGTCGTGATGGAACTCGTCGACGGTGAGTCCCTGGCCGCCGTCCTGGCCCGGGTGCGGATGCTGAAGTGGCCGACCGCCGTGCGGATCTCCGCGGAGGTCGCGGCGGCCCTGGCGGCGGCGCACGCCCGGGGCATCGTGCACCGCGACGTCACCCCGGCCAACGTGATGCTCACCCCGAGCGGCGCCAAGGTGGTCGACTTCGGCATCTCGGCGCTGATCGGGGAGAACGACACCGACCCGGACGGCAGCCTGATGGGCACCCCGGCCTACCTGGCGCCGGAGCGCCTGGAGGGCGGCGTGGTCAGCCCGGCCACCGACGTCTACGCGGTCGGCCTGCTGATCTACCGGATGCTGATCGGCCAGCTGCCGTGGGACGTCGGCACCACCACGGCCCTGCTGCGCGCCCATCAGTACACCGAGCCCGACCCGCTGCCGCCGGTCGACGGCCTGCCGTCCGGGGTGGAGGCGCTGGTCGCCCGCTGCCTGGAGAAGCACCCGGCGGACCGGCCGTCCAGTGCCGAGCTGGCGCACGTGCTGGCCGGCGCCTCGGCGAGCGCCCCGATGGTCACCTCCGGCTTCGAGGCGGGCTGGGAGGACGGCGAGGACACCTTCATCCTCCCGTCGGGGTACCCGTACTCCGGCTTCGGCCCGGCGGCCGCCGCGGCGGCCTCGGCGGCCGGTGAGGTGACCGACCCGGATTCGCCCGGCCCGACCGTCCCGGCGGGCCCCACCGAGCCGTCGTCGAAGCCGTTCGAGAGGATGCCCGCCCGGGCCTCCTCCGCACCGCCGTTGCGGCCCGGCGCCGGCGGCCCACCGCCGGTCCCGGCCGGCGGCCGTCCCACCAACCGCAACCACGTCCGGCTGCGCCGGGTCGTGGTGGTGGCCGGCACGGTCGCCGTGCTGAGCGGCCTCACCTACGGCTGGACGGCTATCGGCCAGTCCGAGAAGACCCCGGCCGGCGCGTCGACGCCGCAGCCCACCGTGGTGCCCCCGGCCGGTCAGTGCGTGGTGAGCTACGCCGTCTGGTCCGACACCGGCGGAAGGTTCAAGGCCCAGGTGACGCTCGCCAACCGGGACGACACCCCGGTCCAGGGGTGGAGCCTGTGGTTCCTGATGAACGGCGACCAGATCCTGTCCGGCAACGGGAAGGTCCTGCTCAAGCAGGACGACCGGGAGGTCCGGGTCGCCTCGACCACGGTGATCGCCCCGCAGCGCACCACCACGATGCAGATCACCGGGCGCTACACCGAGAGCAACCAGGCGCCCCTGGTCTTCAAGCTCAACAACCAGACCTGCGAGACGTACGTGTCGTCCGAACCCGGCGAGCCGTCCCGCCCGGTGGAAATCCTCTCCGACGGTCAGGTGCGCCTCGGCGACCCGACCACCTCGCCGGGCATCTCGATCGGGCCCAGCGGCAGCGTGCACATCACCACCACGCCGACGCCGACGCGGACCACCTCGAAGCCGGCGACGGTCAAACCGGACCCGGGCGCCAGCACCACGAAGACGTCGGCCCCGGGCGGCACCGACCCGTCGGACACCATCGAGCCGTCGGTGCCGTCGTCCGAGGGCCCGTCGAACCCGGGCGGCATCGTCGACCCGACCGACCCGACCAAGCCGCCCGCCCCGGGCACGTCGCTCGACGAGGATTGCGACTCGGCGGATCCGGATTGCGCCGGAGGAACCGGGGGCGGATGACCGAAAGACGGGCCGTTCGGCCCGTTCGGCCCGGAAAACCACAGGCCGGCGAGCCGGCGACCGCGTTACGGTGAACGGGACCGACAGGCGCTTCTGCTCCACTCCGGTCATCCGGATTGCGGCATTTTGGCGCGGCGTGGCTGCCGGCCCATGTGGCACCCGAGTGGATGATGGGCGAGAGTCCGGCTACCACGTGGTGTCAGCCGATTCCAAGCAGGTCGTCGACATCGGGGAGTTCGACAAATGTTCAGCACAGTGAAGGACCTGGCCGCCGAGGCGCTGTTCGTCTCGTACCTGCAGCCGTCCGAAAGCCCGACGCGGGCGTCCGTGGAGCAGGCGATCACCATGATGATCCTGCGCCACGGCAGTGACGGCTGTGCTGCCGGTGTGGCAACCGAGTTCGGCGACCACCCGGAGGCCGCGGTGCGGCGGATGGCGTGGGTGCACGCGGCGCTGGCTGAGGTGCTGGCCCCGCCGCGCATGCCGGTGCTGCACTGAAGCCGCCCCCTCGTTGTTCCTGAACCCGGCCGTGATCGCGGCCGGGTTCCGTGTTTAAACCTCGCCGGTCCGTCATGGTCCCCACCGGGCTGAGGTTTTTCGTGAAAAAACTCCACAAATGCAACCGAGTTCGGCCGCCGCTGCACCCTACGGCGGCCACTGTTCTCCTTGTCAGCTGGTTTCACCAGCCGGTTAGTACAAGCGAGGAGGACTACGTGACCGCCACGACCGAACTCCCCGCCACCATCGGCACCGGCCACGATGCGCCGTCGGGGCACGACATCGAGGACCTGATCCGCGAAAACATGCCGATGGTTGGCCATCTGGTCCGGGAGCTCCTTAACCGGGTGCCCGGCCATGTCCACGCGGACGACCTCTCGTCCGCCGGTTTCGCGGCCCTGCTCAGCGCCGCCCGCTCGTTCGATGTGACCCGCGGCATCCCGTTCCACCGCTTCGCCGCCGTCCGGATCCGGGGCGCCCTGCTCGACGAACTCCGCGGACAGGACTGGGCCAGCCGATCGGTACGGGCACGGGCCCGGCGCGCCACCACCGCACGTCAGGAACTCACCGCCGCTCTGGGGCGCACCCCCAGCGACGCCGAGGTCGCCGAGATGCTCGGCATCGGCATCTCCGAGCTGGCCAGCGTCGAGGACGACGTCCAGAAAGCCTCCCTGCTCAGTCTCCAGGGCTTCCCCACCGGCGCGGCCGAGGAGATGGTGCCGGAGACCTCCGAGGGGCCCGAGGACCTGCTGCTCAAGCGGGAACGCCTCGGCTATCTGCACCAGGCCATCCAGGCGCTGCCCGAGCGGCTGCGCCAGGTGGTGGAGGAGTCGTTCCTCCAGGAGCAGCCGCTGAGCGAGGTGGCCGCCCGGCTCGGGGTCACCGAGTCGCGGATCTCGCAGCTGCGCACCGAGGCGCTGCGGTTGCTGCGGGAGGGCCTCAACTCCTCGCTCGCGCCGGAACTGCTCACCGTGGCCGCGGGAGGACCCCGGACGCGGAAGGGCTGCCTCCAGCGGCGGCGCAGCGAGTACTTCGCGAAGGTGGCCCAGCAGGGGAGCCTCCACACCCGGCTGGCGCTGACCGACAGTCACGGCGTGCCGATCGCGGTCGCCGCCTGACCTCGCCGACGGGCGCGGATCCGGCCACGCCGGAATTCCGCGCCCGATCCGCTCCGAACTCGACGGAGCGTCGTTGGGCCGACCCACCGACATCTCCGGCTCCTGTGATCGTTCGGTCCGGGACTGCCGGCCGGCCGCGCGACGAAGTGGACGGCAGCCTTCTCCTCGTGCCGGCCGGGGCCTATCCGGCGTACCGGGCGGCGCGGATCGAGCCGACCGAGGCGCCGCGCCGCTGAACGATCAGAACCACCCCGACGGCGGCGAGCCACAGGCCCCAGGCGGTGCTGCCGATCAGTCCCGCCGGCTCCCACACCGGGAAGCCCGGCACCGCGGTGGCCAGCACGTCACCCTGGTTGAACAGGTAGAGCGCCGACGCGCTCAGCCCCGACCAGCCGATCCAGCGGGGCAGCACGCCGGACCGCAGCGCCACCACGCTCACCGTCGCCGACCACACGATCGCCAGCACCTGCCCGAGATGCTCGCCGAGCAGCGCGCCGCCGAACTGGTGCTGTGCCGTCCAGGCCGCCTCCAGCGCCGGCCGGGTCGCCGCGTCGCCCTCCGCCCACGGGCCGGCCAGCGCGGGCACCACGAACACCCAGCGCAGGAAACCGATCAGGGACAGCAGCGCGGAGGCCGCACCGATCGCGCCGGCCGTCCGCAACGCCGGGTCCGTGCCGCGCCCCAGGGCCGCCGACATCATCGACATGGGTACGCCCACCAGCGCGTACGTCCATGCGACAGCGAACCACGTCCAGACCAGCGACGGGCCCCCGGCGTGGAACGAGGCGAGCACCACCGGAGCCGGTTCGCGCAGGATGTCCGGCCAGTCGAAGGTGGCCGACAGCACGCTGGAGGCCACCGTGAAACCCGCCGCCGAGGCCAGCAGAAGGACGCCGGTCCAATTCTGTACGCCGTGCAGAGTCTTCATGCAGCGAATGCTGTACGGTGTGCGGAGATAAGTCAAGGGGGTGGCCAGTGACCGAGCCCAGACGCCGGCCCGGACCGAAACGCGCGCTCACCGAACAGGCCGTGCTCGACGCGGCGCTGACCCTGCTGGACACCGACGGGCCCGGCGCGGCCTCGATCCGGCGGATCGCGGCGGTCCTCGGAGTGTCGCCGAACTCGGTCTACACGTATCTCCCGGACAAGTCGGCCATCGAGCAGGCTCTGGTGGAACGGCTGCTCGGCGACCTGAACCGGGCCGCACCGGGCGGCGGTGACTGGCGGACCGACCTGGAGGCGCTCGCCCTCGACCTGCGGCGGCGGCTCACCGCCCATCCGGGAGCCGTTCCACTGCTGCTCGGCGGCGCGATGAACGGGCCGGAGGCGCTGCTGCTCGGTGAGCGGCTACTCGACCTGCTGGCTCGCGCGGGGCTCTCCGCGGCGGAGGCGGCGCGCGGCGCGTACCTGATCATGGTCTATGTCCTGGGCGCGATCGCCCTGGAGGTGGCCGACGTGCCGCGGGCCGGCGCGCTGGCCCCCGAAGAGGACCGCATCGCCGCCCGGCGTGCGGCGATGTCCCAGGTCCCGGCGGCGATGTTCCCGCGCACGGCGGCCGCCGTCGACGTCACCGCCACCTGGATCGGCACCGACCAGTACCTCTGGGGCCTGCACCGGGTCCTCGACGGCCTGCCCACCCACGCTTGACCGGCCGCGCAGCTGGTGTTTCGTGCCCCTCAGCGGTGGCAGAGCGGATCGAGGGCGGCCTGCACCTCGCGGATGTCGGCGCCGACCGCCGTGGCCAGCACGCCCGGCCCGGCCAGCGGCATCACCGCCGCGTTCGGGCCGGCCACGCCCGGCTCCGGGAGGCCGGAACCGGCGGCCACCAGCGTGCCCACCGCGCGGCCGCCGCCGAGCACGGCGGCGCCGTCCCAGCCCGGAGCGCCCGGCCCGACCGCGAGTTCGTGCCGGTAGAGGGTGACCCCGGCGTACCGGATCGTGGTGTCCGCCCGGACCGCGCCGGACGGCTCGTCGTGCCGCCCGCAGACCAGGTCGTCACGCCAGAGGAGCGTGCCGCCGTCGGCCACGTCGACCCTGGTCACCGCGATGTGGTCGCACCCGGCCGCCGCGATCAGCGGCTCCGGCAGCCAGCGCAGCGCGCCCCCGGCCGCGACCGTCGCGGTGACGGTCAGCCGGGACGGCGGCCCGGGCCGGCCGGGGAGGGCGAGCGAGGCCGCCACGCTGAGCATCTCCAGCACGGCTCCCGGCCCCACCTCGATGTCCAGCCGCAGGCCGTCGCCGCGCAGCGGCCCGGCCGCCCCGCCGACCAGGTGCACCGTCGTGCCGCCGGCGCTTCGTGGCCCGGTGCGGCGCAGCAGCAGCGGCGACTCACCCCGCAGCACGGCGAGCCGCGTCCCGCCCCGCCCGTCCGCCTCGGCCACGACGGTCGCGCTCGCCCGCATGAAGCGGCTCGCCCCCGCAGGCCCGGCCCCGGCCTCAGCCCTGGCCCCGGCTCCAGCCCCGGGTTGGCGTGGGAGGTGGAGGAGCGAGTTGGCCCCGGCCCCGGATGGGGACCCGGGGTGGAGGCCCGGGTCGGCGAGGTCAGGCACCGGCGACGGCGGTTCGGGTCGCCACCAGGGCGCGGATCCAGTCGGCCACCGGAGTGGCCCGCCGGTCCTCGGCCAGGGACAGGAAGACCGTCGGCAGGTCGTGACGCCGGGCCTTCGCGTCGCGGTCCATCACCGACAGATCCGCGCCGACCAGCGGGGCCAGGTCGGTCTTGTTGATGACCAGCAGATCGGCGGTGGTGACACCGGGGCCGCCCTTGCGCGGGACCTTGTCGCCGCCGGCCACGTCGACCACGAAGATCTGCTGGTCGATCAGGCCCTTGCTGAAGGTCGCGGTCAGGTTGTCGCCGCCGCTCTCCACCAGTACCAGGTCCAGTGGCCCGAGTGCCGCCTCCAGGTCCTCGACCGCGTCCAGGTTGGCCGAGATGTCGTCGCGGATGGCGGTGTGCGGGCAGCAGCCGGTCTCCACGGCCCGGATCCGCTCGGCCGGGAGCACGCCGTTGCGGAGCAGGAAGTCGGCGTCCTCGGTGGTGTAGATGTCGTTTGTCACGACGGCCAGCCGCAACTCCTCGCCGAGGGCCCGGCACAGCGCAGCGACCAGGGCCGTCTTGCCCGACCCGACCGGCCCGCCGATGCCGACGCGCAGCGCCCGGGCGCCGGTGTGCAGCGGCTCGTGCGGGTCCACGCCGGGTTCCGGGTGGGTGTGGGGGACCTCGTCGGGGCCATGTTCGTGCAGGTCAGGGTGCAATTTCTCCTCCAGGTCAGGGTGCATTTTCTCCTCCGGGTCAGGATGCGAAGAGACGCACCTCCCAGGTGGCGTGGTGCTCGGCGCCGATGTCGGGCAGGGGAGCGCCCGCGGCCGGCAGGTCGTCGACCGGGTCGCCGTGCCGTTCCGCGGCGAGCGCCGCGATCCGGTCACATTCGGGGGCGAGCCGCGCCAGAAGCGCGTGCACCGCGTACGGATCAAGACCGAGAAGCCGGACCGCCGCGCTGGCCGAGCCGGTGACCGTGCCGTGCGCCGCCGCGACCGCCGCCTCGACGGGCGAAAGCCCGGCAGCCGCAGCGAGCGCACCCAGCGCGACCGGCTGATGGGGTTCCCTCCCGATGTCCACGAGCCGCCACATCGCCCGCCCGGCCCGCAGCAGCGCACGTCCCTGTGCCCGGGAGGCCCTGCGCAGTGCGGGCGAGGGAGTCCGTGCGTCGAGCCCGGCATCCAGTTCGGCGGCCCGCCCGACGTCCCCGCAGGCCGCGGCCGCGAACGCCGCCGACACGAGCCCACCGGTGGCGAGTCTCCCGCGCAGAAACCCGTCGAGTTCCCGGATGTCACGCACCCGCCCGGCGGCGATCTGCGGCTCCAGCCCGCCGGAATGCGCGTGCCCACCGGAGGGCAGGCGCCCATCCGCAAGCAGCAACAAGGTGGCCAGACTCATACCGCGCACTCGCCCCGAGAGGACCGGCCCACCTGGCGTGGCCCCGCCATCAGAAGAGGAAGTAGCGCTGGGCCATGGGCAGTTCGGCGACGGGCTCCGGCTCGATGACGGCGCCGTCGATGCGTACCTCGAAGGTGTCCGCCGAAACCTCGATCCGTGGCATCGCGTCGTTGAGCGGCATGTCCGCCTTGCCCACCGACCGGGTGTCGCCGACCGGCACCAGCGCCCGTTTGACGCCGATCCGGTCGGTCAGCAGCGCGTCGATGGCGGCGGGGGCGACGAACGCCAGGGACGTCTGGGCCGGGACCACGCCGTACGCGCCGAACATCGGCCGGGGCAGCATCGGCTGGGGGGTCGGGATGGAGGCGTTCGCGTCGCCCATCTGGGCGTACGCGATCATGCCGCCCTTGAGGACGAGCGCCGGCCGGACCCCGAAGAATGCCGGATCCCAGAGGACCAGATCGGCCAGCTTGCCCGGCTCCACCGAGCCGATCTGCGCGGCCATGCCGTGCGCCACCGCCGGACAGATCGTATATTTCGCGACATAGCGTTTCGCGCGGTTGTTGTCCGCGGCCCCATCGCCCGGCAGGGCCCCGGTGCGCGCCTTCATCACGTGCGCGGTCTGCCAGGTACGCATGACGACCTCCCCCACCCGCCCCATGGCCTGCGAGTCCGACCCGATCATCGAGATCGCCCCGAGATCGTGCAGGTGGTCCTCGGCGGCCATGGTGGACGGCCGGATCCGGCTCTCGGCGAAGGCCAGATCCTCCGGTACGGCCGAGTTGAGGTGGTGGCAGACCATCAGCATGTCGAGGTGCTCGCTGAGGGTGTTGCGGGTGTACGGCCGGGTCGGGTTGGTCGACGACGGCAGCACGTTGGGGTGCGAGGCGACCGTGATGATGTCCGGCGCGTGCCCACCGCCCGCGCCCTCGGTGTGATAGGCGTGGATGGACCGCCCGGCGATGGCCCGCAGCGTCTCCTCGACGAAGCCGGCCTCGTTCAGGGTGTCGGTGTGGATCGCCACCTGTACGCCGGACGCGTCGGCCACGCCCAGGCAGGCGTCGATCGCGGCCGGGGTGGTGCCCCAGTCCTCGTGGAGTTTGAAGCCGCCGGCCCCGCCCCGCAACTGTTCCCACATCGACTCGGTGGACGTCGTGTTGCCCTTGCCGAGCAGTAGCACGTTGACCGGCCAGGCGTCGAGGGACTCCAGCATCCGGGCGAGGTACCAGGCGTTCGGGGTGACCGTGGTGGCCTTGGTCCCCTCGGCCGGGCCGGTGCCGCCGCCGATGATCGTGGTGATGCCGGACGCCAGCGCGGTGTCCAGGATCGTCGGGCTGATCAGGTGCACGTGGCTGTCGATCGCCCCGGCCGTGAGGATCTTGCCGTTCCCGGCGATGATCTCGGTGCCGGCGCCGATGACCAGGCCGGGGTGCACGCCGTCCATGGTGTCCGGGTTGCCGGCCTTGCCGATGGCGACGATCCGGCCGTCGCGGATGCCGACGTCGGCCTTGACGATGCCCCAGTGGTCGAGCACCACGACGCCGGTGATGACGGTGTCCGGGGTGCCCTCCGCGCGGGTGGCGCGGGACTGGCCCATCGACTCGCGGATCACCTTGCCGCCGCCGAAGACGACCTCGTCACCGGGCCGGGGCCCGGCGCTGCGGTCCTCCTCGATCTCGATCAGCAGGTTGGTGTCGGCGAGCCGGATCCGGTCGCCGGCGGTGGGTCCGTACAGGGCGGCGTAGCGGCCGCGCGAAAGATTGCTCACCGCGGGCTCCCGTTGTGCTCGCCGTCGCCTTCGTCCTCGTCGAGGGAACCGGCCGGCTCGATGTCGGTGGGGTCGATCTCGGGAGCGGCCGGCGGCCGGTCGAGCGGTCCGCCGGCGAGGCCGCGCAGGCCGGGCACGACCCGCTCGCCGGCCAGCGCCACCAGGGTCACGTCGCGGGGGATGCCGGGCTCGAACCGGACCGAGGTGCCGGCCGGGATGGCCAGCCGGTGCCCCCAGGCGGCGGCGCGGTCGAACTCCAGGGCCGCGTTGGACTCGGCGAAGTGGTAGTGCGAGCCGACCTGGACGGGCCGGTCGCCGGTGTTGCGAACGGTCAGGGCCACCGTGGGACGGCCGGCGTTGATCTCGATGTCGCCTTCGCCGTACAGGACCTCGCCGGGGATCACGAGATCGGCCCGTGCACGGTGACGAGCTTGGTGCCGTCCGGGAAGGTGGCCTCCACCTGCACCTCGGCCAGCATCTCGGGCACCCCGTCGAGGACGTCGTCGCGGGTGAGCACGCGGCGCCCGGAGTCCATCAGCTCGGCGACGGTCCGCCCGTCCCGGGCGCCTTCCAGCAGGAACGCGGTGATGACGGCCGTCGCCTCCGGATAGTTGAGCCGCAGGCCCCGCTCGCGGCGGCGCCGGGCGACATCGGCCGCGACGTGGATGAGCAGGCGTTCCTGCTCGTGCTGGCTGAGGAACAAAGGGAACCTCCTGTTAGCGCTCCGGAATGCTCGCAGGTGGAAGTTTCGGACGTGTGAACCTAGGAGGATCAAAACACGGAACGGCCACGCCTTCCGTGCTTCCGCACGGTGGCGTGGCCGTTCCGTTCGTTTACCGGACTACTTCGGCAGGCGTGCTCCGAGCAGCGGGGCCAGCATGGCGGAGTACCGGGTGGTGATGTGGTCGTCGTCGCGCCACACCAGGAGGTTGCCGACCACGTTGGGGCAGTCCTCGGCGGTGCAGAACCAGGCGGTCGGGTCGATCACCTGGACGCCGTTGGCCTTCGCGGCCTGGTCGACCAGTTGCTGCCGGGCGGGGATCTGGACCGCGGCGCCGGCCGGGGCGGCGCACCGGGAGATGTTGCGGGAGTGCTCGGCGAGGCACTCCGGCGCGTTGTGCCCAGGCCACGGGGTGTCCCGGATCTGCACCAGCTTCGTCCTCGGCGCCTTGATCGTACGGAAGGTGGCCGCCCACCCGTCCGCCCAGCGCTGGTCGGCGCCGGACGTCACCCTCTGGCCGTCATCGTCCAGCAGCGGGTTGCCGTCGTTGCCGCTCGACGAGATGAGCACGAGGTACGGCCTGGTCTTCTTGATCTCGGCGAGCGCCTGGTCGCGCCAGACCGGGCACTCGGTGTAGGTGCGCTTGAGGGCGGTGCTGAAGGTGTGGACGGAGGCGGCGTGGCAGGCGCTCTTGGTGCGGACCAGCAGCTTCCAGCCGCGCTCCTTCGCGATCGCGTCGACGGCCGGGAACCAGTGCGCGGCGTGCGAGTCGCCGAGCAGGTAGACGGTCCGCTTGCCGGCCGGGTCGCCGAACACGCACGGCCCCGGCACCTTGGTCTCCAGGTATTCCAGGTGGCAGTTGGTGCTGTAGTAGGACGGCTTGTCCTTGCGCGCGTTCTGCACCCGCGGGGTGGTGTTGGCCGGCAGCTTCCCGGTGTCCATCGACGCCTCGATGATCCGGCGCAGCTCGCTCTCCGGGTCGGCGGCGGCCGCCACGACCTGGGTGGTGTCGATCGCCGGGTCGCCCTTGGCCAACTGCGGCGGCTTCATGGCGCCGGCCTGGGCGACCAGGGCGGCCAGCGAGGACAGGGCCAGGCCGACGGCGAGGCCGCGGCGGGACCGGGCCTTCACCCAGGACTGGTTCCGGGCCGGGTTCTCCACCAGGTGGTAGGAGCCGATCGCCAGCACCAGCGCGCCGGCCGACAGGCCGAGGTTGAGCGGGATGTTCGGCTCCACGTCCAGCATGTGCGGGACGATCATCAGGACCGGCCAGTGCCACAGGTACCAGCTGTAGGAGTATTTGCCGATCTGCTGGAACGGCCAGGTGCCGAGCAGGGCCACGGCGCCGCCGCGGGGTGCCGCGCAGCCGCCGGCGATGATCGCCGCGGCGCCGAGCACCGGCAGGGCGGCGGCCGAGCCGGGGAACGGGGTCTCCTCGTCGTAGAGGAACGCCGCCACCAGCACGGCGGCCAGTCCGGCCCAGGTCAGGGCGGCGGCCAGGGCGCGGGGGAGCCCGGCGAGCCGGGCCGCGCCGACCGCGATCAGCGCGCCCACGGCCAGTTCCCAGGCGCGGGTGTGCGCTCCGAAGTAGGCCCACGGGGCGGACGACGCGGTCTGCGTGATGCTCACCGTGAGTGAGGCGGCGACCACCAGGACGAGGGTGACGATCACCGGGGTACGGCGTTTGCCCCACGCCAGCGCGAAGATCAGCAGGAGCAGCGGCCAGACCAGGTAGAACTGCTCCTCCACCGCCAGTGACCAGAAGTGCTGGAGGGGGGAGGGCTCGGCGTCGGCGTTGAGGTACTGCACGCCCTCGTTCGCGAGCCGCCAGTTGATCCCGTAGAAGGTCGCGTAGATCGCGTCGGCGGCGATCGACTTGAACCGGGTGGCCGGCATCCACAGCCAGCTCGCCGTCACGGTGACGAGCAGCACCACTGTGGAGGCGGGCAGCAGCCGGGTGGCGCGCCGGGCGTAGAAGGTGGCCAGCGAGATCCGGCCGGTCCGGGTCAGCTCCTTGAGCAGCAGCGTGGTGATCAGGAAGCCGGAGATCACGAAGAACACGTCGACGCCGACGTAGCCGCCCGCCAGGCCGGAGAGCCCCGCGTGCGACAGGACGACCAGGGTGACCGCGATCGCTCGCATTCCCTCGATGTCCGGTCGGAATCCTGGGTGTGAGCGCGCGGGTGCCCCCGGAGAGGATTCCGGGCGGGCACTGTGGAGTTGTGTGTCGTACGAAACCGACATGTCCTACCTAAGCCTGCTGAAGGGCGACGGCACCCGCCGGGTAATCGGTCGCCGATCGTACCCGTGATGCCATAGGTGATCCACAGCCGGTTCATCACGCTTTCATGGCGAGGAAACCTCACAGCGCGCGGCGACCCCGTCGATCAACAGATCCACGGCCAGCGCGAACCCGGCGTCGTCCGCCTCGCCGACCCCGATGAGCCGGCCCATGGTGCCGTTGACCTCGGTGTGCAGGAGCCCGCCGACGAGCACCGCGAGCACCGCGCCGGTCCGCTCGACCTCACTCTCCAGGAGTCCCGCGGTGCGCAGGACGGCGCAGAGGGAACGCCACATCGGGCCGTCGCTCCGGATGAAGTCGTCGGAGGCGAAGGCGTGCCGGATCAGGTTGCGGTGGGCCAGGCTGAGCGACCGGAATTCGTACGCCAGGCGGCGCAACTGCTCCTGCCAGGTGCCCTCGGCCACCATGATGTGCCGGGCCCCATCGGTCACCAGGCGGGTGACGCCGTCCAGAAGGGCGGCCTTGTTGTCCACGTGGTGGTAGAGCGACATCGGATTGACGCCCAGGTCAGCCGCTAGTCGGCGCATGCTCAGCGCCGCCACGCCCTCGGCGTCGATGATTCTGAGCGCGCTCAGGAGGATCCCGTCCTTCGTTAGACGTTGATCACCCTGCCTTCCGTTTCCAGCCATACGCCGTATGGTAGCGCCATACACCGTATGGCTGAGGAGGATCCCCTGTGACCGCCCCGATTCCCACCCCGCGCGGACTGCCGATCGTCGGCAATGGACTGCAGGTTCCGGTGGAGGGCACACACCGGTTCTTCGCCGACCTGGCCGCACAGCACCCCGGCGGCCTCTTCAAGCTCAACCTGGCCGGCCGGCACGTCGTCTTCGTCTACGACCCCGACCTGGTCGCCGAGGTCTGCGACGAGAGCCGCTTCTACAAGCCGATCGACCCGCCGCTCGCGCACGTCCGCGACTTCGCGGGTGACGGCCTGTTCACCGCCCGTGAGGGTGAGGAGGTGTGGGGCCAGGCACACCGCATCCTGCTGCCCGCGTTCAGTCAGCGGTCCATGAAGGCGTACTTCCCGCAGATGCTGGAGATCGCCGAGAACCTGACGACCGCGTGGGCCGGCCGCACCGAGGTCGACGTCACCGACGACATGACCCGGCTCGCCCTCGACACCATCACGCTCGCCGGGTTCGGGCAGCGGTTCCGCTCCTTCGAGCAGCCGGAGCTGCACCCGTTCCTGCAGGCCATGGGCAGCGCGCTGACCGAGGCGATGAACCGGACCCGCCAGCTCCCGATGGTCACCGGCCTGAAGAAGAAGGCCGACGCGGCCTATCGGGCCGACATCGCGATCATGCAGGAGACGGTCGACGAGGTGGTCCGGGCCCGGCGGGCCTCCGGTCTCTCCGACACCCGCGACCTGCTCGGCCTGATGCTCGAGGCGTCCGACCCGGTCACCGGCGGGCGGCTGTCCGACGAGAACATCCGCAACCAGGTGCTCACCTTCCTGATCGCCGGGCACGAGACCACCAGCGGAACCCTCTCCTTCGCGCTGCACCACCTGATGCGCAACCCGCACGTGCTGGCCCAGGCCTACGCCGAGGTCGACCGGATCCTGCCCGGCGACACCGTGCCCACCTACGAGCTGATCATGAAGCTCGACGTGATCCCGCGGATCCTCGACGAGACGCTGCGCCTGCACTCGCCGATCACCGCGATCGGCCTCGCCGCCCGGGAGACGACCACGCTGGGCGGGCGCTACACCATCGAGGCGAACCAGAAGATCGCGGTGGTGCTCAAGCCGCTGCACACCAACCCGGCGGCCTGGACCGACCCGGAGACCTTCGACATCGACCGGTGGCTGCCGGAGAGCAAGGCGTCGCACCACCCGCACGCGTACAAGCCGTTCGGCAACGGTGAGCGGGCCTGTATCGGCCGCCAGTTCGCCCTCACCGAGGCCCGGCTCGCGCTCGCCATGATCCTGCAACGGTTCGCGCTCTCCGACCCGCAGGGCCACGAGCTGACCATCAAGCAGACCCTCACCATCAAGCCCGAGGACTTCCGGCTCCGGCTGCGCCTCCGCCACGAGCACGAGCGCATCGCCACCTCCGCGCCGTCGGTCGCCGCCGTCACCGACGAGGTCGAGGTTCAGGCCTCGGGGGTACGGATGAGCGTCGCCTACGGGTCCAACCTCGGCACCTCCGAGGACCTCGCCCAGCAGGTCGCCGACCGGGCCCGGCGCTCCGGGTTCGAGGTGACCGTGCAGACCCTCGACGAGCTGGCCGCCGGCCTGCCCACCGAGGGACTGCTGACCGTCGTCACGTCCAGTTACAACGGCAAGGCGCCGGACAACGCGCAGGCCTTCGACGACCTGGACATCCCGGCCGGGGCGCTCGACGGCGTCAGGTTCGCCGTCCTCGGCAACGGCAACACCCAATGGGCCACCTACCAGGCGTACCCGAAGCGGGTTTTCGAGAAGCTCGCGGCGGCAGGCGCGGAACCGGTCGTCGAACGTGGCGAGACCGACGCCTCCGGCGACTTCGACGGCATGGCCACCACCTGGTTGGAGGGGCTGTGGACGGCACTCGCCGCCGCCTACGGGACCGCGACGGCCGCCACCACCGGGCCGCGCTACTCGGTCGAGGTGCTCGGCGAGGACCAGATCCGGCCCGCCGTGGTCTCCGGGCAGGCCCACCCGGTCATGATCATGTCGGTGGAGGAGCTGGTCGGCGACCCCACCGGGCTGTGGGACTTCACCCGGGAGGCGCCCCGGCCGGGCGTCAGGGCGATCACCGTCCAGCTGCCCGAAGGGGTCGAGTACACCGCCGGTGACCACCTCGCCGTCTACGCCAAGAACGACCCGGAACTCGTCGACTGGGCGCTGCACACGCTCCGGGTGTCCCGCGACCTGGTGATCCGTCTCGGCCAGGACGGTGAGCGGCCCAGCGGCCTGCCGATCGGGATCCCGGTCACCGCCGGTCTGCTGCTCACCGACTTCGTGGAACTCCAGGAGCCGGCCACCCGCGGTCAGATCGGGGTCCTCGCCGAGCACACCCAGTGCCCGTGGACGACCCGGCAGCTGGCCGTCTGGACCGCCGACGCCCCCGAGGCGCGCCAGGCGTACACCGACGAGATCCTCGCGAAGCGGGTCTCGGTGCTCTCCCTGCTGGAACGGTTCCCCGCGGTCGAGCTGCCGTTCGGGGTGTTCCTCGAACTCGTCGGCACGATCCGGCCGCGGTTCTACTCCATCTCGTCGTCGCCCGCCGTCGACCCGTCACTCGTGACGATCACGGTCGGCCTGGTGGACGGCCCGTCCCGCACCGGCAACGGCCGGTACCGGGGCATGTGCTCCCAGTACCTGGCCCGCCTGTCGCCCGGTGACGTCTTCTACGGCCACGTCCGGGTGCCGGCACCGCCGTTCCGGCTGCCCGCCGACCCGGCCACCCCGATGATCCTGATCGGTCCGGGCACCGGCTTCGCCCCGCTGCGCGGCTTCCTCCAGGAGCGGGCGCTGCTACCCGATCGCGGTCCCGCCAAGCTGTTCTACGGCTGCCGGCACCCCGAGCACGACTGGCTGTACCGCGAGGAGATGGAGCGGTGGGCCGCCGACGGGGTGGCCGACCTGCACCTGGCCTTCTCGGCGGTGCCGGACCATCCGCACCGGTTCGTCCAGGAGGCCCTCGCCGAACAGGGCGACGCCGTGTGGGAGCTGCTGGAACGCGGTGGCCACATCTACCTGTGCGGCGACGGGGCCCGGATGGCGCCGGCCGTCCGCGACGAGCTCTACGGCATCTTCCGCCGCCACACCGGTGGAACGGCCGAGCAGGCGGAGTCGTGGCTGAGGTCCCTCGAGGCGGTGGGCCGCTACCAGCAGGACGTCTTCGCCTAGCCCCGCTCAGTGGCGCCGGGCCGGTCCGGTCCGGCGCCACGAATCGCCTTCTGGTCCCCGTACCCTCGCCGGGTTTTGATCCGCATGCGGCCGTGACCGCCGCGGTTGATCTTGTCCGGCCGGCCGGGCAGTTCAACCCGCGTCAGCGGACGGGCCCGCGGGCGTGGGGCTCGTGGGGTCGTCGGGGGACTCGCCGGCGGACGCGGAGGGCGAGACGCCGCCGCTGGCGGAGGGGCTGGTGGCCGACGGGCGCGGGGAGCGCGGGCGGGTCGCCGGTGGCGGTTTGCGGACGGTAGAGGCCGACGGCGACGGGGTCGGGGACGCGCTCGGGAAGCCGGTCGGGCTCGGTGAGCCGGCCGGGGTGGGCGAGGGCGACGCGGGCCCGACCGGGAACCAGCCGAGCGCATCGGCCACGGTGAGCGCGATCATCGAGACGGCGAGCACCGTCAGTGCGACCGTGAGGATCGGCAGCCAGCGTGCGGGTCGCGCGGGAATCGCCGGGCTCTCGTCGACCGGTGTCCGGATGGGCGGCCGGCGCGGGATCGGGGCGGTGACCGGCTCGGTGGCCAGAAGTGCGGCACGCACCACCTCATCGCCACCGGCCGCGTCCGTCGCCGCGGCGGCCATCGCGGCGGCGGAGGGGGCGCGGGAGGCCGGATCCTTCGCGAGGGCCTGCTCGACCAGTTCGCGGACCGCCGCCGGGACGGCCGGGGGCAGCGGCGGCGGCTCCTCGGAGACGTGGCGCAGCGCGATCGTGACGGCGTCGTCGCCGGTGAACGGGGGAGCCCCGGTCAGGCAGTGGTAGGCGACGGCGCCCAGCGCGTACAGGTCGGCGGCCGGACCGACCACCTGCTTGGACACCTGCTCGGGGGCGATGTAGCAGGCCGTCCCCACGACGTTGCGGGCTCCGGTCAGGGTCTGCGACGTCGCCGACCGGGCCACCCCGAAGTCGACGAGCACCACGTTGCCGTCCGGCTCGATGATCAGATTGCCGGGCGTGACGTCCCGGTGCACGATGCCCGCCCGGTGCGCGGCGTGCAGGGCCCGGCCCGCCTGGGCGACCACCGCCATGGTCTCGCCGGGAGACAGCGGGCCGCGCTCGTTCAGCCGCTGGTCCAGGGACTGACCGTCGATGCGGGCCATCACCAGGAACGCGCCCTCGCCGGTGCTGCCGTAGTCGTACACCGCGGCGACACCCGGATGCCGCAGCGCGGCCATCGCCCGCGCCTCGTGCTCGAACCGCTGGCGGAAACTCGCCTCCCCGGCAGGCCCGGCCAGCAGCATCTTCACCGCGACCGGGCGGTCCAGGACGGTGTCGACGGCCCGCCAGACCTCGCCCATGCCCCCGGCGGCGATCCGGTTCTCCAACCGGTATCGCCCGCCGAGTGACTCTCCCGGTCCGGGCATGGATTCATCTTCTACGATCCATGCCCGTTCGCCTAGATCGGGAGACGGGCCTCCAGCAGCGGGGCCAGCATCGTCGAGTACCGGGTGGTGATGTGGCTGTTGTCCCGCCAGGTCAGGATGTTGCCGACCACCATCGGGCAGACGTTGTCGTCGCAGAACCACGGCCGGGTCTCGATCACCGTGACGCCGCTCGTACGGGCCTGCTGCGACACCAGCGCCTGCCGCGGCGGGAAGGCGAACGACTCGTTCGCCGGGCGGGCGCACCGGGACGCCCGGTTCGAGTGGGACGCCACACACTCGGGGGCGTCCTTGCCCGGCCACGGGGTGTCCTCGATCATCGCGAGCCTGGTGCCCTTGACCTTGAGCGCCTTGAAGGTGGCGGCCCAGCCGGCCACCCACAGCGCGTCCCGCTCCTCGGCGGTGCCCTCGTCGATCCGGTTGCCGGCCGCGTCCAGGAGACCGCCGTTGTTGTTGCCGTTCGAGGAGATCACGATCATCTTCGGCCGGGCCTGCCTCATCTCGGCGAGGACGGCGTCGCGCCACTGGCTGCACTCGTCGTAGGGGCGCTTGAAGACGGCGGCGAACGTCCGGACCACCGGGGCCTGGCAGGCGCTCTTGGTGCGGACCATCAGCCTCCAGCCATGTTCCTTGGCGATCGCGTCCATCGCCGGGTACCAGTGCGCGGCGTGCGAATCGCCGAACAGGTACACCGTCTCCTTGCCGGCCGGATCACCGAAGACGCACTCGCCGGGGGCGGTCACGTCCTCGAAATCCAGGTGGCACTTGCTCGAGTAGTACTTCGGCAGGTCCCAGTGGGCGCGCTGCACCTTCGGCGTGACGTTCACCGGCAGCTCGCCGAGACGGGCCGACTCGCTGATGATCCGCTGGAGTTCCGCCTCCGGGTCGGCGGCGGCCGCCACCGCCTTGGCGGTGTTCACGGCCGGGTCACCCTTGGCCAGCTGCGGCGGCTTCATGGTGCCCACCTGCGCGACAAGTGCGGCGGTCATCGACAGGGCCAGGCCGACCGCGATGCCGCGGCGGGCGCCCTTCTTGACCCACGCGTGGTTCCGGACCGGGTTCTCCACCAGGTGGTAGGAGCCGATCGCCAGCACCAGCGCGCCGGCCGACAGGCCGAGGTTGAGCGGGATGTTCGGCTCCACGTCCAGCATGTGCGGGACGATCATCAGGACCGGCCAGTGCCACAGGTACCAGCTGTAGGAGTATTTGCCGATCTGCTGGAACGGCCAGGTGCCGAGCAGGGCCACGGCGCCGCCGCGGGGTGCCGCGCAGCCGCCGGCGATGATCGCCGCGGCGCCGAGCACCGGCAGGGCGGCGGCCGAGCCGGGGAACGGGGT